>JAIKVW010000010.1 GCA_024685315.1 Lachnospiraceae bacterium
AGACGGAATACAAAAAGAAAGAAAACGACGCGTCCCGTTTTGCGGCATTGGTAGAGCGCTATATCGACATCCAGGAGCTTACGGCTCCATTGCTTCACACATTGATTGATCATGTAGTGATTCATGAGAAAGAAGAGCTTGATGGTGAAGTGATTATGCGGGTGGAGATCTACTACCGCTTCATCGGTAAGGTCGGCGATGAGAACGGGGATGATATATGCGCCGAACCCACAAAAAACGCAAAAACACACTATTACACGACTCATTCAGGGCAAAACGGTGCGCAATGTGCGGTATAACCCTGTGATAGTGAAATATCCTTTCTGGGAAATGACAGCGGAGAACCCTAAAGCAGTTTACGCGTGTCTTAATTATGATGAATCCTTCTGCCCGGAAGAGATCGAGGAGCGTCCGACCTGTATCAACGGAGATACCGGAGCGGTGCTGAAGGATATTAAGAAGTGAGGAGCAGCCGGGAAAGGCGGTAATGTATCATGATCATCAACACGGGACAGAGGACCGATATTCCTGCCTTCTATTCAGAGTGGTTTGCTAACCGCCTGAAAGAAGGCTTTGTTTGCGTGCGCAATCCATATAATCCAAGCCAGGTCAGCAGATACCGGCTCGATCCCTCGGTGGTGGATGTGATCGGATTCTGCACGAAGAACCCGGCGCCGATGTTTCCGTATATGGATCTGCTGAAGGATTTCGGGCAGTACTGGTTCGTTACGATCACCCCATACGGCAGGGACATTGAACCCGGGGTACCGGACAAGCATAAGCTGCTGGAGGATTTTCAGAAGCTTTCGCAGACAGTTGGCATTAACTCTGTCGGATGGAGGTACGATCCAATATTTATTTCTGAAAGGTATACAACGGATTATCACCTTTATGCTTTTGAACAGATTGCTTCCGCACTGGACGGTTATACCAGAACAGCAGTGATCAGCTTCATAGATCTTTATCCGAAAGTGAGAAGGAATTTTCCAGAAGCGCACGAAGTCACAAAGGAGATCCGGCTGATGCTCGGAAGAAAGATGATCGAAATTGCAGCGGAACACGGAATGACGGTAAAGCCTTGCGCAGAGGGTGACGAACTTGCCGCTTTCGGCGCGGACTGCGGCGGCTGCATGATGATAAGCGATTATGAAAAGGCCATTGGGAGGCGGCTTGACGCGCCGAGGAGAAAAAGAGCTAGAGCAGAGTGTGCATGCTATCTTTCCTGTGATATCGGAGCTTACAACACCTGCAGGCATCTGTGCAGATACTGTTATGCCAATGCGGAATCAGAAAAGGTGCTGGCAAACAGCAGGCGTCACGATCCTGCATCTCCATTCCTTATAGGGAATTATATGGAAGGCGACAGGATCCATGACGCTGTCCAGAAGTCATGGATCAACGAACAGATGGTGCTGCCTCTGGAATGAGGGATCCGGAACAATTTGAAGCTTGATTACCTCTGTAAAATAATGTAAAAATGAATATGGCGGCAGAGCCTTCAGACAGCTTCGCAGGCTGCAGGGATTACGGCAGGCCATAAGGAAGGATGCAACACTCATGAGAAGCCCAGGAATCATACCTGGTTTTTTTTCAAGGGACAGGAAGCCCTCGCTTAAGCTCCTGGCATGTTTGACTATCGTTTTCGCTGCGGCAATAGCAGTTCTGGCGGTGACAGGTGCAGAAGAGCATGCCTGCGCTATCTGCTTTACGATCGCGGTTTATGCGCTTGCTGTGGCGGCAGCCCTTCTTTTTGCTTTTCGTCAGCAGGTCGGGTATGATCCGTATTCATACAACACGATCTTTTATGCCGGGTTTTCGCTCTTTGCTTTCTTTATAATGCTTATGCATTTAGTTCTTGGGGTTGACATGATCAAGGCTCCAGATATTTATCAGGGGATCATGGTGATCCATGTCCTTATGGGGTCGGCAAAGAACTACATGTTCTTCTCAGCCCCGTTTCTTCTTTTGTTTTCCGCGGGGCTAAGCATATCTAATGTCTCGCTGATCCTTCATGAGGGGAAAAGGCTGGTAAATCTGCTGGGGATCATCCTTTCATTTCTGATCATCTGCGGCTGGCTTTCTCTGTTTTATGCAGATTATTACGTTTCAGGGAGCCAGATGGAGGTCATGATACATGAACTTCTGACAAATCTCTTTGCTGCGATCTACCTCTATTTTGAGTGCATGCTTATCGGAACTATAATAGCTGATATCATTGCTGCCCGGTATGAGCCGCACAAGGACCGGGATTTTGTCATCATACTTGGCTGCGGGATCCGTGACGACGGTACGCCGACCCCCCTGCTTAGAAGCAGGATCGACCGTGCGCTGCAGTTCGCGGAGGCGCAGAAAGAACTGACCGGCAAGGAACTTACCTTTATTACTTCCGGAGGTCAGGGCTCCGATGAAGTGATCTCCGAGAGCGCATGCATGAGACAGTATCTGATGGAACAGGGAGTCCCCCCGGAACGGATAATCGAGGAAAACCGTTCTGTTAGTACATTTGAGAACATGAAGTTTTCGAAAGAGAAGATCGACGAGAGAGATCCAAATGCCAAAATTGCCTTTTCTACCAACAATTATCACGTGTTTCGAAGCGGTTTTTTTGCAGGGACCGCTGGAATGAGGGCGGCCGGCATGGGAGCCAGGACCAAGTGGTATTTCTGGCCTAATGCGGCAGTGAGGGAGTTCGCAGGGCTGCTTACCAAGCAGAAGGGAAGGCAGCTTCTCATCCTCTGCTGCATGATCGTGTTTTATATTATTCTGACGTTCTTAGTATATTTGGTATATTAGATCTGAATCTGAAACCGGCGGAAGATCATGCTGAAATCAACCGCCGGTTCGTATTATGTTGAAGGCTTTTGCCTGGATTGAATTAAGTCTTAAATGGTCTTTTTTATTAAGGGTTTTTACGATATAATAAACTAATTAGGGAACTTATTTTGGCTTGCCTTGATAGTGATATTCGGAGAATTAAAAATGTCTGAAGAAATAAAGAAAATAGCAATTCAGGATACATACGGTGAGCGGTTCCAGCACTGCTGGGGGTGCGGTCCTAAGAATGATCTCGGCATGCATTTAAAATCCTATCCGGTTGAGGATTCGGACGAATGCATCTGCAGGGTGGTTCCGGCCAGACAGTTTACCGGCGGAGTCCCTGATAATCTGTTCGGCGGCATGATCGCTATGATCTTTGACTGCCACGGGGCAGCTTCGGCGGCATGGTTCGCTCATAAGAATAAGGGTCTTGAACTCACGGAAAATACCGTGATCGGACGTTTTATAACTGCAAGGCTTGAGGTGGATTTTAAGAGACCTGTCCCTATGGATTCTGAGATAACCGTCACTGCAAGGCCGGAAGAGATAGGTGAGCGGAAAGTGATAGTTGCCATGGAAATGGAAGCAGGCGGAGTGACCCGCGCCAGAGCGAGAATGGTAGCGGTAGGCGTGAAGGACGACATGTGAAAAGCTTCCTTTCTGAAGGAATAATTTGCTTAAAAAGGGTAATTGTCCATGATCGGCGATATGAGTTCGATATTCTCGAAACTGGTAGGAACACTTGCTGTAATACTGGTCGTTTCGGCATTTATTGGTGGCAGTGACATCCTGTCAAAATTAGTTAAAACCGAGAAAAAATGGAAATACGTCATTATAGCGGGGATTCTAGGCGGAGCCTTCGGAATATATGGTAATATTTCCGGCTTTGACTTAAGCGGAGCGGTAGTGTCCGTACGTGATATAGGTCCGATGCTTGCGGGTTTTATGGCAGGTCCGGCCGGCGGCCTGATCGCAGGTCTGGTCGCGGGGACGCACAGGATGACGTTGGGAGGGGTCACCGCCCAGGCATGTGTAGTCGCGACATGCTGTATAGGGCTGTTCTGCGGCGCTGTTTCAAATAAATGGCGCGCGAAAATTGAAAAGCCGGTTTTTGCATTCCTTCTGAGTGCGCTGATGGAGATGTTCCATTTAGGCGTGGTACTGATAATGGTAAAGCCGTATGAAACAGCTCTTTCTATAGTGAGGCAGATAGCCCTTCCGTTCATTTTTGTAAATGCACTGGGATTTATGATGATGATCTCCATCATTACCTATACGGAAAGGCAGCGGGTCCTTACTGCAGAGCGGAGCCGCATGCAGTCGGAGCTGGAGGTAGCGAATGTGATCCAGCACTCGCTCCTGCCTTTGATAGGCGATAATTATCCCGGGGTAAAAGATCTTGACGTCAGCGGATTTATGAAAGCTGCAAAGGAGGTCGGAGGCGACTTCTATGATGTGTTTTTTGTCGACCCGGACCATATCGCTTTTGTGATCGGCGATGTTTCCGGGAAAGGCATCCCTGCCGCGCTTTTTATGGCCTCTTCAAAGATCACCCTTCAGAACTGCATCAGGGATATTCCCAATCTCTCTGATGCTGTCGGAACCGCCAACAATGTACTCTGCGCAAGGAATGAAGCGGAAATGTTCGTGACCGTGTGGGTGGGTGTGCTTGACCTGAAGAGCGGTACGATGGACTTTGTCAGCGCAGGACACAATGCCCCGGTTCTGATCCGGGCTGGCATGCCGGAGTTCCTGAAAGCCAAAAACGGCCTGGTGCTTGCCGGAATGGAAGATATCAGATACAGGCAGAATTCTGTTCAGCTTGAAAAGGGAGATATTGTGTGCCTTTACACTGACGGCGTTACCGAGGCAGACGATAATGACAAGAATTTCTTTGGAGAGAAGCGTCTGCTGGGATCTCTTGAAGGCAAAAGCGGATGCACTTCAGCCGAGATCATTGAGAATGTAAAAAGCTCCGTGGATGAATTCATTTGCGGAAACAGCCAATTTGACGACATGACGATGCTTTGCTTCAAATGGGGAGAGCAGAGTCTGTGATAAACATTATTTAGGAATAGAAAGGACGTTGCAGGCAACATGAGATCAGCTGTCAAAAAGCTTTTCGGAGGGATAGAGCTTACCTGGCCTAAACTGATAATCTGGGCAGTCATATCCGGCGCATTTACCGCAGCTATGGCGATCATCCCTGCTTTTTCTGCTACCTCGTTCATCGCGATCACAGTGACCTTCGAGGTATGGATACTCTTCGGGATCATTATCATAATGAACAGTAAGAGCAATATTGATTCGGCGCTTAAATGCTTCGTTTTTTTCCTTATCAGCCAGCCGCTGGTATATCTGATACAGGTGCCCTTCAGCCATATGGGATGGAACCTCTTCGGCTATTATAAGTACTGGTTCATCTGGACGCTCCTTTGCCTTCCGATGGGGTACATAGGCTACTACATGAAGAAAGGCAAATGGTGGGGGTATCTTATACTGTTTCCGATGATCGTGCTTACCGGGTATTCTTACGCATCCTATTTGCCGGACTTTATGTTCTACAAGCCAAAGTTCATCCTTATATGCATTTTCTGCATTTGCGCGATGATACTGTATCCGGTCTTGATATTTGAAAACAAGAAGATCCGTACGGCCGGAGCCCTGATCGGGGCGGCCATGGTCCTCGGGCTGACCTTCATTGCACTGAGGAATCCGCCGGTCTACAGTACCGAGATCATGGGCAGCAACGCGGAACACAGGTTTGATGATACATACGAGGTTTCTCTTGCCGACGAACAGTACGGAGATGTTCAGATAGTTTACTATGAAAACCTTGAGTCATATATGATACATGCCGATTTTACCAAAGCCGGCCGCACTGTGATGACGATCGTGGCCCCGGATGGGAGCAAGCAGGAGTATGATCTTGTAATTGAGCGGACAACATACGAGATAACGCAGAAGCAAGCGGATTAAACGGAGATTAATAGGGATATGGAATTTCAGTTTTTAAATAACGGGCTGAAAGCTGCGGTCCCTGACGGTTTCCATGTAATGGATGCAGCTGAACTTGCAAAGTTTAATATATATAAGGAATTTCCGGACTGGAGCATCAGCGATCCGGAAAGGCATATTATTATATCCGTTTCGTGGAGAAAAAGCGGGTTAGGAGCCCTGATGCTGAATTCAAAAGACGTTGCAAAAAAGATGGAAACAGCTCTGCAGAAGCCTATGGCAGCCTTTGGATACAAACTGCAGGGTTTTGAATCGAAGAATGTCGGAGGCACTGCAGCCGAAGGATTCAGGTACACATATACTGCGCAGAATATAAACATGATCGGCGAGAGCTATTCCGTCAAGAAAGGAAAGACTTTCTACTATATTCACTGCTATTACAGGGCGGAACTGGAAACTGAAAGCATACGGGTACTGCAGGTAATGGCTGAAAGCTGCGAGTGGGTATAAGGATGGCTTCGGTCGAGACGGGAAAGCCGGTGATGCGGCGCGCAAAAGCTGAAGAGGTACCGGAAGCCTTTGGATTGATCGTTAAGCGTGTACGCTGGATGGATGAAAAAGGTATACGCCTGTGGAATGTGCTGGGCTACCTTGAGATCTATCCGGAATCGTATTATTCGGAACAGCAATCGCTTGGAACTCTTTATGTGCTGGAAACGGAAGGCCGCATCACGGGTACTGCGGTACTTCTGGAGCAGGATGAGAGATGGCCTGATACAGAAGGATCTAAGGCCTGCTATGTCCATAACTTTGCCACCGACCCTGCTGTAAAAGGTGCAGGCAGGTTCATGCTGGCTGAGATCGAGAAGCTGGCGGCAGCCAGGGGGGAACAATATGTCAGGCTTGACTGTTCAGTAGATAATGCTTTTTTGAATCAGTATTACGGCGAAATGGGATATGAGCTTGCCGGGACCTGTTCTGAGGGCTCGTATCATGGCAACAGAAGGGAAAAAATAATATAAATAAGATCTGTTATCTGCGCCTGCTTTTAAAACGAAAGCAGGCGCTTTTTGAGTTTTTAGTGTAAATCTTCTCGAATTAAAGATATTGTTTAAACTAAATTTAAAGTAAATGCGGTAGATATAGTACTTAACTATAGATTAGTCTCACGGTTAAAAGAAAAATGTATGGAGGTATTTTTATGCATAAAAACCGTAAAATACTGAGCTTACTGATAACATCTGCGCTCGTTCTTTCATTCAGCGCTTGTTCGTCGGGCAGTTCATCGGACAGCTCGTCAGGAAGCAGTTCTGGTGAAACAGAAGCTGAGACAGTAGAGGCAGGAAGTCAGGAAAGCTCTGAAGATACTGAGAAGACATCTGACAGTGCCGCTATTGAAGAAGCTCTCGATTTATCAAATATGGGTGCGGAGTGGACATATTCGGAAAGTTCTGATGCCTGGACACTCTCGATCGTAACCGCAGTCACCAACCCTGAGATCGAAGATGAACAGGGCGTTTCCGTATGCGTGCCCGGCACTTATGTCAAGGGCGTTGACACCGACGGAGACGGAGAGGCTGACGCCACAAGCGGAACGGTCACAGGTAATCTTATTATAGATTATGACGCGACTGTCACAAGCACCAACGGGCAGGTCTACACTGCAAGTACGGCGCCCGTGATCATTAACACAGGTGCTGCAGGTTACAGCGAGCAGAGCAACCAGACCGCGTCCTCAACCTACGCGTCAGAAGGCTATATCAACGTAGCCTGCGGCAACAGGGGCAAACAGAGCACGCTTTCAGACGGAACCTATTCGGGCGACGCGCCTTGCTGCCTCGTTGACCAGAAAAACGCTGTCCGTTTTGTAAAGTACAATATCCTTCTTGGGAATCTTCCCGGAAGCGTGGATTATTTCGTATCTACCGGCGGATCGGGCGGCGGTGCTCACGCTGTCATGCTTGCGGCAACTTCCGACAACCCTGATTTCTACGATTATGAGATCGAAGCCGGTGCGGTAGGTATTTACAAGGATTCGGACGGGAACTACATTTCAAGCGTTACTATCGACGGGACCGAGGTCGCAATTTCTGACGGTATGTGGGGCTGCATGGCTTACAGCGCGATTACTTCACTTGCCGAGGCGGACATGGCTCTTGCATTTGAATATTATCTCGACGCGACATACAGCTTCGGATCTGATTTCCAGAAGCAGACGGCTGAATATCTCGCCGCTGAATACATGGAGTATATCAATGCAAAAGGCCTTACAGCTCTGGAATCCGCGGTCGGATTTGATCTGAACGGAGACGGCGACACCGATGATACCGTGGCCCTGACGATCGAATATGACGAAGAAGGTTATGAGGATACGAACGGTTACCATGGTACCTATGTCGATCTGTATCTAGCAGAATTCGAGCAGAGTCTGAATGATTACCTTGCACGTCTTGATTATGCTGAAGACTGGACCTGGTTCAATGCTGACGGAGAGGCGCTTTCCGACAGCGAAGTTGCTGCTATGACAAGCGAAGACCGCGCGGAGGCATTTATCGAAGGCAGGTATGTTAAAGGAAGCACCGGAAGCAGCTCTTCAGGCAGCAGCGGCGGGCCCGGAGGGGACAGCGCAGGCGGTCCTCCTGATATGGGAAGCAGCAGCGGCGGGCCCGGAGGAGACAGCGCAGGCGGCCCTCCAGACATGGACAGCTCAGGTCATTCTTCTGATACGGAAGAGGTTGGGACCCCTGATGCCGGGACGACTCAGTCCGCGAGCGGCTCAACAGACTCAGCCAATTATTCATCATTCGAAGAGATGCTTGCGGCGTACCAGGCAGACATAGCTGAAATTGAAGCCGGAGACGAATTCGGGAACAACATCGTTGAGCTCTACGATCCTACGAATTACATCGGAGCGGAAGGCACCAGCGACCCGACCTGGACCCGCATCCTGATGGGAGCATCCGAGGGCGACATCTCGATGTTCAACTCGCTTAACCTTCAGATCGCCTGGCTGAATGCAGGTACAGATGCCGAGATAGAATGGCAGTGGAACGGCGGACATGTTCCTTCCGAGATCTTTGGCGACTCCCTGGCGCTTTATGTTGACATGATGTACGGAAAATACGTTGACGGCGCGGTGGAGATCACGAAGGCTGATCCTGAAGGACAGACTGCGAACGGAACCGGCACGGAAGCGACGGGAACGGATCTTTCCTCCTGGGTAAGCTATGACAGCACGAACGGGGCGGCCTTCTCGCTTGCCGCCGCAGCTGCATACCGTACAGCCGGAGCAAGCAAGGCTATCCCAGGATTTGACGTAATGGATTACGGACAGGAAGATTATGTATTCGGAAGTTCTTCAGCGGATGCGCGTCATTGGGACAGGCATGTGCTTGATGTCTTTGAAGCATACCAGGATGTGCTTTCGGACCTGTTCAATAACTGAAAATAACTTATTTTGGAGCTGCCGGGAACGGCAGCTCTTTTTTTGCATTCATTCTGAATGCGCTTATGGCCGGTTAGTGCTACAATAGGATTGAAGACACAGACATAAGCAGTATTAAGTAAGAGAGGCAGAAGATGCAGAGCTACCTGATCAGCGAAAGACTTACAATAACTGATTCTTTTTCAGGGAGCGATCCGGAACATCAATTCGTGGTCGTTCTAAGCGAAGAAGAGTGGCAGGAGCACAGAGCGGAATTTGATATGGGAATTGAATGGGGCTTTAATCCCCAGCATATCAGCAGCACGCGCGCCGAAGTCAACTACGACTCGATCACGGGAAAGTTCGTGATCCTGGACCGGGAGAATATTTCCGGCCATCCGAAGCAGTTCGCGTTTTCGCTTGACGAAAAAGGGATCATTTTCATTGACTACGAGGGCCTGGCCGCGGAGCTGGTCGAAAAGGTCGCTCTCAGCAAGAAGCTGGTAAACCCCAGCCTCGAGAGATTTCTGTATGATTTCCTTGAGCAGATAATCATAGATGATGCCGAGATGCTGAACCGGTACGACAGAAGGCTCGACGATATCGAGAAGCTTATCCTTGAAGGGAAGGGTGAGAATGTATTCAGGCAGATCTCAGAGATCAGGAACGACCTTCGTGACCTGAAGCTTCATTATTCCGAGCTTATCGATGTCTGCCAGGAATTTGAAGAAAACGAGAACGACTTTTTCAAACTTGACAATGAAAGGTATTTCCGCCTCGTTAGCAGGAGGATCGAGAGGCTGCACGAGCGGGTAGCGACCCTGGTCGAGTTCACGACCCAGCTCCGCGACCTCAATCAGATCAAGGTCGACGAAAAGCAGAATAATAATATTGCAGTGCTGACGGTCATCTCGACTATTTTCATGCCCCTAACGCTGATAACCGGATGGTACGGGATGAACTTTGTGTATATGCCGGAGTTCGGTTCCAGATACGGATATCCGACAGTGATCATAGTCTGCATCATTGTAGTGGCGGTCTGCCTTTATATTTTCAAGAAAAAGAAGATGCTGTGATATCCTGTCCCTGCGGCCGCATCACAATGTTGCTGCAGGGTCTTTATTAATATAAGGTATCATGGTATACTGTATAGGCCTGTTTGCGATGAGTGATCTTCGCAGACTGCAGAAACAATAAAACAGGGAAAGACCTAAGGTGTCGGAGAGGCCTGGAGATCCGCGCAGTCAGCGCAGGTGCAGGTTTTCTCCGGTGAAAAGGGAAGCGGGTGCGAATCCCGCGCGAACTCGTCACTGTGATCGGGGAGCCGCTAATCGCGGCGGGCATTTAAGCCATTTTGTCACTGGGGAGACCCGGGAAGGCGGCTTAGGGTCCTGACCCGTCAGTCAGGAGACCTGCCTTATGTCAGTACAGGAGAGATCCAAGGCCACGAGATACTGGTTGTACGTTTTTAGACCAAAGATAATGGTCTGTTTGCGTAACACGCATCCCGAAGCCCCGATCATTCTGTTCCCGGACCGAAAAAAGGAGGAAACATAATGAAAAAGGGTTTTTTTGTTTTTCTGGCAGCAGGTGCAGCCTCTCTCTTAGTTCTGGGAGGATGCAGCAGTAGCAGCAGTTCTTCGGCAGCGGAGAGCACCATTGAGACCGAAAGTGAGACTGAGGCAGTCACTGAGACTGAAGCAGTCACCGAAACGGAAGCCACGGCTGAGGGCCGGGCCATGCAGGACCGCAGCGGCAACGATATCATTGTTCCCGAGAATATTGAAACGATCGTGTCTATGGCTCCCTCTACCACCAGGGTCCTTCTGGACATGGGCCTCAAGGACAAGATAGTTGCGGTGGACACAAATTCACAGTATTCATACGGAGCAGAGCTTAATGCGGACATCCCTGCTTTCGACATGATGGCGCCTGACCAGGAGCAGCTTACCGCACTTGCGCCGGATATCATCTTCACTTCCGGAATGAGCTCCTACGACGGAACAGATGCGTTTGCCTCAGTTCGCAGCGCAGGGATCTGCGTAGCAGATATTCCGAGCAGTGCTTCGCTTGCAGAGATCCAGGAAGATCTTAAGTTCATCGGTACATGTGTAGGCGAAGAAGCGAAGGCACAGGAGTACTGCGATGAGATGCAGGAAGCTATCGATTCCATAGCAGAGATCGCTGCCACCATTCCTGAAGAAGAGAAGAAGACGGTTCTGTTCGAGCTTTACACTCCTTCTGCGGACTATCCTACTATCTATACAGCAGGAGACGGAACTTATATCAATGAGATGCTGGAGCTTGTGGGCGCTGTAAATATTGCGGCTGGAGAAGGAACGCAGTGGCCGGCGCTCACAGAGGAAGCAGCTGTAGGAGCGGATCCTGACGTTATTCTTACGGCAGATATGTATACACCTGATGTAATCAACACCATACTGACCATGAGCGGCTGGGAAAATGTTACAGCTATCGTGAACGGAGAAGTTTATCAGCTGGATTCGGACGAAGTTAACCAGCCCAACCATCATGTTATCAACGCCCTTATAGATATGGCGACTTACATTTACCCGGATTATTATCAGGAAGTTCTGACCGATCTTGAACCGGCAGCCTGACAGAAAGCGGTTAATGGCAGCTGTTGCCGTTTTTATAACGGCAGCAGCTCTTATATTATGTGTGGGAACGGGCAGCGTAAGGATCCTGCCGGGGGAGATCCTTGCTGTTATAAAAAATAAGCTCTTTGACGCAGAGCTTCCAGAACAGATCACACAGTCCATGGCGGCTATCATATGGGAGATACGTATGCCGCGCGTGTTTACTGCGTTCGCGGTAGGCGCAATGCTCTCGGTGAGCGGTGCTGTCATGCAGGCGATACTGCAGAATCCCCTGGCATCGTCATACACCATGGGTGTGTCTTCCGGGGCTTCCCTCGGCGCCGCAGTTATCATAATACTGGAGATCAGTATTCCCCTGCTTCTTCCCGGAGCGGCATTTGCCTGCGGCCTGTCGACGGTCTTCCTTGTACTGGCAGCCGCTTCGTCGCTTGACGGGACCCTGAGAAACTCTACGGTAATTCTTTTTGGAATGATCTTGTCGCTTTTTGTGAGTGCAATCGTCACAATGCTTTCGGCAGCCTTTTCACAGCACATGCAGAGGATGGTGCTGTGGCAGATGGGGACATTTGCGGGCAGAAGGTGGACCCACGCGGTTGGGCTCCTGGCTGCAGCCGCGGTTGGAACACTCGCTGTCTCACTTAAACACCGAGAACTCGACGTGATGAGTTTTGGAGATGAGGGTGCCGCAGCGGTCGGAGTCGAGAGCGGCAGAGAGAAGAAAAAACTTCTTGTGATCGCCTCGCTTCTCACAGCTCTCTCGGTATGTTTTACAGGGGTGATAGGGTTTATAGATCTGGCGGCTCCCCACGCGGTCAGACGAATTTTCGGGGCCTCTCATAAATATGTGATACCTATGTCTGGCGTTATCGGGGGCGGTTTCATGGCGCTGGCAGACATGCTCTCGCGCACCGTGCTTTCTCCTCAGGAGATCCCTGTTGGAGCAGTAACAGCGCTGCTCGGAGCGCCGTTCTTCCTCTGGGTATATTTCGGAACGAGAAGGAGGGAGAGGGAATGACATATGCACTTGAAGCCAGGAACCTGCATGCCTCCTACAGGAAAGGCGGCGAAGAGGTCCTTAAGGGCGTGGATTTTATTCTGGAGAGCGGGCAGTCGCTTGGAATACTTGGTCCTAACGGCTGCGGAAAGACGACGCTTCTTCGCTGCATCAGCGGACTTATTCCTTTCAAGGGAGAACTGAAACTGATGGGGGACGATCCTTCAGGCCTTTCGCGAAGGGAGATCGCCCGGAGAGCATCAAGGCTGCTTCAGACAGGAGAGGCATATTTCCCATACACGGTCGAAGAGACCGTGCTTCAGGGAAGATACTCTAAGAGCAGCGGGATATTTGGAGGGATCACTCAGAATGACAGAGAGGTCCTTGAACGGGTCCTGGATGATCTTGATCTGAACGCGATAAGGCATAAACAGCTGAATGTCCTTTCGGGCGGGCAGCAGCAGAAGGTCTTTCTCGGGAGATGCCTTGCCCAGGAATCCCCGGTGCTCCTGTTGGATGAGCCTATGAATCATCTGGACATAAAGGCTCAGTCTGAGCTGACGGACCATCTTCAGGAATGGAGGAGCCGGCAGGGACACAGTCTGGTAGGCGTATATCATGATATCAGAATGGCCGCGCGGCTTTCAGACAGGATAATGCTGATGAAAGACGGCAGGACACTGTATTACGGTGATCCGGCCGGAGCGCTTGACCCCGGCAGGCTTGAAGAAACCTTCGGCTTCGATGCCGCGGCTTTCTGCGGGCTGTAATGATCAGCAGGTGATGGAAGAGATCTCTTCTTCCGTGAGGAAGCGCCACTCTCCGGAGGAAAGATCCGGATCAAGCACTACGGTGCCCATGGAGATCCTCTTGAGGTATAGTACATCCCTGCCGACCGCGTTAAACATTCTTTTCACCTGATGGAATTTTCCTTCGGTGATGGTGACAAGTGCCCAGAAAGGGATTTCACAGGCAGGAACATTTTCCGGAAGATAACAGATGACATCTTCCGGGATTTTTTTTATGTCAGCGCCCAGGATACGGAGCCGAGCAGGGGCCGTGAGGGCCTCTTCGCCGATATCCACGCCTTCCCGGAAAAGAACACAGTCGTCCTCGGAGAGCGGCCCGTCAGCGCATACAAGGTAGGTCTTTGGGACATGTGCCTTCGGCGAAAGGAGCCTGTGTGCGGTAACCCCGTCATCCGTAATAATAAGCAGCCCTTCGGTATCTTTGTCAAGGCGGCCGACGGGAGAGAGGTTCTTTCGCCTCTTTTCTGGGAGCAGATCCATCACAGTTGCCTGGAGGCGGTCTTCGTTCGCAGTAATGTATCCAGCGGGTTTATTAAGCATGTAATAGCGGAATCTGGAATAATTGACCATTTCTCCGTCTAGAAGGACCTTCGAGACATCAGGGTCGATCTTCTGTGAAGGATCTCCCGCAGGGATCCCGTTGACAGTGACCCTCGCGGCCTTAAGTATTTTGCGGCATTCAGAGCGGGAACATATTTCAGCTGAGGCCAGGAATTTGTCAAGTCGGATAAGCGGCATATTATGCTCTCCTTTATAATGAACATCTATCTGCTTTAATGATTATATCATACTGCGGTATCCGTATGCGGCCGGATACCCTGAAGGTTCCTGCGGTATTGATAATTCTGCCTGAATATGGTATTATTTAACGGTTTATTGAACTGTTTTTCAACTGGAGACAAGTGGGATATGAAGATTGGATTTGATAACGAAAAGTATGTGAAACTGCAGTCCGAACACATCAGGGAGAGGATAGAGCAGTATGACAACAAGCTCTACCTTGAATTCGGAGGCAAGCTGTTTGACGACTACCATGCCTCAAGGGTCCTCCCCGGATTTAAACCAGACTCTAAGCTCCACATGCTTATACAGCTTAAGGATCAGGCTGAAATAGTCATTGTCATAAGCGCAGAAGATATCGAGCAGAACAGGGTGCGCGGCGATCATGGCATTACTTACGACATGGACGTTCTAAGGCTCATTGACGAGTTCAGGGCTATAGGTCTCTACGTCGGAAGCGTCTGCATTACCAGATTCAATCACCAGCCCCAGGCTGAACGTTTCCAGGAAAAGCTCTCTTCATACGGGATCCCTTCATACAGGCATTACAGCATTCCGGGATATCCTAACGATGTGAAGAAGATAGTAAGCGATGAAGGTTACGGAAAGAATGAGTACATCCGCACGAACAGGCCCCTGGTAGTCGTAACTGCTCCGGGCCCGGGAAGCGGAAAGCTTGCCACCTGCCTTTCACAGCTTTACCACGAATACAAGCACGGGGTCAAGGCCGGATACGCGAAGTTCGAGACTTTCCCGATCTGGAACCTGCCCCTCAACCATCCTGTAAACCTCGCTTATGAGGCTGCTACAGCCGACCTTAACGACGTCAATATGATCGACCCCTTCCATCTGGATGCTTATGGGCTTACGACTGTAAACTACAACAGGGACGTGGAGATATTCCCTGTCGTAAAAGCGATGCTCGAGCTCATAGCAGGCGAGAGCCCGTACAAGTCGCCTACTGACATGGGCGTAAATATGGCGGGCTATTGCATTTCTGACGATGATGTCTGCCGTGAGGCCTCAAAGCAGGAGATCATCTGCAGGTATTATAAATGCCTTTGTGAGAGAAAACGCCTTGGCGAATCCAAGGATGACATAAGCAAGCTTGAGCTCCTCCTTCATAAAGCAGGGCTCTCCAGAGAGGACCGCAAATCTGCGAAGGAAGCCCTCGCAAGGGAAGAGCAGACCGGACATCCGGCTACCGGGATAGAGCTTCCTGACGGGACCGTAGTTACCGGGAAGACCGGCGACCTCCTCGGAGCTTCCGCTGCTGCACTGCTTAACGCGCTCAAGATCCTTGCCGGTATCCCTCACGAGATCAAGCTTGTGTCCAGAGAAAACATCGAGCCTATTCAGAGGCTTAAGATAGATTATCTCGGAAGCCACAATCCGAGGCTCCATTCGGACGAGATACTGATAGCCCTTTCCGCTACCGCTGCGGCAGACAAAGATTCAGCCCTTGCGCTTGAACAGCTGCCCAAGCTCAAGGGCTGTGAAGCTCACTCAACGGTCCTGCTTTCAAATGCCGATGAAGGGACATTTGCAAAGCTCGGAATGAGGCTCACGAGCGAGCCTAAGTATGAACAGGAAGACCTGTTCTATCATAAGCGTTAGACAATATCACTCTTCAGGGTCCTTCGGAGCTGTCTCCGAAGGATCTTATTCCTTTTTAGAGGCTTTAGTCTTCTTTGCCGGCTCGCTGTTGATCTTTTCCATCAGCTCCGGCTTTTCTTCCTTCCACCTCTTGATCACATATTTGATCGCCCCGTAGATCGCAGCGGCGCTTATGATCAGGCCTCCAATGGCCTTAGCGGTCTCACCCATGTTTTTTCTTCTCCTTCCCTTGACTTCAATTTGAGGATCGAATTATGGAGCCTTTTGGAATCCCAGAACATTTCAATATGGCCTGTGTCCTTATAAAGCTCATATGCTACAGGAGCATTCGAATATTCCTCAAGGTGTGCGGCAACAGATGCGGGATAAACGGATCTTTCGGGCTGAACGTAGGTTACCGGTACGGTCAGCCTGGGAACTGCCTTGCGGTAGTCCGCATTCAGCATTGCAAGCCAGTAATCGGCAATTACAGTAGGATAGGGACGGGTAGGTACCATGAAGGGAAACATCTGCTCAATGTAGGCAAACCCTTCCAGCATTGCAGGTACGGTACTTCCTAGCATCCCGAAATAACAGGATGATATGGCGGTAGCCGCCCGCCTCATTCTGTTATCTGTCTCTTCAAATGGCGTATTCCGGAATGAGCTTCCTATAGCCATTGTTCCGTGTTCCCATTCCGGGTCCGAGAGCGGTTTTGGGCTCATGTCCATAAGCATTATCGAAGAGAGATGATCGCAGCCGTATTTTTCTACATATCCGTAGATAACAAGCGCGCCCATCGAATGTCCGACGAGACAGATGTTCTCGAGACCGAGCTGTTCGATTAATTCCCGGAGATCATGAACCAGCCTGTCGATGGTCCTTTCCGGTACGGGGGAATCGGAGAGCCCCCATCCTCTCTGGTCATATCTGATGCAGCGGTATGAGTCCTTCAGCCTGTTCGCAGTCCTGCGGAAATAGATGCCGTTGGTATACCAGCCGTGTAAAAACAGGATCGGATCTCCGCTGCCTTCTTCCAGATAATGAAGCCTTGTTCCGTCGGACAGTTTTATCTTTGGCAATATAAGATACCTCAGTTCTTGATAGTCAATATAACTTATAATATTTTGAGTTAAAATAGTCAAGCAGCGGAGCCGCGGAAATATTTCCCTGGCCGATCCTTTCCATGATCTTCGGGGCGGGGTAGAGGCTTCCGTGCTGCTGGATATTAGTCTGGAGCCATGCGGTGATGTCTTTCACACGGCCCTGTGCGAGCAGGCTGTCTATGCTGCCAAGGTCACGCTCGACTGCCTTAAGGTACATTCCGTCGTAGATCGATCCAAGCAGATATGTAGGGAAGTATCCGAACATCCCGTCGGCCCAGTGCATATCCTGAAGGATCCCGTCCGCGTCGTTTTCAGGACGTATTCCGAGGAGCTGCTCCATCTTGTCGTTCCACATATCAGGAAGGTCGGAGACATCAGCGTTTCCGCGGAAAATAGCGGTCTCAAGTTCATACCGCAGGATAATATGCAGGCAGTATGTGACTTCGTCCGCCCGGGTCCTTATGAAGCTGGGCTTTACGTCGTTGATGAGAAGGTTAAAGTCATCAAGAGGAACTTTTCGGAGGCCGGGCATCAGATCGCAGATCCTGTCGTAAACAGGGATCCAGAAATTAACGTTCCTGCCGAGTATGTTCTCGAAAAACCTTGACTGGCTCTCGTGAAGCCCCATCATGTTGACATAAGCTGCCGCGGTATTCTCGTATGCGGGGTCTATAGACTGCTGGAAGATCGCGTGTCCGCCTTCGTGGATCGCGGAGAACATGTAGTCAATGGGGTCCGAAGGAGAGTAGTGGTTGGTAACGCGGCTGTCATGGCGCGAGAGTTCCGTGGTGAAGGGGTGCTCCGACTCCCCGGTGGTCCCGGCGTTAAAATCAAAGCCGATGTACTCGAGAAGCAGGTCCTGGACCTTCTTTTCCTTGTCGATATCATAATCGCCGGACACTATGCTCCAGTCAGGGTGGCGGGAATTCCGGATATGCTTAAGCAGAGGAGCGAGGCCTGCCTTGACCTCCTCAAAAAGCCTGTCAACGGTATCGCTGTCAAGCCCTTCCTCGAACTGGTTCAGAAATACATTGTAAGTCTCTTCTCCGGGATTAGTGTAAGCTGCGGTCTGTCTGGAAAGCTCGATCATTTTCTGGAGATGAGGCTTAAATATACTGTAATCTGAAGCCCTCTTAGCCTTCTCCCAGGCCTGGCCTGACTGTGCCCTGGCGGTCACGAGTTCAGAGTAGAAATCCTCAGGTATACGGGCCTGCTCGCGGTATTCTTTGAGGAAGCGGTCTACAGTGACCTTCATAGCTTCGCTGAGACTTTCATATTCTTCAGGCCCGGCAAGCTTTTCAAGCATTTCCCCGTACTGCGCTGAAGTTGTGAGACTGAAAAGCTTTGTTGAGAAATAAGCAAGAGTTTCGGTAGTATGCTCCTTGCCCAGTTCGGGAGCGTGGGTGGTGAGATCCCAGTGAAGAAGAGCGACTGCGTGCTCATACAGCGATCTTTCCTTCTGAAATGCAATAAACTGTTCTAAGAGTTTGCTCATAAATTTTTGCACCTGTTCCTTTCCTGCTTATTGTACATTATCCGCCTTGTTTTTAAAACCGTATTTTCACTTGCCCGCAATATTTCTATATGGTAAATTCAAGAGAAAGAATTTGCAGACCAAGCATTACGCAGGAGGTATAGATATGGTGATCACCTGTCTTGATATGGAAGGCGTGCTGGTACCGGAGATATGGATCGAATTCTCCAAAGAGAGCGGGATCCCTGAGCTTTGCCGCACCACGCG
>JAIKVW010000028.1 GCA_024685315.1 Lachnospiraceae bacterium
CCCTCGGGATCGACACCGTCGAACTTCGCAGCATAGCGGATCACGGCTTCATCGCCGTTCTCTCTCACGTCCTTTATAATAGCAGAAACGATGTCCGACACATTGGCTGTCGGCTCGTTTCTCGCAAATACTTCTTCAGCCGTCACTTCGGCAAAGTCCAGAATCCTTATCATCTTGGTCTCCATTAAAGACTCTCAAGCAGCCTGTTTATGGCCGCACTCTTGAAATTATAACCCGACTTGTTGGTTATAAGGCGGGTGCTTATATCCATTATTTCTTCGTACACCTCGAGATCGTTCTCTCTGAGAGTTGTGCCGGTCTCCACCAGATCCACTATAACGTCTGAGAGCCCGAGTATCGGCGCGATCTCTATGGAGCCGTTAAGCTTTATTATATCTATGTCCCTGCCCTTTGACGAATAATAATCCTGGGCAATGTTCACGAATTTGGTGGCGACTCTCAGCGGATACTCAGATTCATCCTTAAAGCCCTTCGGCGCGGCCACCACCATGCGGCAGATGCCCGTGCCCAGATCCTTCAGCTCATAAACGTTAGGTTCATATTCAAGCAGGATGTCCCTGCCGCATGCCCCTACATCGGCCGCGCCGCGCTCCACGTAGATCGGAACGTCTGACGGCTTCACCCAGAAATATCTGATCCCGGCTTCCTCATTCTCAAATACAAGCTTGCGGCCGTTGAATATGTCTTCACATCCGTAGCCCGCAGCTTCAAACATCTTATATACTCTTTCACCAAGCCTTCCCTTAGGAAGAGCCACATTTATCATTGTCTTCAATTTATTTTCCTCTCATCCCCAGCGTATCCATGTATATGGCGAAGCCGATGGCGCGTGACTTCTTTTTCATTCTCCTCATGAGTTTGTCGTATCTTCCGCCGATCAGCACGCTTTCCGGGATCCCGTCTATGTAGCCTTCAAAGGCCATTCCGTTATAGTAATTTGTATCGCCTACGATCGAGAAATCCAGCACTATTTTGCGGTCCGCCTTCTCACCGCTTTCCGGGTAAAGACCGCTGAGCACGTCTGCCAGCTCGCTTACCTCTTCCTCAGCCTCGGTCCCCCTGCAGATCTCCGCTATTAGAGGCATCATTTCAGGAGGAGTGCCGTAGATCTTAAGCAGCTCGGTGAGCGTGCGGCATTTTTCTTCCGGTATGCCGTTTTCCGCGCACAGGCTCTCTATTCCGTGGAGGTTCTTGCCGCTGACCAGTCTGAGAAGCTCGCTCCTGACCGTGCCGGATTCCGACATGCCGTCGACAAGTAGTGTAAGTATGTCCACGTCCGAGACCTTCAATATGTAATCGGAGCCCTCGGATACCAGCGCCAGGCTCTGCTCCGCAAGATCGATCACTTCTGCCGCTATCGCGTTGCCTGCGTTGCCTATGCACTCAAGACCCATCTGCATGATCTCCCTGAAGGTCCCTGTCCGGCCGGACACCCTGTAGACGTTCTCGTCATAGAACAGCCGGTTAAGTTCTGAAGGCTTGTCTTCAAGGTTCTTTACGATCGACAGAGTCACGTCAGGCTTCAGTGCCTTTAGCTTGCCGTTCGTGTCCGTAAAGGTGATGACCCTGTCCGACAGCAGGAAGTCCTTGTTCCTGCTGTATAGATCGTAATCCTCGAACTTCCTCATTCTGTATGAGCGGTATCCCGCCCTTCTGTACAGCGTCCTCAGAGCGAATATCCTTCGTTCCGTATGTGTCAGCACATTCTCGTCATACTGCATTTTTCTCTCCGATTTATATCAAATATATATCAAAAAATATACCGTTTCCAAATTGCTTTATCACTTTACCACGCTAAATCGCTGAAGTCAATTGAACCCTTGTACTTCCTCGAGTCCATCACCCTTGTTTTCAAAAAAATAACAGGAGCGGTGGCCCATTCCATCGCTCCTGTCATATTGTCTTAGGTATTATATGGAAAATGTTATATGGAGGTTTCTTTCAGAGTTTCTCTCTGTTACACCCATATGATATCCCCCGAATATGTTGAATGCGTGATGTTTATGAGAATGATATTTGTAGAAAACTAGAAAAATACGCCTTTTATCCATATTTCCAGGCCTATGCCTATCAGAATGAGCCCTCCGAGTATCGAAGCCCGGCCCGCCAGCAGCACACCGAGCCTGCGGCCTATCCTGAGTCCGGCCAGGCATATGATCAGCGTAACAACGCCTATGATCAGCGATGACACGAGCGCCTGCATGCTGTTATAGGAAGCGGTAGTGAAGCCTACCGAAAGCGCGTCTATCGATGTCGCGACTCCCTGCATCATGAGCGCCCAAAAGGTCAGCTTAGCCGCGTCCGCCGGCTCGCTTTCTTCCGCAGCACCCGCCTTGCTCACACGAAGCTCCCCTATGCCGTCCTTCAGCAGTCCTCCTCCTATGATGAGAAGCAGCACGAGCGCGATCCACGGGATCAGCGGGCTGAACCATTTGAAAACTCTCGCAGCCTCCGTAACGAGGAACCATCCGGCCATCGGCATCAGAAACTGGAAGCCCGCAAATGTGCCCGCGATCGAGAACATGCGGCCCGTCTTCATTTCGCTGTCAGCCAG
>JAIKVW010000031.1 GCA_024685315.1 Lachnospiraceae bacterium
TAGATAGGGCAGAGGTGTAAGCGGAGCGATCCGTTCAGCTGACTGTTACTAATCGGTCGAGGGCTTGACCATAAGAGGAACGGTGCGTTCCCCTGAAGGACTCTTAAAAGTGTTATCTTGGTGTGCAGTTTTGAAGGTGCGTGATTTTTTATTAAATCACGCATTTTTTTATGTGTGTAGTACAGGGGTATAGTTTAATGGTAGAGCAACGGTCTCCAAAACCGTTAGTCCGGGTTCGAATCCTGGTACCCCTGCTAAAGGCTTTTTGTAAGCCTTTTTTTATTTCTTTTTTTGATGTAAATCAGGTTTACATTAAATATTATCCAATTCTAAAATATTGCTTAAATCTTATGTCTTCCACTTGAGTTATATTGTTTTCGGTACTATTATTTGTTTAGTTTATTATTCTTATTAGATTGACTATAGTATTCATCATTTTCGGAGACATACATGAGCAGAGCAATTGGAATAGACCTTGGGACAACTAACAGCTGTGCTTCAGTTCTTGAAGGCGGCGAGCCTGTTATTATAAGCAGTTCAGAGGGCCTTCGTACGACTCCTTCTGTTGTCGCTTTTACAAAAAAGGGCGAACGTCTTGTTGGAGCACCTGCTAAGCGCCAGGCAGCGACAAATCCTGAAAGGACTATTTTTTCAATCAAGCGCAGAATGGGCAGTACTGACCGCATTCAGATAGACGGCGACAAGTATACCCCTCAGGAGATTTCCGCTATGATCCTCAGGAAGCTTCGCAAAGATGCTGAGGATTATCTTGGTGAAAGCGTTACGGATGCTGTTATCACCGTCCCTGCTTATTTTAATGACGCTCAGAGGCAGGCAACAAAGGATGCCGGCAGGATCGCGGGCTTAAATGTTCTTAGGATCATTAATGAGCCTACCGCTGCTGCTTTTGCCTACGGCCTTAATAACGGCGAGCCTCAGAAAGTCCTGGTCTATGACCTTGGCGGCGGGACGTTTGACGTTTCCATAATTGAGATCGGGGACGGACTGATCGAGGTCCTTTCTACTTCCGGAGATAATCATCTCGGAGGAGACGATTTTGACCAGAGAGTATCTGATTATCTTATACAGGAGTTTAAGCGTACAGACCGGATCGACCTGAACCGTGATAACGCAGCTGTTACAAGGGTCCATGAAGCAGCGGAGAAAGCTAAGATAGAGCTTTCCTCCTCGACCACTGCGACCGTGAGCATTCCTTTCATCTCTGTCAGCGGAAATGAGCCTCATCATATGAATATACTCCTGACCAGGTCTAAGTTTGACGAGATCACCCATGATCTGGTTGACAGGACCGCCGGCCCGGTGCAGAACGCACTTCGAGATGCGGGCATAACCGCTAGAGATCTTTCAAAGATCCTTCTGGTCGGGGGATCGACCAGGATACCCGCCGTTCAGGACAAGGTGCGCAGGATGCTCGGGATGGAGCCTTCCAGAAGCATCAATCCTGATGAGTGCGTAGCGATGGGAGCTTCTATACAGGCCGGGAAAATGGCCGGTGCGCTGCCTGCGAATTCAGCTGCCAACTCGCTTATCCTTATGGATGTAACTCCTCTGTCGCTTTCAATCGAGACTGTCGGCGGCATCGCGACCAGGCTTATTGAACGGAACACCACAATTCCCGCCAGGCACAGCCAGATATTCACTACTGCAGCCAATTTCCAGACTGCGGTTGACATCAAGGTTTACCAAGGGGAGAGACAGTTCGTACGCGACAATACATTGCTTGGCAATTTCCGCCTTAGCGGTATTAAGAGAGCGATGGCAGGTGTGCCGCAGATAGAAGTTGCATTTGATATTGACGTTAACGGGATCCTTACTGTTTCGGCCAGGGATCTGGGAACCGGAAAAGCCCAGCAGATCACCATCACCTCAAGGAACACACTTTCTGAGGAGGAGATACAGCGTGCCGTTCACGATGCCGAGATGTACGAGCAGGACGATGAAGTCCGCAAGGAACGGTTTGATCTCCATCACGAGGCGGAAGTTCTTATTAAACAGACCGAGGTCGGGCTTGCGGATAAGTCCAAGGTAATTGACAAAGCTGACCGCAGGCGGATCAAGGGCCTGGTCGCTCAGCTAAGGAAAACCGTTTACAGAATCAAGCCTGTGAACATGACTTCGGAAGATCTTTCCAGACTGAGATATGAGAAGGACGAACTTGAGAGTGAAGCAACACGCCTGAATATTATCTGATCTAAACGATATTTTTGATCCGGGGATAAAAGACAAGACAGTCTTTTCCCCGGGTTTTTTTGTACTTTTGTATTATTTTCAGCACTCTATGGAAATAAATTAATGCAGATGGTAGAATGATTTCAGGAGATCTTCAGGCCTTGTAAAATAAGGTCTGGAAACGCTTTATTACTGCATAAGTCTAAACAAATTTATGTTGATTCCGGAGGGCATTTATATGGATCAAAAGACGCCTCTTTACGATGAGCATGTCGCACTTGGAGGCAGAATAGTTTCATTTGCCGGCTGGCTTCTTCCCGTCCAGTATGAAGGAGTAATCTCGGAGCATATGGCGGTCAGGGAGAAGTGCGGCCTTTTTGATGTCTCGCACATGGGAGAGTTCATCCTCAGCGGTGAGAAGTGCACCGAGAACCTCAATCATCTGCTCACAAATGATTACACAGTAATGGCGGACGGCCAGGCCCGTTACAGCCCTATGTGCAATGAGAGGGGCGGGGTAGTCGACGACCTTATCGTTTACAAAAAGGACGATTCTCATTTCTTTATAGTTGTCAATGCGGCCAATAAGGATAAGGATCTTGCCTGGATGCAGGAGCACCTTCTTGATGGTGCTGTTCTCGAGGATGTTTCTGATTCTTATGCCCAGCTGGCGCTTCAGGGTCCCTTCGCAGAGGAGATACTTAGAAAGATCGCTGATCCTGCAGACATTCCTGAGAAGTACTACTCGGCTTGTTTTGACAGGAATGTTAAAGGCATGCAGTGTATTATTTCCAGGACCGGTTATACAGGCGAAGACGGATTTGAGATATATCTTTCACATGAAGATGCTGTAAATATGTGGAGACTCCTCCTTGAGACCGGCAGCGGGTACGGCCTTGTTCCTTGCGGACTTGGGGCAAGGGATACCCTGAGGCTTGAAGCCGCAATGCCTCTTTACGGGCATGAGATGGATGACGATGTTTCTCCAAGGGAGACCGGCCTTGGTATCTTTGTGAAGATGAAGAAGCCCGGGTTTATCGGCAAGGAAGCCCTTGAGGAAAAAGGCGTTCCCACGGTAAAGCGCGTTGGCCTGAAGGTCACAGGCCGCGGGATCGTCAGAGAGCATTGTGATGTTTATCAGGGAGACCGTAAGGTCGGACATACTACTTCCGGTACCTTCCTTCCGTACCTTAAGGCAGCTTATGCCATGGCTATAGTTGATAAAGAATGCCTTGAGAACGGCGGACAGCTTGCCGCTGAGGTAAGAGGGAAGAAGGTCGAGGTAGAAGTGACGCCTCTTCCTTTCTACAAGCGTGCACAGTGAACCGCTCCGTATCAATAGCAATTTGAGTTTTTAATTAGTTTTTTATTTCAAAGGAGATTATGAAATGTGTCTTATTCCTGAAAACCTTAAGTATACCGCTACACATGAATGGGTCGAAGAGCTTGAAGACGGAAGGGTGAAGATCGGACTTACCGATTACGCCCAGAAAGAGCTTTCCGATATTGTCTATGTGAATCTTCCCGAGGTAGAAGATGAGTTCGAAGCCGGCAGCGAGATGGCTGATGTTGAATCCGTGAAAGCAGTGTCAACTATCTACTGTCCTGTCAGCGGAAAAGTTGCTGAGATCAACGAAGAGCTTTACGATGCTCCTGAAAAGGTCAATGAAGCCCCTTATGAAGCCTGGCTCGTAATACTTGAAGACGTCAGCATGACTGATGGCCTGCTTGATAACTACGAGTACGCTAAGGTAATTGAGGAAGAGAAGGATTGATCAGGAGGACCGCGCATTAATGGGAACTTTTGTGCCGGGCACATCTGCTGAACAGGATCAGATGCTGCGTGAAGCCGGTTATAAAAATTTTGACAGCCTTTTTGCCGATGTGCCGGAAGAGGTCAGGATGAAAGATCTTCCTGAGATCCCTTCCGGTAAGAGCGAAATGGAAACTTATGAGGACCTGAGAGGCATTGCTTCCAGGAATAAAGTCTACAGGACGATTCTTAGAGGGGCAGGGGCGTACGATCATTATATACCTTCAATAGTAGACCGTATCGCTTCCAAGGAGACTCTTGTAACTGCGTATACTCCTTATCAGGCTGAGATGAGCCAGGGAGTGCTTCAGCAGATCTTTGAATATCAGTCGATGATATGCGCGCTTACCGGAATGGACGTGTCTAATGCTTCTGTTTACGACGGAGCGACCGCAGCCGCTGAGGGCGTAATGATGTGCCTTGAAAGGAAAAGGAACAAGATCCTGGTATCCGGCTGCATCGATCCTCGCATTATTAGCGTTATCAGGACCTATGCACACGGCAGAGGAGCGGAGATTGAAATCATTCCGGAAAGAGAAGGCAGAACTGACTTAGAACAGCTGGGAACACTTGCTGACAGCGAGACCGCGGCAGTCCTTCTTGCGCAGCCTAATTACTTCGGAATAATTGAAGAAGCAGAAGAGGCCGGATATATCATACATGCAGCCGGGGCAAAGTTCGTTCTTTACTGCGAACCTATTTCACTCGGGCTCTTAAAGACACCGGCTGCTCTGGGAGCCGATATTGCTGTCGGCGAAGGCCAGCCCCTTGGTATTCCGCTTTCTTTCGGCGGTCCGTTCCTCGGGTATATGGCTTCAAAGGCTGCTCTTATGAGGAAGCTTCCGGGCCGTATCGTCGGCGAGACCACAGACAGCAGCGGCCGCAGGGCATTTGCACTTACTCTTCAGGCAAGGGAGCAACATATCAGGAGGGAAAAGGCCTCCAGCAATATTTGTTCAAACGAAGCTCTGTGCACGCTGAGAGCCGCTGTTTATATGTCTGCAGTCGGCCCGCAGGGTCTTAGAGAGGTTGCTGTGCAGTGCAGCAGCAAGGCACATTATCTCGCAAAGAAGCTTGCTGAAGCCGGATTAAATCTTGCTTATGAAAAGCCTTTCTTCTGCGAATTTGTTACTGAAGGAGAAAAATCCGGGGAGATCCTGGAGGCGCTTTCCAACAACGGTATCCTGGGAGGGCTTTCTCTCGAAAACGGCCGCATACTCTGGTGCGCGACCGAGAAATGCATTGCGGCTGAGCTCGACAGGGCTGCAGAGATCGTAAAGGAGGTGCTTCGCTAATGAAACTCCTTAATGAAGAATCAGTAAAGGGCAGAAGCCTTTCTCTTATCGGGAAATGTGATGTAGAAGAGTATATTCCTTACAGCAGATTTCTCAGAGATGAGGTACCAGAGCTTCCGCAGGTTTCTGAAGTTACTTTATCACGTCATTTTTCCGCCCTTGAGAGAAGGAGCCACGGCGTAAATAACGGTTTTTATCCTCTTGGATCCTGTACTATGAAGTACAATCCCGCGGTAGATGAAGAGATCGCCGCATTTGAGGGATTTACCGGGGCACATCCGCTTCAGGACGATTCTGAGGTCCAGGGCAGCCTTCAGGTTATTAAGGATCTTGAGGACAGGCTTTCTGCGATCACCGGGATGGATGCTTTTACACTTCAGCCTGCAGCAGGGGCTCACGGTGAGTTTACCGGACTTCTTATGATCAAGGCTTACCTGGAAAGCATCGGTGAAACGGAGAGGAACAAGATCATTGTTCCCGATTCAGCCCACGGCACCAACCCTGCCAGCGCCGCAATGGCCGGATTCAATATTGTAAATGTTCCTTCAGGTCCTGACGGATGCGTTGATCTTGAGGCTTTAAGGCAGGCTGTCGGAAGCGATGTTGCGGGCCTTATGCTCACAAATCCTAACACAGTCGGGCTTTTTGACAAGAATATTTTAGAGATAACCAGGATCATCCATGAAGCCGGCGGTCTTTGCTATTATGACGGGGCAAATCTTAACGCGGTCATGGGGATAGTCCGTCCCGGAGATATGGGCTTCGACGTGATGCACCTCAATCTTCACAAGACTTTTGCGGCTCCTCACGGGGGCGGCGGTCCCGGAAGCGGACCTGTTGGCTGCAAGGAATTCCTGGCAGAATTTCTTCCCGGCAGCCATGTTGAAGAGAAAGACGGTGCGCTTGTAAGGGTCAGGCCTGCTAAGAGTATCGGCGACATGCGTTCATTTGACGGGAATTTCCTGGTAGCAGTTAAAGCCTTGTCCTATATCTGGATGCTTGGGGCAGAAGGAGTCAAAGAGGCTTCCCAGAACGCGGTGCTTAATGCAAATTACATGAGGGTAAAGCTTTCTGACATCTATACTCCGGCATACGACACCACCTGCATGCACGAATTTGTCCTGAATCTTCAGAAACTCAAGGCAGAGACCGGATGCAGCGCGCTTGACGCCGCAAAGGGGCTTATTGATTACGGGATCCATCCGCCTACAATGTATTTCCCTCTCATTGTTCATGAGGCACTTATGATAGAGCCTACCGAGACGGAGACAAAAGAGACCCTTGACGAGGCAATAAATGCCTTAAGGGAGATATATGATAAGGCTTATAATGACCCCGAGTATCTTAAAGAAGCTCCTCACAGCACAGTGATAGGAAGGCCGGATGAAGTCGCAGCAGCACGTCATCCTATCGTACATTGGTAAAAATATGACTAATAACTTTTCACTGCCGGAATCCCCGTTAATAATCGTGCCGATCACAGGGAACACTGCCGAAGAAGCCTCGGAACAGGCTAAGGCTCTTAAGGCTCTCCCTGCGGATATGGCCGAAGTGCGCCTTGATATGATGGCCGGAGAGGCCGGCGGTACCAGGTATGCAGAATGCTTAAAGGCAGTAAAGGATGTGCTTAATGAGATCCCGGTGATTGCGACCGTAAGGACTTTGATCGAGGGCGGGGAAGCCGATATCAGCGATGATGAATACTTCTCTATCTGCAGCGAGATCATTAAATCAGGAAGCGCTGACCTCATCGACCTGGAGATCTCTCATGACAGCAGCTCTGTCGGTGAGCTTATAAGGCTGGCGCATGAGAACGGAATGGAAGTTGTTGCATCAAGCCATGACTTTACCGGGACTCCTGAGAGTGAAGAGATACAGCTCAGGCTTAAGTTCATGGAAGACATCGGAGCTGATTACCTCAAGCTTGCTTTTATGCCTTCTTCCGGGGACGATGTCGTAAGGCTCATGATGGAAACGAAAGAATACAGCCTTAAAACCGAGCGAAAGCTCATAACCATGTCAATGGGCGAGCTTGGGAAGACAAGCCGGATATTCGGCGGATTTTGCGGTTCCAGAGCATCTTTTGCAAGTGCAGGCAGGTCTTCGGCGCCGGGACAGATGGACGTAACGGCGGTTAGAGATATATTTGACAGATTATACAGATAGACCGGAGGAAAATATGATAGACAGGCTCATTGAGAGGATACAGGAACTTCAGGCGCCCGTAGTTGCGGGTCTTGATCCGAATCTGCAGTTCGTTCCGGACAGCCTAAAAGAAAAAGCTTATAAGGAATACGGTGAGACGCTTGAAGGCGCCGCAGAGGCAGTCTGGGAATTCAATAAGGCGATTATCGATTCTATTGCCGACATAGTCCCTGCTGTTAAACCGCAGATCGCAATGTATGAGCAGTTCGGTATCCCCGGAATGGTAGTATTTGACAGGACGGTCAGATATTGTAAAGAGAAGGGCCTTTCGGTCATTGGAGATATCAAGAGGGGCGATATAGGTTCGACCTCTGAGGCATACGCAAGAGGCCATATCGGGAAGGTGCAGGTCGGAAATTCGACGCTGCGTGCCTTTGATGAAGATTTTATAACAGTTAACCCTTACATGGGAACCGACTGCGTAGAACCTTTCTTAAAAGTCGCAAAAGAGGACGGCAAGGGCCTGTTCGTCCTTATTAAGACCTCGAATCCTTCGAGCGGCGAGTTCCAGGACAGGCTTATCGATGGGCGTCCTTTATTTGAACATGTCGCTGAGAAGGTTAACAAGTGGGGCGAGGGCCTTAACGGAAAATACGGTTACGGTCCGGTCGGCGCCGTGGTCGGAGCTACCTATCCTCAGCAGGCCGCCGCGATCCGCAAGCTGATCCCGAATGCATATATCCTTGTTCCGGGGTACGGCGCGCAGGGCGCAACGGCAAAGGATATCCTGCCTAATTTTAACAGTGACGGCCTTGGCGCGATAGTGAATTCTTCAAGAGGAATAATCGCTGCCTACAGGAACAAGGCATACTCATCTTACGGACCGGATCATTTCGCAGAGGCAGCCAGAGCATCGGCTCTCGACATGATCGCAGACATACGCAGCGCTCTTAAAGATCGCAGTTGAAATCTGAAGCAAATTACGAGGACATCTAATGAAGAAGAAGGAAAGAGCCTTAATTATTTCCCAGACTGAGCTTGCCGCAGGAATATTTGAAATGCGTCTCGCAGCCCCGCAGATCTCATCATGCGCGGTCCCCGGGCAGTTCGTGATGGTCGGCATAAGGGATGAGTCACATATCCTTCCGAGGCCTATAAGCATATGCGAGGCGGATAAGGCTTTGGGACAGATCCGTCTGGTCTACAGGATCGCCGGGGAAGGGACCCGTGAGATGAGCACATATCTGCCTGGAACATCAATAGATCTCACTGGCCCGCTTGGGAAGGGTTATCCTCTTGATGCAGTAAATGAGGATACGACAGCCCTTATTGTCGGCGGGGGCATAGGAATACCGCCGCTTCTCGGGCTCTCTAAGGCTCTTAATTGCACTCGGAAGATCGTTCTGGGATACAGGGATGAACTCTTTCTGGATCATGATTTTGAAAGCTGCGGAAATATTTATATTTCTACAGATACCGGTTCTCATGGCGTTAAGGGAACCGTTATGGACGCAATAAGTCAGTATCAGATCAAACCTGATATTATTTTCGCCTGCGGCCCGCTTGTAATGCTTAAGGCTGTGAAAGGTTTTGCTGCTGAAAAAGGCATACCTGCATTTATTTCTCTTGAGGAGAGGATGGCCTGCGGCATAGGGGCCTGCCTTGGCTGTGTCGTGAAGACTCCGGAGCGTGATAACCATTCCAATGTAAACAACACCCGTGTCTGCACGGAGGGGCCGGTATTTGATTCGAGGGAGGTGCTGCTGTGATTGACATGTCTGTAGAGATTGCAGGAGTAAGATTTAAGAATCCTGTTACCGTTGCTTCCGGAACTTTTGGCTCAGGGATGGAATACTGCGAGTTCATCGACCTTTCCAGGCTTGGAGCGGTCACGACCAAGGGTGTTGCTGCTGTTCCCTGGGAAGGGAACCCGGTCCCCAGGGTCGCGGAGACTCCCTCTGGAATGCTGAATGCGATTGGGCTTCAGAATCCCGGAATAGATGTTTTTATGGATAGAGATCTGCCCTTCCTTGCCGGATTTGACACCAATGTGATCGTTAATGTCTGCGGACATACCGAGGAAGAATATCTTGCGGTCGTTGAGAGGCTTTACGGCGACACGCGAGTCTCGATGCTAGAGATCAATATTTCCTGTCCGAATGTGAGGGAGGGCGGAATGAGCTTCGGCACCGATCCCGATATGGTTTATAGGATCACAAAGAGAATTAAAGAAGCAGCATCTCAGCCGGTCATCATGAAGCTTACGCCGAATGTGACTGATATAAAGCTGACCGCAAAGGCCGCCGAGGACGGCGGGGCAGATGCGATATCCCTGATCAATACGCTTACCGGAATGAAGATCGACCCTGAGAAGAGGGCTTTTGTGCTTGCAAACAAGACCGGTGGTCTTTCCGGACCCGCGATAAGGCCTGTGGCAGTCAGGATGGTCTACGAGGCAGCAGGCGCGGTAAATATCCCTGTTATCGGTATGGGAGGCATAAGCTGCGCTTCAGATGCGCTGGAGTTCATTCTGGCCGGAGCTTCAATGGTCTCAGTGGGTTCCGCGAACTTCAGCGATCCGGAAACGGTGACTAAAGTTATTGACGGAATTGAAGATTATATGGTAAGACACAAGGTAGAAAAAATAAAAGATCTTACAGGATATCTTTTATAAAGTATTTCAAAGGAGGATTTTATAATGATAGATCCGAGATATGACACCCAGCTTCTCCTTGAGCCCGTTGACGGCGAGGAACTTGATCCCTTTGAGATCCGCGATTATATTGCAGAGCATTTTGTAGGCGACGAGCTTCTCTGCGTCGGTGACGAAGACCTTGTGAAGATCCATTTTCATACAAATACGCCCTGGAAAGTTCTTGAATACTGCGCATCCGTCGGAGAGATCTATGATATCGTCGTAGAAGATATGGACAGACAGACCAGAGGCCTTCAGGGTTAATATGGAAGCAATTACAGATAAAGCCGTTTATGACATGCATCTAAGCGTCTCAATGGAGATCCAGCTGCGGCAGATCAATGATTACCTGGCTGCTGCAGGTGTCGATCCGTATGCTGTCATTATGAGGTTTTATGAAGATGGCAGCCTTCCGGTCAGATCAAAAGAAGCCGGGAAGGCTGTCCTTAAAAACTACAGAGCCGCTGCGCTCGCCGAGGCTGAGAATGCCCTGAGGAGCGCCGCGGCTTTTTGTGCAGATTCAGGGAATACCCTGACTGATCATAACACTGCGGGACCTGCAAGGAAGATCAGCCGGATCTGCGTAGAAAAAGATGCGCTTAAATATCCGCTTACAGGACGGATCCTTGAAAAACTGGGCTCGGAAGGAGAGGATCCGCAGGAGATCGAAAGCTACAAGGACGTATTTTATAATAAGTCGGGGTATTCTAATGAAACAGGCAGGAGACTCATTCTGGCGGTCAGAAGGGATAAGCTTATCATGGAGGGCTCCGGCTTCTGCCAGGATTTCGGCAACAGTAATTTCTACTATGCTTCATGTGCGATGAACTGCATCTACGACTGCGAGTACTGCTACCTTAAGGGAATGTATCCCTCCGACGATCTGGTCATATTTGTAAATATCGAGGACTATTTTGAAAAGCTCCGTGAAATGCTGGCCGGTCACCCGGTATATCTCTGTATTTCCTACGATACCGACCTTGCGGCACTGGAATACTTGACAGGTTTTATATCAAAATGGAATTCTTTTGCTGCGGAAAATAATAATCTTACTCTCGAAGTCCGGTCTAAAAGCGCCGCGGGCCGCCTTTGGGATAACGCGCCGCTTGAAAATGTGATATATGCCTTTACTTTATCTCCGGATATTATTTGCCGAATGTATGAGAAAGCTGCTCCGGGACTATCCGCCAGGCTCTCATGCATAAAGGAAGGACTGGAAAAGGGGTTCCGTGTAAGGGTGTGTTTCGACCCGCTGCTGGCCATACCGGACTGGGAAGAAGAGTACGGCTCAGTCATAGATATGCTTGGAGAAGAGCCTTACAGATCGGGTTTATATGACCTCTCCTGCGGGACTTTCAGGATCTCCTCAGCCTACCTCAAAAATATGAGGAAAAGATTCAGATCGTCGACCGTGTGCCAGTATCCCTATGAATTAAAAGAAGGCGCATATTCTTACGGAGAAGAGCTTTCCCGCAGAATGAGCGCCTTTGTAAAAGAACGTTTGAAAGATTATTTTCCGGAAGACCGGATCTATGTCTGGAATGAGTGAATGCTCAGGGCTTCCAGACGAACCAGCAGAAGAGGTATCCGGAAAGGACCGCTACCAGGGTGAAGGGAAGCCCGATGCCTAGGAAGTCAGAATTCTTCACTTCATATTCATTCTTTCGGAGAATGCCGATAGCGGCAATATTAGCAGAGGCCCCGACAGGTGTGATATTACCGCCGAGCGTAGCGCCTACCAGAAGCCCGAAATCAAACAGTATCGGGCTGCAGCCCATGTTCGCTGCAATCCCTGTGACTACCGGAAGCAAGGCAGCGACATAGGGAATATTGTCGATAAATGCCGAGATCAGCACGGAAGCCCAAACTATTATCGTGTACATTATGAAAACGCTGCTTCCGCCTGCTTTGAGGAAGAGCGCGCTTATCCTGTCAATGATCCCGACCTCGGTAATTCCGCCGATTATGATGAAAAGCCCGGCGAGGAGGATGAGCGTCTGATAGTCCAGATTATAGAAAGTCCTCATGACCGCCGCATAGTCACGGCTCTTTAATGCGTGGATGAACCCTGCGCCTGCTACGGCAAGGCAGATTATACCGTTGATGTTTTCAGGCTTGACCGGCAGGAAAGAAGCGGCGATAAGCAGAAGTATATTAAGTATAAGTAGGATGGAGGGAAGGTAGTCCTCGACCTCTGTCAGTTCAACTTTCATGACCGGCTGGCGCTGATCCCTGAAAATATTCATGATTATGGGGATGGTCACGAGCGCGCCGATCTCTACGGCCCAGAAGATGCTGGGCTTTCCGTTCATGAAAAAGAAGTCCATGAAATTCATCCCTGCATATCCTCCGAGCAGGATGGAAGTTGTGTCGCCTACCAGGGTGGCTGCACCCTGAAGGTTAGAAGAGACGGATATGCAGATTAGGAGTTTCACCGGGGAAATATCCAGCTTCTTTGAAAGCGCTATGCCGACAGGGGCGATCATAAGGACGGTCGCGACATTGTCTACAAAAGCTGAGACGATCCCGGCAAAAAGCGAGAGCAGGACTGCCACCCACATTACGTTAGGAGATATGTTCAGCAGCCAGTCGGCAATGCGGTTCGGCATCTTCGAGTCAATAAAGAAAGATACTGTGCACATGGTGCCGGTAAGCATCATAAGCACATTCCAGTTTACCGCCGAAGCGACCATATTAAGAGGAAGTATCCCGGATATAATAAAAATGACCGCGGATACCGCAGCAAATATATAGCGGTGCTTTGGTACCGCTATCATAAGTACATATGTAATTATAAATATAATAAGAGCAGGTATCAAAACGCTTTACCTCCATAGAACAAACTAACTTGTAAAGCAATATTTGTCAACAAACAGTATTGAAAAAATGACTGTTTTATAATAAGTTTATAAAAGACTATTATGCACTTTCAGAAGGGTCGGTCCATGGAAAAGTACAAGGAAGAATTTATTGAATTTATGGTAGACTGCGAAGTCCTTAAATTCGGGGATTTCGTGACCAAGAGCGGCAGGAATACGCCGTTTTTTATTAATACCGGTTTCTACAGGAAAGGCAGCCAGCTTTTCCGCCTGGGGAAATATTATGCACAGGCCATAAAGGAACACTACGGGACAGATTTTGACGTTCTCTTCGGTCCTGCTTATAAGGGAATTCCACTGAGCGTAGCGACATCCATGGCGCTTTCATCTGAGTTCGGTGCAGATATCGGATACTGCTCGAACCGCAAGGAGATCAAGGACCACGGCGATAAAGGGATACTTCTGGGCACGCCCCTGAAGGACGGCGACCGTGTCGTTATCATCGAGGATGTAACCACTGCAGGCACCTCAATAGAAGAGACACTTCCGATAATCAAAGCTCAGGGAGATATCAGCGTTGCAGGAATGATCGTCAGCGTTGACCGTATGGAAAGAGGGAACGGCGAAAAGAGCGCCCTTGCCCAGATCAGCGAGAAGTACGGATTTAAGACCGCTTCGATCGTGACGATGAAGGACGTTATTGAGCGCCTTTACAACCGTCCATACAAGGGCAGGATCATAATCGACGACAGGCTTAAGGAAGCAATTGACGAATATTACGTAAAGTATGGAGCCAGATCCTGATGCAGGACAGATATAAGAGTACTTACAGCTATATTTGGATAAATAATGAAAGCAGGAGGGACGCGGTCTTAATAACTGCGGCAGCGTCAGCTTCCCTGGCATGCATGGTCATCCTTCTCGTTGTAGCTGTCGTCAGGAACGGATCGCTTCCGTGGTACTGCGGGACGATCGGATATATTTCGTTTTTTGTGTCTGTGATAAGCCTTTACGGAGCGATAAGGCTCCGGGCGTTTACGCAGTCCTTCGGGAAGCTGGTAAGCGCTTCGCTGTATTTGAGCATTATATCTTTAGCGGCTCACGTGTTTGTGGTGCTGCTTGGATGGATGTCAGTAATCGTTTAATATTTGGAGGGTATAATAAATGAGCGCAGAAGTTGTTATCCTTATGGGAAGCGATTCGGACCTTCCGGTCATGAGCGAATCCGCAAAAATACTTGAAAAATTTGGAATTGAATATGAGATCAGCATTATTTCCGCCCACAGGACTCCTGACAGGTTCGTGTCATTTGTGAGCGCCCTTGAAGAGAGGGAAGTCAAGGTGCTGATAGCAGGAGCCGGCGGAGCGGCGCATCTTCCGGGAATGGCAGCAGCACTTACCGCGATTCCGGTAGTTGGTGTCCCGATAAAGACCGCGGCCCTCGGCGGAGTGGATTCACTCTATTCGATAGTACAGATGCCTTCAGGGATCCCGGTCGCTACAGTTGCGATCAACGGCGCAGCAAACGCCGCTATACTTGCTGCAAAGATGATAGCTCTCGGGGATCCGGATCTTAAGGCTAAACTGAAAGAATACAGCAAAGAGCTTGGAGACAAGGTTAATGCTAAAGCGGCCAGACTTGAGAGCATAGGCTGGGAAGCATACCTCGGAGAAAGGAGCGTATAAATGGATTATAAGAGTGCTGGAGTTGATATAGAAGCCGGTTACGAATCAGTCGCACTTATGCGCAAATTTGTCGAAAGAACGATGAGGAGCGAAGTCCTCACCGGTATAGGCGGTTTTTCAGGAGCATTTTCACTTTCGAAAATAAAGGAAATGGAAGATCCGGTCCTTCTCTCCGGAACTGACGGGGTCGGCACCAAGCTTAAGCTCGCATTCATTATGGGCAAGCACGATACTGTCGGCATCGACTGCGTTGCAATGTGTGTGAATGATGTTGCGTGCGCGGGCGGAGAGCCGCTCTTTTTCCTTGACTATATAGCCTGCGGCAGGAATATTCCTGAAAAGATCGCGACCATCGTAAGCGGTGTAGCGGAAGGCTGCATTCAGTCGGACGCTGCGCTTATCGGAGGAGAGACCGCGGAAATGCCGGGATTCTATCCTGAGGATGAGTATGATCTTGCAGGATTCGCGGTAGGCGTCGTCGACCGCAAGCATATGATCACCGGTGCGGACCTTAAGCCCGGAGACACTCTTATCGGGATAGCTTCGTCAGGAGTTCACAGCAATGGTTTCTCGCTCGTAAGGAAAGTATTTGAAATGTCCAAAGAATCGCTCGGGACATACTATGACAGGCTTGGTAAGACTCTCGGCGAGGCGCTCCTTGCACCTACGAAGATCTATGTGAAAGCCTTGAAGAGCCTCAAGAATGAAGGCATTACCGTTAAGGCCTGCAGTCATATTACAGGCGGCGGTTTTTATGAGAATATCCCGAGAATGCTTCATGAAGGCATATGTGCCGAGGTCAGGAAGGACAGCTACCAGGTGCCCGAGATCTTCAAGATGCTTCAGGAGACCGGTAATATAGAAGAAAAGATAATGTACAACACCTTCAATATGGGTATCGGAATGGTAATCGGCGTCGATCCTGAGAATGCCACAAAGGCACTTGAGGTACTTGAAGCTGCAGGCGAGAAGGCATACATCATAGGATGCGCTAAAGCAGGTGAGAAAGGCGTCGTATTATGCTGAATGTAACGGTACTTGTTTCAGGCGGCGGCACCAATCTCCAGGCGATCATCGACGCGATCAGCGAGGGTAAGATCACGGATACCAGGATCGTGCAGGTCATCAGCAATAATCCCGGAGCCTATGCGCTCGAGAGAGCCGCGAAGGCCGGGATCAAAGGTATCTGCATATCCCCCAAAAGATTTGAGAGCAGGGCTGATTTCTACGATGCCCTCCTGAAGCAGATCGACGATGCCGGAACAGACCTGATAGTTCTTGCGGGCTTCATGGTAGTGGTCCCGCCTTCCATTATTTCAAAATTCAGGAACAGGATCATCAATATCCATCCTTCGCTCATTCCTTCATTCTGCGGTACAGGATACTACGGTCTGCGTGTGCACGAGGCCGCACTTGCCAAGGGAGTAAAGGTGAGCGGTGCGACTTGTCATTTTGTAGATGAGGGGACTGATACCGGGCCGATCATACTCCAGAAAGCAGTTGAAGTGCTTCCCGGGGATACTCCGGAGATACTCCAGAGAAGGATAATGGAGCAGGCGGAATGGAAGATAATGCCTGAGGCCATACAGCTCATTGCCCACGGCAGGGTAAAGGTTGAAGACGGAAGAACGGTAATCAGCGAATAAAAGGAGGTCCTTAAATGGATATACTTGTAGTAGGGAGCGGCGGACGCGAGCACGCCATTGTCTGGAAGCTTTCACAGAGCCCTGAAGCCGGAAAGATTTACTGCGCGCCGGGCAATGCCGGGATAGCTGGAATTGCTGAATGCGTAAACATAGGCGCTATGGAGTTCGAAAAACTGGCGGACTTTGCAGCAGAGAAAGGCGTGGGGCTTACTGTTGTAGGCATGGATGATCCGCTGATCGGCGGAATCACTGACGTATTTCAGGAAAGAGGCCTGCGCGTTTTCGGACCGACCGGGGCCGCAGCAGCCATCGAAGGTTCCAAGGCTTTTGCGAAGGACCTTATGAAAAAGTACGCTATCCCTACTGCAGAATACGAGACCTTCACTGATGCAGAGAGCGCGCTTTCTTATCTCGAGAGCGCCAGGATGCCGATAGTCCTCAAGGCAGACGGCCCGGCACTCGGAAAAGGAGTGCTTATCGCAAACGATCTTGGCGAAGCCCGGGAAGCGGTAAAAGAGATCATGCAGGACAAGAAGTTCGGCGACGCCGGGAACACCCTGGTTATAGAAGAGTTCATGACTGGACGCGAGGTCTCCGTGCTTTGTTTCTGTGACGGGACCGATATAGTTCCTATGACTACGGCTCAGGACCACAAGAGAGCGCTTGACGGAGACAAAGGCCTGAATACCGGCGGCATGGGAACATTTTCCCCGAGCCCATTCTATACCGATGAGATCGCAGAGGTATGCATGGAGACGATTTACAAGCCCACCATGGCTGCTATGGCAGCAGAAGGAAGGCCGTTCACAGGCATTCTTTTCGTAGGGCTGATGCTAACCAAAAACGGCCCGAAGGTGCTTGAGTATAACTGCCGTTTCGGAGATCCCGAGACCCAGGTAGTTCTTCCCAGGATGAAGAGCGACCTGCTGACACTTTTTGAAGCCTGCATTGATAAACGGCTTTCCGAAGTCTCTCTTGAATTTGAAGATAACGCTGCAGTATGCGTTGTGCTTGCATCAGAGGGATACCCGGTGTCCTATAAGAAAGGCTTTCCCATAAAGGGCCTTGAGAATTTCGAGGGCAGCAGCGATAAATTTGTTTTCCATGCCGGGACAAAACTTGCGGACGGCAGTATTGTTACCAACGGGGGCAGGGTCCTTGGAGTCACGGCGCTTGGGAAGGATCTGAAAGAAGCCCGCGCGAATGCATATAAGGCTTCAGAACTGATCGATTTTGATAATAAATACATGAGGCATGACATCGGCAAGGCTATTGATGAAGCCTGAAGTTATTTCCGAAAGGTGATAGATTATGAGCTCAAACAGCAGGAAAAATCTTGAAGACAAAACTCTGGAAAAGGCAATTGAGATCACCAGAAGGCAGAGAGACCTCCTTTCCAGCATCTATGACGATATGTTCGGAAAGAGCAGCGGTTCTTCCAAAAAGCCAGATAAGGAAGAAGAGTTTAATGTCTCCGAAGCTCTTGACAAGATGAAGGAAGGCCTTGAAGGCTGGAAGGAAGCCGGCGCAGCATCTGACGAAGCAGTTAAAAATGCCGACAACGCGATAAAGGAAGCCCGTGACGTTTTTGCCGATGAGATAAAAGAGCAGGCCTCAGCAGACACAAGCGCGCAGAGCGAGGAACCTGAAAAACCGGCAGAGCCCGAAAAGGATCCTATGGAAGAGCTCGAAGAGCTAATCGGTCTCGCAAAAATAAAGCATGACGTTAAAGAACTGACTTCTTTCGTTAAAGTCCAGAAGATGAGGGAAAGCGAGGGCCTTAAATCAGTACCGGTATCGCTTCACATGGTATTTACCGGCAATCCCGGCACAGGCAAGACCACTGTTGCAAGGCTTCTTGGCAGGCTTTACAAGCAGATAGGCGTGCTTTCCAAGGGCCAGCTTATCGAGGTAGACCGTTCAGGACTGGTCGCCGGTTATCTCGGGCAGACCGCTCTCAAGTGCCAGGAGGTCATTAAGACCGCGATGGGCGGGATCCTTTTCATAGATGAGGCATACGCTCTCTCGCAGAAGGACGATGCATTCGGGCAGGAAGCCGTTGACACCATCCTTAAGGCAATGGAAGACCACAGGGACGACCTCATTGTAATTGTTGCCGGGTACACTGAACCTATGAAGAAATTTATAGACAGTAACCCCGGACTTAAATCCAGATTCAACAAATACATTGAGTTCCCTGACTATACCATCGACGAACTTGAATCAATGTTCTACCAGAACTGCGAGAGATATGATTATGTTGTCGATGAAGACGTAAAGAAACATATTCGTACGATGATCGCTTCAAGAAAGCTCCTGAAGCTCGAGAACTTTGCGAACGGGCGTGAAGTCAGGAATATGTTCGAGGAGATCATTACGAACCAGGCAAGGCGTGTAGCCTCGATGGAAGATCCTAAGCCGGAAGACCTTAAGATGATAACGATCGAGGATCTGATGGATAAAGACGCCGTAGAAGCTAAAACAGATGACCTTGTGACACTTGCTGCTGAAGCTGCAGGGGTCAGGAATCCCGCTCCCGAAGCAGAGGAGTCCGAAGCACCGGATGCTGAGCAGGAAGAGGCTGAAGAAGCTGAACAGGTAATTCCTGAGGATACAGGCCTGGAAGAAATGGCCTCGGATGCAGGCTCTGACGAATCCGGGCAGGATACCGGTGTGTACGAAGATAGTGAGACTTACGAGGAGAATACCGAGAATTGACAGCTACAGAAAGATTATTTGATATTGATCCCGGAATGAATGAGTTTGACGCGCTCGTCATCTCATGCGAGCCGGAGAAAGGAAAGTTTAAAGTCGTCCTTGACAGGACGGCTTTTTTCCCTGAAGAGGGAGGGCAGAGCTGCGATAAAGGCACGCTCGGAGGCTTTGAAGTTATTAGTGTTCATGAGAAGGACCTGGTAATAGCTCATTTTTTAAGCGAGCCCTTAAATGTTGGCGGAACAGTGCATGGCGTTATCGACCGCGAGAAGCGCTTTTCAGATATGCAGCAGCATACCGGAGAGCATATCGTTTCAGGTATAGTTCACAGCATGTTTGGTTATGACAACGTTGGCTTTCACCTTGGCTCAGCTGTGACCACAATGGATTACAGCGGGGAACTTCATGCAGAAGACATCAGGAAGGTCGAACTCGCGGCGAACAGGGCGGTTTATGAGAATATCCCTGTTAATGTGCTGTACCCGGATCCGGATGAGCTTGAACGCATGGACTACAGGTCAAAGAAGGAACTTACCGGAAAGATCAGGATAGTTGAGATACCTGGATACGATCTCTGCGCATGCTGCGCGCCTCACGTCAGCAGGACCGGAGAGATCGGGATCATTAAGATCGTTGATTTCGAAAAGTACAAGGGCGGCACAAGGGTTTACCTTCTTTGCGGTTACCGTGCGCTTTCTGACTATAACGCGAAAGAGTCCAGCGTAATGAGCCTTTCAGCGCTGCTCTCAGCAAAGCCTGAAGAAGTCTATCCTGCGGCCGAAGTCATTTTTTTAAATGAGCAGAAAGAGCGCTATGACAACGGAGTCCTTAAGACTAAACTGATGGAATATGAGATAGCATCGCTCCCTGAGTATCCGGCGGGATTGGCATATTTCAGCGAATATCTTGACAAAAAGAACATGAAGCGTGCTTTTCAGATGATTTGTGCCCGCTCCGCAGGCCTTTTTGGGTGCTTTTCCGGCAACGACACAGACGGATATACATTTTTTCTGGGCGACAGATCGGGAGACGCAAGAGTTCCCGGAAAGAAATTCCTAGAGCAATTTGGAGGCAGGGGCGGAGGCTCCGCTGAAATGTTCCAGGGAAGCGTAAAGGTCTCGCAAGCGGAAATTCATGAATTTTTTATAAAATATACTAATAATTGATTGCAAGTAATCTTTTTCCGTGATAAAATAGCATGCCACTTTATACTTTAATAAGATAAAGCAGGTACACATCGAAAGGGGTACTTTGCATGGACGAAGCTGTATTTTTACAAATCATAGACTCACTTGCAGAAAAAGCAGCGCACAAGAACAACATGCTCAACTACGATGACATCAATGATGCCTTTCGCGGTAATGAACTCGACGAAGAGAAAATGGAGGAGGTCTACGAATTCCTGGAGAGCAAGAATATCGATATTATGAATATTCCCGAGACCCAGGAAGAGACCGATGACGATTTCCTTCAGGAAGACGATGATGACGAAGAAGTCGAGATTCTTGATGATGTTGATACTCTTGAGGGAGTGAGCCTTGAAGATCCTGTAAGAATGTACCTTAAGGAAATCGGAAGTGTGAGCCTTCTTTCTCCCGAGGAAGAGATCGAGCTTTCCAAGAGAGCCGAAGAGGGCGACCAGGCAGCCAGAGACCGCATCATTGAAGCGAACCTGAGACTTGTAGTAAGTATAGCGAAGAAATATGTGGGCCGCGGGATATCATTTCTGGATCTCATCCAGGAAGGGAATATGGGCCTTATCAAAGCAGTTGAAAAATTCGACTATACCAAGGGCTATAAGTTCAGTACTTACGCTACATGGTGGATCAGGCAGTCAATTACCAGAGGAATCGCAGATAAAGGCAAGACCATACGTGTGCCGGTCCATATGGTAGAGACAATCAACAAGACGCTCAGGACCTCCAGGAACCTTCTCCAGGAACTTGGACGCGAGCCTACAAGCGAAGAGATCGCAGCACGCCTTGGCACTACCAAGCAGAAAGTTGAAGAGGCGCTTGAGATATCCAAGGACCCTGTGTCCATGGACAGCCCGATCGGAGAGGAAGAGGATTCAAGCCTCGGAGATTTCATCGAAGACGAGAACATGATGTCTCCCGCTGATTCAGCTGACTACCAGATGCTCAAGCAGGAACTTATGAACGCTCTCGACACTCTGACCGAGAGGGAGAGAAAGGTTATTGAACTTAGATTCGGCCTTAAGGACGGCCAGGCAAGGACGCTTGAGGAAGTCGGAAAAGAGTTCAAGGTCACCCGTGAGAGGATCAGGCAGATAGAGGCGAAAGCCCTCAGAAAACTCCGCCATCCTTCAAGAAGCAGAAAACTCAAGGATTTCCTGCAGGAATAGGGATCCAGGTCCTAATAATCCAAACTTATCCAAGGCTGTAAGTGCAGATGCATTTACAGCCTTTTTATGTTAGACTATCAATAAATAATAAATTCGGCAGGGAAAACAGGATGCAGAGCGAAGCATTATCCGGCTCTTCTATGGAATTTGAATATAGGATCAGGAATGAAAAAGCTTACATAGTGTCCTGCAGGTCAGACGAACCCATGATCAGGCTCCCGGATGAGCTTGGAGGGGCGCCTCTTGCAGGTATCTGTTCCTATGCATTTTCAGGCCGGGGCCTTAAATATATAGTATTTAATGAGGGACTCGAGACCATTGAAGATCATGCCTTTAGTGAATGCAGAAATATTAAAAAGCTCACATTCCCTCCAAAGCTTAAGAGCATCGGAAATTACGCCTTCTACAACTGCCTTGAGCTTGGCTATGTGCATTTCACACCTTATATTTCGAATATCGGATACGGCGCTTTTAAGAACGATGAGAAGATCTCCGAGATCATCCAGGATAAGCTTCCCGGAGAGGAGATCAGCATCGGAAGTCTGCTGGATGACCTGAACCAGCGGATCCATGTTGAGATAAGGCATATTCAGGAAGACGGCAGCTTAATCCCGGCAAAGGTGATCTTCCCCGAGCATTATTATGAACTTGTCGCAAATGTTGCCTCCATGTGCAAGCAGTTCGAGACCACCGAGATAGGTTCCGGCAAGTATATGAGATACTGCGTTGGTATAAGCGACATTGATTATGCAAAATACGACGGCATGTTCTATGTGCTGCTTCGCGGTGACCCCTTTGAGACAGTGATCACCGTAGCTTCAGAGCGTCTGATGTATCCTTATGCGCTTAACCGCGAGGCGAAAGATACTTACACTGAGTACATAAGGGACAATGCCTTTGAAGCCGGAGATTATTTCCTTAAGACCGATGATATTGAGAAACTGCGTTTTTTAATAGGCCTGGAAGTGCTCACCGAGGAGGTCACCGATAGACTTATCGATATCTCGACCGCACTCGGCAGAAATGAAGCTACATCGCTCCTAATGGCCTGCAGGCACAGGAATTTCCGGAAAAAGAAAGTATCCTTTGAGTTATAAGATGAACGAAAACAAAGAAAAGCTGCAGAAGATCGGGGAAGACATCCTGGGCATATCTAAAAACGAGATCTATGTATCAATGCGCTTCCTTGATACTGCACTTGAGAGTCTCGGAAGCGAAATGGATCTCTCGATGAGGACAGCCGGGACTGACGGCGAGACCATACGCTACAATACTTCCTACCTTATCGAGCTTTTCCGTGACAGTACGCTCCCGGTGAACCGCATATGCCTGCATATGCTGCTGCACTGTATATTCAGGCATATGTACCACGCGGATGACAAGGACAAGGAGTTCTGGGACCTAAGCTGCGATATCGCGGTAGGAAGCGTCCTTGACGATATGGATTACAGGTGCGTCCGCCAGGTCACTCCGGATCAGCGCATGGCGGTCTATGACAGGATGAAGAAATGTATGCCTGTCCTTACCGCTGAAGGAATATATAAAGAACTTACAAAGAATCCTCCCGGCTACTTTGAGCTTGAGGAAATGAAGAAGTTCTTTACGGTTGACGACCATGTTTTCTGGGACGCCAGGAAAGAAGACAGCGAAGATGATCCTGAAAAGGAGAAGCGAAGGCAGGAAAGAGAGCGCGAGAGACGGCAGGAAGCCGAGAAGCACTGGGACGACGTGACACACAGGATAAAGACCAATCTTGAGACATATTCGCGTGACGCCACCAACCTGGCCGCGGCTTTATATGATTACATAAAGGTCGAGACCAGGACCAGGGCAGACTATGGAAGCTTCCTAAGGAAGTTCGCTTCCCTTCGCGAAGAAATGCGGATCGATACCGACAGCTTTGATTATATTTATTATAATTTCGGACTTTTGCATTATGGCAACATGCCTCTTATCGAACCTCTTGAGTATAAGGAAAATCTGAAGATCAAAGACCTTGCGATCGTTATCGATACTTCGGAGAGCTGTGAAGGGGAAAATGTAAAAAGGTTTCTCGAGGAGACATTTTCAATACTGCTGTCTGATGAGAATTTCTTTGACAGGATGAACGTCCATATCATTCAGAGCGACGTTTCGGTACAGATAGACACCGCGATAACAAGTATCAGGGAAGCCCGTGAATTCATGAAAAAATTCAAGGTCCAGGGCTTCGGCGGCACCGATTTCAGGCCTGCGATCGAGTATGTAAACAGGCTCTGCGAGGAGAAAGTATTTACCGAACTTAAAGGTCTGATCTATTTTACTGACGGATACGGGGAATTTCCAAAGCTTCCGCCGCCGTATGAAGTAGCATTTGCGTTCCTTGACGGGTCCTACACAGACAGGAACGTACCGCCCTGGGCGATCAAACTTATTATCGGGCCTGATGAACTTAAGGAGAACAGTTTTGAATATCAGAAGAGCTAAAGAAGAGATCAGAAATACTATAATCGCTTATCTTAAGAAAGACGCGCTGGGAGAGTACGAGATCCCCTATGTGCGCCAGAGACCGGTGCTGCTGATCGGCCCTCCCGGTATCGGGAAGACCGCGATAATATCCCAGATTGCAGAAGAGTGCGGGGTAGCTCTGGTTTCTTATACCATCACCCACCACACCAGGCAGAGCGCTATAGGTCTGCCCTTTATCGAGAAGAAACTATTCGGCGGAAAGGAATACAGTATTACCGAATACACAATGAGCGAGATAGTTGCATCTATCTACAATAAGATAGAGGCGACCGGTCTGCCTGAAGGCATACTTTTTATCGATGAAATCAACTGTGTTTCCGAGACTCTCGCACCTACGATGCTTCAGTTCCTTCAGGAAAAGAGGTTCGGCAATCACCGGATCCCCGAGGGATGGGTGATCATTGCTGCCGGAAACCCTCCTGAATACAATAAGGCAGTCCGGGACTTCGACGTCGTTACATTGGACCGCGTAAGAAAGATCGATGTAGAGGAGGATTTTAACTCATGGAAGGCTTATGCCTACGAGAACCGAATCCACGGGGCAGTTATCGCATATCTTGAGGCCAGGAAAGAGAACTTCTACTCAGTTGAGACCACTGTGGACGGCAAAAACATTGTAACGGCAAGAGGCTGGGATGATCTCTCCGGGCTCATGAAAGTATATGATGAGAGCGGTATACAGGTCAATTATGATGTAGTCATCCAGTACATCCAGAACCCCAGGATCGCCAGGGACTTCGCGAATTTCGCAGACCTTTACCGCAAGTATGCAAGCGATTACAATGTTGACGAGATCCTGGAGGGAAGGATCAGGGAATCATCCTGCGAAAGGCTTAGAGGCGCATCTTTTGACGAAAAGCTAAGCGTCATAAGCCTCCTGACTGACAGGTTATCTTCTTCGTTCTCGGAAGTCTATCAGCGCTCAGATTATGTAAACAGATTATTTGAAGTGCTTAAAAGGGCCGGCAGCGGCATCAAAGAGAAGAGTGCAGAGGATGTACTTGGATCTATTAAAGATGAGCAGAGTAAACTATATGCATTTCTCGAGCTTGAACAGGAAAAAGGTACCTCGGACAGGAACGCGCTTCGTGCCGTAAAGAGGGTCATCGCAACGCTCGATTCATACATGAATGGCATATCTTCCGGGCATTATCGAAGCGGAGAAGATGCTTTTGATTATGTAAGAGGAGAGTTTTCAAAAGAAACCGAAGAGCTTGAAGAAGTTACTGACAAGGGCGAAAAGTACCTGGCAGGCGCATTCTCATTTATGGAACTGACCTTCGGAGAAAGTCAGGAGATGGTGATCTTCATGACCGGATTAAATGCAAGCCCCTCAGCCGTAAGATTCATAAGAGAAAACGGTTCAGAGCAGTATGACCGCTATAACAGAAGTCTGCTTTTTGACGAAAAACGAAGGGAAGTCCTAAAAGAAATGGAAGACATAGGGTCGTAAACATATTAAAGTTAACAGCAGACAAATACGAACAAGTTCGGCTTGACTTTACCGGCCTTTTGTAGCATAATACTTAGGCGACGGCGTGTGGCTCAGCTTGGTAGAGCGCTACGTTCGGGACGTAGAGGCCGCTGGTTCGAATCCAGTCACGCCGATAAGAAAAACAAGGCTATCCGAAAGGATAGCCTTGTTTTTCTTAATTAGACATAACAGGAATAGAATCAGCGTCCGAAACGTCCCGCCCGGAGGTATGGAGCGTTGTCGAATGGCTGCGAGCCGCAGGCGAAGCAGGCTTCGGTAACAACGCCCATGCGATAGCTGTCGCAGAAGCCGAGCCGGAGGGGAAGGCTGATGCGAAACAGCGAACCGCAGAGGCCGCTGATTTGAACCTGATCTTTTACTCCGCTCCGTTGATCCTAAGATTCTTAAGTCTCGTTACTTTCGGGATTACCATCGTATCGTACTGGACCGTCTCTGCGGAGAATTTCATATCACTTACAGCTTCCTTCATGGAGCCTGATACAGAACCGCCGCAAACGATTTTTGCTCCTTCATCAGTATGAAGGTAACCGAGCCTTATCTCCCCGGCGATATCTCCGGCAACAGGATCCACCTGAAAATCAGAGAATTCTACGATTTCAAGGTAATTGCCTGACCTGATCGTCTCTTCAGAATCCATTCCGCCGTCAACAACGAAATTATATGCATTTGAGCAGTCATCAAGTCCCAGATACTGGCAGAACTTACGGCTTCCCCAATATCCGCAGCCCACACCATCCTTCAGGATGTATCTCTCAGTGATCGACGCTCCTTCCGAATCAGCTGAAAAGCTGCAGGAAGAATTCTCAAGCTGAGGAACGATCCTGATAGATACTTTATCTCCTGAAAACTCGCTGGAAAGAGGCTTTCCGATCTCCATGTCCGAATATTTTCGCACAACAAATCCAGCTGACATCTGATAGGTGAGGTAGCTGTAGATCTGCGCGGCTGCTTCAGTTGAGAAGATCACATCATAGGAGCCAAGCTTTGGCGTAGGAACCGATGACAGCCTGTCCTTTCCGAATCCGAGAACTCTGGTGACATCATCTTTGATACGGTTTTCATCGCAGGTCCCGGAAGTGTACATTCTGTAGAGTTCGACCTCGTGAGATTCATCTCTGGCATTTGTGACTACTTCAAGCGTGGAACTCGGGTAAGTTACAGTGTACTCCACACCATTTGAATTAAGAAAATGCCTCTTAACTGCGTTAGCAAAAATCTCATAAGAGTTAAGGTACTCAGCATCGTTTTCAGGGATCCGGTTCATGGCCTTAATGAAATCCGAGCTGATTACAGCTACGTCAGGAGCCTGTCCTTCGGGAAGCTCAGCAAGCTGCTTATCATTAAGCTTATATACCGGGTCCTTAACAAGCCCTGCTTCAAAATAAAGGTCAGCGAGTGTCTTGTCGATCTCTTCCTCAGTAACGGTAGGAGAGAAGGAAGCATTCGCGTTCCCAACATTCTTTCCTTCGTCGAGAAGCCTGTAAACAGTAACGTTTATGGAACCGATCTTCTTAGCGCGGTTTTGATCAAGCTTGTGGCGGATAAAGTAGAATTCCCAGCCGGTTACTGATTCTTCAGTAATTTCATAGCCATAGAGATCCATGACATCCAGTTTATTTCTTATAAGGTTGAATGTATTTGCTTCCATCATCCAAGCCTCGCTTTCATTTTAAGATAGGGGCCGCCGTCGGCAACCTTCACCCATTCTTTGTGGCCTTTGCCGCAGGCTCCGTTGCCATCGACACGGCGGTCCGTGCTGGCCATTGATATCGAGCCGAGAAGGTCAGGCACATATCCGGTCATGATAACGGGAGAAACGACCTTGCCGGTAAGCTTTCCGTCCTTTATTTCGTATCCGCGCGATATCAGGCACTGGATACCCCAATGCTTTGGATCCTCCATGCCGCTGTCCATGCCTTCAAGAAGGTAGCCGAAAGAAATGGATGCGATCATATCTTCAAGTGTGTCCGTGCCGGAATCGAATACGGTATTTGTCATTCTGGTGTAGACTTTATGCGAGAAGTTCTCACGTTTGCCGTTCCCGGTAGGAACCGTGCCAAGCCTAAGCGCACTGAGAGCATCGCAGATACCGGTCTTCAGGATACCGTGATCGATCTCGGTCACGTCACCGGCAAGAGTGCCCTCATCATCAAAGGCATAGGCGGTGACGCTTTCGGAGCAAAGCGCGCCTTCATGCATTGTTACAAGGTCGGAACCAACGCGCTTGCCAATGTATTCCTTGCCCAGAGCTCTTTCCTTTACGAACATATCCATCTCGACTCCGTGTCCAAAAGCTTCGTGCGCGATAAGTCCGGTTATGCCGGGCTCGGTGATAACGTCATATTCACCGGGAACAAGCTTTTCTGCGAAAATAAGATCACGGACGATTTGGGGACCGCGCTTCATTTTATCTTCAAGCCCGTACAGGATCTCGATCCCGCCGCAGCCGGATACGCCGTCATAATAGAGCTTAGGCTCGCCTGCCTCGTTAGGAGAGAAGGCCATTACACTGCCTTCAGTGTATACATAGCTCTGCCTGAGATCGCGGTTCCTGGAGATGAACATCTTGCTGATGTGAGTCGAAACTCCTCGAAGCTGGCAGTCAAGCGCGTCCGGGATCTCCTTCATTCCGCTGTCAGAAAGCCTTCCAAAATACTCCGCAAGCTTCTCAATATCCGCGTTTTCAGGAAGTTCCTCTGCTTCCTTTTCGACTCGGAGAGTCAAAGGTTCGTCCGAAAGGATCCCTGTCGTATAAGCTTCTACGCCGAGGCTCTTAAGAGAAGCTATCTGCTTGTCAAGAGTACCTTTAATAACAGCGCAGATGCTCCCGGTGTTGGCAGGATCAAGTACGTCAAAAGCATATTCGCTGTAGAGACCGTCTTTGCATACTCTTACCACGGTTCCGCGCTCTGTCGTCATATTACTGTTCGTAATTGTCTTGCTGTGCTGAGAGATCACGATCTGCAGTCCGGACGAGTCTGTAGAGAGCGCGCTTACGTAATCATAGTAATACGAAAGAGTATCCACGATCTCGTGAACTGCAGGAGCGATCGAATCAAGATAAGCTGAAAATGGTGCTTTCAAGTTGAATATCTCCTGTAATAAATTTTATGGATATATTGTATCATAGATAGAAAAGCTTTTGATGAGGAATACTTACATTTCTGATTTTCATAATTGACATTTTGCCGATTCTATGTTTTAATAATTTTCGTCGTATAAAAGACGAGGGATCTTAGCTCAGCTGGGAGAGCACCTGCCCTACAAGCAGGGTGTCACAGGTTCGAGCCCTGTAGGTCCCATATATGGCGAGATAGCTCAGCTGGCTAGAGCACGCGGTTCATACCCGCGGTGTCAAGAGTTCGAATCTCTTTCTCGCTACGTAAAGGCCCGGAAGATCTTCTTTCGGGCCTTGTTTTGTAAATGAGTTTTATGTGGTATTATTATTAATAATACAGTCAGATTCATTCAGGAAAAGGAGACCAGCGTGAGAATAGGCACCGGTTATGATGTACACAGACTTGCCGAAGGAAGGGAAATGATCATCGGCGGAGTCACCATACCCTATGAAAAGGGCCTTCTGGGGCATTCTGATGCGGACGTGCTGCTGCACGCGGTAATGGACGCGGTGCTTGGGGCTGCAGGTCTGGGGGATATAGGGCTTCATTTTCCGGACAGCGATAGCGCTTACAAGGGGATCTCAAGCATGATCCTTGCGTCCATGGTAAACGGGATCATCAGAGCACAGGGATTACGAGTAGGAAATATCGACGCCACGATAATCGCACAGAGGCCGAAGATGCGGCCCTACATCGATGAGATGCGTAAAAATATTGCAGAAGCATTTGAGACCAGCATCAGCCAGATAAATGTGAAGGCTACGACGGAAGAAGGGCTGGGGTTTACCGGCGAGGGCCTCGGCATCGCGGCCCAGGCAGTCTGCATTCTTGAAGAATTATAAGCAGCAGGAGGATTTGCTTTGAAGATATATAATACTTTGACCAGGAAAAAGGAAGAATTCGTACCGATAGAAGAAGGAAAGGTAAGCATGTATGTCTGCGGGCCTACAGTTTACAATCTGATCCATATCGGTAACGCCCGCCCTATGATCGTATTTGATACTGTCCGCAGGTATTTCGAATACAAGGGCTATAAAGTAAAATATGTTTCAAACTTCACCGACGTCGACGACAAGATCATCAAAAGGTCGATCGAAGAAAACATTCCTTCCGCTGAAGTCGCCGAGAAGTATATCGCTGAATGCGTAAAAGATATGCAGGGCATGAATGTCCGGGAAGCTACGGTGCATCCCCGCGCGACCCGCGAGATCGGCGGCATGATTGACATGATCGGTATCCTTATCGATAAGGGACACGCATACAATGTCGGCGGAACCGTTTATTTCCGCACCAGATCCTTCAGGCCTTACGGAAAACTTTCTCACAAAAACATCGACGATCTTGAATCCGGACACAGGGATGAAGATCACCAGGTCAAGGTGACCGGCGAGGAAGGCAAGGAGGATCCCCTGGACTTCGTTCTCTGGAAGCCGAGGAAAGAAGGCGAGCCAGCCTGGGATTCGCCCTGGAGCGCCGGCCGTCCGGGATGGCACATTGAGTGCTCCGTAATGTCCAGGAAATACCTCGGCGAGACCATCGACATTCACGCCGGCGGAGAAGACCTGATTTTCCCTCATCATGAAAATGAGATCGCGCAGAGTGAGGCTGCCAGCGGCAAGGAGTTCGCGCATTACTGGATGCATAATGCATTCCTGAATATCGACGGTGTAAAGATGTCCAAATCCCTGGGCAACTTCAAGACCGTCCGCGATATCAGTGAGATGTACGATCTTCAGGTGCTCAGGTTCTTTATGCTCAGCGCCCATTACAGGAGCCCGCTGAATTTCAGCAAGGAGCTCATGGATTCAGCGAAGGCAGGTCTTGAGAGGATTCTTACAGCAATAGACAGGTTAAGGTCTCTTAATTGCTGGAAGGATATAGACCCCGCAGACGAGGTCTATGCGAGGGAACAGCTCCTGCAGCTTTCTCAGAAGTTCGAGGCCTCGATGGATGATGATTTCAACACCGCTGATGCGATCTCGGCTGTATTCGAGATCGTAAAGGCTGCCAACATTAACGTTACCGAGGATTCTTCAGCTTCGCTCAGAAATGAATATCTGACTGCAATGGAGAAGTTCTGCGAAGTCCTTGGGATAGTAACAGAAAAGAAAGAAGAGATCCTTGACGACGAGATCGCAGCTCTTATCGAGGAGCGTCAGGCCGCAAGAAAGGCAAAAGATTTTGCAAGGGCTGACGAGATCAGGAACCTCCTTCAGAGCAAAGGCATCCTTCTTAAGGATACAAGAGAGGGCGTTAAATGGAGCAGAGCCTAGAGCTTGAAAAAGTCTGCAGCTCGGTGCGTGAGAATTTCGGAAGCATGTCCAGAGATATCCGCGATTACTCAGGGCTTAACCTGGCATATATAGGCGACGCGGTATATGAGCTCATGGTGCGCACCTATCTCGCAGAGAGCGAGAACGCCCAGGTAAACAGGATGACCCACGAAGCTTCGCAGCTTGTGAACGCAGGTACCCAGGCAAGGCTGATCGAGGCTGTTCAGGATCTGCTTATCGAGGAAGAAGCTGCCGTTTGCAGAAGAGGAAGGAATTCCAATATTATTTCAAAGGCTAAGCATGCTACAGCTGCTGACTACAGGAAAGCGACCGGATGCGAGGCATTGATTGGATATCTTTATCTTACCGGCAATACTGAGAGGGCGGCATATATTTTAAGTGAAGGATTTCGGAGGCTTGGTTTATTATAATGCGTAAAGACGGATCAGACATAAGGGAAGAGGTACAGGCCATTGAGAACGGCGAATCTTCCCGCATAGAAGGCCGTAACGCGGTCAGGGAAGCTCTTCGTGCCGGAAAGACTGTCGATAAACTGTTTGTTCTTGAGGGATGCCGTGACAGTATAGTGCAGACCATTGTGAGGGCGGCCAGGAAGCAGGATGCGGTCATAAATTTCGTTCCGCGGGAGCGTCTGGACCAAATGTCTGAAACAGGCCGGCATCAGGGTGTGATAGCACTTGCCTCGGCTTATGAATACGCTTCGGTCGAAGATATCCTTAACAAGGCAGAGGATTCAGGCGAGCCGCCTTTTATTATTATTCTTGACGGGATCGTAGACCCGCATAATCTGGGAGCGATCATCCGTACCGCTAATGAAGCCGGGGCCCACGGAGTGATAATACCTAAGCACAGAGCAGCTTCTCTAACCGCAGTCGCAGCAAAAGCTTCCGCAGGAGCTGTCAGCTATACTCCGGTCGCCAAGGTGACAAATATCGGAAATACGATCGATGAGCTTAAAAAGCAGGGGATCTGGGCCGTATGTTCCGATATGGACGGGGAAGTCATGTACGACGCAGACCTCAGCGGAGCGGTAGCGCTCGTCATCGGAAATGAAGGCGAGGGAGTCAGCCGCCTGGTTAAGAGCAAGTGTGATATTTGCGTAAGGATACCCATGAAAGGGAATATCGGTTCGCTTAACGCCTCTGTAGCCGCAGGAGTGCTATCCTATGAAATTGTAAGAAGAAGATTTTCAAAGAATTCTTGACAAGAGGCAGTTTAGTTGCTATATTAACACTCGGTGTTAGAAATAACCCCGATGCTGCTGTGGCTCAGTGGTAGAGCACATCCTTGGTAAGGATGGGGTCGTGAGTTCAACTCTCACCAGCAGCTGGATAAAACCGTCTGTCATTGGCAGACGGTTTATTTTTTATACAAAGCGTTAAGAGCTCTGTAATTCCTTGACCGGGAAAAACCTGAATGTTAGAATTAAAAGGATATTTAAACTTGGAGGAAATTATGGGAATAAACGAGGATTCCCGCGTGCTTCCGGAAAACGAAAAGCAGGCGGAAAAGGAAACCGTATCCAGAAATTTTATTGAGCTCGAGATCGACAAGGATCTCTCTGCGGGGAAAGTAGCTGCAGTATGCACCAGATTCCCGCCGGAACCTAATGGATATCTGCATATCGGCCATGCAAAGTCGATCCTTCTTAACTACGGTCTCGCGAAGGAATACGGCGGGAAATTCTATTTAAGGTTCGACGACACAAATCCTACCAAGGAAAAGACTGAGTTCGTTGATTCCATTGTCAGCGACGTAAAATGGCTTGGCGCGCAGTTTGACGGCGAGATCAAATTTGCTTCGAACTATTTCCAGCAGATGTACGAAGCAGCCGTAAAGCTGATCAAAAAGGGCAAGGCATTTGTATGCGACCTTTCAGCGGATGAGATCAGGGAATATCGCGGGACCCTTACTGAACCCGGTCGCGAGAGCCCTTACAGGAACCGTTCAATAGAAGAGAACCTCCAGCTCTTTGACGACATGAAGAACGGAAAATGTGCTGACGGTTCCAGAGTCCTCCGCGCAAAGATCGACATGTCTTCCTCCAATATCAATATGCGCGATCCGGTTATCTACAGGGTTGCTCATATGACCCATCACAATACCGGCGATGAGTGGTGCATTTATCCTATGTACGATTTTGCCCACCCTATAGAGGACGCGATCGAGGGAGTCACTCATTCTATCTGCACGCTTGAGTTTGAAGACCACAGGCCGCTTTACGACTGGGTGATCCGGGAGCTTGAGTATCCGGAGCCGCCCAGGCAGATCGAGTTCGCTAAGCTTTACCTTACGAACGTTGTTACCGGAAAGCGTTATATCAAAAAGCTTGTTGAAGACGGTACTGTAGACGGATGGGATGATCCGAGGCTTGTAACTCTTGCTGCGCTTCGCAGGAGAGGCTATACTCCCGAGGCGATCGCTGAGTTCATGAGACTGGTAGGCGTTTCAAAGGCCGACAGCTCCGTGGATTACGCTATGCTTGATTACTGCATAAGGGACGACCTTAAGCTTAAAAATCCCCGTATGCTTGCAGTGCTTGATCCCATAAAGCTCGTTATAGACAATTATCCTGAAGGACAGATCGAATATCTCGACGTTCCGAACAACCTGGAAGTCCCTGAAATGGGCTCTAGAAAAGTTCCCTTTAGCCGTGAGCTTTACATTGAGAGGGAAGACTTTATGGAAGTGCCTCCGAGGAAGTATTTCCGCCTCTTCCCTGGCAACGAAGTTCGCCTCATGTATGCTTATTTCGTTAAATGCACAGGCATCGACAAGGACGAGAACGGCAATGTGACCTGCGTACACTGCACCTATGATCCGGAGACGAAGAGCGGAAGCGGATTCGAAGGCAGGAAGGTCAAAGGGACTATACACTGGGTCGAGAAGAACACAGCGATCCATGTGCAGGCAAGGCTTTACGAGAATCTGGTCGACGAAGAGAAGGGTGTCTACAATAAAGAAGACGGTACAGTGAACGTAAATCCTAATTCTCTTACCGTATTAAATGACAGTATTGTAGAGCCGGCTCTTGCCGAATACGGCCCCGGGGACAGCTTCCAGTTCGTAAGGAACGGATATTTCTGCATCGACATCAAGGATTCTAAGCCCGAAGCAATGGTATTTAACAGGATAGTACCGCTGAAGAGCTCATTTAAACTGCAGAAATAATTAAATTGGCAAGAAAATCAAAGAAATACAGAGGAATCGAGAGAAAAATTAAGATTTCCCTTAATTTTTCTGATTTAAATGCTCTTGCAGTTTCAAGACATAGTTTGTATTATTACTGATGGTGGTAGCACTCGATGTCATTGAGTGCTAATAAATAGATAAGATAATTTAATACTTATACCAGGAGGCGTTTTACCATGAAGTTATTTCCCTTATTTGACAAGGTAGTTCTTAAGCAGGGCGAAGCAGAGGAGAAGACCGAATCCGGGATCATTCTTACCGGCAATTCCAAAGAGAAGCCCCAGGAAGCTGAAGTAGTAGCAGTCGGCCCCGGCGGACTTGTTGACGGCAAGGAAGTCGAGATGGTCGTATCAGTCGGCCAGAAGGTCATTTATTCCAAATATGCCGGAACCGAGTACAAGGTAGATGATGAGACCTACATCATCGTAAGACAGAGCGATATTCTCGCAGTAGTTCAGTAATACTGCTATAGAAATATAAATAATAAATCGGAGGCAATATAAAATGGCTAAGGAAATTAAATACGGGGCAGAAGCAAGGAAAGCCCTTGAAGCAGGAGTAAACCAGCTTGCAGATACAGTCAGAGTTACACTTGGACCTAAGGGCCGCAATGTAGTCCTTGACAAGACTTACGGAACTCCCCTTATCACCAATGACGGCGTTACGATCGCTAAGGATATCGAGCTTGAGGATCCTTTCGAGAACATGGGCGCCCAGATCGTTAAGGAAGTCGCTACAAAGACCAATGACGTAGCAGGCGACGGCACCACGACCGCTACAGTCCTTGCACAGGCAATGATCAACGAGGGCATGAAGAACCTCGCTGCAGGCGCAAACCCGATCATCCTCAGAAAAGGCATGCAGAAGGCCACTGAGGTTGCTGTTGAAGCAATTAAGGCTATCAGCTCACCTATCAACGGCAAAGACCAGATCGCAAAGGTCGCAGCTATCTCCGCAAGCGATGAGCATGTTGGCGAGATGATCGCAGACGCAATGGAAAAAGTCAGCAACACAGGCGTCATCACTATTGAAGAGTCCAAGACCATGCAGACCGAGCTTGACCTCGTTGAAGGCATGCAGTTCGACCGCGGATACATTTCAGCTTACATGTGCACAGACATGGACAAGCTTGTCGCAAACCTTGAGGATCCTTATATCCTCATCACCGACAAGAAGATCTCAAATATCCAGGAGATCCTTCCTGTTCTTGAGAGCATCGTAAAGAGCGGCGCCCAGCTTCTCATCATTGCCGAGGACGTTGAGGGCGAAGCACTTACCACACTTGTTCTTAACAATCTCCGCGGAACCTTCAAGGTAGTTGCTGTTAAGGCTCCGGGATACGGCGACAGGAGAAAGGCTATGCTCCAGGATATCGCTATCCTCACCGGCGGCACCGTGATCTCTTCAGAAGTAGGTCTTGAGCTTAAGGACGCTACGATGGCAAGCCTTGGCCGCGCTAAGTCGATCAAGGTCGACAAGGACAACACCATTATCGTTGACGGCGCAGGCATGCCTCAGGATATCCAGGCCCGTCTTGCCCAGATCCGCGCTCAGGCAGAAGTCACAACTTCTGAATTTGACAAGGAAAAGCTCGAGGAGAGAGCTGCTAAGCTTTCAGGCGGCGTTGGAGTCATCCGTGTAGGCGCAGCTACCGAAGCTGAGATGAAGGAAAAGAAGATGCGTATGGAAGACGCTCTTGCAGCTACTAAGGCAGCTGTAGAAGAGGGTATCGTATGTGGCGGCGGTTCTGCTTATATCCACGCTGCAAAGAAGGTCGCCGAGTGCGCTAAGTCCCTCGAGGGCGATGAGAAGACCGGAGCAAATGTAGTCCTTAAGGCTCTCGAGGCTCCTCTGTATCACATCGCTGAGAACGCAGGTCTCCACGGATCAGTTATCGTTAACAAGGTCAAGGAGAGCGAGACCGGTATCGGATACGATGCACTTAAGGAAGAGTACGTTGACATGGTCGCTACCGGTATCATCGATCCTGCAAAGGTCACCAGGACCGCGCTTCAGAACGCTACTTCGATCGCGTCTACACTTCTTACCACTGAGTCTGTAGTAGCTGAGATCAAGAAGGATATGCCGATGCCTCAGATGCCTCAGGGCGGCATGATGTAATGATATAAACAAGCCGGAACAAAGCCAGGTAATGGCTTAGGTCCTGATACTTATTAAAGAACGGTGCTTTTCACCCTTCAGGCGATATGCTTAGAAGAGCGCAGGAGCACCGTTTTTTTTGTGCTTTATATGCTTCCCAAAGGGTCAATTAGACTTGATTGGAAAGTCATGTTCGTATATAATTATAATGAGTTTTTATAGTATTTAGTCAGGTCCAGTACCTTAAAAATCTTATTTCCGGAGGATACTATGGGAAGAATTATAGGTGAAGGCATTACTTTCGATGATGTATTGCTTGTCCCTTCCTATTCGGAGGTCATTCCGAATCAGGTCGATGTTAGCACGTTTCTTACTAAAAAGATACATCTTAATGTTCCGCTTATGAGCGCAGGAATGGATACCGTAACAGAGCACCGCATGGCTATTGCCATGGCTCGACAGGGCGGTATCGGTATCATTCACAAGAATATGTCCATTGAGGATCAGGCCGATGAAGTCGATAAAGTAAAGCGTTCCGAGAACGGCGTCATAACAGACCCGTTTTTCCTTGGACCTGATAATACTCTTGCAGATGCAGATGCCCTTATGGGTAAATTCCGTATTTCAGGCGTTCCTATAACAAGTGATCACAAGCTTATCGGAATACTTACCAACCGCGACATGCTTTTTGAGGAGGATTATACCAAGAAGATCTCAGAATGCATGACCAGCGAGGGCCTTATAACCGCAAAGGAAGGCGTTACTCTGGAAGAGGCCAAGCAGATCCTTGGCAAAGCAAGGAAGGAGAAGCTTCCCATAGTTGATGACGAAGGGAACCTTAAGGGACTGATCACGATCAAGGATATTGAAAAGCAGATCAAGTATCCGCTCTCAGCAAAGGACGAGCGCGGCAGGCTGCTCTGCGGGGCAGGCGTAGGAGTTACAGCCGATATACTTGACAGGGTCGGAGCTCTTGTAGACGCTGCCGTTGACGTTATTGTAATAGATACCGCGCACGGACATTCAGCTAACGTTCTGAGGGTAGTCCGTATGGTAAAGGATGTATATCCCGATCTCCAGGTAATTGCCGGAAACGTTGCTACCGGAGAAGCCACAAAGGCACTTATAGATGCCGGTGTTGACTGCGTTAAAGTCGGTATAGGCCCAGGGTCAATATGTACTACCAGGGTCGTCGCCGGGATCGGCGTTCCCCAGATCACCGCTATAATGAGCTGCTACGAGGCAGCAAAAGAGCACGGTATCCCGATCATCGCTGACGGCGGAATCAAGTTCTCCGGAGACATTACGAAAGCTATCGCAGCCGGAGCTAATGTCTGCATGATGGGAAGTATGTTCGCAGGATGTGACGAGAGCCCGGGATCATTCGAGCTTTACCAGGGACGTAAGTACAAGGTCTACCGCGGCATGGGCTCTATCGCAGCGATGGAGAACGGAAGCAAGGACAGATACTTCCAGCAGGATGCCAAGAAGCTTGTTCCTGAGGGCGTAGAAGGACGTGTAGCTTACAAGGGACTGGTCGAAGATACCGTATTCCAGCTTATCGGCGGACTCCGCGCCGGAATGGGATACTGCGGATGCAGTACTATTGAGGAACTTAAAGAGAACGGTAAATTTGTCAAGATCTCTGCAGCTTCCCTCAAAGAGAGCCATCCTCATGATATCCATATCACCAAGGAAGCTCCTAATTACAGTATTGAAGCATAGTTCCGAATGATCTGAAGATCATTTAAATAATAAATCGGCAGATGTTTTTGGGAGAAAACATATGTATCAATTGATTACAGACAGTTCCTGGGACATGGGAAGCGAACGGGCCAAAAAGCTTAACATTGGTGTAGTCCCATACTATGTTACATTTGATGGGAATACATTCCTTAAAGAAGAGGTCGAACAGAACGTGAGGGATTTTTACCAGTTCATGGTAGATAACCCGAAGGTCTATCCGCATACTTCGCTTCCTACAGTTGATGACTTTATTACTGTCTTTGATAAATATGCCTCCAAGGGGATGGACATTATATGTTTCACGCTGTCTTCCAAGTTCTCAGGTTCTTTTAATTCTGCGAATATTGCGGGAACTGAGATCATGGAAAGATATCCAGGAGTCAGGGTCCGGGTCATGGACACCACAATGGCGACATTGATGCAGGGACTCTTTATACAGGAACTTGCGAATTACCGGGACAGCGGTGCGACATTTGAGGAACTCTGGGACAGGGCAGAGAAGATCAGGGGCACCGCCAAGATATTCTTCACGATCCACGGACTTGACTATCTTGTCCACGGTGGAAGGCTTGGCAAGCTTTCGGCCATATCAGCGGATATCCTGCATCTTCGTCCGCTCATACTTATGACAAACGGCGAGCTTTATTCCATGGGGCTTGCTCGAGGCAGGAAGCATTCGATTTCAAAGATATGCGATAAACTTCTTGAATATGTTCGCGAAAACTGCGACGATCCTTCCCAGTATTCCTTCATGGTTGGCTACGGATACGATATAGAGGAAGGCCACGAACTTTGCCGATACATTCAGTACAGGATGAAGGAAATCTGGCCTGATGCCTCACCATTTATCGATATAGGGCAGATCGGAGTAACGATAGGCGTTCATATCGGACCTTATCCTCTCGGCTTCGGGGTCATTAGAAAAGCTATCTGAAATAATTGACGTGCCTTTTCCGGCATGCGGGAAAGGCACGTTCACATGTTTACAGGGAGAATCAACAGGAGAAAATATAGAATGAAAATAGACAGTTCATGTGTGCCTTCTACATATGAGATCATTAAGAGTGGATATATAAAAGAAACAGCTTCAGAGGCAGCTCTTCTGGTGCATGTTAAAAGCGGCGCCAGGATCGCTGTCCTTTCTAATAATGACAATAACAAGGTCTTCAGCATCGGTTTCAGGACTCCTCCGGCAAACAGTACCGGGGTTGCCCACATTATGGAGCATTCCGTGCTCTGCGGATCTTCAAAATATCCAGTGAAGGATCCGTTCGTTGAACTAATGAAGGGTTCACTTGCGACCTTCCTTAATGCGATGACCTATCCGGACAAGACCGTATACCCGGTCGCAAGCTGTAATGAGACCGATTTCAGGAACCTCATGGACATCTATCTCGACTCGGTATTTCATCCGAATATCTATCTTCACGATGAAATATTCCGCCAGGAGGGATGGAGATATGAGCTTGAGAATGAGGACGATCCGCTCTCTATAAACGGCGTTGTCTACAATGAGATGAAGGGGGATTTTTCATCTCCTGATTCATTGATCGTGAGGAGTATCTCCGATACGCTGTTTCCCGATACCGCGTACGGAGTTGACTCTGGAGGAGACCCGGATCATATCCCTGAACTTACTTATGATGAGTTCCTTGATTTTCACAGAAAATATTATCATCCCTGCAATTCATACATTTACCTCTACGGAGACATGGATGTAAGGGAGAATCTTGAATACATCGACAGGGAGTATCTCTCAAATTATGAGAGGATAGAGGTGGATTCTGAAATTAAGTCTCAGGCAGGATTTGAAAAGCCCGTTGATGCGGTCTTAAGCTATCCTGTGGAGAGCGGCGGCGATAATTCAGGGGCTTATCTTGCATGCAGCTGGGTGATCGGCGAAAAGCTTGATCCGCAGCTATATTACGCATTCCAGATCCTTGAATATGTGCTTATGGAAGCGCCGGCGGCTCCTCTTAAAAAGATGCTTGTTTCCGAAGGTTACGGAAGCGACGTATACGGCATGAATGAATTTGATATTCTGCAGCCTTATATGTCAGTAATCGTAAAGGGAACAGATCCGGCTAAGAAGAATGAAATCACAGGGAAAATACGCAGCCTGCTTGAGAAGCTTGCAGATGGTGAATTAAGCAGGAAGAGCATCGAGAGCGCTATTAACTTCTTTGAATTCAAGATGAGGGAGAATGACTTCGGACGTTTCCCTAAGGGACTTATCATTGGTCTTCAGGCAATGTCTGGATGGATCTATGATGATAACGAACCTTTTAAATATCTGGAATTTGAAAAATACTTCCCGGCCCTCAGAGAGGCAATGAGTGAAGGATATTTCGAAGGCCTTATCAAAGAGTATCTCCTCGATAATCCTCATTCATCCGTCGTTTTGATGACGCCTGATCCCGGGATGATCTCACGTAAAGAAAAAGAAAATGCCGATAAAATGGCAGCTGTAAAGGCTGAAATGAGCGATGAAGAGATAAAGAAGCTTGTTCAGGATACAGCCGAACTTAAGGAATACCAGTCCGCGTCTGATCCTGATGAGAATCTTGAAAAGATCCCTCTTCTGGAGCTTGAGAACATCCGTAAGGAGAGCCTGCCTTTACATAATGAACTGCGGAGCAGGGATGGTTACGATATCCTCTGGCACAATATAAATACTAACGGTATCCTTTATACAAAGCTCCTTTTTGAGGCAATGCATATCAGGGAAGAGGAGCTTCCGTATCTTGCTTTGCTCTCAGATGCTATAGGCGATATGGATACCGAGCTGCACAGCTATGAAGAGTTCTCAGATGAAGAGAATTTCCATACCGGAGGCATTTCCACAGGATTCTCGATTTACAGGGTGGAGAATTCCCCGGAATACAAATTCTACTTCAAGGTTAATGGAAGAGTACTTTACGGGAAGAAAAATGAGCTGCTGCGCCTCACCGAGGAAATGCTGGTAAAGACTCTTTACAGCGACAAGGCGAGGCTTAAGGAAATACTGCAGGGGATCAAATCCAGGCTTGAAATGGGATTTATGTCTGCAGGTCATTCATTCAGTATGAAACGTGCCGAGTCATACCGCAGCGCAGCTGGAAGGATATATGATCTTACAGGCGGCATCGATTATTATCGATTTATTTCCGAATGCCTTGCGGATTATGATTCCAAAGCAGACAGCATTTCCGAGTCGCTCACTGGGCTGGCGCGCAAAGTGTTTCGCAGGGAATTAATGCTTGTTGACGCGACCTGTGACGCAGAAGGATATGAAGGCATTGAAGAACTTTTTGATATGCTTGCAGATCATCTCTTTGCAAATGAGCTTAATGAAGAAGATAAAGTTCCTGCCGTCATTTTGCCGCGGACAACTGCTAACGAGGCCTTCATTATACCCGGAACTGTCCAGTATAATTCAATGATCGGAGATTACCTCCCTTCAGGAATGAAATATGATCCTCGCATGTCAGTGCTGAAGAATATCCTTTCATCCGAGTATCTATGGAACACAGTCCGTGTGCTCGGCGGAGCTTACGGCGCGTTTTTCCAGTATGGAGAAGAAGGAGATTTCATGTTCTCTTCTTACAGGGATCCGAAAGCAGCAGATACATTTGACGCTTACAGAGGAGCAGTTGATTATCTCAAGGAATTCGACCCCTCGGAGAGGGATTTCACCAAATTCCTTCTTGGGACTTTCGGCAGCATAGATATGCCGCTTACGCCGCAGCTTGAAGGCGAAAGGTCGCTCAGCGCATTCATGACCGGCAAGACTGAAGAAGAGCTCAATTCGAACCGCAGCAAACTCCTGAACTGCCGTCCTGAAGATATCAGGGCATTCGCCGATGCTGTAAGATGCGCACTCGAGAATGCTAATATCTGCTCGATTGGCAGCAGGAAGATGCTCGAACAGGATAAGGAACGATTCCATAGTTTCCAGGAACTGATAGGTTGATAACATGGCAGATGAACTTATAAGATCAGGTTTTGTCACGCTTACCGGACGACCAAATGTAGGGAAGTCGACTCTTCTTAACTGCATAGTCGGCCAGAAGATCGCTATTACCTCCAGCAAGCCTCAGACAACAAGGAACCGGGTTACAGGGATCTACAATTCCGATAAAGGACAGATCGTATTTGTCGATACCCCAGGCATACATAAGGCCAGGACCAAGCTCGGCGAGTACATGACTCTGGCAGCTGAAGGCGCGGTTGCGGATGTCGACCTCGTGCTCTGGCTCGTTGAGCCCAGGGAAAAGATCGGTGAGGGAGAGAAGCACATCGCAGAGCTTCTTAAGAAGCGAAATGTGCCAGTCATCCTTGTCATCAATAAGATCGATACCGTAAAGAAAGCGGACCTCCTTAACGTAATTTCAGCATACAATGAACTTTATGATTTTGAGGAGATAGTTCCCTGTTCGGCGCTTAAGGGAGATAATACAGGAGACCTTATTGAAACGATCTTCAAATACCTTCCCTACGGGCCGAGGTATTATGATGAAGAGTCTGTGACGGATCAGCCGGAGAGGCAGATAATCGCAGAACTTATCCGCGAAAAATCGCTCAGATGTCTCAGCGACGAGATCCCCCACGGTATCGCAGTCAGCATACTTAGCATGAAAAAGCGGAGCGGAAGAGACCTCTACGATATTGAGGCCGCGCTTGTCTGCGAACGCGATTCCCACAAAAGGATTATAATCGGGAAAGACGGTGAAATGCTGAAAAAGATCGGTTCACAGGCAAGACCTGAGATCGAGGAAATGCTTGGCTGCCGTGTAAACCTGAAGATCTGGGTCAAAGTCAGAAAAGACTGGCGTGACAGCGATATAATGGTGAAGAACTTCGGATACAGCAAGAAAGAACTTTAAAAGGATAGTGGACAGATGGCCGAAAACGTACAGCTTCGCGGGATGATCCTCGCTGCCTTCCCATCAGGGGAATATGACCGCAGGGTACTTTTGCTCACGGAAGACCGCGGAAAAGTCACCGGCTTTGTGAGAGGCGCAAGGCGCCCGGGGAACCAGCTCATGGCTGCCTCGGAGCCTTTTGTTTTCGGCACTTTCACCGCATTTCAGGGGCGCGACGCATACACTATAGTATCGGCTTCTGTCGAGAACTACTTTGAAGAGATCCGGGATGATTTTACCGATGCCTGCTACGGCGGGTACTTCCTTGAATTTGCTTCATATTACAGCAGGGAAAATGACGATGACCGCGAAGTCCTGAAACTCCTCTATAAGACACTCTCAGTACTTCTCAAAAAACTGATACCTCATAAGCTTATAAGGTGCATCTACGAGCTGAGGCTGATGTCCATTAACGGAGAAGGTCCGCAGGTGTTCGAATGTGCGAGGTGCGGCAGGGAGGAAGCCCTGGACCACTTCAGCGTCCGCATGAGAGGGACCCTCTGCAGCAGCTGTCTTAATGAAGCAAAGGGAAGAGTGGATGACATTTCACCTCTGGTAAGGTATACCATGCAGTACATTATAAGCTCCGATTTAGAGAAGCTCTATTCATTCAGTGTGCCGGATGAGGCTGTCAGCGAGCTTTCGGGGATAATGGACAGGTACCGCGCGGCTGTCACAGACAAGGAGTTTAAATCGCTTGAAATACTTGAGTCTATCGGGCTTAAGTGATAAACTTAAAAAAATCCGGGCTTAACATGTTCCCGGATGCATTATATTTACCGCATAAGGAGAAAAGCTTAAAATGGGCGGAATCATTTTAACCGGAGACAGACCTACAGGAAGACTTCATCTCGGACATTATGCCGGATCACTCAGGAGAAGAGTTGAACTCCAGAATTCAGGCAACTTTGACGAGTTATATTTCATGATAGCCGACGTACAGGCTCTTACTGATAATTTCGACAGGCCGCAGCGCGTCAGGCAGAATGTGATCGAGGTCGCTCTTGACTGGCTCTCCTGCGGGATCGATCCTTCCAAGGCTTCGCTTTTTGTGCAGTCCTACGTTACAGAGCTTACCGAGATGACGATCTACTTCATGAATCTCGTCACGGTATCAAGGCTTGAGAGGAACCCTACGGTAAAGTCAGAGATCCAGATGCGCCAGTTTGAAAGGAATATCCCCGCTGGATTCTTCTGTTATCCTATAAGTCAGGCTTCAGACATCACTGCCTTCAAGGCTACTGTAGTTCCCGTAGGCGAGGACCAGGCGCCTATGATAGAGCAGACAAGGGAGATAGTCCATAAGTTTAATTCCCTTTACGGAGAAGTCCTTGTGATGCCTAATATCATGCTTCCCGACAACAAGGCCTGCATGAGGCTTCCTGGCACTGACGGCAAGGCTAAAATGAGCAAATCACTCGGGAACTGCATCTATCTGTCCGACGACCGCGAGACCGTCCGTCAGAAGATAATGAGCATGTTTACCGACCCGACGCATATTAAGATCACAGACCCCGGCAAGATCGAGGGTAACACCGTATTCACCTATCTGGATGCCTTCTGCAGCGACGAGCATTTCGAGAGGTACCTTCCGGAATTTGCCTGCCTCGACGACCTCAAGGAGCATTACCAGAAGGGCGGCGTCGGCGATGTGAAGATCAAAAAGTTCCTCAATAATATTATACAGGAGACCCTTGAACCGATCAGGCAGCGCCGCAGCGAGTTCGAGAAGGATATTCCTTACGTCTATGAGATCCTGAAGAAAGGCAGCGACCGCGCGAGGGAGAAGGCCGGACAGACGCTTTACGAAATGCGAAGCGCTATGCAGATCAACTACTTCGACGATGCAGAGCTTATAAGGCAGCAGGCCGAGAAATACAGCGGAAACGAGTAAAAATGATAAAAGATACGATCAAGGATGCGGTTTCTTCCATCAGGGAGACCGTAAAGCAGGAAGACATATTTGTCACTGAAGAGACCGGCCTGAAAATGCCCAGCAGGCGCATTATAATTGATATCATCAAGGACATGCGCCGTGTTATCTTCCCAGGTTATTTCGGCGATGAAAATATTTCAAGTTCTATGCCGGATTATTTTCTCGGGAACATGATGACCGAGATATATGAAAAGCTTAAGGGACAGATATGCATTGCGCTGAAGTACCGCGAACAGGAGGCTCTTGCGCCTGACAAAGCCGAGGAGATGGCAGCGGACATCGCTGAAAAGTTCATCGGGAAGATCCCATACATCCAGAAAATGCTTCTTATGGACATTCAGGCAAGCTTTGATGGCGATCCCGCGGCAAAGAGCAAGGAAGATATCATATTCTCATATCCCGGGCTGCTTGCGGTCTACGTTTACAGGATCTCCCATGAGCTTTATGTTCAGGACGTTCCTTTTATACCCAGGATAATGACGGAATACGCTCACAGCCTCACCGGAATAGACATTAACTCCGGCGCTGTGATAGGAAAGTATTTCTGCATTGACCACGGTACCGGGATCGTTATAGGAGAGACAACGGTCATAGGAGATTACGTAAAGATATACCAGGGCGTCACGCTCGGTGCGCTTTCCACCAGGAAAGGGCAGCAGCTCGCAGGTGTTAAACGTCATCCTACGATAGGCGACCATGTTACCATCTATGCGAATTCAACGCTCCTCGGCGGTGAGACCGTTATCGGCGACGGTTGCGTGATCGGCGGCAACAGCGTCATCATGAAGAGCGTTCCCGCGCATACGAGGGTTAAGATCAATTCCCCTGAGATCACGATCATTCCGGATTCGCACGGAACAGATGATATCTGGGACTAGATATATTGTTAAATAATGCTTTTTATGCTAAAGTAAATACTAATGGAGGCACTAAAATGGCAGAGTGGAACCGCATACTCCTGAAGCTTTCCGGAGAGGCTCTTTCCGGGGAGATCGGACACGGATTTGATGAGAATGTTTGCCGGGAAGTTGCAGGCGAGATCGCTGAGCTTACCCGCAAAGGCATCCAGATCGCAGTCGTTACCGGCGGCGGTAATTTCTGGCGCGGGAGGAATTCCAGCAAGATCATCGAAAGGTCTCATTCCGACCAGATCGGCATGCTCGGCACGGTCATCAACTGCATCTACATGTCTGAACTGGTAAGGCTCGAAGGGATCGGAACTACTGTTTACACTCCTTTTGAGTGCGGCGGGATCACGACGCTGTTCAGCAGTGACGCTGCGGTGAAAGATCTTGAAGACGGTAAGGTGATCTTCTTTGCAGGAGGGACCGGACACCCGTATTTCTCTACAGATTCAGGGTCATCTCTCAGAGCGCTCCAGATCGGCGCCGACTGCATATTCCTTGCAAAAGCGGTCGACGGGATCTATGACAGCGATCCGAATCTCAACCCTGAGGCGAAGAAATACGATGTGCTCCCTATGAAGGAAGTTGTCGAAAAATCCCTCGCGGCCATAGACCTTACCAGCGCGGTAATGTGCCTTGAGAATAAAATGCCTATGATGGTCTTCGGGCTCCGCGGCGAGCGCAGCATTGTTAATGCCGTAAGCGGGGAGTTCACCGGGACCCGGGTTACTGTCTGAAATAGTTTTAATGATCAGAGGTGTGAAATGGACAATGAATTAATTGATGCTCTGGAAGTTAAGATGGGAAAGACTCTTGACTCACTGGAAAAGGATTTCCAGACGATTCGTGCCGGAAGGGCGAATCCGCATATCCTGGACAAGATCAGGGTAGATTACTACGGAACTCCTACACCTATCCAGCAGGTCGGGAACATAAGCGTTCCTGAAGCGCGCGTTCTCCTTATCCAGCCCTGGGAACCGAAAATGGTAAAAGCTATCGAGAAAGCCATCCAGACTTCTGATATCGGTATCAACCCGAATAATGACGGCAAATCGATACGTCTGAATTTCCCCGAGCTTACAGAGGAGCGCCGTAAGGACCTCTCAAAGGATGTCAGGAAGAAAGGCGAAGGAGCAAAGGTAGCGCTCAGGAATATCCGCCGCGACGGCAATGACACCGTCAAGAAACTCCTTAAGGCAAAGGAAGTCACGGAGGACGATCAGAAGGATTTCGAGACCAAGCTTCAGAAGCTTACGGACAAATATATCGCAGATGTAGACAAGGCAGTTGAAGCCAAGACCAAGGAGATCATGACTGTATAGTCTTATATTTTAAAAGAGAACTGTCGGGATCCGGCAGTTCTCTTTGTTTAGAGAGCGGTATTATCCAGCTGCCGGAAGGACAGGAGGCGGTTATTACGGAAAGAGAAATTGACGGAGAGATCTTTAATATACCTGAACATGTTGCCATAATAATGGACGGCAACGGACGCTGGGCAAAGAAGCGCGGAATGCCGAGGACCTTCGGGCATGCCCAGGGCTCGGAGAATGTGGAAATGGTCTGCGAAGACGCATGGACGCTCGGGATCAAATACCTTACTGTATATGCTTTTTCCACTGAAAACTGGAAGAGGCCGAGCGATGAAGTTAATACACTGATGGAGCTTTTCCTTGACTACCTCACGGATTATCACGACAAAATGATCTCAAAGAATATGAGGGTAAGGTGTATCGGGGACCGAACGGCTTTGTCTGAGGATATCCAGAATGCAATAGCCGTTCTGGAGAGTGATTCATCCGCAAATACCGGGCTGAATTTTACTATTGCGATCAATTACGGCGGGAGAGACGAGATCACACGGGCAGTCAGGAATATCGTATCCGAGGGTGTCGATCCTGCCGATATTACCGAGGAAACAATCACCGCGCATCTTGATACCGCTTCAATACCTGACCCTGATCTTGTTATAAGGACCAGCGGTGAAGAAAGACTCTCTAATTTTATGCCATGGCAGACGGCTTACTCAGAGTTTTATTATACTGATGTGCTTTGGCCGGATTTTGATATGGAAACTTTGAAAGACGCGTGCCGTTCGTTCAGCAGGCGCAGCAGAAGACACGGGGGACTATAAAATGTTTAAGAAAAGGCTTATCAGCGGCGCTATATTGCTTGCGGCAGTTATCGTGCTTATCGTTATTGGCAGGCTGCCTCTCTTTATTTTTAACTTTGCGATTGGAATAATCGGACTTTTTGAATTCTACAGGACCAGAGGGGTCGAGAAGGATTTCCTTGCGATACTAGGGTATATTATCGCCGCAGGGTATATGATTTCCGTGCTTACGGCTTACTCTTACGCGCCGGTCATGGGGCTCGCAGGGAGCGTGCTTATACTGATGGCTGCATATGTGATCAAGTACCCTCAGTACAGGAGTGATGACATTTTCTTCATCCTCGGCGGAATTCTTTATATTCCCTTCACCCTGTCATTCATTTACCTTTCGAGGAATCTTGCTGCAGGCGCCTGCGTGACTGCTCTGATTTTCATCAGCGCCTGGGGAAATGACACCTGCGCATACTGCGTAGGCATGAAGTTCGGAAAGAAGAAGATTTTCCCCGAGCTCAGCCCTAAAAAGAGCCTTGAAGGACTTATAGGAGGGATCGCCGGGGCCGCTCTGCTTGGACTTATATTCGGCGCGATCTTTAATAAATTCCTCAGCTTCAGCATTCATCCAGCCTTTGCCTGCATGATCATCTGCGCAGTCGCAGGTTTTATATCGGTGCTGGGCGACCTTACCGCTTCCGCGATCAAGAGGGAAAGCGGCGTGAAGGATTACGGAAATCTGATACCCGGACACGGCGGAGTAATGGACAGGTTCGACAGCCTTACATTTGCTGCCCCTGCGGTCTATATAGCCGCTATTTTCCTTGGTATCTGATAAAAATAATAACAGGAGTATTTGATCTTGAAAAATATTGCTATTCTGGGTTCCACGGGCTCGATCGGAACGCAGACTCTTGACGTAATATCAAGAACAAATGATTTTAAAGTAACTGCTCTTATCGCAGGGAACAATGCCGAAGCGATGGAAAGGCAGGCCCGCGAATTCCGTCCCGGTACCATATGCATGTATGACGAGAAAGCCGCATCCGACCTTAAGACAAGATTAAGTGATCTGGATGTGAGGGTACTTTCAGGCATGGCGGGCATTAAGGAGGCAGTCTGCCTTCCTGAGAATGATATCGTCGTGACCGCTGTAGTAGGCATGATCGGGATAGAACCCACTATAAGCGCTATCCAGGCAGGAAAGGATATTGCCCTTGCCAACAAGGAAACTATGGTCACGGCTGGACACCTGATTACCAGGCTCGCAAAGGAAAACAATGTCAGGATCCTTCCAGTAGACAGTGAACATTCTGCGATTTTCCAGTCGCTGAACGGTGAGGACCACGGAGGCATCAGAAAGATCATTCTGACCGCATCCGGCGGACCTTTCCGCGGAAAGAAAAGAGAAGAATTAAAATATGTTACCGCAGCGCAGGCACTAAACCATCCGAATTGGAAGATGGGAAAGAAGATCACCATAGATTCTGCGACAATGGTCAATAAAGGTCTGGAAGTCATAGAAGCCAGGTGGCTTTTTGATGTGGATGCCTCAAGAATACAGATAGTTGTACAGCCTCAGAGTGTCCTTCATTCCGCGGTCGAGTTTAACGACAGGGCAATTATCGGCCAGTTCGGAACCCCCGACATGAGGATTCCGATCCAGTATGCGCTATATTATCCTGAGCGCCATGACCTTTCCGTAAATTCACTTGATCTTTTCGAGACCGGAAGCATCAGCTTTGAGAAGCCTGACCTTGATACCTTTAAAGGTCCTGCATTCGCATACGATGCTATCAGGACCGGCGGAAGCATGCCTACAGTGCTTAACGCCGCGAACGAAAAGGCAGTTGCAATGTTCCTTAGAGGAGATATTAAATTCCTGGATATATATGATATAATAGAGGACTGTATGAGCGCCCACAGCCTTATAGAGGATCCGGATCTCGCTCAGATCCTGGAGACCGAACAGTGGACGTACGAACATATCAGGAGGAAATTCTAATTTGAGATATATTGTCGCGCTGCTTGTGTTCGGCGCAATTATCCTGTTCCATGAATTCGGACATTTTATTGTCGCGCGGAAGAACGGGATAATAGTAGAGGAGTTCATGATCGGAATGGGGCCCAAGCTATTCGGGTTCCAAAAAGGTGATACGGTATACACCATAGCCTTAAGGCTGAACATGCCTGCCTACATGCTGAAGCTGGTTTCATCCGTCATTGTCATAATCGCCATTGCCGGTCCATACCTGCACAGCCAGCTGCCGCTAATAAGAAGAAGAGTCAGTTACCGTCAGGAGGTGAAATGATGCTGCAGATAAATAACATTACTAAAACATTCAATGCATCAACACCTGACGAAAGGAAGGCACTGGATGATTTCAGTCTTAATGTCCAGGACGGGGAATTCATCACACTGATCGGTGCCAACGGTGCCGGCAAGAGTACTCTGTTCAATGCCATCTGCGGTAATTTCATTACCGATTCCGGATCGATCATCCTCGATGGCAAAGACATTACCCTTTTGCCGCAGTATGAACGTTCCAGAGATATCGGTCGTCTGTTCCAGGACCCGACTCTGGGTACCGCCCCGAACATGACCGTTGAAGAAAACCTGGCCCTGGCAACCAAGACCGGCAGATGGATAACCACGATCACTAACAGAGACCGTGAATTCTTCAGAGAGAAATTATCACAGCTGCAGATGGGTCTGGAAGACCGTCTGACTCAGCAGGTCGGTTCATTATCAGGAGGACAGAGACAGGCCATGGCTCTGTTAATGGCTACCATTAAT
>JAIKVW010000033.1 GCA_024685315.1 Lachnospiraceae bacterium
GGCTCACGCCTGCGGCAATATCGGCACGCCTCTCTGCGAGACGGTCCTGGAGGAGGGCCTTCTCGAGGAGGAAGGGCACTACATCGCGCTTGAGATCTCCAATTACCAGCTGGTGGACATCGACACCTTCCGCCCGGAGGCCGCAGTGATACTGAACCTTACACCGGATCACCTTGACGTGATGGGGAGCGTGGAGGTCTATTATAAATCCAAGACCGAAGTCTACCGCAACATGAGGGACGCGGACACATTTATCCTCAACGCGGACGACGCAAATCTCGCTGAGTACACGGAGAAATACCCTGTTCACTGCCGCGTGCAGAGCTTCAGCCTGGTCCGCACAGGCACTGACGATTACATCAGTGAGGGCTGGGTCTGCTTGGCCGGAGAAAAGATCATAAAGGTCAGCGATATTCCTCTCCCCGGAAAGCATAACCTTCAGAACGTGATGGCCGCTGCAGCTCTCGCGAAGGCTGTGGGGATCCCGGCTGAGGCAATAGAGGAGACCGTGAGGAGCTTTAAAGGGGTCGAGCACCGCATTGAATTCGTCCGCGAGATCGGCGGAGTGAGATACTATAATGATTCCAAGGGCACCAATACCGACGCTACGGTGACCGCCCTCAAGGCATTTGATAAAGGCGTGATCCTGCTGTTGGGAGGCTTTGAAAAGGGGCTTCCGATGGATGACGTGAAGGCCGCGCTCGGGTGCGTGAAAAAGGTCATCGGCTTCGGCGCCTGCGGCCCGAGGCTTGTGCGTGACACTGCCGGTGACGGCGGAATAGTTGTAAATACCCTGGACGAGGCGGTCGCCAGGGCCGCAGAGATCGCAGAGAGCGGCGACACCGTCCTGCTTTCTCCCTCAACAAGTTCATTTGACCAGTACAGCGGGTACGAAGAGCGCGGCAGGCACTTTAAGGCGATCGTTAACGCGCTGGGCCAGGAAAGGTAAATATGGATAAGAACAGTTACATTGGCGTATTTGATTCCGGTATCGGCGGGCTCACGGTCGTAAAGGGCATCGTGGACAGTCTTCCGGATGAAAATATCGTTTATTTCGGGGACACCGCAAGGGTGCCTTACGGGACCAGGTCGAAGCGCCAGATTATAGAGTATGCACTCTCTGACGTAAAATTTCTGGCAACTTTTGATATAAAGGCGGTAGTGATCGCCTGCAATACAGCGGATTCAACCGCGAGGGAAGAGGTCATGGCCGCATATCCGGAATTCCCGGTCTTCGGGGTCGTCGATCCGGCGTCGAGGATGGCGGCGAAGACCACCAGGAACGGCAGGATCGGGGTCATGGCCACCAAGGCGACTGCCGCAAGCGGTGCTTACGACAGGGCTATCGCGAGATACAATCCCGAGGCAGAGGTATTTGACATGCCCTGCTCCCTGCTGGTCCCGCTCGTCGAGAACGGGAGGTTCCTCCCCGGCGACAAGGTCGCGGAGATGGTTGTGCAGGAGTACGCGCAGCCGCTGGTTGACAAAGAGGTTGACACCCTGATACTCGGGTGCACGCATTTCCCTTTGCTGACAGACATCCTTCGGAAATATTATCCGGAGCTTAATATTATCAGCTCTTCAGGCGCGGCGGCGCAGGAACTGCGGGAGAGCCTGGAGAAGGCGGGGACGCTTAATGATTCCGGGAAGCCCGGGACGCACAGGTATTTCGTGAGCGATGACGCGGCGCAGGCAGAGGAGATCGCGCGGTATTTCATGGGAAGCGTTCTCGACAGCCGCGTGGAGCAGGTCAGGATCGAGTGAGCGCCGCAGTCTGGGCGGTTCTTGGCGATTTTTGAGCGAGTGCCGCGGGGCGGCATGGTTTTTTAGATCCGGGAGAGGATAGAATGACTGAAGAAAGAGAAAGGCTTATGGCAATTTGCCGGCAGGTCAGAAGCGATATAGTGAGCATGATCGGCAAGGCGGGCTCCGGGCATCCGGGAGGGTCGCTCTCCGCGACCGAGCTCGTCTGCGGACTGTATTTCGGAGGGATCCTGAAGTACCGTCCGGAAGATCCCGAATGGGAGGGCCGCGACCGGTTCATACTTTCGAAGGGCCACGCCGGGCCGCTTCTTTACAGCGTTCTTGCGAGGGCGGGTTTTTACAGTCCCGATGAGATGCAGCACCTGCGCGAACTCGGCTCGATACTGCAGGGACACCCCCACGCAGAGAGGATCCCCGGGTTTGAGTGCTCTGCGGGTTCCCTCGGGCAGGGGCTTTCCGTCGCGAACGGACTTGCTTTTGCTTTCCGCAGGACCGGGCACCCGGGCAGGGTATACTGCCTCATGGGCGACGGCGAGCTTCAGGAAGGCTCCGTCTGGGAGGCGGTAATGACCGCGGCCCAGCATCATCTGGACAATGTCTGCGCACTCGTGGACTACAACCACGTCCAGCTCGACGATACCGTTGAAAATATAAAGGCGCTCGGAGACCTCTGCGAGAAATTCACTGATTTCGGCTGGAACGCGATCGAGGTCGACGGGCACGATGTGATAAATGTAGTAGAAGCCTATAAGATCGCGGAGGCGCTTAAAGGCGCGCCGACGGTCATTATTGCCAACACCGTGAAGGGCAAGGGGGTTTCCTATATGGAGGGCGACCCGGCCTGGCACGGGACCGCGCCGAACGCAGAGCAGCTCGAAAGAGCGCTTTCCGATATCGCGGGCGGAAACGGCTTTGAAAAATACTTAGAAGAAGATTACGACAGCGAAGAAGAGGCTCCGGAAGGGGAGGTGAGTCCCTTATGAAGGAATATAAGGCAGTCCCGATGAGGGACGGTTACGGGAACGCGCTTTTAAAGCTCTGCGCAGCTGACCCGAAGGTGATGGTGCTTGACGCAGACGTCGCGAAATCTACCAGGACCGACTGGATCAAAAAAGAATATCCCGATCACTTCCTCGACATGGGGATCTCCGAGCAGGACATGGTGGGGACTGCGAGCGGCATGGCCCTCGGCGGGCTCATTCCTTTCTGCAGCACCTACGGGGTCTTCCTCGCGGGGAGGGCCTGGGACCAGATCAGGACCACGGTCTGCTACAACAATTTGAATGTTAAGCTCGGCGGGGCCCACGCGGGCCTTTCCGTGGGCAGAGACGGGGCTACCCACCAGGCGCTTGAGGACGTCGCGATCATGAGAGTGCTTCCGAATATGACGGTAGTGGTCCCCTGCGACAGCCTTGAGACCGAGAAAGCCACGCTTGCCGCAGCTGCATATCCCGGACCGGTATATTTGAGGTTCGGGAGGGAAGCCGTTCCCGTAATAACGGACGAAGATACTGAATTTGAGATAGGCCGCGCAAGGCATGTGAGCGGCCCGGAGCTCAGGAACGCGGGTGAGATCGCCGACGCGGCGATATTTGCGAACGGTCCGATGGTTCGCGAGGCTGCGATCGCAGCAGAAAAGCTTGCCGCGGAAGGCATTACCGCAGCGGTCTACGATCTGCATACCGTGAAGCCTCTCGATGAAGAGGCGCTTCTCGCGGCAGCAGAGTCCGCAAAGGTGATAGTGACCGCCGAGGAGCACCAGCTCGCGGGCGGAATGGGCGGCGCCGTCTCGGAATTCCTTTCGGTCCGCCATCCGGTACTTATGAGGATGATCGGAGTGGACGATTCATTCGGCGAATCCGGCTCCCCGGACCAGCTCTACGATAAATACGGACTTCGGGCGGAGAACATAGCAGCAGCAGCGCGCGGGGCGCTCGGGAGATAGGCATTGGAAAGTTTAAGAGTTGCTCTGAACGCGGTAGTCCCCTTCATCATTTATTTGGCGTTCGGATATATTCTGAGAAGAGCCGGGATACTGGATGAGGCTTTCGCGAAGAAGATCAACCGGTTCATCTTTAAGGGGTTTTTCCCGATAATGATGTTCCGCAGCATGTACAGCATGGAGCACGGGTCGGGAACGAGGCCGGCTTTTATGGCTCTCCTGGCAGCGGCCATACTGGCGGTGATCTTCCTCGGCATTTTGATCGTGCCCCGCTTTGAAAAGGAAGACGGCCGGATAGGCGTTATTGTACAGGCGCTCTACAGGAGCAATACGGTCCTCTTCTGGATACCGCTGGCTACCAGCGTGCTCGGGGAGACCGCGGGAAACCGCGCCGCATTGCTGCTGGCTGTTACCGTGCCTCTGTACAATTTTGCCGCGGTGATCCTGCTCAGCCATTACGGGCACATTACGGGGGAGAGCGTTGGAGAGAAGATCAGGGATATACTTACCAACCCCCTGATCTCCGGCTCGATAGTCGGACTGATCGTCTGGGGGACCGGCATAAAGCTGCCCTCGGTGGTCCTCACACCTATAAACGCGGTCGCGGACATGACCACACCGCTTGCGATAATAATTCTCGGTGCGATCATAAAATTTGCTTCGATGAAGAATAACCTGAAGTACCACGTCGCGGTGATCGCGGTGAAGATGCTGCTGATCCCGCTGGCGCTTCTTGGGCTGTCCTTCGTGCTGGATCTGTCTTCTTTCGAGAGATTCATGCTGGTAACGCTTTTCGCGGTCCCGGACGCGACCGCATGCTTCAACATGGCCTACAGTATGAACTGCGACGGCGACCTCGCGGGAGAGCTCGTAGTCTCGACCACGGTAATTTCGCTGGCAGTACTGTTCATGTGGATATTCCTGCTTAAATTTTTTGCACTCATTTAAAAATCAGATAAAGGAGATATGGGTATGCCCTGTACAACTATACTGGCCGGGAAAAAGGCTACGAACGACGGCTCGACCATTATTTCAAGAAATGACGACGGCCTTTTCCAGGCAAAAAAGATCATAGTGAAGCCCGCCGCAAAGCAGCCGAAGAAATACAGGACCGTGATCTCGCACCTCACCGTGGAGCTCCCGGACGACCCGATGCGCTACACCTGCGCGCCGAACGTTTCCACAAAGAACGGCGTCTGGCCGGCCTGCGGGATCAACGAGGCGAACGTGGCTATGACAGCTACCGAGACCATCACCTCAAACCCTCGCGTCATGGGGGCGGACCCCTATATCGAGTATAAGCCGAAAAAAGGCCGGAAGCAGAAGGAAGTCCCCGGGGGAATCGGCGAGGAGGATATCGTCACCCTGGTCCTGCCTTATATTAAGAGCGCCAGAGAGGGAGTGCTCCGCCTCGGAGAGCTCCTCGAGAGATATGGGACTTACGAGCCGAACGGGATCGCTTTCTGCGATTCGGACGATGTGTGGTGGATGGAGACCATCGGCGGCCACCACTGGATCGCGAAGAGGGTCCCGGACGAACGCGTGGTCATTATGCCGAACCAGTTCGGAATGGATGAATTTGATTTTGACGACGCCTTCGGCAGCAGGAAAGAGAACCTCTGCTCCGCGGACCTTCGCGAGTTTATTGAGGCAAACCACCTCTACACCGGAAATTCCGAGGGGAAATTCAATCCGCGCCTTGCGTTTGGATCGCGCTCGGATTCCGACCATATTTACAACACCCCGCGCGCCTGGTTCCTTGCAAGGAATTTCCTGGAGAGGAGCTACAGGTGGGACGGCGACGGCGCGGACTTTACCCCGGAGAGCAATGACATTCCCTGGTCCTTCGTGCCCGAGAGAAAGGTGACTGTCGAAGAAGTGCGCTACCTCCTCGGTTCGCATTACCAGGGCACGCCCTACGATCCTTACGACAAAAAGGCCGAAAAAGCCGGAAAATACCGCACCATCGGGGTCCCGAACAGCGACGTCTGCGGGATCATGCAGATAAGGGGAAATATGCCCGGGCCGCTTAAGGGCGTCGAGTGGTTCTCCATGGGCGGCAGCGGGTTTACATGCTGTTTCCCTTTCTATGCCCAGGTTGGCACCCTTCCGGATTACATTTCAAAGACCACGGATACGGTCTCGACGGAGCGCATGTACTGGACCAGCCGCATTATAGCCGCGCTCACCGACGCGCATTACGGCCCGGCCCTGATCCACGACGAGAGATACCAGAACGCGGTCTGGAATAAAGGCCAGAAGCTTCTCTGCGAGTATGACGCGAAGGTGCTTGCGGGCGAAAGCGCGAAGCTGCTCGAGGAAGCTAATAAGAAGATAACGGACATGGTGAAAGAAGAGTCCGAAAAGGCTCTCGGAAATATCCTCGGGGTAGCTTCAGAACATATGAAGATCCGCTACCACCGCGGAGACAACTAAATAGATTGCGGCAAAATGCCGCAGCACTGAAATGATATGCTGTTTCTGATAACAATTTCGCAAATACGATGTCCCGGTCAGAAGCAGCATATTGTTTTAAGAAGGATCTTTTGTATTCAGCAGCAGCAAAGAGGAAATCTGAGATCAAGGAGGGTAAACATGAAGAACTGGAAAATCAGGCCATTACTGTGCGGGATCATTCATATGCCGAAAGGCTCCATGGAGGGCGGACTTGAACCGGACCGCATCCTTCCCTTCCCCTACACTGCGTACCTTTTGCAGAACGGGGAAGAAAACGTGCTGGTAGACACCGGTATCCATGCGGATCACATTGTTGACGGAAAAGCCTGGCGCGGCTGCTCGGCTGAAGGAGGGGCGGACTACCTTCTGAAGGCGCTGGCGGATAACGGCGTGACGCCGGAAGACATCGGAACGGTGCTCTATACACATCTGCATAACGATCATGCAGGAAATATGTACCTGTTCCCGAATGCGAACCATATTTATCAGAAGGACGAATTTACAAATCTGTGCAATCCGCTTCCGTTCCAGATCAAGGGCGGAGACTATGATACCAGGACGCCGGGCGACATCGCTCAGCTGAAGCATAAGACCGTCATTGACGGTGACCTGGTCATGTCAAACGGGCTCGAGCTTTACAAGACGCCCGGACATTCCCTTGGCTCAATGTGCATCGTGGTTCCTACCGAAAAGGGCCGGTATGTGCTTACCGGCGATATGCCGCATGTATATCAGAGCCTTTTTCCAAAGGCCGACAAATGGGAGCTTATGGGCGGCGAGGTGATAGATGTAAAGCCCTCGGATGACGACCAGGAATTCCTGTTCAACAGCGTCATCTACGACCAGTATTCAGCCTATGACAGCTTCTCCAAGCTGAAGCTCCTTGCAGAAAAGTTCGAACCGGAATACTTCCTCACAGGCCACGATATGTGGGTGCACAACAGGAAGGTCTTCGGCTGATGCCGCGGCAGGAAAATGATGAAGGAATCGGTAATTTTTTACGGCGACTCGAATACTTTCGGCTTTAACTCCGCGGGATACTGCGACGGAGGATTCCGGGGGACTTTCTTCCACAGGAAGGACACATGGGCCGGGAGGCTTGCGGCCTCGCCTCTTCTCGCAGAAATGAACGTGGTGAATGCCGGGGAGAATGGGAGAATGATCCCGACTGCGGCCTGGGAGCTTCGTGAACTCACGGATATAGTGAGCCGGAACGCCCCGGTTAGGCTGGTCGGCGTGATGCTTGGGAGCAATGACCTGCTTACCCTGTACCGCTGCGATATGGAGAAGCTTTCGGACAGGATGGAGGGGGTGCTCCGGCACCTGCTTTCACTTCCGGAGATCGCGGGCGAGGGCGGGAGACTGCTGCTTATCGCGCCGACGCATACGGAGCTTCCGGGGTACAGGGAAGAAGAGCTCGAGTTCAACCGCCTTTCGGAAGGCTTCGGAGAGACCTACCGGGCCCTCGCAGGGAAGTACGGTACGCATTTCGCGGACGCGGGGGAATGGGGGATCCCGCTCTCATCCGACGGGGTGCACTTCACCGCGGAGGGGCACAGGATATTCGCAGAGAACCTGCTCCGTGTGCTTCAGGCGATTCTTTGAGCTAATAACATGAGAATGGAGCGGGCTGCCGCAGCAGCCCGCTCCATTTTTGCTTGTTCTTGCGAATATTCTACCTTACGACAAAGTCTTCATCCGTCAGCTGATTGTACAGCCCGCGTTTAACATAGACCGTGTGCAGATATTCATGCGACTTGTGGCAGCCCGGAGCGCCCCACTCTTTGTAGAACTCGATGATAGCCGGGTTCTCGTGGGATTTCCGGAACTTTTTGCTCTCGTCCTCCGCGTAGATCGCTTCCAGACGTTTCTGGCGCGTGATCCGGATGTCTCCTTTCGGACGAGGCTGGCCTCCTCCGGTGATGCAGCCTCCCGGCAGACCCATCTGCATGGGTTTCTGCGCGCCGACAGCGATCAGGACTGCGTCGTAATCATTCTTCAATGCGTCAAATTCCGCCCGCTCGATCTTCTTTCCGCAGAATACTTTTACGCCGGTCCTGCAGATGTTGCTGATCTCATGAGCGATAACACTGTACGGCAGGCGGTATTCCGGAATACCATAGGCCATGACGCCGGCGGACCTTCCTCTGACTTCGTTCTCCATGCTGATGGCAAGGTACAAAGGCGGGCTGGACCAGGCGGTCCGTGGGGCAAAGGCCATGCGGGATCTGAAGGACGGAGATACCGTCCTGATCTCCGAGGGGAGTACGCATCACCGGCAATGTGAAGATATCGGAACAGTCAAGCTTCCGCGCTGGCTGGATGATTATACCGGAAAAAACTGCATTACGCCTTTACTTCCGGAAGAGTTTTTCCGGACGACCTTTCACCATATGCCCTCGGGATCCTCGACCGGTGTACGCAGCCTCTCCTGAAATGAGACGCGCAGCAGCTTCACCCGCATTGACACATACTGCCGCCAAGGCTTAAAATAAAAACACATAAGACAGTATTTTCAATTTTACAGGAAGCAGAGGACAAAGCAGTGAAGATATTTTTCAGCCATCCGAGCCAGGTCAAGCCTGCGGTTAAGACAGTGATTAAATATATGCCGGCCAGCGTACAGACATGGCTGGACGAGAATGACCTGACATGGGGAGACCAGCTGAGCCCGGTATTCGAGGAAGCCATCAAGACCCAGTCAGACTACGTAGTCATATTTGTAAACGAGCTTGCCGCGAGATCCGAGTGGGTCCGCAGGGAGCTTGGATGGGCTATGGAGAGAGAGAAGGAGCTCGGGCGCACTTTCGTGCTTCCGGTATATCTCCGGAGCGAGGGCGACAATGTAATGTCGTATTTCCCGGAGCTTGCTTCCCGAAAGAACATACAGATAACTGACTATACCGAATTCGGGCTGAAGACCGCGGCTGACCAGCTGACCGCGGGGCTTTTCTCGCTGATCTGCGAGGACATCAACAAGCTCCAGAACCCTCCCGCGCCGAAGGCCGTTGACACCATCGACTCTGCCGAAGAGATCATCCGCAACCTCGCGGCCCGCATGCAGGAGATAATATTCCCCTACAGGCAGGAGAACCCGATCACGGTCGAGGATATGGGAGAGCGGGTCTGCACCGGGAGCGAGGGACTGATCGCCCCGGATGAGTTCGGGCCGCTGCTTGAAAAGATCGTCCAGAGAAATATGATCCCGGGCCTCTATTACGACGGATACGAAATGTACCTGGTGGAAGAGCATTCTCTCTGGAAGTCCCGGATGAACCACCAGAAGAAGGCCCAGATCGCCCGCAAGGCGGCAAGCTACATCCGGAGCAACATGAAGGTTTACATTGACGCGGGGTCAACCACCGCCGAGGTAGTCAAGATAATCTGCAAGAGGATGGAGATGCGCGCCCTCACCGGACTCACCATCGTTACCCCCTCGATCAACCACGCAGACCTCATTTCCGAGTGCAGCGTAAAGATGGGTTTTGACGACGAATTTACCGCGGTAAGGCTCTACCTTCCCAAGGGCCGCGTACGCCCGGGGACCCAGGCAATAGTTCCGATGGAAGGCGAGGACGACAGCTTTGATATCCTGGCAAAGCAGCTCGGGGGTTATGATATCTCGATAATCGGCGCGAACGGGATAGACCGTCAGGGAGGGCTCACCACCCATGCGAACCTCGAGCTCACCGGCAAGGTCTCCGCTTTCCGCAACGCCCGGAAACCGATAATTATCTGCGACGACTCCAAGTTCGGCATCGTGCTTGAGTCGAAGATCGTTTCATTTGACGACGATTTCCTGTTCATTTCGAATAAGAGCCCAAATCTTGAAGAGATCAGGGCCGAATTCCCGGACAGGGTCATCCTTGTGTAGAGGAAGGGTGATGCACGTGAAAAGCAAAAAAGTCCTGATATTTGATTTCTTCGGAGTGCTGTGCTCGGAAGTGGCCCCCTTCTGGCTTGAGAGGTATTTCACCCAGGAAGAGGCTGCGGCTGTCAAATCCGACATTGTCGGGAAGGCTGATATAGGGCTTTCTACCGAGGATGAAATGATGGAAGAGCTTGGCAGGATCTCAGGGGAGACCGCGGAGCAGGTCCGGGAAGACTGGATGGAGCTTGCGGTGCCGAACCTGGAGATGCACGGCGTGCTGAAGAAACTCAGAAAAGAGTACCGTCTGGTACTGCTTTCAAACGCCCCGGCGGAGTTCCTTGAGCGCATCCTTGAGCGCGACGGCTGGAAGGATTATTTCGAGCATTTCGTGATTTCGAGCCTTGAGGGGATCGCGAAGCCGGATCCGGAGATCTATCAGCGCATGCTTGAGTGGCTCGAAGAGGACGCAGAGGCCTGCGTAATGATAGACGACAACCCGAAAAACCTCGACGGCGCGCGCCTTGCGGGGATCGACGGCGTGCTGTTTGAGAAGCCCGAGGACCTTGACGGGTTACTTTACCCCTGGGGAGAAGAGTATGGAGAAGAAGACTTTTTCTAAGAGAAAGAAGGATTATCTGCTTGCCGGAGCAATACTGCTCGTAGTTATAGTGGCGCTTGCCGCGGGGATGCCGATGATCTATTCGGTGAGGTTCAGCCAGAGATTCATCGAATACAAAGAGCACCTTCAGGATTCATTTTACTACGGAACCCAGAATAATACGGTGCTCGCTGAGAGCGATGAAGGGATCTGGCGTCTTACGGATGGTTCCGCCTCAAATCTCCACACCTGCCTGGTGGACGGGGGTATGGGCAAGCTTATGAAGGAAAAGGACATTCCGCAGGACACCGACCGCATAAGGGTGGAGTTTGGAGACGGCGCGTTCCTGGATTTTTACCGCCATGAATCCGGAAATGATGATGACGGAGACCTTATCGTTTCGTACTCGTCTTCAGATTACGGCCCGTACATATACCTGAGCGACAGGTACAGTTACAATCAGATGCGCTCGATCGTCATGCGCGAGCAGAATAAGAAGTTAAAGTAATGGCAATTAAGCAAGTATCTGTAATAGATTTAAGATTGGGACTATTGGTTTTAATCTAACAATCCTTTCTTTACCGAATCAGCGCCGTACTTCGCGCGGACTTTCCCAAGTGCCTCGTCGATCCTGCGGCGCTTTTCCTTTTCCGCGTTTTCCTTTTCGGCGGTCTTCATGTAGTCGGTGAGAGTGACCTGGCGGAAGGAGTCGTCGTGAAGCGTGCTTACGCCGACCCCGACAAGCCGGTATCCCCCGCCGGAAGACAGATGGCCCGGTGCCGAGGCATTCTTTCCCCCGAAAGAGATCTGCTGAAGGAGCCGCGAGGAGCATTCTAAAAGGACCCCGGCCTCATTCGTGCTTTCTGGAAGCCGGGTCTGGCGGGTAAAGCGCCTGAAATCAGATGTTTTTACGATCAGCGTGACGGTCTCCCCTGTGATACCGTCTTTTTTTAGCCTTCCGGACACCTTGCGGCAGAGCCAGCCAAGGATCTCGGGGGCCTTTTCTTTATAATTAGCCGCGGTGAGGTCCTCGGGGAGCGTGATCTCGTTAGAATAGCTCTTGGCAGGGGCGGACTCAGTAATGACTTCGGAATCGTCGATCCCGTTCGCTGCGTTATGAATATATTCGCTGCCCTTTTCTCCAAGCAGTGACCTGAGGAGCTCCGGGTCTGCGTGAGCCGCGTCGCCGATTGTAAATATTCCGGAGTCCCGCAGCTTTTCCGCGGTCTTCCTTCCGCAGCCGTAGAGCTCGTTTATATCCATCGGCCAGAGCTTTTCCGGGATCATTGAAGGCAGCAGCACATGGGTGCGGTCAGGCTTCGTGAAGTCGCTGGCAGTCTTCGAGAGAAGCTTGTTCTCGGAGATCCCGACGTTTACGGTAAATTTAAGTTCTGTGCGGATGCGCTCGCGGATCCCGGCCGCAAGGGCAATTGCGTTTGCCAGAACAGGATCATCCTCAGGGGCTGCTTTGCCAAAAGCGGAGGAGCCGGATTCCAGGCAGAGCTCGGTCACGTCCATGTAAGCCTCATCGATAGAGGCCTGCTCAACATTAGGAGTATAGCTTTTCAAGATATTGATGAAGCGGCGGGAATATTTCCTGTAGGTGGCAAATTCCGAAGGCACCAGAACCAGGTTCGGGCACTTCTGAAGCGCCTTTACGACGGGTTCGCCGGTCTTGACGCCGTATGCCTTTGCAGGGATGGACCTTGCGGTGATCACCCCGTGACGGGTCTCAACGTCGCCGCCTACGGCTGAAGGGATCAGGCGCAGATCCTGGGAATCCGGGTCATCTTCAAGGCGGCGCACTGCGGTCCAGGAAAGGAATGCACTGTTAACGTCCACATGAAAGATCACCCTGGTCATTTTAATCCATCTCCGTAATTATTAAGGACCTGCCTTAATCTTACTTTATATTGAAGAAGCCGGGGAGGTCAAGGTATAATATGGACAGGCACGGATTTTTTCCGGCAGATCAAAGAAAGGCCTCCGCGCCGCTGGAGACAGCTGCGCAGAGGGGAAGGAATCACATCATGAATGAAGAACTTTTAAGAAAATATGCCGATCTTATCGTGAGGAGCGGGGTCAACGTGCAGCAGGGCCAGCCCCTCGTAATAGTCGCTCCGGTTAAGGAAAGCACTTTCGTGGAATACTGCGCTGAGAGCGCATACAAAGTCGGAGCGAAGAGCGTTTCCGTGAAGTGGAGCGACGAGATACTGGAACACATGGACTATGAATACCAGACCGCGGAAGAGCTTGAAAGGATCCCTGACTGGATCGCCGAGAGGACCCGCTCTGAGCATGAGGACAAAGCATGTTACCTCAGCATTGTTTCCCAGACTCCGGGGCTGCTTGCCGACGTTGACCAGGAGAAGGTCCGCCGCTATCAGACCGCTTATATGCAGAAGATGGAGCCCTACAGGGCTTATACCATGAACAACCTCGGCCAGTGGTGCGTTGCGGCCCTTCCGAGCGAAGGTTGGGCAAAGAAGGTCTTCCCGGACAAGTCCGGCGATGAAGCGGTAAGCGCCCTTCTCGAGGCGATATTATACGCCGTCCATGTACGGAGCGGCAACGACCCGGTGGAGGAGTGGCGGATCCACGATGAAGAACTCGCCCGGTACTGCGGGAAGCTCAACGGTTTCAACTTCTCAGCGCTGCATTTCGTAAGCGAAATCGGAACCGACCTTACCGTGGGCCTGGTGAAGGACCACATCTGGGTCGGCGGAGAGTGCAGGACCCCGGACGGAGTTCGCTTTAACCCGAACATGCCCACCGAAGAGTGCTTCTGCATGCCTGACAGGAACAATGTTAACGGCCGTGTCTATGCCTCCAAGCCCCTCGACTACAAAGGCAAGCTGATCGAAGATTTCTGGTTCGAGTTTAAGGACGGCGCGGTCGTAAGCTACGGCGCAGGCAAGGAGCAGGAGGCGCTGAAGACCCTCCTCGAGACTGACGAAGGCTCGAAGCACCTGGGAGAAGTCGCGCTTATTTCCTATGATTCGCCAATCTCAAAGCTGGGCATACTGTTCTACAACACCTTGTTTGACGAGAATGCGAGCTGCCATCTCGCCCTGGGCCGCTGCTATCCGGAAAATATTAAAGGCGGCGAGGAAATGACCCGGGAAGAATTGCTGGCGGCCGGCGGCAATTATTCGATGAACCACGTGGACTTCATGTTCGGGACCCGCGGCATGAGCGTTGCCGGCATCCAGGAGGACGGAACCGCCGTCACGGTATTTGAAAACGGAAATTTCGTAATTTAAGGAGTTTTACATGAGGATCCTGATAACCAATGATGACGGTATCGGCGCTCCGGGGCTTTCAAGGCTTGCCCGGGCAGCAACGCGCTTCGGCGAGGTGACCGTGATCGCGCCCCGGGAGCAGAGCAGCGCGATGTCCCACCATGTGACCTTTGACCGAAGCATGATGCTGCAGAAGACGGACTATCCTGTCAGCGGGGTGCGGGCCTTTACGCTCGACGGCACTCCCGCGGACTGCGTGCGGGCTTCATACCTCGGAATGCTGGATGAGCTTCCGGAGGCGGTGCTCTCGGGAATAAACGACGGGGCGAACGTGGGTTATGACATTCTGTATTCCGCTACCATCGGGGCCGGAATGGAAGGGCTCCTCTACCACGTTCCCGTAATATGCTTCTCGCAGCTTTCCGGAGGGACCGACGAGACCGCGGACCACTACCTTCCCCTGATGATAGAGGAGCTGTTCTGCAGGGACGCGGGCCCGGGAAACCTCTGGAACGTGAACTTCCCCTGCTGCAGCCTTTCTGAATGCCGCGGCGTGCTCTATGACAGGACTCTTGAGAAAGAGGCTCTCTATGACGATGTGTACACGAGGGTCCTGCTTCCGGAAGGCGGATGGAGAGTGGATCTTGCGACTGATCTCCGGTCAGGCGCCGCGCCGGGCACCGATATGGAGGCGATCTTCAGAAATTATGTTTCCGTGGGGAAGATACACAACCCCGCATTATAAAGGTTTTTGCGGATTGTATTTATGTTAGTACCAATTTTTCGTTTCGGCAAAAAGAAATAGTGATATAATAACACCTGAAGAGGTGTAAAATGGCTAACCGTTATAGGAATGGAGATAGAAGAAAGGCTAAAAACCTTAAGTACGAGAAGTCCTGCGGAGCAGTGATCTATAAAGACGAAAACGGAGAAAGGAAGTTTCTCCTTATAAAACAGAAAAAAGGATTCTGGTCTTTTCCTAAAGGACATGTGGAAGGCGAGGAGAGCGAGCACGAGACTGCCGCGAGGGAGATCCGCGAGGAGACCGGGCTTAACGTGGCTTTCCAGCAGGGATTCCGCGAGAGCGAGAGTTACTGTCCGAGGCCCGGAGTGTGGAAGCAGGTCGTATTCATGCTTGCCAGGTATCTGGACGGCGAGCTCAGGATCCAGGAAGAGGAACTTATGGACGCGGGCTGGTTCACCGAAGAGGAAGCCCTCCGGATGATCACATTCGAGAACTCCCGGGAAATATTCAGGAAAGCATTGAGCAGGCTCGGGGCATAATATGGGCATAAATAACTCCCTCAAAACACGCACGAGTGCGGAACGTTTTGAGGGAGTTATTTATGCCCTTTCCCGTATGAGGCGGGAGTGACCGGCTGCAGGATGCGGAATCTTCTGCCTATATAATTGCATAGAAGAACAGCATGAAGATCGCGAGCCAGAAGAATACTGACAGCGGAGCCCTGAGCAGTGCGCCGAGGATCTTGAAGGGAAGCTCGATCATCGTGGTGAGGAGCTTCAGGAAGATCCATAAAACGGAAATGGCTACTATTAAGGTGATCATTTTAAATCAGCTCCTTTAAACTGCGGTTCAGTAATCTGTGTTGTCTTCCAGGAGGCGGTTCGCTTTCAGCCCGTGGACAAAGTTTATAACGGCTATCGCTCCGAGTATCAAGTCGTCCGCCTGGCCGAGGAGCGGTATGATATCAGGAACAAAATCTATCGGGGCGAGCCAGTACACCAGGGCTATGACGATCAGTATCAGGCTTGTTTTCTTTCTCATTTTTTATTTCCTCCTGCCATTTTATTTCAATTCCAATTGATTTAGCGTATTCCGGGTCTCTCTCTATCAGGTCCATGATCCTGAGCACCCTCAGCCGGTTCCGGGTAAACATATTATCGACCTCATTTAATTATGATATTTTATAAAATAATGATATACTCTTTACAGAATCTAAAAAGAGCGGAATCTGCGCAATAACACGGTTTAATGCGTCGGAAAAAGAAATTATGCGGAGGCCGGATATGGGTAGAGCGTCAGTAAAGGAAAACAAGAACATTTATTTCAGGTGCCGCGAGGAGCTTAAGCTTACCCGGGAGCAGGCCAGTGAGCTTCTGGAGGCGGTGACCGCGGACAGGATCGAGAAGATCGAGAACGAGCGGTCGCTTCCGCAGCCGGACGAAGTTTACATTATGTCCGATAAATACAAGGCCCCTGAACTTTGCAATTTTTACTGCGCGAACCAGTGTCCGATCGGGAAGCACTATGTTCCGGAGGTCAAGGTCGAGGCCCTTTCCCAGATCATCCTGGGGCTCGTGGCTTCGCTGAATTCGGTGGAGGACAAGAAGGACAGGCTTATCGAGATCGCGGCCGATGGCGAGATCGACAGGGAAGAGTTCGGGGATTTCCAGAATATCCGGAAGGAGCTTGAGCGCATTTCGCTCACCGTAGAGGCTCTGCAGCTCTGGACCGAGAAGATGGAAGCCGAAGGCAAGATCGGAGAGCAGGGCTGAGCCCCGGTTTCCTCAGGCAAATAATTATAAAGGATAATAGAGGATATGGAAAAGAAAGAGTTTTACAAATACCAGCATTCAACCGACAAGGTGAAGATCTTCCCCGGAGCGGTCGTCGTGGGCGACGTTAAGATCGGCGAAGGGAGCTCGGTGTGGTACAACGCAGTGGTCCGCGGGGACGAGAACCCGATCGTCATCGGGAAGAATACAAATGTCCAGGACTGCGCGGTGATCCACTGCAACGAAGTGTATCCGACCATTATCGGCGACGGCGTGACCATCGGGCATGCCGCAATAGTCCACAGCGCGACGATCGGGGACAACACCCTGATCGGGATGGGCGCGATCATTTTAAACGGAGCGGTGATCGGGAAGGACTGCCTTATCGGGGCAGGCGCGCTGGTGACAGGGAAGACGGTGATCCCCGACGGATCGCTCGTGCTGGGAAGCCCGGCAAAGGTAAAAAGGCAGCTGACCGAGGAGGAAATTGAAGGGAACCGCTTCTCGTCCGGCTGGTACAAGGAGAACCTTGAGAGTTACGATATTTAACCAGGCCGCAGGCCGGCTGTCAGTCCGGAGCGGCCGCAGAAGGCCCGGAGGTAATAATCTATGGGAGAACAGCATGAAGTAACGAGGCGGCAGCCTCTTCTGGGAGCGTCCGGCATCATCAATGAGCCCGGATGGGCCCGCCATCCGGTATGGGAATACGACCGCAAGGATATTAAAATGCCTGCGGTCAGGATAAAAGAATGGGACTACTATATGGTGGTCGGCGATGGTTTCGCGATGGCGTTTACGATCTCCGATTTGGGCTACCTTTCAATGGCAAGCGTTTCTTTCATTGATCTTGACCATGCGGCCGAGACGACCAGGACCGAGATCGGGCTAATGCCTATGGGAAGGCTGCGGCTCGGCGCGTCCTCGTCCCAGGGGAACGCCGAGTGGAAGAACCGCAAGCTCCACATCCGCTATACCACTACCGAGGGGAGACGGCGGATACAGTGCATTTACCATGGATTTGAGGAGGGCCGGGACCTGAAGGCGGACATCCTCCTTAAGGAGCCGGAGCAGGAGACCATGTGCATCGCCACCCCCTGGCGCGAGCAGCCGAAGGCCTTCTACTACAATGAGAAGATCAACTGCATGCCTGCGAAAGGCTATGTTGAGATCGGCGGGAAGCGCAGGAATTTCAACGAGAGGAGCGACATGGGCATGCTGGACTGGGGCCGCGGGGTATGGACCTATGACAACGTATGGTACTGGGGTACCTGCAGCACCTACATAAATGATGTCCCCTTCGGATTCAACCTGGGCTACGGATTCAGCGACAGATCCTCCGCCTCCGAAAATATGATATTCTACGGGGGCCGCGACCATAAGCTCGGAGAGGTGGAAATGCGCATCCCCGAGGACGAGAGAGGGGAGAGGATGTTCCTCGAGCCCTGGATCATTACCAGCGACGACGCCCGGTTCGAGGCGGTATTTGAACCGATCCTTGACAGGAAGGCAAAGCTGGATTTCAAGGCTGTAGTGAGCGACCAGCACCAGATTTTCGGAAGGCTTACGGGTACCGCGGTGCTTGACGACGGACGGGAGATCAAGATGCGCGGGGTGACCGCGGCGATAGAAGTAATTCACAACCGTTATTGACCGGGAGGGAAAGATGTATTACGACAATCTTACACTGCTTACGGACCTCTATGAGATCACGATGATGCAGGGCTATTATGAGAGCGGATCGCAGGAAACTGCCGTTTTCGATATGTTTTACCGCAAAAATCCCTGCGGCGGGGCCTACGCTGTTGCCTGCGGGCTGCAGCAGGTCATCGAGTATATCAAAGGGCTCCATTTTGAGGATAAGGATATAGAATATCTGAGGTCCACTGGATTTTTCAGGGATGATTTTCTGGAATATCTGAAGGGTTTCAGGTTCACAGGCGATATATACGCGGTTCCCGAGGGGACGGTCGTGTTCCCCATGGAACCTCTGGTGAAGGTAGTTGCGCCGATCATGCAGGCGCAGCTGGTTGAGACCGCGATCCTCACCATTATCAACCACCAGAGCCTGATCGCTACCAAGGCGGCAAGGGTCGTGCAGGAGGCAGGAGGCGGAGTCATGGAATTCGGCCTGAGGCGCGCCCAGGGACCTGACGCCGGCATCTACGGTGCAAGAGCCGCGGTCGTCGCGGGCTGCATCGGGACCAGCAATGTACTCGCGGGGCAGATGTTTGATATCCCGGTAAAGGGCACCCACGCGCACAGCTGGATCATGAGCTTCAAGACCGAGCTCGAGGCCTTCAGGACCTATGCAAGGCTTTATCCGGACAACTGCATCCTGCTGGTTGACACCTATGACACCATCGGCGGGATCAGGCATGCGATACAGGTGTTCCAGGAGATGAGGGATGCAGGGATCGAGTCAAAATTCTACGGCATCAGGCTTGACAGCGGAGACCTTGCGTATCTCACCAAGAAAGCCCGCAAAATGCTTGACGAAGCCGGTTTCCCTAAGGCTGTGATCTCGGCTTCGAGCGACCTCGACGAGTACCTGATCAATTCCCTGCAGGTCCAGGGCGCGAAGATCACCTCCTGGGGCGTGGGCACCAATCTGATCACCTCGAACGACTGGCCTTCCTTCGGCGGAGTATATAAGCTTGCGTCAATAATAACTCCTGACGGTGTTGAGCATCCGAAGATCAAGAAATCCGAAAACATCGTGAAGGTAACGAACCCGGGGAACAAGAAGATCCTCAGGCTCTACGATAAAGAAGAGCACAAGATCAAGGCCGACCTTATAACCCTTGCGGGTGAGAATTTCTCCAGCGAAGATGACCTTACGATATTCGATCCGGTCTCGACCTGGAAGAAAACTTTCCTGCCGGGCGGGACTTATGAGATCAGGGAACTGATGATACCGGTATTTAGGGCCGGGGAGTGCGTCTATGAATCTCCTAAGGTCATGGAACTGCAGAAATACTGCGCAGCCGAGAAGGAGACGCTCTGGGCGGAGTCAAAACGTCTGATCAACCCGCAGGAAGTGCACGTGGACCTTTCGGACAGACTCTACGACCTCAAACAGGCACTGCTGCATTCGGTGGATACTTTTAAGGACTGAGGAGAGTGCAGAGCGGAGCCTTTTAAGGCTCCGACGCTGCATCTAAATACAATAACAAAAGCTGCGGATTCCCTTGAAACATAAGGGTTACCGCAGTTTTTTGTTTTGTGCGGCTGTTAAAGGAAGGGGTATAGCATACGTCATTTTTGGTATCAAGAAATTCGTAATATTTCCTACATTAGTACTTATTGGTACTCTTATATGTACAATTATTCAGAAAAGCGATTTCTTCTATTCGTTGAAACGTGAGCTTAAGAAACGTATTGTGAGATAGTGGATGGTGACAAGAGGCCGCTGCTTAAGCATCTATACTTAAGCGCTAAATGACCCGAGGGGCTTCCGGTTTTCTGGAAGCCTCTTAATCTATTCTAAAACGATGTCCGAGTTCTGATTTATTCTATGATAATCATTTCACCTGGGACGGGGGGATCTCACCGGGTACGGATAAATCCGGCTACGACCCCTTCAATATCAGGTAAAGAATCGGCCCTACAGGCATAGCGCATAACATCGTCCTGCCTGTGGGGGCACATTCTCCTCCGAAGGCTGGAGAGCGTTACTTAGGCGTTGAAAGCTTGTTCTGTCGCAGTATCATTATTCTATTACGACAATCTGCCGGAGGCCAAAAACGCTATCACTAATCAGTAGCTTTACAGCATCGCCAGCCTGCTTATTGTAAACGATACTGGGCGTTGCGGTATAACGCACTGACTCGCCGTTGCCGTCATCGACATAGATATAGTAGCTGATGCTTCTGCTTCTATTAACTATTTCAGTTCTCTCCACCCACGCCGTTTCGAAATGCTTTGTGCCAAGTGTCCAATTCAGGTAAACTGTGTGTGGGAATGTAATCAAGAAAACAAGAAATACCAAGACAATAGTTGTGGAAACTGAGATACGTCTTCTGTACACCAGAAAGAAAATCAGCAGTACAATTGCCATTTCCAGTAATACGAAACAAATCATTTTCCACTCTTTCGCGGCGTTGATCACCCTGCCGGGCAGCAAGCATATAAGCGCATACACCATTATGCCTAAAAAGGGAAATGGGACCGCGGTTTCAATGTAGCGCTTTGTCGCTCCGTGCTTCCGCAGATAAGAGGGGTCACCCATATTGTAGTGACCATGCCCCAGGAGGATGCCAAAGATCAAAAAGACAATCGGCCAGCAGGCAAAAAACAGACTCATTTGGTCAAAAGTGACGGTGCTGCTTAGTATCATAAATAAAGCAAGGATGACAGAAACAACCTGCATGATTATTGAAGCAGTGCGCATGCGCTTTGCGCCTCTTGCATGCTTTTCATATTCCGCATCAGGCATAGCCTCCAGCGCCAATTCTTTTTCTTTTTCTACACGTCGACGAAAGGCAGCTGCGCGCGGCATGAGACGATCGAAGACCTCTGCCTCCCGTACCGGAATGCCTTTTCCTTTCAAATCAGAAAGTAGTCGGTCGGCCGAAACCATATTCATTTCCAGCTTGCAAAGGAGCCGCTCATCCTTATTCAGGATGCGAAGAGTCTCGTCATGCCCACCGTTGGACTCCAGGACCACGTGGGATATTTCATAAACAGAAAACCGTGTTTCCTTTCCAAACAGGTTACGGTAGATAAAGTCCTGTCCGTCGCGCAGCACAAACAGGCATCGATTTTTAATTGCACACTCCAACATGAGCGTAATAAGCAGAAAGAAACAGCCAAAGGAAACCGCAAAGACTTGTTTCGCAACTCCTTCATGCCAGGCCTCAATGGTGGCAGCAATACCAAGGAGCGTGAGCAGGAAAGAACAAACTGCATAAAAATGCAACCAGCGCGCCTTATGCACTGTATATGTAATCTGCTCTGTATCTATATCATGCATGTTCATTTATTTCTGTTTATACTCTTACCTTCGTTCCTTTGCCGCCTCTTCCGGTGAGCTTGAGGCAGTTCAGCAGCAGGTCTTTGTCCTTGTAGGTGACGGTGCGGGGTACCGAAGAATTCATCATGTACACCTCGTCGATACCGTCGCCTTCGGAGAGGGTTATTCCCTTGACTCCGACCGCGGTCTTCTTCATGGCGGGCACTGCCGAGAGCGGGAAGCGGATGAAGCAGCCCGCGTCGGTCTTTAGTACCAGCTGGTCATAGCCTTCTATGCCGTAGATCGCGCAGATCTGGTCTCCCTCTGCCAGCTTGGTGGAAGCGATAGTCCTGCGGGTGGCATCGAACTCGCTTCCTTCGACGATCTTGATCATACCGGAGCGTGTGACGAACAGGTACTGCGCCGTTGCTGCCTCGGCGAGAGAAGTGATGTATACAATGTTCTCCTCTGAACTGTCGTAGCCTGATGCGTTGTCAAGAGGCTGGGCTTTATCCCTGAACTTTCCGAAAGGAATGTCGGAGACTTTGACGAGGTGGGCGCGCCCGGTGTCGGTGAAGACGCATATCTTTGAGTCGCTCATGCAGGGGATCACATACCGGCTCTCTGCGAGCGCGGCTTCTTTGTTCCTCTCGAAAGCTGCCTCGTCGATGGACCTGGCGTATCCGAATCTGTCAACCAGCACGACTACAGGAGAGGCCTCCTGCTTTTTCTCTTCGTAGACCATTTCCTTTGCGTTCTCGATGAGGGTCTTCCTCGGGACCGAGAAGGCTTTTTTGGCTGCGTCGAGTTCCTTTATTATCACGCGGGACATGCTGGAGTGGTTCTCAAGAATATCGCGGTAGGTCTCGATATTCTTTATGGTGTCCTCGTACTCCTTCATCAGGGCTTCGAGTTCGAGGCCGATCAGCTTGTAGAGACGCATCTCGAGGATCGCGTTTGCCTGCGGGAGCGTAAAGTCAAGCTTTGAAGCGGCGCGCTTCGAGGATTCGGATTTGAACTTTATTCCCTCGGTGTTTCCGGTGGTGAGGCAGGCGCGGGCCTGGCTGATATTCCGGCTTCCGCGCAGGATTTCTATGATGAGGTCAATGATATCGCACGCACGGATGAGTCCTTCCTGGATCTCAAGCTTTGACTGCTCCTTGTCAAGGAGGTTGCGGTATTTCCTGGTCGTAATCTCGTACTGGAAGTCGAGGAACTGCTCCAGGACCTTCTTAAGTCCCAGGGTCTCCGGCCTTCCGTCAGCGACCGCAAGCATATTTACGTTAAATGTGTCCTCAAGGCGGGTCTTTTTGTAGAGAAGCGCGATGAGGTTGTCGACGTCGGTGTTCTTGCGAAGCTCCAGGACTATCCTGATGCCTTCTTTTGAAGATTGGTTGGAAATGTCGACGATATCGGGAGCCTTGCGCGATTCGACCAGCGCGTAGACGTCATTCAGGAACTTGCCGATGTTCGCGCCGATCATGGTGTAGGGGATCTCCGTAATGACGAGGCGGATCTTTCCGCCTTTATCATGCTCGACCTCAAGCTTTCCTCGGATGCGGATCTTTCCGGTGCCGGTCTCGTAGATCTCGAGGAGCTCGTCCTTATTTACAACTATTCCGCCGGTCGGGAAATCCGGGCCGGGGACGTATTTCATGAGCTCTTCGGTCGTGAGGGCGTCATTTTTCATGAAGGCCTTGACCGCGTCTATTACTTCCCCGAGATTGTGAGGGGGAGTACTGGTGACCATGCCGACCGCGATGCCGTCCGAGCCGTTTATCAGGAAATTGGGGATCCTGACCGGAAGGACGGAGGGCTCTTTTTCGGTCTCGTCAAAGTTCGGGACGAAATCCACGATGTCTTTGTCGAGGTCCTTGAGGAATTCTTCCTGGGTCACCTTCTGCAGGCGTGCCTCCGTGTAACGCATCGCCGCGGGGCCGTCGCCCTCGATGGAACCGAAGTTCCCGTGGCCGTCGACCAGGGGCAGGCCTTTCTTGAAATCCTGGGCCATTACGACCAGGGCTTCGTAGATGGAGCTGTCGCCGTGGGGATGGTATTTACCCATGGTATCGCCGACGATACGGGCACATTTCCTGTAGGGCTTGTCATATCTGATCCCGAGCTCGTGCATGTCGTAGAGGGTGCGCCTCTGAACCGGCTTCAGCCCGTCGCGGACGTCCGGGAGAGCCCTTGAGATTATGACGCTCATGGCATAGTCCACGAAGGATTTCTGCATGACGTCTGTATATTCTGTCTGAATGATCCTGCTGTTATCCGGCATTTCTCTTCCTGCCTTTATTAAATATCAAGTTCCGCGTCGCGGGCGTGCTTGTAGATGAAAGCTTTTCTCGGGGGCACTTCGGGTCCCATGAGGAGTCCGGTTATGTCGGAAGCGCTTCTCGCGTCCTCGATGCTGACCTTTTTCAGCATACGGGTCTCCGGGTCGAGCGTGGTCTCCCAGAGCTGCTGGGGATCCATCTCCCCGAGGCCTTTGTACCTCTGCAGGATGAAGCTTCCCTTGTGGCGCTTCCTGTACTTCTCCAGAGCCTCGTCGTCGTAGAGATACTCCTCCTGGCCCTTCGAAGGCATGGCCTTGTAGAGCGGAGGCATGGCAATGTAAACATGCCCGTAGTAAATGAGATCCGGCATGAAGCGGTAGAAGAGCGTTAGCAGGAGGGTGCAGATATGCGCGCCGTCCACGTCCGCGTCGGCCATGATTATTATCTTGTCATAGCGGAGCCTGGTGATGTCGAAATCGTTCCCGTAGCCCTCCGAGAAGCCGCAGCCGAAAGCGTTGATCATGGATTTGATCTCGGCGTTCGCGAGCACCTTGTCGATGCTGGCCTTCTCGACATTCAGGATCTTGCCGCGGATGGGCATGATGGCCTGGAACCTGCGGTTGCGCGCGGTCTTGGCGGAACCGCCCGCGGAATCTCCCTCGACGATGAATATCTCGCACTCGGAGGCGTTCCGGCTCTCGCAGTTCGCAAGCTTGCCGTTAGAGTCGAAGGAGAACTTCGGCTTGCTGAGGAGATTGGTCTTTGACTTCTCCTCGGCCTTCCTGATCTTTGCGGCCTTTTCGGCGCAGGAGAGCACAGCCTTCAGCTCGTCCAGATGCTTGTCGAAATATCTCGAGAGCTCTTCCGAAGCGACCTTGCCGGTGGCCTTTGAGGCGTCCTGGTTGTCAAGCTTAGTCTTAGTCTGGCCCTCGAACCTCGGGGCGGGGTGCTTGATGGAAATGACCGCGGTGAGCCCGTTTCTTATGTCCGCGCCGGTGAAATTCGCGTCCTTTTCCTTGAGGACGCCGATCTCCCTGGCGTAGCTGTTCATTATGGCGGTAAAGGCGGATTTGAAGCCCGAAACGTGGGTGCCGCCTTCGGAATTGTAAATATTATTGCAGAAGCCGAGCACGTTCTCGTGGAATTCATTTACGTACTGGAGCGCGCCTTCCACCTGTATGCCCTCGCTCATCCCGGAAAATGTGATCACGGGGCTCACGGGCTCGGCGTCGCGGCTGTTCAGATCCCTGATAAATCCGGAAAGCCCGTCGGGCTCCGAGAAGCAGATCTCCTCCTGGGTCTCCGGGCGCTCGTCCCTATAATATATGGTAAGCGCGGGGTTCAGGTAGGCGGTCTCGTGGAGGCGGTTCTTGATCTCGTCCTCCTTGAACACGGTCTTCTCGAAGATCTCCGCGTCGGGGAGGAACGCGATGCAGGTACCGGTCTTCCTGGTGCGGCCGATGACAGGCAGGAGCCCGTCCTCAAGCTCTGTGGTCGGGATGCCCCGGCTGTAGGTGTCTTTATAAATATTCCCGTCGCGGGAGATGGTGATCTCGAGCCACTCCGAGAGCGCGTTCACTACCGATGAACCTACGCCGTGGAGTCCGCCGCTGGTCTTGTAGACCTCGCTCCCGAACTTGCCCCCGGCGTGAAGGGTGGTGAGCACGACCCTCTCCGCGGATACGCCCTTGCTGTGCATTCCCACGGGGATACCGCGCCCGTTGTCGGAGACCTCTGCCGCTCCGTCCGCCCTGAGCGTCACATGTATCTCGGAACAGAAACCGGCTATATGCTCGTCGACCGAGTTGTCAACTATCTCGTAAATAAGGTGGTTAAGGCCTTTCCTCGAAACGCTTCCGATGTACATGCCGGGCGTCTTCCTGACCGCTTCAAGCCCCTCGAGGACGGTGATCGCTTCAGCACCGTAACTGCTGTCTGTCTTCCCCACGTAGATTTCTCGCTTTCTATAGGTAATTTAACTTTCAATATCTTATCCAATTTGGCACGGCATGTCAAGCCAAAAACAGAACATACATTCGATAAAGCTTCAGTTCTTACTTGATTTTATACAGGAATTCAAGTAAGATAGAAAATGATATGTTACTGTTCAGCACCCCAGGCTCAGAGACGAAAAATTGGTCATTAAGCTAGCTTAAATGTCAAATTTTCGTCTCTGAGGCGGGGCGGCCAAGGGGCGGAGCCTCTCTGACCGCCCACAGCGAGGAATGCGAAGCATCCCGAGCCTGGGGTGCTGAATAGTTACAGTGATATTTTATGCGCCTTTGGAGAGTGCTTTCCCTTCAGGCGCAAGGGCTTTATCACAGGAGACTTATATGGCTTATCAGGCACTTTATCGTAAATGGCGTCCAGCCGGTTTTGACGAGGTTTCCGGACAGGAGCACGTCGTGACCGCTCTCCGCAACCAGGTCAGGTACGGGCGCGTGGGGCATGCGTATCTCTTCAGCGGGACGAGGGGGACAGGCAAGACCTCGATCGCGAAGATATTTGCCAGGGCCGTAAACTGTGAAAATCCGCAGGACGGAAGCCCCTGCAACGAGTGCGCGATGTGCCGCGCGATCAATGCGCAGCGCTCTGTAAATGTCATTGAGATCGACGCCGCATCGAATAACGGCGTCGACAATATCCGCCGGATACGCGAGGAGGTCGTCTATCCTCCGACCGAGGGAAAGTACAAGGTCTACATCATCGACGAGGCACACATGCTGACGCCGGGCGCGTTCAACGCCCTGCTGAAGACCCTGGAGGAGCCTCCGGAATACGTGATTTTCATACTCGCGACCACCGAGGCGCACAAGGTTCCTGCAACGGTCGTTTCCAGGTGCCAGAGCTATGAGTTCAGGAGGCTTCCTTCCGAGACAATGAAGGCAAGGCTCCGCGAGATGGCGGATTCGGAGGGGATCAAGGCCGAAGACGAGGCGCTGATGTTCCTGGCGCGCAGGGGTGAGGGCTCGATGCGCGACGCTATAAGCCTTTTTGACCAGTGCGCGGCCTTTGCCGCGGGGGAGACCCTGACCTATGATAAGGCTGCCCAGGTGCTGGGAGTCGCGGACACCTCTGTTTTCAGGGACATGCTTGACTCCGTGCTGAGGCAGGACGCCGGAAGAGCGCTGCAGCTTTTCGACGGCGCGGTCATGGGCGGCAGGGACATTTCCCAGTTCAACAGCGACTTCATCTGGTATCTGCGGAACATACTCCTTCTGAAGAACCCGGGCGCTGAGGCGGTAATCGATGCCTCCGCGGACAGCATAAATGAAATGAAGGCCAGGGGCGAGGACATATCTGAGGAGAGGCTGATGTACTATCTTGGCGTCCTCTCGGAGCTCTCCCAGAGCCTTAGGTTTTCCTCGAATAAGCGGGTCCCGGCAGAGATCGCTCTCATCAGGCTCTGCAGGCCGGAGACAGCATCTTCGCCGGAAGCGTTGGCGAGCCGCCTCGAGATCATCGAAGAAAAGCTGGAGAACGGCGTCTTTACGGTGCAGGCAGCCGGGAATGCGGGTTCCCGCAGCCGGAGCGGGACCGGCGCAGGCGAAGAGGACGCAGCTGGGAACGCCGCAGAGGAAGCTCCCACGATGCAGGAAGCGATGCCGGAGGATATACAGAAGATCATTGCAGGATGGGACAGGATACGCGCAGGGATAGGCGGCGCGGCCGGAGCGCTTCTCCAGAACGCAAGCGTCTCGGAGGGAGGCCAGGGCCAGATCATGCTGTACATTCCCGATTCGGGCTTCGGCAGCAAATTTATCGACGGTCACCGGGAAGAGCTTGAGAAGTATTTTTCCGAATGTGTAAACCGGAAGGTAAACCTGAAACTCGTGACGCGCGCGCAGTACTCGGACAGCTCGAACCGGTTTTTTGACATAGCGAAGACGGTCAGAGACCTTAACAGGATCATAAAATCAGAAGAATAATTATCACCTTATAACAGGCAGGAGGAATCGTGATGGCCAAGAGAGGCGGTTATCAGGGCGGAATGCCCGGAAATATGAGCAACCTTATGAAGCAGGCCCAGAAGATGCAGAAGCAGATGGAGGAGAGCCAGAAGGAGCTCGACGCCAGGGAATTCGAGGCGGCTGCAGGCGGCGGTGCCGTAAAGGCAAAAGTTAACGGCAAGAGGGAGCTCCTCTCCGTAGAGATCGATCCGGAAGCGGTAGATCCCGACGACGTTGAAATGCTCCAGGATATGATAGTGGCAGCCGTTAATGAAGCTATGAAGCAGGCTGCGGAGGCAAACCAGGCCGCAATGTCCAGGATCGCCGGATTCGGCGGCATGGGCTTCTGATTAATTACAGACACTAAGAGGATTAGAGGACGGATTTCCCTATGGATGCATACAGCAGCCAGATGAACAGGCTGATCGCGGAGCTTTCAAGGCTTCCCGGAGTCGGGTCCAAGACCGCGCAGAGGCTCGCTTTTCATATAATAAATATGCCTAAGGAACAGGCCCGGAGCCTCGCGGACGTTATCGTAACGGCGCGCGAGACGGTTCGGTACTGCTCCTGCTGCCAGAACCTGACCGACCAGGAGATCTGCAGCATCTGCGGGAACCCGGAGAGGGACCACGGCACGATCATGGTGGTCGAGACCCCGAGGGATCTCGCGGCATACGAGAAGACCCGGAAATACAACGGCGTCTACCATGTGCTTCACGGCGCGATATCACCAATGCTCGGGATAGGCCCCTCAGACATCAGGCTGAAGGAGCTCATGCAGCGCCTTCAGGGCGACGTAAAAGAACTCATTATCGCAACGAACTCCACCCTCGAGGGAGAGACAACCGCAATGTACATCAGCAAGCTGGTGAAGCCTACCGGGGTCAAGGTGACCCGGATAGCGAGCGGCGTCCCGGTCGGAGGGGATCTTGAATACATAGACGAAGTCACGCTTCTCCGCGCTCTGGAGGGCAGAAGGGAACTGTAGGCCGATGGCTGAAACGAGAGACGAAGAAATCACAACTAAAGACAGCCTTCCTCAGCAGGAAAACGATTTTGCAGAGGATCCTTCCGCGAAGAAAGCCAGGAGGACAGTGTTCCTCATAGGGCTGCTTGTGCTGGCAGGGGTGCTGCTCTATGCCGTTTTCAGGAACAACCAGGTCTGCACCTCCTACGATACGGTCACCGAGTTCGCGCGGAGCAAGGCATGTTCCGAGCATTATGACGTCATGAACGGGGACCTCATAAGGTACAGCAGTGACGGCATTTCGCTCACCGACCCTTCCGGAAGCGTGGTCTGGAACCGCACCTACGGGCTCTCAAATCCCGTGACCGCGGTCTGCAGGCCATATATCACGGTCGCCGACCAGGGCTCCAGCAACGTATACGTTTTTAATACCTACGGCCAGGTCGGGGCCTTCACCGCGAGCGTTCCGATTCAGACGGTGACCGTAACGGACGACGGCATTACCGGAGCCATACTGTCCGACGCGGCAAATAACTACGTCAACCTTTACAGCATCAAGGGCGGGCTGCTGGTAAATATAAAAGCCAGCCTCGAGAACACCGGATACCCTGTAGCAATGGCTCTTTCGCCGAGCTCGGAAAGGATGGCGGTGAGCTACCTTGCCATGGCGGACTCAAAGGCCGTGAGCCGCGTGGTATTTTATGATTTTTCCGGAAATGAAGACGGCAAGGTCACCGGGACCGAGGTCCTGGACGGCATCTGCCCGAAGATCTCTTTCGTGAGCAATTCAAGGGCAGTGGTCTTCTGCGAGTACGGAGCCCGCATCTACGATGTGAGCGGCGGCATAAGCCTTGTCCAGACCGTGGATTTCAAGGAGGAAGCGCGCAGCGTATTCTGCGGCAGCAGCAAGTTCGGCTTTATTTTCCGGAATACCGACGGCCAGGGCAAATATCGTCTTGAGGTCTTCGACACCTCCGGGAGCAGCGTCCAGACCGTATATTTCGACCTTGATTATACCAATATCTATGCCACCGACGATGAGATACTGATCTACAACAGTTCCGCTGCTCTGGTCTACAGGATGGGCGGCAAGCTGAAATTCAGCGGAGAGTTCGAGGATCAGGTCTACATGATGCTTCCCGCAAAGGAGCTGGGAACTTACTGGATCGTGAAAGATGACAGCGTGAGCGTCATCCAGATAGAATAGAGGTGCTGGCATGAGTGATTTTCTTTCCAAACTGGATTTTGCCGGCGGGAACGTGGTCCTTTACATAGTCCTCGCAATTCTGGCCATATTTGTGATAAGGGGGCTGGTCTGCGGATTCGTGGACTCGGTCTTCTCGGTATGCACAGTGATAGTCTCAGTGATAGCGGCCGTTGTCCTTGCTCCGTTCCTTTCAAGTGTTTTTGAGAAGACTTCGTTTGCCGAGTCGCTGGAGCTGAGGATCGAAAAGGCCTGCAGGGTCGCTTTTAATGAAAAAGAAGATGAGCTTGTGGAGGAGCTTGAGACGGATGCTTCGGATATCTCTTCGGAAATCACGGCAGAGTCCGGAGAAGCGGAGAGCGAAGAGAGCGCATCCACCGGCTTTTCGGCCCTCATAAGCGAAGCTGCCCAGAACGTAAAAGCAGAAGATATCATGGATTCGCTGAAGCTTCCCGCAGTCATCCAGAACCTCATAAAGACCCGCTCCGACATAGAGGAAGGGGTGAAAGCCTCCCTTGATACCGTGAGCGAGAAGATCGCGGTTTCCCTGACGCACATACTCTCAAGCATACTCGCATTCGTGATCATTTTCATCGCGGTAAGGATAGTGCTGGCGATCATCGCCGGGGCGCTGGACCTGGTGGCAAAGCTTCCGGTAGTAGACACCCTGAACCATATCGGGGGAGGACTTGTCGGGCTCGGATACGGGCTTGTCGTGGTCTGGATAGTCTTTACGGCGGTCGCCCTGTTCACCGGGACGGATATAGGAAGCCGCATATACGGAATGATAAGCGAGAACACCATCCTCACCATGCTGTACAATTTCAACCCGCTGATGAAGTTCATAGGGTAAAAGCATATAAAATAAAGCTTCTTGACGCGAGAAAAGGCGTGTGCTATACTGAATTTCGCTTGAATGGCGCAGTAGCCAAGTGGTAAGGCAATGGTCTGCAACACCAGTATGCACCGGTTCAAATCCGGTCTGCGCCTCGTTTTTTGAGGGAGATGTCTTATGGCACCTCCCTCAACTGTATTAAGAGATAATCAGGAGGTCCTTATGCTGGAAATCGGTCTTACTAATGAAATGTCGGAATACGTTGACTATGATCACACCGCCGCAAAGGTAGGGAGCGGGCTTGCGCCGGTATATGCGACTCCCGCGATGATCGCTCTCATGGAGAACACCTGCCAGACCCTCATGGGGCCTCACCTCGCAGAGGGCGAGGGCAGCGTAGGCGTTTCCGTTAATGTAAAGCACATCGCGGCTACCCCGATCGGAATGACCGTGAGGTGCGAGGGAAAGATCAAAGAGCTCAAGGGACGCAAGGTGGTCTTCGAGGTAAACTGCTACGACGAGGTGCAGCTTGTCGGGACCGGCGAGCACGTGCGCGCCATTATCGACAACGAAGCTTTCATGGCGAATGTCGAGAGCAAAAAAGCGCAGGCAGGAAAGTAAAATTTCACCTTGCATTGCGCAGTTTCGTGTGTTATCTTTATTTATTGTGATATGTTAATATCCTTGTTCCCGGGTTCGAGAGCGTTGCCGGATTCTTTACAAAAAGAGTCAGCTGGATGATCCGGGGGCCGATAAAGTCCAGAAGGAGGTGTACAGGCATGAACAAGTATGAGTTAGCTGTTGTCCTGACAACCAGGATCGAGGATGAAGCAAGGGCTGCTGTGATCGAGAACATTAAGGATCTCATCACCAGATTCGGCGGCACCGTGCAGAATGTCGATGAATGGGGTAAGAGGAAGCTCGCATACGAAATTCAGAAGATGGATGAAGGTTTCTACTATTTCATCACTTTTGAAGCTGAGTCAAGCTGCCCGAACGAGCTTGAAGAGCGTATGCGTATCATGGAAAACGTCATCAGATACTTATGCATCAGACAGGACGCGTAATTGTTATTACTGAAAGTGAGGAGTCTCGATGAATAAAGTTATTTTGATGGGGAGACTTACCAGGGATCCCGAGATCAGGTACTCACAGGGCGAGAGGTCTACCGCTGTAGCAAGGTATTCTATCGCGGTCGACAGGAGGTTCAAGCGCGAGGGCGAAGCTGACGCGGATTTCATTAACTGCGTAGCATTCGGCCGCCAGGCTGAATTCGCCGAGAAGTATCTCAAGAAGGGCACCAAGATCGCCCTTACCGGAAGGATCCAGACAGGCAGTTATACCAACAGGGACGGCGTAAAGGTCTACACCACCGATATCGTGGTGGAGGAGCAGGAATTCGCTGAGAGCAAGGCCGCAAGCGCGAACGCTTCCGGCTACCAGGGCGGTTCCGGTTTCGGCTATTCCGAAGGAAAGCCGCAGCCTTCAGAAGCTCCCGCAGAGGGCTTCATGAATATCCCTGAGGGACTTGACGACGAACTGCCGTTCAAGTGATCCCCGCCCAACTTATGAATTAGTCCAGGAGGAACAGCAATGCCATACGGTAACAGAGAAGAAGGCAGAGGCACTCAGGCAAGGAGAAGGCCGATGCACAGAAGGAAAAAGGTCTGCGCTTACTGCGCTGACAAGAATGCGGTCATCGATTACAAGGATGTCGCAAGGCTGAAGAAATTCGTGTCCGAGCGCGGAAAGATCCTTCCCAGAAGGATCACCGGTACCTGCGCTAAGCATCAGAGGAAGCTTACCACAGCTATCAAGAGAGCTCGCCACGTAGCACTTATGCCTTACATCCAGGATTGATAATCTGCTTTTAAGCGGAGAGATATCCAGGTAATTAAGGCGCAAAGATAAAAAGAGGATGCAAAAGCAGTGAAAAGGATGTCTTTGCATCCTCTTTTTGTGCTCTCAAAGCTTAAGGGAGGGGGCAGTGCTCTCCTTGCCGCAAGTTCGGATTGAAAATGCATGGCCATTAATGGTATATTATGAGCATCAGAGAACTTGCGATCGCGGTATTCTCCGCGCGGGAGGCAGTATTATGGAAGAGAACTGGAGCATTACATCACTTGACATCATGGAGCCTGCGATGAAGGTCCATGACGAGCTTGAAGTTATATATATCAACGAGGCTTTTGCGGAGAAGCTGCAGGATCCGGAGAGCGAAGAGAGCGCGCAGTACCGCGTCGCGCAGGAAGCCCACCCGAAGTACGGCACGAGGCTCAGAAAGATGCCGGTGACCATAGAGTACATGGAGCGCTACTGCAGTCTGATGCACGACACCTTTATGCTCGATCTCATCGAGCGCAAGAGGGAAGTCCTCGCGAGGACCGACGAGACCTTCGAGATGTCTTCTTTCAACGCTTTTAAGAACATGTTCCTCGCGAAGTACCCGCAGGCGTCGAGCGTATACAAGACCATCAAGCGTATGGACGCTTTCGAGGAGCGGAAGAGCGGAGCAGAAGGATAATAAGGACCGGAAATATTGCAAAAGCGGCGTATATTCACAGCGCGCAGCACCCTGCAACGGGACCGCTGCGCACTGTGAATATACGCCGCTCTTTATTTTTCTTTACCGCAACAAACCGTAATGGTATAATGTTAGCAACTATCGTACTTTTGCTGAACTCGCGCAGCAGGCTTAGTAAAAGACTCCTTAAGGACTTAGGTTTTTAGCCCCGCGATGCAGGGGCCGGTATGTTCATCATGAAACACGACATAAAACTCAAAGGAAAGCTGGCAGCCTACATCAGATGGCCGTTCATACTGACGGCCGTGCTGGTCGCGGTTACGATCCTGGTATTTATATTTGCGGGATATAAAGCCGGTTTTATCATGGCTATGGGCCTCATTATCTATATAGTGGCCGCAGCGGTCATCTATATTTACATGAAGCCCGGTATATTGGAAGAACTGACCCGGTTCGGAATGGATTTCGCCTCGGAACAGCACTCGCTTACCGAGGATCTGGATGTCCCTTACGCGCTGATAGATGAAGGCGGCAGGATCCTGTGGAGCAATAACTGCATGCAGCTGCACCTCGGAGATTCGGTAGAGAGCGGGGATATCGCGGCTGCCCTTCCGGAGTTCCCGGTCAGCAGGCTTGCCGAGGTCAAAGACGATCTGGATACCAGTATCCGTCACGGAGACAAGTATTATGACGTCAAGGTAAAATTCATCGATCCGGAAAGGGATTCCCTGAATAATTATGTAATCGATTTCCAGCAGAGCAATGTCAGGCTCTTTGCGATGTATATTTTCGATGCGACCGAGGAAGTACGTACCAGGAGCGAGATCCAGAACCAGAAGCTTGCATTCGGCATCGTCCTTATCGATAATTTCGACGAGGCGATGAACAGCACTGAGGAGGTGCGCCGTTCACTTCTGTCCGCGCTGGTGGAGAGGAAGATCACGAAGTATCTCCAGGAATATGACGCAATCATAAATAAGATCGAGAATGACAGGTATACTTTCGCGGTCAGGCAGAAGTTCGTGCCGATGATCCAGGGCTCGAAGTTCTCGATCCTCGACGAAGTCAGGGACATCAATATCGGAAACGAACTCTCGGTCACCCTTTGCATCGGAATGGGTGTCGACGCCGATAACTATGCGCAGGCCCAGGAGTGGGCCCGCCATGCGCTTGACCTTGCGCTCGGGCGCGGCGGCGACCAGGCGGTCATAAAGAATAACGAGAAGCTTTCTTACTACGGCGGCAAGACCCGCAGGGTAGAGAAATCGACCAGGGTGCGCGCGAGAGTCAAGGCTCATGCGCTGCGCCAGCTGATCGAGGGCTCGGGCAACGTCGTAATTATGGGACACAAGTTTGGCGACGTCGACTGTGTCGGAGCGGCCATAGGCGTATACCGCGCCTCCAGGATGCTGAACAAGAAGGCTCAGATCGTTCTCAACACTCCGACCAGCTCCGTCAAGCCCGTGATATCGTTTTTCCAGGATAATCCCGAGTATGACAGCAACCTGTTCATTTCCGCCGACGCGGCAAAGCAGGTGGTAGATGAGAATACCGTGCTGGTCATCGTGGACGTAAGCAGCGTAGACAGGCTGGATGCTCCGGAGCTCCTGAACCAGACCAGGATGGTCGTTGTGATTGATCATCACCGCCAGAACGGAAAGTCCGTAGAGGCTCCTGTGCTCTCATATATTGAGCCTTACGCTTCCTCCGCCTGCGAGATGGTAGCAGAGATACTCCAGTATATCGGAGACAATGTAAAGCTTCGTCCCGAAGAGGCAGACGCTCTCTACGCAGGGATGGTAATTGATACCAATAATTTCCTGAACGGTACCGGCGTGAGGACCTTCGAGGCCGCGGCTTTCCTGCGGAAGAGCGGCGCTGACATTACCCGCGTCAGGCTTAAGCTCCGCGACGACAGGGGCAAGTTCCTGGCCCGCGCGGAAGCGGTCAGCAAGGCGGAGATCGAGGACGGATATGCCTTCGCGGTATGTCCTACCGAGGGCATCGAGAGCCCTACCGAGGTAGGAGCAGAGGCCGCAAATGAGCTCCTGAATATGGACGGGATAAACGCCTCGTTCGTATTTACCGAACTGAACGGACAGATATTTATAAGCGCAAGATCCATCGACAAGCTGAACGTGCAGCTTGTAATGGAGAGGCTCGGAGGCGGCGGACACGGCTCGATCGCCGGGGCGCAGCTTGCCGGGGTGACCGCAGCGGAAGCGATCTCCCGGGTGAAAGAAACATTAAAGGATATGAAAGAAAAAGGTGAGATCTGAGATGAAGATAATATTACTGCAGGATGTTAAATCACTTGGCAAGAAGGGCGACCTGGTCGAGGTCAAGACCGGTTACGCCCGCAACTACATTCTCCCCGGCAAGCTGGGAGTAGAGGCGACCCCGAAGAACATCAACGACCTTAAGCTCCAGAAGGCGAAGGAAGAAAAGGAAGCGAGGATCGCGCTTGAGGCCGCGCAGGAATTTGCTGCTAATGTTGCCGGCAAGGCTGTCAACGTGACGATGAAGACCGGGGACAACGGCAAGCTTTTCGGATCGGTCTCCTCAAAGGAGATCGCTGCGGCGTACAAGGACCAGTTCGGCACCGAGATCGACAAGAAGAAGATCGTGCTCGGCGACACCATCAAGGCCCTCGGGACCTACAAGGTGCCTTACAAGGTGCATCCTAAGGTGACCGCGGAACTTACCGTAAACGTTATAGAAGGCTGACAGGATATGGTTTTCCGGAGCACAAAGGAGGTGACGGGGAATGGCTGAAGAAGATAATGTCATAAAGCGGATAATGCCTCACAGCATCGAGTCGGAGAAAGCTGTCCTCGGCTCCATGCTTCTTGACGGGACCGCGATCGCGGCCGCGTCCGAATATATCAGCGGGAACGATTTCTACCAGAAACAGTACGGGATAATATTCGACACCATGATGGAGCTCTACAATGAAGGCCGTCCGGTCGACGCCGTGACCCTTCAGGAGAGGCTCCGCACCAAGAACATCCCCGAAGAATTCTGCAGCAACGAATTCCTCGGAAATCTGGTAAACAGCGTTCCGACCTCCGCGAACGCCGGCTTCTACGCCAAGAACGTGGGCGACAGCGCGATCCTTCGCCGGCTGATCCGGGTGAACGAGGAGATCGCGAATTCCTGCTACCAGCATACCGGAACCACGGAGCAGATCCTGGGAGATTCCGAGAAAAAGATATTTGACGTGCTGCTGAAGCAGCGCGGGAGCGATTACGTCCCGGTCGACAAGATCGTGGTCGACGTCGTGAACCGGATCGAGCAGGCTTCCAAGGCGAAGGACCGCATCACCGGCATCAGGACCGGCTTCTATGAGCTCGACAACTATACCGCGGGACTTCAGAATTCTGACTTCATACTGATCGCGGCGCGTCCCTCAATGGGAAAGACCGCCTTCGTCCTCAATATAGTTGAGCAGGCCTGCATACGGGATCATGTCCCTACGCTGATATTCAGCCTGGAGATGCCGAAGGAGCAGATCGTGAACCGTCTCATGGGCATGAGCGCAAAGGTTAACCTCCAGGACATGCGTACAGGAAACCTTAAGGCTCAGGACTGGGAAAAGCTGATAGAAAGCGCGGAAAAGATCAGCCAGGCGCCGCTCGTCATAGACGATACCGCGGGCATCAATATTACCCAGATGAGGACGAAATGCCTTAAATACAAGCTCGAGCACAATATAGGCCTCATAGTGGTCGACTATCTGCAGCTCATGAGCGGAAGCAAGTCAAACGATCCCTGGCAGCTGCAGGTGTCCGAGGTATCGCGTTCCATGAAGGCTATTGCCCGGGAGCTGAAGGTCCCGGTGATCGCGCTCTCGCAGCTCTCCCGAGACGTTGAGAAGAGGACCGGCGACCACAAGCCGATGCTTTCGGACCTTCGTGATTCAGGTTCCATCGAGCAGGACGCCGACATAGTAATGTTCCTCTACCGCGAGGATTATTACAATAAAGACAGCGAGAAGCAGGGCGTTACCGAGATCAATATCGCCAAGCAGAGGAACGGCCCCATCGGATCGTTTGAGCTCCTGTGGATGAAGGAGTACACGAAGTTCGCGAATATGGAGAGACAGCGGCAGTAAAGCCGGACATATAGAAAGGGATTAAGCTCATGATGTACGGTTATATGACTCTTGAAGATAATACGGAGATCGTTCATTCCGAGATGAAACCGGATGGTACCGTAAAAGTATACATTGAAAAACCGGTATATGGCGGTTTTCATCATGCTACGTGCTGGCTGCCGGTTTATATTTGGGAAGATGTAGAAGGATTTTCAGATGAAGATATGCTTCGGCTGAAAAAGATCGTAGAAAATAATGCGCATCTGATAATGGAATTCTCGCAAAAAGGAGGAGTTCTGGATGCCGCAAATTATTAAGATCGGGTCTTATGTTGTATATTTCTGGTCAAATGAAGGCGAGCCGTTAGAACCCGTTCATGTGCATATTGTAGAAGGAGTTCCATCTCAGAACTCAACAAAGGTGTAGATCACGAGGAGCGGAAAGACATTAATCGCAAATAATAATTCCCATATACCAGAACGGCAGCTGCAAAGGATACTTCGTATTATAGAAGCCAACAGTGATGTTGTGATAGAGCGCTGGGCAGAATACTATGGAGAGATCCGGTATTTCTGCTAAGATATTTAATGTATTGATTTGTTTGACGGTGTTTTTATTGATATTCATAGACGCAAGAAATGACTCGCACATACAGCGACCGGCCGTATGTGCGAGTCATTTTATATACTTTGGCCTGGTAAAGCACCAGGAACAACTGTAGGGTCTGCCTGCTGTAGGAGTTCAAAGATATAATAGCGAAAATATTTTGTATTTGTGTATTTGTTATTAAGCGACGGACAGGAAAAAGATAAGGAAAAGGAAAAAATTGCAATAAGTACTTGACTATGAAGGTGCTTCACACTTTATCCTGAATATGTAACGAAACAGAAAAGTGTCCGACCTCTAGATTTTTGGAGCCTCTTGCAAAAGGGCATTTCAAGTTTACACATTCAAATTATACAGGTTATATCAATTCGAGGACAAAAATAATATATGAATGATATGTGTTCTAACTAGTGGAGCGCCAAAACCTTGAATAACGAGAGGAGACCTGCTATGAGAATAAACGACTTGGAGGCTCTGCTGGGGGTACCGAGGGCAAACATCTACTACTACGAAAAAGAGGGACTGTTTTCTCCCAACCGGGAAGAAAACGGATATCGTTCATACTCTCAGGAAGATCTTGAGAAACTCAGGAAGATAATTGCGCTTAGAAAATTAGGTGTCTCTATCAATGACATAACAGCTTTGATCGATGGGACTGCTTCTTTGCAGGTTGTTTTGGAGGAAAATATACAACGCTTAAAAAGCGATATAACAGATCTACAGGGGGCGCTTAAAGTCTGTGAGGAAATAAGATCCAAGGATCTTGGAATGCAGTCAATTAATGGGGAAGAACTGCTTTCGGAAATAGAGGGCATGGAATCTCAGGGGATGGATTTTTCGAAACTGGCAGGTGATATACTGGATTTTGAGGTCAATACTCTCCTGGGCAGAAAAGAAGATCCATATGAGTATCGCAAACATAAGGGAACCATATGGAAACAAATGTTGGTGAAATTCTTAATTCCTGTCGGCGCCGCGATCATATTATGTGGCTTTATGAGCATCCACCAATCCGATGATTTTCAGTATGGGATCAGATGGGGCTTAAAATGTGCGGCAATTTTAATAGCCATTGATGTCATTGGGATCATGATCGCATATTTTATAGCAAAGAAAAGCAGGAAAGCTTCAAATATTTTCCTCTGGATAGTTCAGTATGGCCCGTTGTTCATAATAAACCTGTACAGGTGGGTACAGTTTTTTAAGAACTACTACTGAGTATGATCGGAGGAAGAAGAACCAGCGGTTTTTAAGGGAATCACAATAAAGATGCTGAAAAAGGAGTGTGAATAATGAGAGATCATTCATTCACACTCCTTTTGCGGATAAGATAAACACATAAGTCAGCTTCCGGCTCTCAGGCCTGAGACTGGGCTGCCTCTTCCTCTGCCTTTCTCTTAAGGTCGTCGGCGATGACCATATTAAGGTCGTCAACCAGGTCATCCGGGTCGATGCCGTGGACATATGCAGCCTGCTCGATCGTCTCGCCGAGAGATGCAGGGCACATATAGCATCCCATGCCTATCTGAAGAAGCGCGGGAACAACGTTAGGATCTATCTGTAAGAGTTCGCTGATATAGGTCTTCTTGTTTACATATGCTTCCATAATTATACGTGTCCTTTCAAAGAGTAATAACTATTATATTATAGAAAAAAGGGTTTTGCAACGAAGAAATTGCGTTGATAGTGCGGACTAAACTGCAAAATTGGACAAATAATAATACTTGTATTAATAAAAATATTTGTATATAATAACGCTGTACGAATTTCAGACTTATTTCTAAGGAGGCTTATATCATGGCATATGTAATATCCGATGATTGCATTTCCTGCGGTGCCTGCATGGATACCTGCCCTATGGGCGCTATCGCTGAGGGCGACGGCAAGTACGAGATCGATCCCAACACCTGCATCGACTGCGGATCCTGCGCAGAAGGATGCCCGATGGGAGCTATTTCCCAGGGTTGATCGCAAAGGAGCCTTATCAAAGAGGCGCAAAAAAGCTGCCGGCGGCAAAACGGCAGCTTTTTTGTATGCATTTTTCTGTCTAATGTGCGGGACTTAGATACTCCGAAGCACCTGGAGAGCCTTCTCCCTGATAATCACGGCGCAGTGCTCTCTGAGGTAGCCAAGCGCAGAATTTCCGCTCTTTGCCGGCTCGCCGTACTCGCGGCAGAGCTCATTCGCGGTGACAAAGTCGGCCGCGTTCTCCGCGCCTGAGGCGAGAACCAGGAAATAGCGGTCCGTCACTGGGTTCTTGTAAAGAATATTATCGCAGGAAAATGTTTCCGGAAGTTCGCTGCTAAGGAGATGCAGCGTGTCAAGGTCTTCAAACTCGAATATCCTTTCCTGGGAAGCGAAGGTCCGGAGCTGCTTTTCTGCCTCGGCCTGCGCGTTTGCTTCCATCACAGGATAATAGGGAAGGGTCTCTGCAGGGATGCCGGCTATTTCCGCACCGCCGAAAAGATGGTTCCCCAGTTCCCTCAGCATGCTCATGAAATCCTGAGAAGGATCCTCATCGGAATCCTCGTCTTCATCGTCGAAATCGTACTCCGTGAACGGCGTGAAGTGCGAGAAACGTGTGTCCAGCTCCTCCGGGTCCGGGATCTTGGTTATCGTGAGGACCAGGCATTCCCCGGACATCGGGACCGCTTCAAGCATCAGCGGAGTATCGTCAATCTCAAAACCAAGCTCGCTCGAAGCCTGGGCTATCATTTCTTTAAACAGCGCGCGCGTCCGCTCGTTGCCGTAAGCAAGTTCGCTTATCCTGATGCGGCGGCTGGCGAGGTCATTTACTGTAAGGGTGCACCTGATCTGGTTGCTGTTTATTCTTTCAAACTTCAAATAATCACCACCTGTCGTAAGAGTATGTTGATTAATTAAATGCATTATATTCTTAATTAAAACCGGTGTAAAGAGATAAAAGACCGATCGCCTCCGGAGCCGCGCCGGGGATCGCGGACGAAGGAACCGGAAAAGTGCGGTTTTATGCGGAAAACCGGGGAATTTTACGGCATATGATTATTGCGGGAGCAGCCGAGGGCTGATATGCTTTTTATGTCCGGGCATGACGTATCGGCATATCACCGTTTTCCGGACAGCTTCCTCAAGAGCACCCCCGGGGCAGGCCTCCGGGGGTGCTTCGTCTGAATAGATAAATATTCTTGTATAAGACTATTTGCAGCAAGTAAGCAGTTTTGACAATGATAACTTCATGTGCATCAGGATATCCGTGATTCAATGCTTTCTTTGATTGATTTATGGCAGTAACACTTCCGGGAAAAAATATATGAAAAACATTATGACATATCATGGTGCAAGATCCTGGATATTTGTAAACTTCTGTTAAAAAAGGCAAAAGAGAGCGTCAATTATAGTATAATAAAATTGTATAGATTCACATACATATAATCATGCTTAATTCACTTCTTTCTCTTTGATGCTCTTGTCTGCTCTGAAGCCCCAGTGGCAGTACAACGCATACAAACATTGTGCTGAAGCCGGCTGGCGCATCACGGAGCCAATAACAAATTTCCTTAACAGGAGGCTGTTCAATGAGTTCTAAGAAACTATTTAAGCAAATTGCAGCTGTCCTTATCGTCTCGTCTTTTCTGACAGAATGCTTTTCTCCCCTGAAGGTTCAGGCAGCAGAGACAGTTGAATCGGACGAAGAACAAGTTTATGAAACCGAAAAAATGGAGGAGACAAGTGAGCAGGAATACTTCTATTATCCTGCGGAGGATCCATTCATAGATAATGATGCCGTTCTGGAACCTGCCGGTGACGAGAACTGGGAAGAAGACCCTGTAGGTGACAAGGTGGCATTGACCGCTTCGGAGGGAGATCTGTCGGAAGAATACTCTATAATACCGGCGAGAGGCTCATCACAGGGATATCAGTTAACGGCGGAGCCCTCACCCTTTCCTATGATTACGATGACTTCTACAAGGGAGCGGATAAGGAAGTAAAGATACAGAACGGCTCCGGCATAACCACCCGCTATACCTTCCGCTTTGACGGCGTTGCCGGTGACGGGAATAAGAGGAGCCGATCCCGAGGGAGATCCGCCAGACTGTAAAGAACGCTTCCGGGACAACGACCCGGGAGACCGAGATTATCTCTGCCGGAGGTGCTTCCTGCGTTCCGGCAGCGTTTTTTTGTGATCTGTCATGACGTTAATAAGCGAAAAAGTTGCCCTATCGGCCGCAATGGAGTATAATATATCAAATAATGCCCTTTTGGGCCCTTGCGCCCGGAATGAGGGATAAGTTTAAAAGTTGCCGTGCGGACGGAGGAATATATGAAGATAGTAAAAAGGTATGTGCCTTATTTTATAATACTGGTGATGATCCTTGCCGTGGGAGGAAAGATCTACAAGGACCGCCTCTGGGAGAAGTACGTCCCTGATGAGGAGATCGCGGATTACGAAGAGATCTACGGGCTTTCGGAAGACGAGTACCTCGTGGTCTACAATAACACCATCATGAGGAACGATAAGGCTATCCTTTACGATGATGTGGTATATTTCAGTCTGGATTTTGTCAGGGAACAGCTTAACGACAAGTTCTACTGGGACGAAGAGGACGAGGCGGTACTTTTCACCACGCCGACCGAGATCATTAAATTCATACCTGAAAAGCACGCCTATACCATAAGGTCGTGGAGCGGCGCTTCTACCGGAGACGAGGGCTACATAGTGCTCAGGCTCTTCGGGGAGAAGTATTATATCGCGGCTGCCTACGTTATAGACCATACTCATCTCGAATACACGAGGTATGACTCTCCGAGACATATCGTGATCAGGGATACCTGGGGCGAGGTCCAGAGGGCGGAGATTACCGAGGATACCGCGGTGAGATACCAGGGAGCCAGCAAGAGCGACGTTCTGGCCATGGCTGAGAGCGGGGACACCGTGACTTATCTCGAGGGTACCGACGAGTGGACGAGGGTCGTGACCGACGAAGGCATAATCGGCTGGGTGGAAAGCTCTGACATTTCGGAACTGACAGCCTATACCCTGGAGGAACCGGAGTCCGATCTGCCGAAGTATACCGGCATCGTAAAGGATTACAGGATCAGCATGGCCTGGCACCAGGTAATGTACTATGGCGCCAATGATGAAATCGAGGACTATCTCTATTCTGCTCCGGGACTTAACACCATCGCGCCGACCTGGTTCAGCTTTGAAGATACTGACGGAGATATCAGGGACATTGGCTCGTCTTCATATGTATCGACCTGCCATTCCTACGGCGTTGAGGTCTGGGCGCTTTTCTCGAACGAGTTTGAAAATGACGAGGGGACGCTGGTATTTGACTCCGACCGGACCGCAAAGCTTCTCGCAAGCTCCTCCAGCCGTCAGAACGCCATCGCTCAGCTCATGAATTATGCCGAGGAATACGATCTGGACGGCATAAACCTCGACTTTGAGTATATTTACGAGGATACTGCGGAGGATTACATCCAGTTCATAAGGGAGCTTTCGGTTGCCTGCAGGTACTACGGGCTAGTGCTCTCGATAGACAACTATGTGCCGGAGTATTCGTATTACTATAACCGTACCGCGCAGAGCGAAGTTGCGGATTACATTGTGATCATGGGCTACGATGAGTACAACGCATCTTCTTCAGAGCCCGGTCCGGTGGCTTCTTCGCACTTCGTTGAAAAAGGTATAAAAGATACCCTCGAAGAGGTCCCTGCATACAAGATCATAAACGGTATTCCTTTCTTTACCCGGGTATGGAGCCAGTATGACGACGGATCGCTTGAGTCGTTTACCTGCGACATGGAAGATGCAGTCGCTTACCTTACGAATAACGGCGTGACTCCGGAATATCTCGAAGACTACGGCCTGAACTTCGGTACCTACAGAAGGTCGGGTTCCGTGGATGAAGAGGGGAATGAGACCGGCGGATACACCGTTAAGATATGGTTGCAGGATTCAAGGGCCGTAGCCGAGGAAATGAAGCTCATCAACAAGTACGACATCGCAGGCGTCTGCGCGTGGAGGATCGGGCTTGAGTCAGGTTCCGATATCTGGGAGCAGATCTCCGATGCCCTTGCGGAAGGCACAACTGCCTGGCCGGAAACCTCTGAGACCGAATCCGAAGACTGATATTATTTACGACCGATTAAGCTGATTGGGCCTCAGGGCCTTTGTAGACATTTATGAAAGATAAGAGATGGCTATTTAACGGCCTGTTCATGGCTGTCGTTTTTGTGATCACGCTCATCTACGTGTTCAAGGGCGAGGACCTTGGCGAGATGATGACTTATATCAGGAACGCCAACGCGACCTACTGGATCCCGGCGGTGATATTCGTGGTCCTTTACGTCTTCTGTGATGCAGCGCTGATATACTACCTTACAAGCAGCCTGGGGGTAAAGATAAAGGCTACGCACAGCGTGATATATGCCTTTGTCGGATATTTCTTCAGCTGCATTACCCCTTCGGCCTCCGGAGGGCAGCCCGCGCAGGCGTACTATATGTTCAAGGACGGCATACCCGTTGCGCTGTCCACCATGGTGCTCCTGATAATCGCGACCGAATATAAGCTGGTGCTGGTGATCATTGCCCTGTTCGTAATGATCGTGAGGCCTGCTTCCATATATCCGCTGCTCCTGCCGGAGATCTTCTGGTGCAGGCTTGGCCTTGTCCTGAACGTTGCGCTGATAGCATTCGTGCTCATGCTGATGTTCAAGAACAGTATCACCAAGAGATGGGTGCTTGCGGTCGTAAGGTTCCTCGGCAGGAAGAATATAGTCAAGAACGCTGATTTTTACGTGGCCCATTATTCGGATATCATGGACCAGTACGCCGACGCGGCAGACTATTTCAGGACTCACATGAAGGTCGCAGGGATAGCCTTTATCATAACGATCGTTCAGAGGTTCCTGCTGTTTTCGGTAACGTACCTTGTATACAAATCACTTGGCCTTTCGGGGGCAAGCTTTGTCAGGATAGTGACGCTCCAGGCAATGATCTCGGCGGCAGCAGACATGCTTCCGCTGCCGGGAGGCATGGGCATCAGCGAGAAGCTTTTCCGCAGCATTTTCACGCCCATATTCGGGAAGGCCCTTCTCCCCGGAATGGTCCTGAGCCGGAGCCTGAGTTATTATACGGAACTTCTGCTCAGCGCCGTAATGACGCTTGTGGCGCATTATGCAATAGGCAGGAAAAAGAACCTTGGCGATATGATCAGGAACGGAGAGGGACGCGCCTACCGCCTTGGAAAAGGCGATATATCTCCTTCGAACCGTCCTACTGAGGGCAGGAAAGAATGAAATTCATTCACACGGCGGATGTACACCTGGGGGCCTCGCCGGACAGGACGATGCCCTGGACCCAGACCCGCGCAAGGGAGCTCTGGGACACCTTTTACAAGCTTCTTGACGAGGCTTCAAATAAGAAAGTGGATTTCCTCTTTATAGCGGGCGACCTGTTCCACAGGACGCCTCTTCTTCGTGAGCTCCGCGAGATCAATGCGAGGTTCGAGACGCTCTCAGGCACGAGGGTCGTGCTGATGGCGGGAAACCACGATTATATCGGAAATGATTCCCCTTACGAGGATTTTGAGTGGGCTTCCAACGTCAGCATGTTCCGGAAGAGCACACTCGCATATATGTATTTTGAGGACATGAACGCCATCATTTACGGGATGAGCTACAGGAGCGCGCAGATATACGATCCGGTATATGAGAAGCTGCGGCCGATGAGGTCTCTCGGAGAGGGGCGGGTGCTTCCGGCGGACTGTGCGCACATCCTGCTTGCCCACGGAGGCGACGAGGACCATATACCTATAGACATGAACCGCCTTGGCAGGGCAGGCTTTGACTATGTTGCCCTCGGGCATATTCATAAACCATGGATCTCGGAGAAGTTCCCGATGGCTTACTGCGGGGCGCTTGAGCCGATCGACAGCGCCGACGAAGGCGTGCACGGATATGTTTACGGTGAGATCGGAAGGAGCGGGACGAGGGTCGAGTTCGTTCCTTTCGCGGGGCGCTCGTACGTGCCGCTTACCGTGGATATTTCCGACAAGGGATCGATGTTCGAAATAACCGAGGCCGTGCGCGATGAGACTGCAAAGCTCGGCCGCAGGAATATTTACAAGCTTACGCTCACCGGGACGCTCGCCCAGGACCTTACGATCGACGAGTACCAGCTCCGCAAATGCGGGAACATCCTGAGCACGAAGGTGCTTGCGGTGCGGGACAATGACTACGACCGTCTCCGCGTTGAGAACGAAGGAAATATAATCGGCATCTGTATTGATAATATAATGAGCAGGGATATTGAGGAGGGCATGAAGCAGAAGGCGCTTGCATATGCCGTAAATGCGCTTCTCGGGAAGGAACAGCTTTAGGGACAGATGATCATAACGAAACTTTCACCGGATGATTTCGGCAAGTTTCACGACATGGAGCTTGAACTTAAGCCCGGGATCAACGTGATCTACGGGCAGAATGAATCCGGGAAATCCACGATGCATTCATTCATAAAGTGCATGCTTTTCGGAGCCCCCAGGTCCAGAGGCCGCGGCGCCGTAAAGGGAGACTATGCCCTTTTCGAGCCCAAGGAGGGCGGGGGTTTTTCGGGCCGTATGACCTTTGAGTACAAGGGCCGTACCTATCGGATCAACCGGAATTTCAGCAAAGAGAATACTTCATATTCCCTCACCGACCTGGATACCCTGGAAGAGATACAGAGGACCGGGGACGATATTTCTGAATTTATTCCTCTTCTTACCGCCCAGAATTATTCGAATACAATAAGCATCGGACAGATGGAAGCCGCCCCGAGCCCCAGCTTTGCGGGAGATATGCAGACCATGCTTGCTAACATGGCGATGTCCGGGGACAAGACGATCAGCGTGATCGACGCGCAGAACCGGCTGAAAAAGCTTAAAAGGCAGATCGAGCGGGAGATCCCGGATGCGGAGATCCGCGATATTAACGACCGCATAAGCGTGCTCCGCAGGGAGACCGTCGGGATAGAGGAGATCCGCAGCAGGGCAGCCGCCGCGGAGCAGGAAAAGGCAAAGCTCACCCGGGAGATCGATTCGCTGCGCGCGAGAGGCGACAAGGTCCGCTCATATGAACAGCAGGACCGCGTCCGCGCCGCGATGCTCATACAGGAAAATAACGACATAGCCCGCCAGTACAGCGAGAAAAAGAAAGAGCTGATGGACATCCGCGAGAGCATGGAAAAGACTTCCGCGACCGCGATGCCGGATGCCGAAAAGAAAGCTGACGCATACTATGGGCGCGAGGACAAGTTAAGGGAGATAGAAGAGCGGACCGCCGTGCTTAAGGACATGGCGCAGGGAGCGGTGCTGAGGGCGTTTGCAATAGCTCTGCCTGTCTTTGCCGTGGCCATCATCGTGTATCTCTTCGGGACCCAGTTCGGGCTCAGCGAAGACCTTCGGGAGTACGGGGCCCTCGCGATAGTGGCCTTTTCAGGCCTGCTCCTGATCATCCTGCTGATCGCGGCCGCGGGAAGGAAGAAAAAGATCCGGAAGCTTGAGCATAAAGGCGCGAAGCTTGAAGCCCAGCAGAAGGAATTTCTCAAGCGGAACGGCATCGGCAGCGACGACGATCCTGCGGTCATGTTCGGGACCCGGAGCGCTGCGCGGGAGAATATTCTCCGGATCGAGTCCGAGCTAAAAACGCTCAAGAAGCGCTACGACGACCTTCAGGTATCGCTTGCCCCTTATATTGAGAAGTACGGGGACACGATCTCTATCGACGCGGAGCCTGACGCGGACATACAGACAGATATCGAGCAGCTCCAGAAGCGCCGCCAGGAAATCACCCGCGAGGGCGAACAGCTTGCCTGGCAGCTGGAGATGATGACCGACAAGAAGAACGATATAGCAAAGTACGAGGCAGAGCTCTCCGAGCTTTACGCGAAGAGAAAGGAAGCCTACGACAAGATCACTGCGGTAAGTGTCGGAATGGATGCGATACGGGAATCTACCGCAGTCATCCACGGGTCCTTCGGAAGGGAGCTCAACTCCCGCGTGTCCGAGCTTTTCTCAAGAATAACCGACGGCTCGCACGGAAGGCTCTCGGTCGACGAGAACTTCAGGATCAAGGCCGACGACGGCAAGTTCTTCCTCTATCCCGAGAACCTCTCGGCAGGCACCGTGGACCAGATGTACTTCGCGGTGAGGGTCTCCCTCTGCGAGATGATGTACAAGGAAGAAATGCCGCTGATCTTTGACGACAGCTTCGCCCTCTACGACGACCGCAGGCTCTGGAACACATTGTTCTGGCTCAGCCGCCAGGACTTCTACAGCCAGGTGATCATTTTCACCTGCCACAGGAGGGAAGAAGAGGCCCTCGAAAGCATCGGAGTGCCTTTTAACTACGTCGAGCTATAAAGGCCTGCAAATTTTTATAAGACAAAAAATCCCTGACGGTCCATGCCGCCAGGGATTTTTTGATGTTTTAGTAGTCGATCTCTTTTCCGTTCCTGTAATTGTCGAGGGCGGCCTCTATCCTGTCGTAAGGATCGAGGAGATCACTGATGGAGTGGTCATAATTCAGCTTGTCGATGATCAGCGCGAGGTACTTGCTCATATCTACGTTAATGTAGTAAGGGCGCTCGAGGAGTTCGGGCGGCTGGTAGATAGAGTTGGTGGTCAGGACCTTGGAAATAAGCCCTTTCTCATAGTAATCATCGAAGGCAGCAAGTCCGTTGGTGAAGAGACCGAAGGAGGCTGCCACGAAGACCCTGTTGGCCTTCCTCTTCTTGAGCTCCTTGGAAACGTCGAGCATGCTGTCGCCGGAGGAGATCATGTCGTCGATAATGAGGACGTCCTTGCCTTCAACGGAATCGCCGAGGAATTCGTGAGCCACGATGGGGTTCCTGCCGTCTACGATCCTGGAATAGTCCCTTCTCTTGTAGAACATGCCCATGTCTACGCCGAGGACGTTGGAATAGTAGATCGCGCGCTTCATTCCGCCTTCGTCAGGGCTGATGATCATGAGGTGGTCATTGTCGATCCTCAGATCCGGCACTTCCTGGAAGAGGGCTTTTATGAACTGGTAGGTGCAGGACACGTTCTCAAATCCGCCTACGGGGATAGAGTTCTGGACCCTGGGATCGTGCGCGTCGAGGGTAATGATATTCTCAACGCCGAGAGCATTGAGCTCCTGGAGCGCCATTGCGCAGTCAAGAGATTCCCTGCCCTCACGTCTGTGCTGACGGCTCTCATAGAGGAAGGGCATGATGACGTTGATACGCCTTGCCTTTCCGGCAGCAGCAGCGATGATCCTTTTGAGGTCGGCGTAATGATCGTCCGGAGACATCCTGTTCTCGTGCCCGCTGAGCTTGTAGGTTATGGAATAATTGGTTACGTCTGTGATCAGATACAGATCTTTGCCTCTGATTGTCTCAAGAAGCGTGCCTTTTGCTTCGCCGGTTCCGAAACGTGAGCATTTTGCGGGAACGATGTAGGAATCCTTGCAGTGTTCTCCGAGGGGTTGGAAGACTTCAGCTCTTTCCTTCCTCCAGTCGACGATGAACTTGTCGATCACTTTTCCCATCTCTGCGCTGCTTTCCATGGGAATAATGCCCAGTTCCCCGACGGGGATCGAATCTCTGAACTCTTCGATGTCTTGCGCCATTTTATTTACCTCCAAATAAACTATTCAATAGATATATATGCTTAGTATCCGCCTATTGCCTTTTTGAGGCGGATATCGTCGCCAAGGATAAGCATTATGTCGAAACAGCTTACTATGCGTGAGAAGATCCGCTCCGAATATTCAGCCCCGAGCTCTTCGGGATTGAGATTCGTTGAGATGATCGTGGACCTGCCTGCGGCAAGACGCTCATTAAGTATATAGAAAAACTGCCCGTTTGTGAACTTATTATTTATTTCCGTTCCGAGGTCGTCGATCACCAGGAGGTCGCACTCGGTGAGGAGCGGATAGATATCCTCCGTAATCGTCCCTTCAGAAGAGTCCTGCTGCCCGAAAACATGGCCGCGCACTATCTCGGTGAAGCGTATCGCGCTCAGGAAGACCACCGCGGCGCCTTTCTTCAGGAGCTCATTCGCGATGCAGCTGCAGAGGAAGGTCTTGCCTACCCCTGTCTTCCCGTAGAAAAGCAGGTTCCGGCCTTCGGAAGGGAACTCGTTCACGAACTCCCTGCATACGGAGAGTGCGGTCCCGATATTCTGCCTCGGGCTTATACCGTAGTGCGGGTCGGTCTCTTCTGAGTAATAATCTGTTCGGAAGTCGCTGAAATCGGCGCTCATAAGCTCATCGCGGGAGCGGTTCCCCGCGCGCTCGGATATGATCGCGGCAGCGGTCTTGTCAAAGCATGAGCACTTCGTTCCGTTTATGTAGCCGGTATCATTGCAGAGAGGGCATTCGTAGGGGGGATCAAGGTAGTCCTCCGGGAAGCCCGCGCCTGCAAGGAGCCCGGTACGTTCTGCGACAAGGGAAGCGGCCTTCTGCCTGAGAGCCCCGGCTTCGTCCCGGTTCCCGGCGAGAGCGGCCCTTGCTGCCTGCGCGTAGGTCCCGGTAATCTCATTATCTACAGAGGCGTAGCCCGGGACTTTCGCGGATACTTCCGCGAAACGCTCGTCTATAAGGGCCTGTCTCGCGAAATGTTTCCGGTCGTAGACCCTCATTACGGCCTCATACTGTGAATTAGTAAGGTTCATTCTGCTTTTGCCGCCTTATTCCTGGCCTTATTGAAAAGTTTCATCTCGAGCTCCGAATTCACGGGTCTCTGTTCAAAGTTATGGAAGCGGCTGCCGTTCCCCTTGGAGGCAAGCCGCAGTTTACCGCTGCCCCTGGAGCCCCGGAAGTCCGCGTCGTTTTTCTTCGCGTCTTCCACGCTGCTTATGCCGGCTTTCTTCCAGTTGAGGAGTATCTTGTCGGCGTACTCGAAGCTGGGCGTGTGGGTCCTTTCCATCGTCCGGTTGACCGCCTCGATCACCATCGAGCTGTCAAAACCGTACTCGTCGTACCACTTGCGGATATACTGGGTCTCTGCCGGCGCGGGCATGCGGCTTCCGAGCCCGAAAGCCTTCATCACCGGGAAAACTACGGCGGAGAAGCTGCCGGATTCGGCCTTCGCCTGCTCTACGGTGCTGATGCCTTTCTCGGCCCAGTTGACTGCGGTCTTCTCGATATAGCGCATATTGGTGTGGCCGTTTGAAACGCAGTATTCGAAGAGATACCCTGTAAGCTCCGTCGTGAAACCGAGGTCGTCCGACAGGAAGTAGATGGTATTGAGGTCGGTCTGGCTGAGCGGCCTTCCCATATACTGCTGGATCACCTCGAGCAGCTCCCTGCCCTCGGGATCGTCCGAGAGGCTCGCGATCTCGTCGATCGAGTATACCGGCGCGGTACGGCGGACCGGCGCGGCAGAGCTCTCCCTGGCATAAGGCGCGCGGGCAGAAGCATTCTTTACCTCGTGAAGGCATACTGCGGTCATGAGGCCGGGATCCGTGTCGGAGAAGGTGAGCGAGATAAGCCCTTCATTCTCCCAGTAGCGGAGCGCCCTGATGACGTCGGATTCGGTCATGTTAAAGCAGTCGGCGATCGCCTCGAGGGACACTTCGTGGTCCCTGACCGGAAGCCAGCGGATAAGGTAAAGATATATTTTGACGAATTCCCCGTTAGCGCGGGGGAGGTAATTATCTATAAAAGAATTCGGGATGTGTACCTTTCCATCCTGTCTTGTATTGGTTAGTCTGATGGTGCCTTCCATAAAGCAGATCCTCTCCAGGTCTCCTTAAATATCCCCGCGGAAAAGATGATTCCCGCGGGACTTGAGTATAGCATATTATCAGGCGTTTTCCAATACCTCGCCCCGCCCGGAGGCCCGTTGAAATCAGGCATCCGGAGCTGTTTATAAATCTTCCCGGATGCCTTTTCGTGGGCTTAAATCTGGGGTTTCCGGACACAAAACAAATTCCACTGCCTCCGGTCGATTATTTGCTCCGGTCTGCAGTGGAATTTGTTGATAAATTTATTCAAGCAGGTCTTCGCCTACCAGATAAACGTTTCCGGCTCCCATAGTTATCAACAGGTCGCCGTTGATACAATTTTTTTTCAAAAATTTTTCGATCTCCTCAAAGCTGTGGAAATGGTATGCTTCCTTCCCCATGGCGAGGAGCCTGTCGAGGATATCCGCGCTCGAGACCTCCCCGGTATCGGCCTCCCTTGCGGCGTAAATATCCGCGAGCACGACCTTGTCTGCGAGAGCGAGAGACTGCGCGAAATTATCGAGGAAAGCGATAGTGCGGCTGTAGGTGTGCGGCTGGAATACGCACCAGAGGGTCTTGTGGGGGTAATTGTGGGCAGCGGTGAGGGTCGCCCTGATCTCGGTCGGGTGATGAGCGTAATCGTCGATAACCGTAACGCCAGAGAACTCTCCCTTATACTGGAAGCGCCTGTCGGTCCCGGCGAAAGCCTCAAGGCCGTCGATGGCTTTGTCCTCAGGGATGCCCATCTCGTCGGCTGCCGCGATAGCCGCAAGCGCGTTGGAGACATTGTGGATACCGGTAACGTTAAGCCTTACCCTTCGGACGGGGACTCCGTGCCTCACCAGCGTAAAGCTTCCGCACGCGTACTTATTGAACTCTATGTCAGCTGCGCTGTAATCCGCGTTTCCAGAGACGCCGTAGGTCACTACCCTGCAGGGAAGGCCGCCGGTGATCTCCTCGAGATCCGGAATGGCTTCATTAATAATAAGGATGCCGTCGGGAGAGGTCTTCTCGGCGAAGATCCTGAATGAGTGGCGGATGTCGCGGAGATTCTTGAAGAAATCAAGATGGTCCTCTTCGATATTAAGGATCACGGAGATCCTGGGGTTCAGAGCGAGGAATGAATTGGTGTACTCGCAGGCCTCGGTGACAAAGCAGTCCGAATGGCCGAGGCGCACATTCCCGCCGATCTCCTCGAGTATCCCGCCCACGCTGATCGTGGGATCCAGGTCGGCTTCCATCATCATCAGGGAGATCATCGAGGTGGTGGTCGTCTTGCCGTGCGTCCCGGAAACGGCTACCGAATTGCGGTAATTGCACATGATCTGTCCCAGAAGGTCTGCGCGGCCTATCATGGGAAGACCTGCAGCTTCTGCGGCATCGTACTCGGGATTGCCCGGGTGGATGGCAGAGGTGTACACCACTGCGTCAATGTCATCCGTGATGTTCCCGGCTGACTGCGGGAAATTTATGACGGCGCCCAGGGACACCAGCCTGTCCGTAAGTTCGGACGGTCTCATGTCGGAGCCGCTCACTGTGAAGCCTTTATCGATAAGTATCTCGGCGAGCCCGCTCATGCTGATGCCGCCGATCCCTATAAAATGCACATGAATCGGATTATTAAAGTCTATTTTGAACATTTATCTGTATTCCTGTCCGGAGAGTTGCCTGAAATCGTTACTAAACTATTATAACCCTGCAGATAAAAAATGCAAATCTTTCTGCAGGTACAATATCCTTTTACGAGCATGTCAATCGGGTGTATAATAATAGAGACCTAACGAAGCTGCTTTAGATTACAGGAGGACGAAGTTTTGGCAAAGAAAGAAATGGTAGCCATGCTGCTTGCCGGCGGGCAGGGGAGCAGGCTGGGAGTCCTGACGGAGGACACCGCAAAACCCGCAGTATCATTTGGCGGAAAGTACAGGATCATCGATTTCCCGCTGAGCAACTGTATCAATTCCGGAGTTGACACGGTAGGAGTCCTTACCCAGTACAGGCATCTTCGCCTTAATACACATATCGGTATCGGTATTCCCTGGGACCTTGACCGGAACCACGGAGGAGTGACCCTTCTGCCGCCTTACGAGACGAATGAGGCTTCGAACTGGTACAGCGGCACGGCGAACGCCATTTACCAGAACCTTGAATTTATTGAAGAATACAGCCCGGAGTACGTCCTGATACTCGGAGGCGACCATATTTACAAGATGGATTACCAGGTGATGCTGGACTTCCACAAGAGCCGCGGCGCGGACATTACCATCGCCTGCATGCCGGTGCCCTGGGAGGAAGCGAGCCGCTTTGGCGTCGTCATAGCCGACGAGAACGGATCGATCAAGGATTTCGAGGAGAAGCCGGCGCATCCTTCGAGCAATCTGGCTTCGATGGGGATCTATATCTTCAGCGCGTCCGTGCTGAAGGAAGCCCTGATAGCCCTGAAGGACCAGCCCGGATGCGATTTCGGAATGCACGTGATACCTTACATTCACGAGAAGTCCCACAACTGCTACGCCTATGAGTTCAACGGCTATTGGAAGGACGTCGGGACCCTCGGCTCGTACTGGCAGGCGAATATGGAGCTGCTGGACGACGTTCCGGAATTCAATCTCTACGAGGAGTTCTGGAAGGTCTACACGAAGAACGACATCATTAGGCCCCAGTACCTCGGCCCGCATTCCAGGGTCACGAGGAGCATAGTCGGAGAGGGCGCCGTGATAATGGGCGAGGTCTCCGGGAGCGTGATCGGGGCCGGCGTAGAGATCGGCGAGGACGCAAGGGTCACGGATTCGATAATCATGGAGAACAGCGTGATCGGGGCCGGGACCGTTGTCGACAAGGCGATAATCGCTGAGAATACGGTCGTTGGAGTCGACTGCGTCGTCGGTGAAGGCGAGTACGCGGACAATGTTTACAATCCCAAGGTATACGCCTTTGACCTGGTGACGGTGAGCGAGAATTCCTCCGTGCCGGACGGCGTACGTATAGGAAGGAACACCGCGATAAGCGGAAAGACTTTACCTGAGGATTACAAGAACGGAAAGCTTGCCGCAGGGCAGGTGATCATTAAGGAGGTGGGACCCGCATGAAAGCAGTAGGTATCATTCTTGCAGGAGGTTCCAGCAGCAGGATGGGAGCCCTCGCCGATAAGAGGGCGGTAGCTGCGATGCCGGTCGCAGGGTCGTTCAGATGCATCGATTTTGCCCTCAGCAGCCTGTCCAATTCGCACTGCCAGAGAGTGGCGGTATGCACGCAGTTCAACGCGAGATCCCTTAACCAGCACCTGAATTCCTCAAAATGGTGGGATTTCGGCCGCAAGCAGGGAGGACTTTACCTGCTGACCCCTACGGTCACCGCGGACAATGATTCCTGGTACAGGGGGACCGCAGACTCCATGTACCAGAATATAGGCTTCCTCAGGGAGTGCCACGAGCCTTACGTCATCATTTCCTCTGGGGACTGTGTATACAAGACGGATTTTAACCGCATCCTCGACTACCATATCGCAAAAAGCGCGGACATAACCATAGCGGTCACCACCCTCAGCCCTTCCCAGGAAGACGCTACCAGGTTCGGGGTTGTCACAAGAGACGAGGACGGCAGGGTAACGGATTTCGAGGAGAAGCCCGAGAAGACCGACAAGACCCTAATAAACGCCGGGATCTACATCATCCGCCGCCGCGTACTGATAGAGATGCTCGACCGCGCGAACCGCGAGAAGACCTACGATTTCGTGCGCGGCATCCTCATGAAGTACAAGGATGAGAAGAAGATCTACGCCTATGACCTTCCCGGATACTGGAACAATATAGCGACCGTGGATTCCTATTACAGGACCAATATGGACTTCCTGAAAAAGGATGTCGCGCAGTATTTCTTCAGCGGCTACAATGAGATCTACACCAAGGCCGAGGACGAGCCGCCCGCAAAGTACAATCCGGACGCCTCCGTCAGCAACTCCCTCATCGCGAGCGGCTGCATAATCAGCGGAACGGTCGAGAACAGCATACTTTCCAGAAAGGTCTATGTGAGCCGCGGCTGCGTCATCAGGAACAGTGTGATACTTAATGATGTATACATAGGAGAGAACACCGTCATCGAGAACTGCATTGTCGAAAGCCGCGGAACTCTCCGCCCGAACAAACGCTATGCAGGGTCTCCCGGACATGCCCGCGTGGTGGTCGAAGATAACGAGAGATATCTTATCTAAAAAAAGCCTTTTTGCTTATTTTTTCAGCATAAATCCGCGTTTCCGAGTTTGATTATTTCGTTAAGAGATGATAGAATGGGGGCGTAGTAGTCTGCCGTATGTTTCCCGGAGGCGGGCAGGCTCCCCGGGATGATCTGCGCGGGCTTTCATACAATAAGAGCAAGGAGGAAATGAAATGCAGATCACAGATGTTAGGGTACGAAAGATATCGAAAGAAGGGAAACTGAAAGCGGTAGCTTCGATTACACTTGATGATGTATTTGTAGTTCATGATATCAAAGTTATTGAGGGAGAAAAAGGGCTTTTCATCGCAATGCCCAGCCGTAAAACAACAGACGGTGAATACCGTGACATAGCTCATCCGATCACATCGGAGACGAGGGAGCAGCTTCAGGACCTGATCGTAAAGCAGTATCAGGAAGAGCTGCTAAAGGAGGACGGAGCAGAAGAATCCGGGTTTTAACGGCAGTCTTTTAAGTATTTTAAAGGGCGTATGCGAATAGCATACGCCTTATATTTTTCCGGAACTCTTATTTGTAAAGGCATCACAGGAGGATCTTATAAATGTACATGATCGCCGGGCTCGGAAATCCCGGGAGAAAATATGAAAAAACGCGGCATAATACCGGGTTCGAAGCCCTTGACAGGATCGCTTCCCATGCAGGCGCGGCCATAAATATGCATAAGTTCGAGGCTGATTACGGGACGGCCGTGATCGGGGGGCAGAAGGTCCTGCTCGTTAAGCCGCAGACCTACATGAATAACAGCGGTATCGCGATAGGAGGCCTTGCTGGTTTTTACAAGATCGAGCCGGAAAATATCATAATAATATGTGACGACATCAACCTTCCTGCGGGGCAGCTGCGCATTCGCCCCAGAGGCAGCGCGGGAGGACACAACGGGCTTAAATCCATCATTTCCCATCTCGGATCCGAGGAGTTTCCGCGCATACGCATCGGGATCGGGCAGAAGCCCGAGGGCTGGGATCTGGCGGATTACGTTCTCGCGAAGAGGCCGCAGGAGGAGCAGGCGCTTATGGACGCGGCTTACGGGGAGACGCTCGAGGCGGCTCACCTTATCGTTTCCGGCGAGACCGTGAAGGCCATGAACACTTTTAATGTAAAGAAAAAACCTGACAGTGAAGGTGAGGCATAATGGATATTTTTACTAAACCGCTGCAGGACCTGGCGGAGTACGGCGAAATAATCTCCGATATTCGGGAGGGACGTACACCGGCAGGTATTTCGGGCTGCCTTGATTCGCAGAAATGCCACATGATCTGCGGGATCGGGGAGGGCTTTCGGGCGAAGCTTATCGTGACCGGGTCCGAAGAGCGGGCGAGGAAAATATATGAAGACTACAGGGTCTTCGACAGGGATGTGTTCTACTATCCCGCGAAGGACCTTATATTTTATACAGCTGACATCCACGGGGACCTGACGGTGAGGCGCAGGATGCAGTGCATCGGGCGTCTTCTGACTGGGGAAAGGGTCACTGTGGTCTGCCCGGTCTCGGCGCTGTACGACGCGGTGCTTCTGCCGGAGACCATAAGCAAATACATTTTCCGCATCGAGACCGGCGGCGCGCTGGACACGGATGAGCTTTCAAAGAAGCTCGTCAGCATGGGCTTTTCACGCACGGAGCAGGTCTCGTCGCGCGGGGAATTCGCGGTACGCGGAGGGATCATCGATATTTACAACCTTACCGACGAGCTGCCCTACAGGATAGAGCTCTGGGACGACATCGTGGATTCGGTAAGGGTATATGATCCCGACAGCCAGAGATCCCTGGAGAACCGCGAGGGGATGACGGTCTTCCCGGCAGCAGAGCATATTCTTGACGAGGAAACGCTGGAGCGGGGCCTCATGAAGATCAGAAAGGCCGCGGAAAAAGAGGCCGCCGCGCTGCGGAAGGCAAAGAACGGCGAGGCCGCAGAGAGGCTCCTTGACAGCACGCAGAAGTTCTCGGAAGACCTCCGCATCATGGGAAACAGCGTAAACTTCGACAGCTACGTGAGCTTTTTCTACGAAAAGACCGGCTCGCTCCTGGACTATTTCCGCGGCGGGGACGCCCTGGTCTTCGTGGAAGAGCCCGCGAGGACGGAGGAGGAGGGCCGGAAGGCAGAGGACGAGTACAAGGCCGGTATGGAAGCCCGGCTTTCAAAAGGCTACGTCCTCAAAGGGCAGCTGGACAGCGTTAGGAGCCTTGATTCGGTGCTGAGGGAAATATCCGGCATGAGGACGGTGCTCGTAAGCACCTTCCTTTACAGTCTCCCGGACCTTCAGGCGCAGAACGTGCACGAGCTGAACGTGCAGGGAATGCACACCTACAGCGGAAATTTCAGTATGCTGCTGGAGGACGTGCGGAAATGGAAGGAAGAGCGCTACCGCGTGCTCATTGTTTCCGGATCCCGCACCAGGGGCAGGAGGCTTGCCGAGAATTTAAGAGGGAACGCCATCTCTGCCGCGTATACCGACGAGAGGGACAGGGAGATCCGTCCCGGGGAAGTCGTCATTACCGAAGGCGGGCTTCACAGCGGCATGGTCTACCCCTCCATCCGCTTCGCGATCATCACCGACACGGATATTTTCGGGGAAAAGAAGCAGAAGCGCAGGAGGAAGAGGCACGAGGTCTCCGGGGAGCAGGCCGGCGGAATGGCCAGGCTTTCGGTCGGAGATTATGTGGTGCATGAAAAGCACGGCATCGGCATCTATACCGGGACCGAGAAGGTCGAATCCGAAGGGAGCAGCCGTGATTATCTCAAAATTGAATACAGCGGCGGCGGAAAGCTTTTCGTGCCGGTATCCCAGCTGGATTCCGTGCAGAAATTCGCGGAGGCAGGGACTGCCGGGGTGAAGGTAAGTACCCTCGGGGCGAAGGAGTGGACCCGGACCCGTCAGAAAGCCGAGAAAGCCGTCAAGGACATGGCGGCGGAGCTGATCAGGCTTTACGCGGTGAGGGAGCGGAGCCAGGGTTTCGTATGCGGGCCCGACACTGTCTGGCAGACGGAATTCGAGGAAATGTTCCCCTTCGAGGAGACCCAGGACCAGCTTGACGCGATAGAAGACGTCAAGCACGACATGGAGAGCCCCCGGATCATGGACAGGCTTATCTGCGGGGACGTGGGCTTCGGCAAGACCGAGGTCGCGATCCGCGCGGCCTTCAAGATAGTGCAGGAAGGAAAGCAGTGCGCGGTGCTGGTCCCCACGACCATACTCGCGCAGCAGCATTTCAATACCTTTACCGAGCGGATGAAGAACTTCCCGGTAAATATTGCCCTGCTTTCCAGGTTCAGGACCGCGGCCCAGAACCGCGAGACCATCGCGATGCTGAAGGCGGGCCGCATAGACATTGTTATAGGGACGCACAGGCTGCTCTCCAAGGACGTTTCCTTTAAGGACCTGGGGCTCCTGGTGATCGATGAGGAGCAGCGCTTCGGGGTCGCCCACAAGGAGAAAATAAAGCAGCTCCGCCAGACCGTGGACGTGATCACCCTGACCGCTACGCCGATCCCCAGGACCATGCATATGAGCCTTATAGGGATACGCGACATGAGCCTTCTCCGGGAAGCGCCGATGAACAGGCTGCCGATACAGACCTATATCATGGAATATGACGACGAAATGGTGGCCGAGGCGATTCGGCGCGAGCTCGACCGCGGGGGACAGGTGTATTATGTATACAATCGCGTGGCAACGATAGCGGAAATGACCCTGCACCTCATGGAGATCGTTCCCGAGGCCAGGATAGAATTTGCCCACGGGCAGATGGATGAACGCTCGCTTGAGAAGGTGATGTACAGATTCATCAATCATGAGATCGACGTGCTGGTCTCGACCACCATCATCGAGACCGGGATGGACATCCCGAACGTCAACACCATGATCATACACGCGGCGGACCAGATGGGGCTCTCGCAGCTCTACCAGCTCCGGGGCCGCGTGGGAAGGTCGGACCGCACAGCTTACGCCTTCCTCCTCTACAAGAGGGACAAGGTCCTCCGGGAGACCGCCGAGAAGAGGCTGGCGGCGATACGTGAATTCACCGATCTCGGCTCGGGCTACAGGATAGCCATGCGCGACCTTGAGATCCGCGGCGCGGGAAGCCTGCTCGGCGGAGAGCAGAGCGGGCACATCGAGGCGATAGGATACGACCTTTACTGCAAGCTGCTCTCACAGGCTATAACGGAAGAGAAAGGCGAGAAGCCGGGGCCTTCCTACGAGACCTCCGTCGACATACACATCGACGCCTACATCCCCGACAGCTATATTGCCAATGAACTTCGCAAGCTGGAGATGTACAAGCGCATTTCGCTGATCACCTCCGAGGAAGATTACAGCAGCCTCCTGGACGAGATGACGGACAGGTACGGGGATCCCCCGAAGGCCGCCGCAAACCTTCTGATGATCGCGAGGATAAAGGCCCTCGCCCACGAAGTGTTCGTGACCAGGGTCACCTACAGCGGGCGCAGGAGCACCTTCAATATGTACGAGAAGTCCGAGGTGAACGTGAGCGTGATCCCCGACCTTCTGGTAAAATACTCCGGGAAGCTGAGATTTTCCTCCACATCCAGGGTGCCTTTCTTCGTGCTGAGCCACTCCGGGCCTGGGGACGTGCTCGAGGAGGAGTACCGCTTCATCTGTGACATGCACAGCATGTTGCTTTCCGGGGGTCTTGAATAGATTACGGTTTTATTGTAAAATATGTAGGATTATTATTTTCTGACAAGGAGGAAGTTCAATGCCGGCAAAAGGTAAAGACGATTTCTGGGACGACACAGTTACGAACGGCGTGAACCCTGCCGAAGACGGCGGAGAATACAAGGAACCCTGGTCTGCGATCAAGAGCCTTCCGTTCAAGATCATAATGCGGATCCTGCTTATGATCGCATGCCTTGCGGCGCTGGTCTGCGGATATATTATTTACAATTATGTCCAGGACAGGAGCGTGACCGGGAGCCTTAGCAATGATTTCTATAAGAGCAGGGAATTTACGAATGAGTTCAATGAGAGCGTTGGGAACGTCCTCTCGCTCCTGCAGACCATTGAGACCGATCCGACCCTTCTTGACGAGGGAAATGAGGAGATGCTCAAGAACCAGCTTGAGAATTACAAGCTGAACAGCACCAATTTCTCCTTCTACATTCAGAACGCGGATCTCTCACTTGTTACTTCGAGCGGGAACGACGCAAAGGACCGTATTGAATCGAGCGGCCACTACTGCAAGATCACCACGGCGGAGATCAACACGGACAGCGAGCCGGTCACGACCCTTCCTTCCAAAGCCCTTGACAAGGACGAGTGGAGCAAGGCCCTCGGCGCGCTGAATGGAGACTACGTTATCTATACCGCGGTGGACAATGAGCTCACTTACCAGGATTCTTTCTACACCGCTTACCAGAAGTTCAACCAGCAGCAGGAGTACTTCGGTTACGCCAGGATAGTGGGCATAGTGGCGCTGGTGCTCTTCATCATCTGCCTCATCTTCTGCGTGCTTTCGACAGGAATGAAGCGCGGATACGAGGGCGTGCAGCTGAACTGGTTCGACTATATCCCTACGGAGATCGCGCTTGCGATCATGGGGGCGGTCGGCTACGGGCTGTTCTATCTGCTGAAGCGCTTCAACGGCATGGAAGGCGACATGTACAGGTATATCACCTACGGAATGATAGTGGTGATATATGCCTGGGCTGCCCAGTCCTACTTCAGTATTGTAAGAAGGCTTAAATCCGGCAGGTTCTTCCGCAAGTCCATCATCGGAATGATCATCGGCGGCATCATCCGCGGGATCGGATCCCTTCCGAAGGCGCTCTGCATTATACTGTCGGTCATTATTATCGCGGCCATTAACGCGGGCTGGATCTACCTGCTGCTTAACCGCACAGGCTACGAATTCCGCGGGATTCCTATCGAGTACATTATCGCGGCAGCGGTAGTAATAGCCGAGCTTATTACAATAATCATACATAACCACGACAAGGCTCTCCGCAGAGAAGCCGCTGAAGCAGAGGCTGCGCAGGCCATCACCGGTGAAGGCAGCAAGGCTATCGAGGCGCAGGAAGGCGCCGCAGTCCAGGCTGAGGCCGCAGAGGCAGCGGAGACCCAGGAAGGAAGTCCCGAAGAGAAGGCCGACTGGGAGACCGTGGACCTGGGACAGTCGATCGCAGAGGCTGAAAGGCAGCGCGACGAGAAGAACGGCGCCCTGGATCTTGAAGCCGGGACCCGCAAGCCTCAGGAGACGCTGGTGCTCTCTGAAGAGGATATTCAGAAGGCGATCCAGAGCTCTGGAGAGGAAGGAAGCGGCGAGTGGAATTACGGTCCGGGCTCAGGTGAGTTCGAAGATACCGGCGAGATCGTTATGGGTGCGGCCGGAGCCGAACAGGCAGGTCCGGAGGCATTTGACCTTGTCCAGATGATCAAGGACGTCAGGAAGGGCTACAAGCCGAACCTTAAGAACATGGAAGTTGTTGCTTCCGTCAGGGCTCCCGGGAAGCCGGTCATGGTCGAGGCTAACCGCGCCGATATCGAAGATGCGGTCGGAGATATTTTCTCCGAGATGCTGAGGATATCCGCCGGAAGAGTCAAGAACACCATAGAGGTCTGCGTATCCGGAGGCAAGGCGGTCTGCCTTACAAAGATCAACGTAGACGAGCTGATGCTTGACGACGCAAAAGATGCCGAGACCGACGGATCCTTCGACAGCACGAAGAACACCATCGAGAAGAACGGCGGAAGGTTCATCGTCAATTACGCGGACAAGGTGCTTAAGACAGGTTTCCTTGTAAACTGCGCAAAGGAAGAAGAAAGCAGCACGGCTGAATAAATATCCGGCTGAATAAAAAACATTTTTATCCCCCGCACAAAGCCCCGGGATCCGTTTTTCCGGGACTTTCTGCAGGGGATTTGCTTTGTACAGCTGTATTGTGAAAAGTGTCTGCTCATGTTATACTAAAACGAATGGATCGTGCCGCGCAGGCATGTATACAAAAAGATTTTTTCAGCGGGAGAAAGTACAGATGGGAAAGGCCCTTTATCTAAACTACGCCAAGGCAGACAGGGAAAATGTCGCTCCGGTGCTACAGAAACTACGCGAGGCAGGCTTCAATGTCCAGCACACAGAAAACGGCAACGTATCGGGGAAACCCTGCGTTCTGAATTTTCCCTCCGCGGCTTCCCGCAGAGACGACAGCTACAGGAAGGTGCTTAATTACGCGCTTCGCCACGACCTGGACTGCATACAGATACATCTTGAGAGGCAGAAGCTTCTTGACGATATCGAGATCCAGAACGGCGTAATGCTTGCGGCGCTGAGGACCGTAATGCCGGACAAGGCCGCCGAGGTCTACACGAAGGCCCTTTCGGAGGGCGCTTCTCCGGAGATCCCCGAGAAGGAAGAGGCTGAGCTTGCGGCAGCTCCCGCGGCAGAAGAGAACGCCGAAGTCAGGAGCGGTGAGCCCGCTGCGGAGCCGGTCAGGAAGGAGCAGGGAATACAGATCCCCGCCGGGACCGATTCGGCAGAGTTCGCAAGCGCAGCTATGAGGCTTTTTGAGAGCGAGGGATTTGCTCCCGCAAGGACCTCATTAAAGAAGAACGATGAGATGTATTCCGGGACCAGCGCCGAGACGCTTTTCAATAAAGGGCTCAGCCTGCTTTCCGGCGACGGCGGCTCCAAGGATGAGAAAGCTGCCTTTGACTGCTTCAGGCAGGCAGCCAACGCGGGGATGGCCAAGGCCCAGTATGAGCTCAGCATCTGCTACGACCGCGGCATAGGCACCGGAAGGAACATTACCGAGGCCGCAAGATGGTGCGAGATGGCCGCCTACGGAGGCCACGCCCAGGCGCAGAGCGACATCGGGGCCTGCTATGAGCACGGGCAGGGCGTTTCCAGGAATATGCGGGAGGCAGTCAGATGGTACCAGATAGCTTCCGAGCAGGGAAACATTGAGGCGAAGAACAACCTCGCTTTCTGCTACCAGAAGGGAAGAGGAGTCACCAGGAATTCCTCCCACGCCATCCAGCTCTACAGCGAGGCGGCCGAGGCCGGCAACAGCAGCGCGCAGTACAATCTGGGGTTCTGCCTGTGGTACGGAGAGGGAGTTCCGACCGATAAGCCCCGCGCAGTTGAACTGTTCCGCAAGTCCGCGGAGAACGGCAACGCAAAAGCAGTTCAGATGCTGAAGGTGCTGAATCAGAGATCATATTTCAATAAGTGAGCGACGGACAGCAGGATCAAGAAGAAGGAAGGATCGAAAGACCGTGGATAACAATAAAATCGATGAAGCTGAACTGACTAAAAATATAAAGACATTGGTGCTTAAAAAGCGCTACGAAGATGCGCTCCGGGAGCTGGAGGACATAGACCTGAGGAAGGTCCGCCAGCCTTCCATCCTGTGCCTCGCGGGAGAGGTCTACATGGGCCTGAAAAAGTACGACCAGGCCGAGAAAGTGCTGCTCCGCGCCTATGAGAGGCAGCCGGGGACCCGCAGGACACTCGATCTCCTGACCACGCTTTACATTGACAAGGGAGAGTATGCCGAGGCCGAGTATTATTACAAGGAGTTTATCGGCATTGCCTCGAAGGACCTTCACAGGTACATCCTGCGCTACAGGCTCGACAAGGCAAAGGGCGAGAGGCTCTCTGTCCTTATCGATACCCTCGAGAAACTGAAGGATTATGAATACATTGAGGAGTGGGCATACGAGCTTGCTTCCCTTTATGATAAGAGCGGGGAGACCCAGAAATGTATCCGCGAGTGCGACGAGATCGTTCTCTGGTTCGGGCACGGTGAATATGTAAATAAAGCCATCGCGCTTAAGGCCCGGCTCCTTGGGCTGCCCGTGCCTGAGTTTACGGAAGAAGAGCCTGCAGACAGCAGCGAGGCATCAGAGCAGGAGGCTGCTGTGGAAAAGGCAGCTGACCAGGCAGAGAATGATGATACCGAGCTTACTGAGGCTGAGCAGGCTGCGCTTAATGCGGCAATCGCGGGCCTTAACCAGGAGACCTTCTCCGAGGAAGACCAGCCCTACGCAAATGCGATCGATCTCAGCATAGTTGAGAGCGGCATGAAGGCAGAGCGCGCAAAGCATTCCAGAGAGACGCTTGCTGATATCCTGAACACCGCAGAGCTCGAGCTCCAGAAGGCCAGGGAGGAAGAGGCAAAGATGCTTGCCGAGGCCGCAGAAAAAGCTGAGGCGGCAGGCGGGCAGGCTGCACAAGAGGCCGCAGTGGCTGCAGGTGAAGCTGCAGAAACCGTGGAAGAGCTTGCAGGGTCGGCAGTCGAAGCTGCAGCAGCCGCGGAAGGAAGCTTAGAGGCAGCGGCTGATGAGGCCGGACCGCTTGAGAACGCCTTTGACCCCGCAGAGCTTGATGAGCCTGAAGATACAGAAATTACCAGAAATGCGGCTGAACCGGAGACCGCTGAAGCTTCAGAAGAAGTATCCAAGGAAGTAATTTCCGAGGAAGAAGAGAGTGCGAGCGGAGAGAAGAATGCCATAATCTCTCTCTTCGGATCGCTTTTCGGAAAGAAAAAGAAGAAAGCCGAAGAGGCAGAGCCTCCGGCTTCCGATAATACAAGCGGAGATGGAGCCGCTGCAGCGGCAGCAGTTATCGGAGCCGCAGCAGTTGGCGGCGCAGCTGTTGCTGCTGGCACAGCAGAAGCTGAGGCAGAGACCGCAGAGATTGCTGCAGGTGCTGCATCAGAAACCGCAGACGCGCTGACGGAAGAAGCCCTCAGCGAGGCCGCTGAGGAAATTGCCGCAGCTGCTGAAAAATCCGCAGATGAGGCGGAAGAGGCCGCTGAAGAGGCCGTTCAGGCTATAGAGGAGACCGGCAGGCAGACAGAAGAAGCCGGGACCGCCGCAGAAGAAGCAGCTGGGAAAGCCGCGGCAGCCGCAGAAGAAGTCTCTAAAGAATTTGATGATGAGTTCGCGGATGAAACTGCTGAAAAAGCGGAAACCGCGGAAGCCCAGAAACAGCAGGATCCCGACCAGGATTATTACGATGAGGACGACGAGACAGAAGATGAGCCGTCCGACGAGATCAGCGCTCTTTTCGACGAGGCAGAGCGTACCCTTCAGTCAGAAGCAGCTGAGGAGCAGGAGAAGGCCGCAGAGATGGTTGCCGCTGCAGCGGCTGTTGGGGCAGTTGTTGAGGGCGATGTGGTTAACGAGACCGGTGAAGCTGTAGAAGCGGTCGGTGAAGCCACTGAAGAAGCGGTCGGTGAAGCTGGCGAAGCAGTTGAAGCCGCAGCAGAAGACGTAAAGGCTGAAACCGCAGAAGCAGTTGAGACCGCAGAAGCTGAAGTAAAAGAGGCAGTTGAGACCGCAGAAGCTGAGGTAAAAGAGGCTGCAGAGACCATGGAAGCTGAGGCCGCAGAGGAGCTGGAGAAGACTGCAGAAGCCGTTGAAGCGGAAGCTGCTTCCGAGGGCGGATCAGCAGCGGAATCAGTTGCTGAGGCTGAAGTCGAAGACGAAATCTTTGCCGAAGGCGAGACCTTAGAGGAAGCCGCGGCTAAAGAAACCGTTGAAGAAGATGACGATGATGACGACGAAGACGAAGTCCTCGATGACGATTTTGAAGACGAGATTATAGACGAGCTCTTCTCAGATAATTCTGAACATGCCGACTCCGCACTGATCAGCGAGCTTTTCGCGATGGCAGCCGCAGGCACCGCAGCAGCCGCTGCAGAAGTAAAAGCTGAGGCTCCCGATACCGGAGACATTTCCGAAGTTACAGAAGAAGCTGCCGCAGACCGCAGCCTGGAAGCCGCCGATGATCTCGAGGACGAGGATGAAGATGACGACGAAGACGATGACGAGATCGCTGAGAACGGCGCGGCATCAGACACCGTCATGAACATTTTCGGCTCCGTATCATCCGTTAAGAGCATTCAGAGCCAGCTTGTGAAGACCTTCACCAAATTTGAGTCCCCCGAGCTTGACACCATGGACCTCCTGGCGCCTTACGACATTAACTTTATTGTGACCGGGACCGATATGAGCGTTAAGTCGCAAATCGCGATCGGTATCGCAAAGGCGCTGAACACCTACGGAGTCTGCGATAAGAATAAGCTCGTCAGAGCCTGTGCGGCAGCTCTTAACCAGAGGAATTTCGAGGGCATTTTCGACAAGCTTGCCGGAGGCTGCCTCGTGATCGAGGACGCCGATGAGCTGAATGAGAGGTCCGTAAGCATTCTTTCCGAATATGTGAATAAAGAGGACCAGAAGGTTGCGATCGTCATGGAGCTCGATGAGGACCACATGACCGAGATCTTCACCAGGTATCCTGAACTCAGGAGCAAATTCCTGAATATTATCCACATCGGAAAGTACAATGAAAACGAGCTCGTGCAGCTCGCGAAGGGCTATGCAAAGAATAAAGGCTATGAGATCTCCATGTCCGGAGCTTCAAAGCTTAAACGCCTCCTGAAAGAGAGGATGCGCGACGGGGCTTCTGTAAACTACGAGGACATCATGGAGATTACCGAAGAGGCGATCTCAAGCCTTGAGAAGCGCAACATGAGGAATCTCTTCATGACGGTCCTTGAAAACAAGTACGAGGACGCAGCCATGTTTGTTCTGCAGTCAGAAGACTTCGATAACATCAATATTCCTGATTAAATGGATGACGAATGTGCACAGTACACAAAAAAAGTGAGTTTGAACAGAAAAAAGAACAATTAAACCGCTTTAAAAGCCCTTATTTCTTGACAATTCTGCCGGAATTATGCAATTATATAGGGTGTGACAGCCATAATTTATGATAAGTTTTGGTAGGCTATTATAAAAGGAGGTACTAACTTGAGAATCCTAGTATGTGTAAAACAGGTACCAGATACGACTGAAATCAAGATCGATCCGGTAAAGCACACTCTGATTCGTGAAGGTGTTCCTGCGATTGTCAATACTTTCGATGCTTACGCACTGGAAGTTGCAGCAAGGATCAAGGACGCAACACCTGACACCACAATTACTCTGCTTTGCATGGGCCCTGAGCAGGCTAAAGCAGCACTCACCGAATGTCTCGCAGTAGGCGGCGATACCGCTTATCTCGTAACCGACAGGAAGTTCGGTGGATCCGACACTCTTGCAACCAGCTACATCCTTGCTACTGCTATCAAGAAGATCGAAGAGACCGAAGGAAAATTCGATATCATCTTCGCAGGCAAGCAGGCTATCGACGGAGATACCGGCCAGGTTGGTCCCGAGATCGCATGCCATCTCGGATATCCTCAGATCACCTACGCTTCCGAAGCTAACGTTGTTGACGGCAAGCTTCAGTGCAAGCGTGAGAGCGATAAGGGCTACGACATCCTTGAAGTTGCTATGCCCGCTGTTATCACCGTTGTGAAGACCGATTTCGAGCCCCGTTATCCTACGCTTAAGTCCAAAATGGCTGCAAAGAAGAAACCCATCGGTATCATTACTTTCGCAGATGTTGAAAGCATTATTGATGCTGCCCGCATTGGACTTAGCGGTTCTCCTACCAAGGTTAAGAAGACCTTCACCCCTGTCAGGGAGATCAATTGCGTGAAGATCGAAGAGGAAGATCCCGCTGTAGCAGCTCAGAAGGCTCTCGACCAGCTTAACGCTGACAAGGTACTGTAAGGAGGAACGGAACATGGCTTTTGAAGAATATAAGAATTTATGGGTATTTGTAGAGACAGAAGAAAATGTCGCTAAGCCTGTAGGATTTGAGCTTATGAATCCCGGACGCCGCCTTGCTGACAAGCTTGGCTGCAAGCTCGTTGCAGCTGTAGTCGGCGGAAGCGTTCAGGATGTTGCCAAGACCGCTATCCAGTACGGCGCAGATGAAGCAATCGTAGTTGAAGGCGATGAGTACTATCAGTACTCCACCGATGCTTATGGCAAGGCTATGAGCACCATCATCAACAAGTATAAGCCCTCCGCAATGCTTATCGGCGCGACCAACAACGGCCGTGACCTTGGCCCCAGGCTTGCATGCGAACTCAACACCGGTCTTACTGCAGACTGCACAGGCCTTGATGTTGAAGATGAGACCGGAAACATGATCTGGACCCGTCCTGCATTCGGCGGAAACCTTATGGCTATGATCCTTTGCCCTGACAACCGTCCTCAGCTTGGTACGGTTCGTCCCGGCGTTTTCAAGAAGCCCGCTCTTGACGAGACCAGAGAAGGCGCTATCACCGTAGAAGATGTTCATGTAGCTCCTGAAGAGATCAGGGTTAAGATCGTTGAGCGTGTTGAAGAGATCGCTGAGCTCGTTGACCTCCAGGGCGCTGATATCATCGTATCTGGCGGACGTGGAGTTGGCGGACCCGAAGCATTCGCAGCAGGTGGAGAAGTTTACGAGCTCGCTCAGCTTCTCGGCGCTACTATCGGTGCTTCCCGTGCAGCAGTTGACGCCGGCTGGATCGCTCATGCTCATCAGGTAGGCCAGACCGGTAAGACCGTTGGCCCGAAGCTCTATGTTGCACTTGGTATCTCCGGCGCTATCCAGCACCTCGCTGGTATCTCCGGCGCTGACTACGTAGTAGCAGTCAACAAGGACACCGACGCTCCTATCTTCTCACGTGCAAACGTTGGTATCGTTGGCGACGTGCATAAGGTAGTTCCTGAGCTCATCGCAGCTATCAAGAAGCAGCGCGGATAATTTCTGAATATTTCTTAAACGGCATGGCTTTCGGGCCATGCCGTTTTTATGCCTTTTTCATCCTTCCGGTTTCCGGAACTGCCTTCCGGATTACCCTTCCGGCATCATCATATTTCTGAGGATCTCTAAAATTGTTTTTAAATCGCCAGCAGTGCAGGCACCATCACAAGTATCAGGACCACCAGCAGGAGGATGATCATCGGGAATATCAGCTTGGTCCCTGCCGTCTCTCCGAGCTTTCTGGCGGTAAGCAGCCTTTCCTCCTCTGATTTTTCGGCTTCTTTCGCCATCAGGACTTCCATTCTGCCTCCGCCCTTCCTGATCAGCTGGATGAGGAGCGAGCAGATCCTTCCGTAATCTTCCATGCCGGGTCTTTCTCCGAATTCCCGGTAGGCACGGATCTCCGGGATGCCTGACCGCATCCGCATAAGGGTGTATTTCATCTCGCGGTAGAGATATTTATCGCGTCTCATAGAAATCTCGTCACGCTCATAGTCGCTTACTATCTTCTCCCAGCATCTTGCGGAGCTCATGCCTGCCCCCAGCATCAGCACCATACGGTTTACAAAGCCGGGGTAGGAGAGCCTGAGGGACAAGGCGCGCCTTTCACCCTCTTTTTTCAGCTGCTCTTTTCTGAGGAGAATCGCCGCTGCAATGAGGCATACGGAAAAGACGGCCAGCTGGGGCAGACCGGCTTGTGCGGGATATTTCCATATTATCTTTTCGCCGTCTATTTCAGAGGGCAGGATGAGGTCTCCCTCCTCCGCGGTCCTTTCGTCTGCTGCAGCAAGCTCCCTTTCCAGCCGGGCTGAAAGGCTGTTCTCCAGTTCCGAGGGAAGATCTGCGATAGTTATGTCCCAGGAGATCCTGCGGCAATATTCGTAGTAGCTTATTACAGCCTCGACCGAAGTATCTGCGGGAAGGCTGATATCGCCTGCAGATTCAGCGGATGCGAGAGAGCCGTCCTGCCGGATCAGGTTATAGTCGGAAGGCGTCCAGGTAATTGATACCTTTTCGCCGGGATATTCTGAAGGAAAATAAAGCGCGGAGGATACCGCGGACAGACTTTCGTTATCGCCTATTATTACTTCATTTAGCCAGTCCTGGGTCCGGTCCAGAAGCTTCTTGGCTTCTTCCTGATTATATTTTCTGGGGGACACTGTGACGATGATATCTTCCGTGCTTTCTCCGACCTGCGCCTCAAGTTCGACGATCTGGGATTCGCCCTGTTCGTCTTCCCTCAAAAGGACGCCATTTTCAGGCCCCTGGCTCCGGGGGAGGAGGCACAGGATAATTCCAAGCCCCAGAAAAAGCAGAAGTCCGCTGTATATGAGAGTCGCTGCCATCAGCAGGTTCTTCTTTTCAAATGATTCCTTTTTGGACCAGGGGAGGAGCTTAGCCTCCGTTTCCGACATCTCCCGGATGACTGCGGAAGAGTGGAGTGTGCCGGAGGGGAGCTTCTTGAGGATCCACGCTGCTCCGTCAGTCAGAAAGGCAGGAGGGAAGCTCAGCTTCGTCTTATCCGGCGCACTTTCCGGCTTCTTGCTGTCCTCCGCAAGCAGCGCGGGGACAAGTGCCAGGATCAGCAAAAATATTAATATCACGGCAGTGCTCATGAGTTCCTCCTCAGGTCAGATTTTAATATCAATGATTTTAAGGCCTGCCGCAGCCGCGGCCGCATAAAGGATCCCCGAGACCGCCAGCATGAAGCGTCCCATGGAAGTGCCCGTAAAAGGGTCTGTAAATCCGGGGGAGCAGAGGCACATGTATGCGAGGACTGCCGCGGGCATGATCAGCATGATCACAAGCTCTCCGCGCTTCCCGGCAAGCATTGCCGATATCTCTTCATTTACTGAATTCCGCAGCTGCATCGTCCGGATAGTCTTCTTAATTATGTCAGGCAGCGGTCCTCCGCTTTTTTCCGCGGTGAGTATAATATCCGTTAACAGCTTAATATCAGGGTCCGAAGTGCTCCGGGCGAACTCCCCCAGCGCCTCGTCAAAGGGGACGTTGAGGTCCAGCCGGAGGCAGACTTTCTGGAAGAGAGGGAGGATAACGCCGAAGTCCTTCTCTTTTTTTGACATTTCGGGCAGGGCTCCGCGTATGGCCTTCTCCAGGGTTTCTCCGGAGGAGACAGAGGCAAGCAGGAGCGCCAGTACGTCCGTGAACTGCTTTCTGACCGCGATCCGCATAGTTTCACCTTTCCGCGCGTCCGAAAAATAAAGGATCAGCGGTACCAGCAGCATGGAGGCCGCCGTGACCGGCCAGCTTCTGAAGCACAGTCTGGAAAAAACAAGCAGAGCGGCAGCGCTGATCAGGGTTATTTTGACCTTCTCTTGTCTCCCGAGGTAACGAGGCTTCAGCATGCTCATAGTTCGGGCCTTTCGAGCGCGGATGACAGGAGCTTCTTGCGGTTTACAAGGTGATTCCCGGTCCTTACCAGCTCCCCGTTTACACGGGATATGACGGAAACCGCTTTTGAATCGTGCACGCCGTAAAAGGATGTTTCCTCCGCAAGTTCAGGCTCGGGCTCTTTTATGCCTCCGGGGCCCGGGTTCTCCCGGAAAACGAACAAGGGGTTCAGGAGGTACTCATTGTCTCTGCAGCCCAGGACCTCGGTTATCTCGGTCACACGCCTCGAGCAGTCGCGAAGCCTCCCGAGCTGCACGATAATGTCAATCGACGAGACAATCTGTTTCCTGATCGCATTAAGAGGGATGTCGCTTCCCATGAGGACCATCGTCTCAAGCCGGCTCAGCATATCTTCCGGAGAATTCGCGTGTCCGGTGCTCATGGAGCCGTCGTGGCCGGTATTCATTGCCTGGATCATGTCAAGCGCCTCCGGGCCGCGCACCTCGCCTACAATGATCCTGTCAGGCCGCATCCTGAGGCTGGTCTTGATAAGATCCCTCATGGTGACGCTGTTCTCGCCTTCGCTATTCCCCTGGCGCACCTCGAGCCGCACCAGGTTCTCGATATTGTGGATCTGGAGCTCCGCGGAATCCTCTATCGTAACTATCCGGGTCCCCGCGGGGATGTGGTCTGCAAGCGCGTTCAGGAAGGTAGTCTTCCCGGTGCCGGTCCCGCCGCTGATGAAAATATTGTAGCCAGCCTGGACCATCACCTTCATATACTCCGCGGCCTCCGGGCTGATGCTTCCCCAGCCAGTCAGCTGGGACAGAGATATCGGCTTTTCAGAGAATTTCCTGATGGTGAGTATCGGGCCGTTCAGGGCTACGGGATCCAGTACCACATTCACTCTTGAGCCGTCAGTAAGCCGCGCGTCAACGATCGGCGATTTTTCATTTATTGTGCGGTTTGCCCTTGCGGTGATCCGGCGGATAACGTTCTCCAGCTTTTCTCTGGAGTCAAAGCGCTTGTCCCAGAGGTAGATCCGCCCTTCTTTCTCGTAGAAAATTGAAGTGAGGCCGTTTACCATGATCTCGGTTATCTGCGGATCGTCCACGAGCTCCTGCAGGAAGTCAAGCTTCCTGATCGAGTTAAAAAGCTCCTGGCGGAGCGCAAGCTTTGAAGCCGAGCTTAAGTAGGTCCTGCGGCTCTTTTCAAGTATATGGGTGTCTATGATATTTCCGATCTCTTCATCGTCCATCTCCCGGGCCATATCAAGGTCCGCCCTTATCTCAGAAGAGAGCTCGTTTTTGATATTCTGAAAATTATTCATGTGCCTGCCTTCCAATCCCGCAGATGCTGATTTTTTCCGGTGATATCTCCTCTGCGGAGAGAATCATGATCTCCCGGAATCTATCGGTGAGTATCTCTTCCCATACGGTTCCCGAGCTTATGACGCGGATCGAGGAGCTGCGCAGCGCCGCTGCCTTCGGAGGAAGGGACGCGCCGAAATCCAGGACAAGGCACTGGTAGCCAGTGTCGTCCCTGACAGAATCGATCAGGCAGTTCCAGTCGGCTGCCGTAAGCTCCGGGAGCTCTGCGGTGTTTTCCGGCGGCATCAGGAAATCGAAGATCCCTTTTAGAGCCAGGGTCTGGATCCTTGGGCCGATATTTCCGTGATACTGCCTGATATAGTAAAGGAGTTCCGACATTCCCGGGATATCGGGCGACAGCTCTTCGCCCGGGATCCCGTCATCCTCCGAAGGGAAAAGCCTGCCGGTCAGCTTCCAGAACGCGGAAACCGGCTCAAAATTCAGGTACAGGATCCTGGCGGAGGCGTTCATATCCGCGCACATCGATAGCACCTGCTCGGAGCTTTCCCTCGTAGGGCAGGGGGTGAAAATGCTGATCAGCTCAAATTCATCGTCAAAACCCCTTACATATGCCCCGGACTGCCCCTTCTGCTCGAGCGAACAGTCCAGCAGCAGACGGTAGATCTTCCGGGCAGACTGGTATTTGTATATGGTCTTAATACCCTGCTCGGAGCAGGTCCCGTCCTCGTCCAGTATTACAACGCTGCGTCCCCGGAAGGTTTCGCGGTAAAGAGGCCAGAGGTCCGAGCTTACCGCCGCGATGTCCCCGGGGTCTCCGGAGTCAGCTGCGGGATGGTCGAGGAACAGCTTGACTATGAAGGGAGAGTCTTTTTCCCGTCCCAGGAAATAGGCAAGCTTCTTGCCGTATTCTTTTTTGCTTTCATAAAGTTCGATCGTGATGTTTTTCATAATGTCAATTTGAGGCAATGACTGCCTGCAGGATGGTCTCCGCGGCAGCTCCGGCGAAAATATACACCGAAAAGCAGAGCAGCCATTTCTCCCCGCCGCGGATCTCATCCTTATCTATATAACGGACTGCGCCTGTGCCTGCTCTCAGGGACTGCAGGTAATTAAAGAAAACCGTAAACCTTTCCCGGAGGAGCCCGAAGCGCAGTATCCTGACCATCGACGCGATCCCGGCTGCCAGGATGCTGAGTATCATGACATTTATCACCCTGTAAGGGCCCAGAAAACAGCCTGCCGCCATGAAGAGTTTGATATCCCCCGCGCCCATCATTGAGCAGAGGAAAAGAGGAAGCAGCAGCAGGACCGGCATCATCATTCCCAGGACAGCAGCCCCGGGAGAAAGCGGACTTCCAGGCAGAAGGCTGACTGCGATCCCTCCGGCTACCCCGGTAAATGTGATAAAATTCGGCACTTTCATGGTCTTAATGTCATAAACCGCTGCCGCGCCGCATAGTATCAGCAGCAATATTTCGCTAATGTATCCCATGCCTTATACATTTTCGCAGACCCCTGCCGGGGCGGTCTCGCACAGCATCTTCTTTTCGCTGTCATAGTAGAGCACGCGGTAGGAGAGGAGGTCTGAAGGCTCCAGTTCCTGTTCATTTACGAGCCGCACTATTTCAGAAAGCGATTCTCCGTCAAGCCCCGCGGCCGGGATTGGATCGGGCACGATCAGCACCTCATGCACCGAGCTTGGAAGCACATAGTAGCTGCCGCCCAGAAGCCATGAGATCTTCTCCGTGACCCCCGGATAGTAGAGGGCCGAAGCACCGTAAGTCCTTAAAGAAGAGGACAGTATGTAGATATCAAAGGAATTTACATCCTCCCTGGCGACCTCGGAAAGGAGGGGGCTGCCCGGGAACAGGCCTTTCTGGGAATCCAGGATGAAGCTCTGTATGCTGTGGAAGGTCGCTGGCGCGGCGGACTCGGTCGCAGCGAGCGCAAGGTCCGCAAGGCCTCCCAGGGGAAATCTAAGGACCCTCGCCAGAGTCCGGGTAAGAGGGATCATGCCCAGACACCCGTCCTCCCGGTCCAGGCGGAAGCAGAGCTTCAGTGCAAAATTATTTCCTACGTCTTTCAGGATCGCGTCTTCTCGTTCCTCCATGCACATAATGTCAACGAGCCTGACATGCAGATGAGCCGCTTTCTCAGCGGGCTGCATTGAAGCGATCCTGTTTATAAGATCCAGACTTTCAGAAATCTGATATGTCTGCCTGTTCATAAAAACACCTCCGGGAATACTTTTTTTTGCGTCCGGCTCCGGCAGTGCCCTTTGGACCGATCGGCCGGGCCGGTTCGTAAAGTATAGGACCGGGAGGCGCAGGCAGTAAATGTGATTTTGGAAAATAATTTGATCAGTTCTCGGGGGAAACCGCGTCTTTTCGGGAATCCGGAAAGCCCGCCGGCAGAATCCGACATTTCTGCAGGGCCTCAAAGGCACAAAAAATGAGCCGGGCAGAGGCAGGTTCCTACCGTCTGTCCGGCTCTTAGATATTATTATTTTTTCATGTTGAACTTAAATACCGCGACCCCGAAGCCGCCCAGGCGGTATCCGATGGACTGGCCTTTGCCGTCCCAGGGGATTTCCTCAGCCATTATAGGTTCAGGGTTAGTCATGCCGCTCCCTCCGAATTCCTCGGCGTCGCTGTTGAACACCTCGGTGTATTTGCCGGGGCAGAGCGTGCCGGACCTGAATTCCGGGTAGGGCACCGGTGAGAAGTTGATATTGATCAGCAGGCAGTTCCTTCCGCTCGGGGTCATCCTGCAGAAGGTTATCATGTTTTTCTGGCAGTCAGCCCCGTTTATCCAGGCAAATCCCTCAGGCGAATCATCAAGCGCGTAGAGAGCCTTGTATTTGCTGTAAAAATGCAGAAGCTCGCGGCAGTAGTTGTTAAGCGCCCGGTGCTCGGGGTAATTGTCGAGGAGGTACCAGTCAATGCTCCTGGCCTCGCTCCATTCATTGTACTGCGCGAAATCCTGCCCCATGAAAAGCAGCTTTTTCCCGGGGTGGAAGATCTGGTATCCGTAAGCTGCCCTGAGGTTTCCGAATTTGAGCGGCATGCTCCCGGGCATCTTCAGGATCATTGACTTCTTGAGGTGTACCACCTCGTCGTGCGAGAGCACCAGCACGAAGCGCTCGGTGCAGGCATAGGAAAAGCTGAAGGTAATGAGGTTCTGGTGGTACTGCCTGTAGATCGGGTCCTTTGCCATGTACTCCAGAAAATCGTGCATCCAGCCCATGTTCCACTTGTAGGTGAAGCCAAGCCCGCCGTCTTCGGGAGAGCCGGTCACCAGAGGCCAGGCGGTGGATTCCTCGGCGATGGTCATTGCCTTAGGGCATCTGGACTTTATTACCGAGTTGAGGTGCTTCAGGAACTGGACCGCGTCGTAATCCTCGCGTCCGCCGTCGGCGTTGGGGATCCACTCGCCGTCCTTCCTGCCGAAATCCAGATAAAGCATCGAGGCTACCGCGTCGACCCGCAGGCCGTCAATGTGGTATTTTTCGAGCCAGAAGAGGGCGTTCGCGATCAGGAAATTCGAGACCTCGTTTTTAGAATAGTTGAAGCAGTAGGTGCCCCATTCGGCCCTCTCGCCGCGTCTCGGGTCGGCATGCTCGTAGAGAGGCTGCCCGTCGAAGTGTGCGAGCGAAAAGTCGTCTTTCGGAAAATGCGCGGGTACCCAGTCAAGGATTACGCCTATCCCCTTACGGTGGAGATAATCCACGAAATACCGGAAGTCCTCAGGCGTCCCGTAGCGCGAGGTCGGGGAATAGTATCCGGTGACCTGGTAGCCCCAGGAGCCGTCAAAAGGATGCTCCGCGATCCCTATGAGCTCGACGTGGGTGTAGCCCATGTATTTCACGTAATCAGCTAGCTCATGGGCAAGGCTGCGGTAGTCCTTGAATCCGTCCGGGAGGTCTCCGTCGCGTTTCCATGAGCCGAGATGGACTTCATAGATCGCCATGGGCCTGTCCGCGGGCATTTCGGGAGAGCTGCTGCGCCATCTGGAATCGCCCCATTTGTAGGTGTCGGAAGCCGGTACCCTTGATGCGTTCTCCGGGCGGAGCTGGAAATACTGGCCGTAAGGGTCGGACTTATAAAGTATCCGGCCGTCTCCGGTCTCTATGCAGTATTTATAGATGCTTCCCTCGCCCGCTCCGGGGACGAAGGCATCCCATATTCCCGAGTCTTCAAGCAGCTCCATGGGGTCTGCCTCCCGGTCCCAGGAGTTAAAATCGCCCACGACGCTGACCTTTGCCGCGTTCGGAGCCCAGACCGCGAAATATGTTCCGGGCACTCCGTTTTCCACCGCAGTATGGGCACCCATCTTTTCATATATTTCGTAGTGCGTGCCGTTCCCGAATAAATATCTGTCAAGATCTGAAATTCTGTGTTCCATAATGACCTTTCATGGATTTAAAGCAGGCTTATCCCGTTTTCCTTACAGTAACGGAGTTCGGAATCAGGCCAGACCGAAGCCTGGACCTCGCCGATGTGCGCCTTCTCAAGGAGATACATGCAGAGCCTGGACTGGCCTATGCCGCCGCCGATCGAGAGCGGGAGCGTGCCGTCCATAAGCTTTTTGTGGAAATCCAGCTCGAGGCGGTCAGTGGCGTGCTCGGCTTCAAGCTGTGAAACGAGGCTGCTGCGGTCGACCCTGATCCCCATCGAGGAGATCTCGAATGCGCTGTCTAATAGGTCGTAGTGCAGGATGATGTCGCCGTTTAGGTTCCAGTCATCGTAGTCCGGCGCCCTTCCGTCATGCTTCTGTCCCGAAGCGAGGAGTCCTCCTATCTTCATCAGGAATACCGCGCCGTACTCGCGTGCGGCGGCGTCTTCCCTCTGCTTGGGCGTGAGGTGCGGATAACGGTCTTCAAGTTCCTGCGTGGTAATGAAATGGATCTCCCCGGGAAGAGTCTGAGTAAGCGCTGGGTAGTTCTCGTGGACGATCTTCATCGTCGCAAGGAGGGATCCGTATATTTTCTGTACGGTCTCCTTCAGGAACTCTTCGGTGCGGTCCTCCTCGGTGATCACCATCTCCCAGTCCCACTGGTCGACGTAGAGCGAATGGAGGCTGTCGCAGATCTCGTCCCTGCGGATCGCGTTCATGTCGGTATAGATGCCCTGGTGGACCGGGATCCCGTACTGGTAGAGTGCGTACCTCTTCCATTTTGCGAGGCTGTGCACGACCTCCAGGACCTCCCCGGTCTGCGCGGTATCGAATGTTACGGGGCGCTCGACCCCGTTCAGATTATCATTAAGCCCGCTCCCTTGTTTAACGAACATGGGGGCGGAAGCCCTCGTAAGATGCAGGGAATCGCAGAGTTCCACCTCGAAGCGGTGTTTCAGGACGCGGATCGCGGCCTGGGTCTCCATCAGGCTGAGTTTTGGTCTGTAATCAATCATTGATGTCTGTCCTTTTCGTTAAATACGGCGTTTTACATGTTGACATTATAAAAAATAAGCCTGATTAAAGCAACAGAAATTTGGGCCGCAGGGATTCAATTTGCCGGATCATGGCGGAAAGCGGCGGAAACAGAGGCATCTATTTTCGGCCGGAGCGTTTACAGCCAGTTCCGGCCATTGTTATACTTTGTGTCCACAGCCGGCCGGCTGAGCACGAAACATATTTCTTTAGAAGGCGATCCTGCCGGGAGGGATGAATAATGAATGAGGCGGTAAGGTTTATACAGGAAGAAGACGCGGTGACCGTAGTGGAGATAATCCTTATCCTGGTCGTGCTTATCGGGCTTGTAGTGATATTCAAGCAGCAGCTGACCAGCATAGTGAACAGTATTTTCAAGAAGATCAATAACCAGAGCAATTCGATCTAAAGGAGCGTAATGAGGAGAAGGCAGGGGGTAATAACGGTCTACGCGGGGGCAGCGGCGGTCATCCTGATCTCGGTGATCCTTGCGTTCGTGGAATCCGCGCGGTTCTATGTTCTCGAGACGGCCGCGCAAAGGTATGCGGCCATGGCTGCGGAGATGACCTTTTCGAATTATGTGAGGCCGCTTGCTGACAGGTACGGGATATTCGTCTGCCCATGGAGGAACGATGAGCTTTCGAAAATGTTTTCAGGCTATTTCGAGAAGAACGCTTCGGACTGCGGGGACTCTGCGAGGCTCCTTAATATGTACTGCAGCATGGAGGAGCTTTCGGTCTCAGGGGAGATCGCTCCGGATGAAGACAGCTGGGATTATCTGGCGCAGCAGATCGTGCGCGCGGAGAAATACGCGCTTGGAGAGACCGCGGCCGAAGGGCTGATGAGCTTTTTCGGTGAGGACGGTACCGGGAGCGATCTGGAGGAGGCTGCGAACGCTTCTGACGAGCTGGCAGGAGAGCTGGCCGAAGAGCAGGAAAACCTTGAGCAGGAGTCTGCCGGGGCGGATCCATCGGATCCCGCGGATGGAGGCTCCGGCGGGGCTGAGGCCGGAAGCGCCGGGGCGGCAGAGGCGCCGGACCCCAGGAAAGGGATATCACGGCTCCTTAAAAGCGGATTCATGGGATTCATCATGGGAGACAAAGAGATCTCCGCGAAGACCATCGATGTTTCCGACTGTTCCTACTCTGTGCGGAAGGGTTCCCTGCTCCAGCTGCCGGACGATTTTGAAGACGCAGGGAGCGCCGGGAGTGCGCTTGAGGCGGAGGGGGAGTTCTGGAAGAGCTTCCTGAGCGAAAAGGAAGAGGATGTACTGATAGATCTCTATGCCTTCAGTAATTTCAGCGACATGTCAGGGGCGAAGCAGAGCCAGGAAGCCGCAGACGGAGGGTCGGTCCTTCAGTATGAGACGGAATACCTGATATTTGGCCAGAGCTCCGACAGCAGGAACCTGGAATATACAATGAGGGCGCTGATGGCTGTCAGGACCGGGCTAAACCTTGTCTACCTTAATCAGGACGCGGAAAAGCAGGTCATCGTAGCTGAGGCGGCATCCGTGATCGCGCTTGCCATAATGATGCCTGTCGCGGAAGAGCTGATCCGGCTCCTGCTGAATCTTTGCTGGGCAAGCGCGGAGGCCCTGAATGACTGCTCGATCCTGGCTTCAGGGGGTAAGGTGCCGGTCATGAAGGACAGCGGAAGCTGGGCTCTCACTTTCGAGGGCCTGATGCAGCTCGCCTCAACCGGGGAAAGTCCCCGCGGGAGCTCGGACGGCAGCAGGGGCCTGACATATTCCCAGTACCTGATGATACTTGTCACTGCTGTCTCCAGGGAAAAACTGGTCGTAAGGATGACCCAGCTTATGGAGAAGAACGTAAGGCTTTCCGAAGGGTACGAAGGCTTTTATTTCAAAAACTCATGCATGGGCGCCGGATTTTCACTTGCCGCGGGAATGGACCCGCTCCTCGCGGGCACGGGCGGAAAGGTGAAGAGGAAAATGTATACCTGGTTCAGCTATATTACAGCGAAATGACCTGACGGGCGAGGCGGCGCGCAATGCCCTTTTCATTCTATTTTAACGAGCACATACAGCGATAATTCCTCCGGCATCCGGACGGACCGGGATCAATAAAAATGAACCCTGCAGAACCCCTCAATCTGACAGAAATGGCCGGAATACGGAGGGTGGCGGAGGAGTTGTTATCACTTTATTTTTGGCGAATGCAGTCGGAGCGGAGAAAGGTATAAATGAGAAGGGCAGTGCGGGCCGTCTCCCCGGGAAAAAAGAGACAGATCGGCAGAAAACGGGTGGGGAGCCTCACGGTCGAGGCCGCCCTTGTACTGCCTTTATGTATATGCGCCGCGGTATTTTTCTGCGGGATGTTCAGAGCGGTCTCGGCTTATGAACAGGTAAATGCGGCGCTTTGCCAGGCCGCGCGCGAGCTTGCTGCTGCGAGCATCGAGGACGAGGACACGGCTTCCGCGAGGGGATACGCATATTTCCTGGAGAGCTGTCTGACGAGCGGCTCGGAGCTTGAGGCTGTGCAGGGCGGCGTGTACGGAGTACTGGTGACCTGCCAATATGATGAGACCGAAAAGACGGTTTCACTTAAGGCTGCCTACAGGGTGAATATTCCGGGGGTACTGCTTCCCGACAGAGGGATAACGGTAACTGACCAGGCGGTCTCCAGGAAATGGAGAGGAGCGGACGGAATCGGGCCCCCTTCGGAGTCCGTGGCAGCTTCGGAAGATGATCAGGAAATGGTTTACATTACCGACAATCAATCTGTCTACCATGTAAACCCGGACTGCACCCACCTTAAGCTCACCATATCCGAAGTGTCTGCGGGGGCGGTAGGCGAAGCGGTCAACATCTACGGAGCTCATTACCGGCCCTGTGAAAAGTGTTCGGGAGGTTCGGATATGGAGGCCTATGTGTATATTTCGCCGGAGGGAGACTGCTGGCACAACGACTCGGGATGCAGCGGGCTGAAGAGATCCGTCAGGGAGATAAGCCGCAAGGAGGCGGAGGAAATGGGCCTGGGGCCCTGCCTGCGCTGCGGAGGGGCGGAATGATGACCGTGCTCAGGATAGCGCTCGGCGGGCTGCTCGCAGTCTCGTCCGCAATGGATATAAGGGAAAGGTATATCTACGCGGAGCCTTTCTGGATATTTGCAGCGGTATGCCTGGCGGCACGCTTTGCGGTATATGAGCCGGGGGAAGCCGGGGTTTTCCTTGCCGCCGGAGCGGTTCCGGGGGCCGCGGCGCTCATTCTCAGCAGGATATCCGGCTCCCTGGGCGAAGGGGATGCCTGGTGCATTCTTGCGGCAGGCCTGTGCTGCGGGCTGGAGGAAACCGTGCTTATGTGCATTACAGCGCTTCTCGCGGTATGCATAGTATTTTTGCCTTACGTAGTGGTGCGCAGGAAGGGGCGGGGCTTTAAGGTGCCCTTCGTGCCCTTTCTGTTTGGAGCCTTTGTTTTAATCTGTGCAGGAGGCGTGCTATATGCGGAATAGATTTTTCAGAAGACCCGTCCCGAAGGAGGCGGCTTTTACGGTCGAAGCGGCACTGATAGTGCCGTTTATCACGATCCTTATCATAGCCTGCCTGTTCCTTGCATTTTACTGCCATGACAGGACGGTATCGCAGAGCTATGCCTTCAGGGCGGGCGAGATGGAGGCCGTTAAGTACGCCGGGGAGGACGCGGCGCTTGCAAATACTGCAGATGGGCCGCCCGCGGCAATGTCTTCTGTTACTAAAGAAATCACATCGGACCGGGGCTCTTTAATAGGGACGGTGATAGACCTTGCTATGTGCAGGAAGACAGCATCCTGCAGCGTTTCAGGGAGTCTTGACGTATCGCTCCTCCGCGGAACAGTGAGCGGCCTTTCATCATTTTCCTGCACCGGCACGGTCAAAAAAATAAGTTACCCTGACGACATGCTGCTGTCAGGGCTGATAGATGCACTTAAAGAATAGGCCATACAGGGAGGCAGGCAAATAAATGAATTTAGGCATGCGCCAGGAGGGACTCCGCAGGGTGGTGACAGCCCAGGTCCCTCCGGATGAAAGCGGTTCTTACGAGGAGAAAATGCTCCTGTCCTGCCGCAGCGGTCTGCTGATCCCCGTGCTTCCGGGGAACGAGGATGGGAAGAAAATGTACGAATACGAGGTCAGCGGCCTTATCAGGATCCCCGAATACCTGGAAGAGAACGGGGCGGGAGCCGGGGCGGTCAGACGGATAGTGGATTCATTCTGCAGGGTCAGCAGCGAGCTTGAAGAGTTCCTGCTGAGCCCGGACTCGCTGACGCTGGATCCGGATTATCTGTTCTGGGACCCCGAGGATGAGAGATTAAAGTTCATCTATATTCCGGGATTCAGAGGCGACTTTCTCGAGGGGATACGCGGCTTTACCGCGGAACTTCTCGAATATACCGATTATGAGGACATGGGCTCAGTGCTCCTGGTATATGAATTCTACAAGACCGTCAGAGCCCCGGAATTCCGTATAAAACAGCTTGAGAAGCTGAAGATCAGGGAAGATGCCGGGGAAGCGGCCGCGAGGGACTGTGAGGAAGATTTTGTGTTTACAGCCGGAAGCGGGATGCCTGAAGAAGCGGCTGAGGATGCAGCCCGGGAGCGGGAAAAACGCCTGCCGGTATTCAGGAAGGAAAGCCTGGGAAGGACCGGCGCGGTGATATCGGTATGCCTTGCGGCGCTCCTATTCTACGAGACAGGGATCACCCAGCGCTTATTCGGGGGCCTGTCTGGAGCCGGCGCAAAGGTATTTACGGTATGCCTGATGGCGGCAGGATGCGCCGCCGTGATACTTATCCAGAAGCAGCTTCGCCAAAAAGCGCCAGAAGGCAGCATTAAAAGCAGGCTTGTAGCATTAAGCGGAAAACATGGTATAATCAGGAGGAAGGATCGTGAAGAAACCGTTTAATGGAGTCAGCTTATGTACAGCAACTATTCAGCGAGGGGAAGGACAAACAGGCCGCTCCCTGTCTGCACTATCGCCCTGGTGATCATAAATATCGCTGTTTTCGTGTACCTTGAAGTTATCGGGGATACAAGCAGCGGGAGCTTTATGCTCCGGCACGGGGCGAATTTCTGGCCTCTGGTATTTGAGCAGGGGGAGTACTACAGGCTCCTTACCTGTACTTTCATACATTTCGGCATAAGCCATATTTTCAACAATATGCTGGTGCTCGGGTACATCGGGGACAACCTCGAGAGGGCCCTCGGGCACGTTAGGTTCGTGATCCTCTACCTTGTATCCGGCGTGGGCTCCAGCTATGTTTCCGCCTGGATCAGCAGGATGAACGGTGAGGCTTCCATTTCCGGAGGGGCGTCAGGCGCGATCTTCGGGGTAGTCGGGGCCCTGCTCATCATAGTGATCATGAACAGGGGGAGATACGAGGATCTCAGCTCTACGAGACTGATGCTTTTTATAGCTTTGTCTATATATCACGGAGTGACCAGCGCGGGGATAGATAATACAGCCCATGTAGCGGGAGCCGTTATAGGCGCCGTTCTGGGGACGCTGCTTTATTCTGCCGTGCGAAAGAAAAGAAGGAGGGCCTAAACTGTTATGATTGATAAGGATTGCATCTTCTGCCTTATTGCAGGAGGGGATATCCCCTCGGATACCGTATATGAAGACGATGAGTTCAGGGTGATCCTGGACCTCAACCCCGCGACCCGCGGGCACGCGCTCATTCTTCCGAAGCAGCACTATGCCGACCTGTTCGAGATAGACGAAGAGGTCCTGGCAAAGCTGGCTGTTTTGGCGAAAAAAATCGCAGGCGCAATGAAGGAATCACTTGCCTGCGACGGGATCAATATAATTCAGAATAACGGTGCTGCTGCAGGGCAGTCGGTCCGGCACTTCCATCTGCACATCATACCCAGGTATGAGAATGACGGGCAGAAGATGCTCTGGATCCCCCGCGAATCAGACCCGGAAGTACAGAAAACGCTTGTTGAAGCCATAAGGGCCGCGCTCTAAAGCTTTCCGGCCGGGCTCTGCGCCAAAGCTCAGTTCCGGTCCGCGAGTTCGTCCAGCATGCCGGCGATCACGCTGATGGAATCCGCGAGACCGCTTTTTTCCATTGCGCTGACGTAGGACTGCCTGTCGGCGAACACGGTATTTACAGCATTAAGCAGGGATTCTTCTGTCATCTCTTCCTCAGGGAGGAGGAAGGAGAAGCCCTGCTTTTTAAATGAAGCCGCATTTATCAGCTGGTCTCCGCGGCTGGCCCCTGTGGGGAGCGGGATCAGGATGTTCGGCTTGCGGAGCGCGAGAAGCTCGCAGATAACGTTTGCCCCTGCGCGCGAGATCACAAGGTCGGCTGCAGCCATCAGGTCTTTCAGCGGTTCCCGCACGAACTCGAACTGTCTGTATCCGGGAGTGCCGGTAAGTGTTTCGTTGAGGTTCCCGGCCCCGCAGATATGTATGATCTGGAAGCTTTCGAGAAGCTTCGGAAGGACTGCGCGGACGGCTTTATTGATCGCTGCGGAGCCGAGGCTCCCGCCGATCACGAGGATCACGGGCTTTGAAGAGTCAAAGCCGCAGTATTCGAGCCCCTTCGCTTTCTCTCCGGTAAAAAGCTCCTGCCTGATGGGAGAGCCCGTAAGCACGGATTTTCCCTCCGGAAGATACTGGAGAGTTTCGGGGAAATTGCAGCATATCCGGGAGGCAGAGCCAAAGCAGAGCTTGTTCGCGAGCCCCGGAGTCATGTCGGATTCGTGGATTACGGAAGGGATCCGCAGGGACTTTGCGGCGTAGACCACCGGGACCGAAACATATCCTCCCTTGGAGAAAATAACGTCGGGCTTTATCTTTTTCAGCAGGCTGCGGGCCTGGAAATAACCCTTGATAATGCGGAAAGGGTCGGTAAGGTTCCTTGCGGAGAGGTATCTGCGGAGCTTTCCGGTGGAAATGCCGTGGTAGGGGACTCCCTCAGCGGCGATCATTTCTTTCTCCATGCCGTCTATAGAGCCTATATATTCGATATCGTACCCGCGCTTCCTGAGCTCGGGCAAAAGAGCAATATTCGGAGTAATGTGGCCGGCGGTGCCCCCGCCGGTAAGAACTATTTTCTTCATGGAAATATTCGGACCTTTGCAAAAGATTATCTTTTTGTTGCCTGTCATCCAGGACAGATATAAAGTATACACTAAGTAAGTAAAAAATGCTATACTAAGCCAAGGCTTGCAGCACTTATGGAGCCTAAAGCAAATAGGCCAAAGATCCCGGAGGAGGTAAGGGTTTGATAGGAATTATAGGGGCAATGCCTCAGGAGATAAATCAGCTTGTTGACATGATGGAGGACAGGAAAGTCCTGGAGAAAGCCCGGATGAAGTTCATTTCCGGGAAGCTCCTGGGGAAGGACGTTGTGATCGTGAAGAGCGGCGTTGGGAAGGTAAACGCCGCGGTCTGCACCCAGATCCTGGCCGACAGCTACAGCGTTGACGCGGTTATCAACACCGGCGTTGCGGGAAGCCTCGAGAACAGGATAGACATCGGCGACATAGTCGTTTCCACGGACGCGGTGCAGCACGACGTCGAGGCTACGATATGGGGCTACGAGCCCGGCGAGATACCGATGATGAAGAAGAAAGCTTTTGCAGCCGACAAGGCGCTCAGGAAGCTTACGGTATCGGTCTGCCGGGAAGTCAATCCCGACATAAGTGTCTTCGAAGGAAGGATTGCAAGCGGGGACCAGTTCATTTCCGGTCAGGAACAGAAGGAACGGATCGCGGAGACATTCTCCGCCTACTGCGCCGAGATGGAAGGCTGCGCGATAGCCCAGGCGGCCTGGCTCAACGGGATCCCTTTTGTAATAATCCGGGCGATTTCAGACAAAGCCGACAACAGCGCGGAAATGGACTATAATGAATTCGAGAAACAGGCCATTGAGCATACAGTTAAGCTGCTCCTGGCCCTGATACCCAGGATGTAGATCATTAGTCTGAGGAGCCTGATTATGGGAAGAGTTACATTTGATCATACTTACGCCGGAGCTTTTATCGGCGCGGACGAGCTGGAGGCCATGGGAAAGGCCGCTGAGAGCGCGAGGCAGGTGCTTCTCTCGGGGGAGGGCCCCGGAAGCGACTACACCGGTTGGATCGACCTTCCGGAAAAAAATGACCGCGAAGAGTTTGCGCGGATAAAAGACGCCGCGGCCAGGATCCGGGAGAATTCCGAGGTCTTCCTGGTGATCGGGATAGGCGGCTCATACCTCGGCGCGAGGGCCGCGAATGAATTCCTGAACCACGACTTTTACAACCTTGTCAATCCGGAAAAACGGAACGGGCCGCAGATATTCTACTGCGGGAACAACCTCAGCAGCAGCTATATAAGAGGGCTCGTCGACGTAATAGGTGACAGGGATTTCTCGATAAACATGATCTCGAAATCCGGGACCACCACGGAGCCTGCGGTTTCCTTCAGGGTGTTCAGGGAGCTTGCGGAGAAGAAGTACGGCCGTGAAGGCGCCGCAAAGCGCATATTCTGCACCACGGACAAGGCCCGCGGCGCGCTGAAACAGCTTGCGGACAGCGAGGGATACGAGACTTTCGTAGTTCCCGACGACATCGGCGGGAGATACTCCGTCCTCACCGCGGTCGGGCTTCTCCCGATAGCCGTGAGCGGAGTCGACATCGAGGCCCTGATGGAAGGGGCCGCTGACGCCATGAAACGCTATAAGACCGCGCCTTTCGAGGAGAATGCCGCAATGCAGTACGCTGCCTGCAGGAACATTCTGCTTGGCCAGGGGAAAGTGATCGAGATAATAGAAAGCTACGAGCCATCCGCGCAGTTCGTCGCGGAATGGTGGAAGCAGCTCTTCGGCGAGAGCGAGGGCAAGGATCACAAGGGAATTTTCCCCGCATCCGTGACACTGACCGCAGACCTGCACTCCATGGGGCAGTTCATCCAGGACGGGACCAGGAACCTTTTCGAGACCGTCCTCGATATCGAAGACGCCGGGGAAGCGATCCTGATGAAGGAAGAGGCGGCCGACACCGACGGTCTCAACTACCTTGCGGGGAAGGACGTTGCTTTCATAAACCGGAGCGCCATGCAGGGCACCATACTCGCGCACAATGACGGAGGAGTGCCGGTACTTAAGGTCAACGTGCCGACCCGTGACGCCCGCTCTCTCGGGGAATTATTTTACTTTTTTGAGTTCGCCTGCGGTGTAAGCGGGAACATACTGGGTGTAAACCCGTTCAACCAGCCCGGAGTAGAAGCATACAAGAAAAACATGTTCATGCTGCTCGGGAAACCCGGATACACCAAGGCCTGACAGGGAGGTAAACATAATTTGAATGCTGTCCGGAAGCGCATAAAGCCGCAGCATTTTGCGGCTTTTCTTCTGCCGATAGTCATTTTTATCGTTAGCTATATAGTTATCGGTGTGTGGCCCTTCGGCGACAGGATGCAGACGATAATAGACTCGTACCACCAGTACGTTCCGTTCTTCACGGAGCTGCACGACAAGCTTGTGAGCGGCGGGAGCCTTCTGTACTCGTGGCACGGGGGCCTCGGATACAATTTTGCCGCGGTCTCGGCCTATTACTTAAGCAGCCCGCTAAATTTCATAATAGCCCTCTTTCCGGATGAAATGATGGGGGAGGCGTTCGAGCTGATAATACTCCTTAAGCTCGGCTTCGCGTCTCTCTTTGCTTATATCTATCTGAGCACAAAAGAGGAGCAGGACAGCTGGAAAGCCGTCGTTTTTGCCGGCTTTTATTCGCTGTGCGGTTTTTTCGTCGCCTATAACTGGAACGTTATGTGGCTCGACAGCGCGGCGCTTCTCCCGCTGGTCGTGCTCGGCGCGCGGCGTCTTCTCAGCACGAGGGACTGCCGGCTTTACATAGTGAGCTTCGGCCTTACGGTCTTCTGCAATTATTACATAGCCATCATGGTCGGGATCTTCATGGTCCTGTACTTCTTCGCCTTCAGGATCATCAGGAGGCTTTCAGACAGCTTTTTAACGAGCGGGCTGAGGTACCTCGGGGCGACGGCCCTGGGCACTGCGCTGGGCGCGGTCTGCCTTCTGCCGGCATATTTTGCCTCGCTTAACAGCAGCACCGGAAGTTCCCCGAAAGAAATTAAACTTTACGCAGATTTCGCGGATCTCGCGAAGCAGCTTTTCGTGCTCCGGGACCCCACACAGCTTGACGGGAACGCTAACATCTACTGCGGCATCTTCATAGTGTTCATGGCTGTTCTCTTCGCCTTTTCAAAAAGGCTCCCCCTGCGGGAGAGGCTGGTCAGGCTCATTCTTACCGCATTTGTTTTCATAAGCTTCAATGTCAACGTGCTCGACTACGTCTGGCACGGGTTCCATTTCCCTAACGACCTTCCGGGGAGGTTCTCATTTATCTTTGCATTCCTCATGATCGACATGGCCTATGACGCCTTTAAAGGGATCAGAGTGGAAGGAAGATCCAGGTTCATCATTTCTGCGGTCATCGCCGCGGCCCTCTTTGTGTGCGCTGCAAGGTTCGGGGAAGAGGAAGCCGGGACATATTCGCTTGCGCTTACCGCGGTCTTACTTGGCGTGTACATCCTGATCACCGCTGTCTACCGCAGGAAAGGAAATGTCCGGGCCTTCGGGCTCAATTTCTCCGCTGCGGTCATCTGCCTTTCCCTGATGGCGGCGGAGCTCGCCGCTAATACGATCTACGGGACCAGCATAAACGGCAGCACTTCCAGAAGCTCCTATTTCCGCTACACCTCCGCGATGCAGACCGTGCGCAGCGAATATGAGCCGCAGGACGACGAGTTCTACAGGATGGAGATATCCCAGATGTCCGCAAGGAATGACGTCGTAAGATACCATCTGAACGGCCTCAGCATTTTTTCATCGACCTGCGACGACCGGCTGGAAGACCTGATGGACGCGCTTGGATTATACCAGGCGGGGAATAAATTCAGCTATAAAGGCGCGACTCCGGTCACGAACGCCATGACCGGGATAAGGTATGTTGCCGGAAATAAGTCTGTCGACTGGCCCGAGCTTGAGTATATCAATTATATCGACGATACCGAGTATGTATACCTGAATAAATATGACCTCTCCGTGGGATTTATGGTGCCGGAGCAGATCCTTGACTGGACCATAATGGATGGCGATCCCTTTGCGGTACAGAACGAGTTCATGAGCCTGGCCTCGGGGATCTCCGGGGAAGATGCATTTACCATGCTCGAGACTGCGGCGCCGGAGATATCCGGCGGAACTATCAGCATGGTCGGGGAGAGCAAGTGGAGATGGGAGAAGAACAGCACTGCTTCCGTAGACGGAGAGAAAAAGATCATATTCTCGCCGGTGTTTACGGAGGAGCAGTACATTTACGTGTACTTCGAGGCCAGCCACAGCGACAGCCTCATTGTGGTAAAGGACGGGCAGAAGACGACCTATTCCGACGAGAAGGGGCACATCGTCTGCCTTGGCAAGTGCGGCCCTGAGACCGTGATCACTTTGGAATTTCCGATGAAGGCTTCTTATTCGAACGGGACCGTGAAGCTGCTGACTGCGGCGTTTGACGAGGAGGCATTTGCCAATATGTACCGTGAGATCGCGGACTCCCAGATGGAGATAATCTCGGCGGATGACAGGAGCATTTCCGGGAAGGTGACTGCGGATGAAGACGGCATCCTGATGCTCTCGGTTCCCGCGGATGACGGATGGACAGCGCTTGTAGACGGTGAGAAAACCGACCCGGTGATCATCGGCGGTGCTCTTACCGGGATCAGCCTTGCCGCAGGCGGGCACACAGTGGAACTTCGCTATACTCCTCCGGGATTCCGGGCGGGCCTTGCGGTATCGATTGCCGCTGCCGCTTTAACTGCCGCATATTTTTGGGGGGTTCACAAAAAGAAGTTCTATGCTATAATGGTAAGGACATTGAAGGCTGAAAATATGCCTTCCGATAATTCAGAAGATAAAAATGCAGACGAAGTTCTGCCCGGGGAGGCCGGCGACACGGCCGAAGATCCCGCGGGAGAAGGAAAGCCAGCATTGATTATTATAGAGGTGCATCATGGAACAATATCTTATAAAGGGCGGAGCCCCTCTCGTCGGCACAGTAAAGATCGGCGGGGCGAAGAATTCCGCTCTTGGGATACTTGCGGCTGCAATAATGTGCGATGAGACCGTTACTATCCGCAATCTCCCCGATGTAGAAGATATTAACGTATTCCTTAAAGCCATAAAATCTATCGGCGCGGACGTCGATTTCCCGGTCAGGGGAGACCGCCATATCGTCAATATCAGCGGCAGGAACATCTTCACTCACGAAGTCAAAAATGAATATATCAGGAAGATCAGGGCCTCATACTACCTTGTAGGCGCCATGCTCGGCAAATACAGGGAAGCCAGGGTCGAGCTTCCCGGCGGCTGCAATATCGGAGCAAGGCCCATCGACCAGCACATCAAGGGCTTTTCGGCACTCGGCGCAGACGCTTCCGTTCACGACGGAATGATATTCGCCCAGGCGGAGAACCTTGTCGGAAGGCATGTTTATCTCGACCTTGTAAGCGTCGGCGCGACCATAAATGTCATGCTTGCGGCTTCCATGGCTGAGGGCAGGACGATCATCGAGAATGCGGCCAAGGAGCCCCACGTCGTAGACGTTGCCCAGTTCCTTAACCAGATGGGAGCGGACATCAAGGGCGCAGGCACCGACAGGATCCGTATCACCGGCGTGAAGAAATTCCATGCGGCTGACCATGACATCATCCCCGACCAGATCGAGGCCGGCACCTACATGTGCATGGCAGCGGCTACCATGGGAGACGTCACGATCACGCACGTTATTCCCCAGCACCTTGAAGCTATTTCCGCAAAGCTCCTGGATATGGGCGTTCAGATAGAGACCACTGCCGATTCGGTCAGGGTATGCGCTCCTAAGAGGCTCGCGCCCACGACCATCAAGACCATGCCGCATCCGGGCTTCCCGACCGACATGCAGTCTCAGTTCGCGGTCTGCCTGGCCCTTGCGGATGGCAGCAGCCTCGTCACCGAGAAGATATTTGAGAACCGGTTCAAATACACCGACGAGCTCATAAAGATGGGCGCGAATATCAGGGTCGAGGGCACCACGGCATTCATCACCGGGGTGAAATCTCTCTCCGGCGCGACCGTTGAAGCTCCGGACCTCCGCGCAGGCGCGGCGCTCGTAATTGCGGGGCTTGCAGCCGAGGGATATACCTATGTGGAGAAGATCGAATACGTGCTCCGCGGGTATGAGCGCTTCGATGAGAAGATAAGGTCGCTCGGCGGGAGCATCCGCGTGGTTGACATCATGGGAGAGTCCGAGCGCGAGAGAATGATCAGGAAGATGGAGCTCACGGGCTGAGCTCTCCACTATAACTGAATACTGAAGCAATGCCTTCTGCCGGAATCGTCTTCCGGCGGAAGGCCTTTTTATGCCCGGCCCCCCTGCACAGCGACATAACGCCGCTTTTGTATTGCCCCTCAGATTGACTTGAGGGGGCAATTACTGTATTCTGTTAACTGTTGAAATTTATCCTGCACTCTTATAAGGGGGACATATAAATCATGGAGAAAATGCTTTTTACATCTGAGTCGGTCACCGAAGGACATCCCGACAAGATGTGTGACCAGATCTCTGACGCTATACTTGACGCGCTGGTCGCACAGGATCCTATGAGCCGCGTTGCCTGCGAGACAGCCACCTCTACCGGTTTCGTAGTAGTTATGGGCGAGATCACCAGCAATGCAGTTATTGATTATCAGAAGGTCGTAAGGGACACGATCCGTGAGATCGGATATACCAGTTCTGATACCGGTTTTGATGCGGATTCCTGCGCCGTATTCGTTGCGCTCGACAGGCAGTCCGAGGATATCGCAATGGGAGTCGACAAGGCTCTCGAAGCAAAGAATAACGAGATGTCAGAGGAAGAGATCGCCGCTATCGGCGCCGGAGACCAGGGAATGATGTTCGGTTTTGCCTCAAACGAGACCCCCGAGCTTATGCCTTATCCGATCGCGCTTGCGCACAAGCTTTCCCTCCAGCTTTCACACGTCCGCAAGGACGGCACTCTCGCTTACCTCCGTCCTGACGGAAAGACCCAGGTAACCGTAGAGTATGACGAGAACGGCAAGCCGAAGAGGCTTGATGCTGTCGTGCTTTCGACCCAGCATGATCCCGATGTCACCCAGGAGCAGATCCACGAAGATATCAAGAAGTACGTCTTCGATCCGATCCTTCCCGCAGAAATGGTAGATGAGAACACCAAGATGTTCATCAACCCCACCGGCCGCTTCGTAATCGGCGGACCTCACGGCGACAGCGGACTTACCGGCCGCAAGATCATCGTTGACACCTACGGCGGATACGGACGTCACGGCGGCGGCGCATTCTCCGGAAAGGACTGCACCAAGGTCGACCGTTCAGCAGCTTACGCAGCCCGCTACGTTGCAAAGAACATCGTAGCAGCAGGTCTTGCAGACAAGTGCGAGATCCAGCTTTCATACGCTATCGGCGTCGCAAATCCGACCTCCATCATGGTAGACACCTTCGGGACCGGAAAGCTCTCCAACAACAAGATCGAAGAGATCGTAAGGGAGAACTTCGACCTCCGCCCGGCAGGCATCATCAAGATGCTCGACCTTCGCCGTCCGATCTACAAGCAGACCGCGGCTTACGGACACTTCGGCAGGACCGATGTAGAGCTTCCCTGGGAGCACACCGACAAGGCAGAAGAGCTCAGGAAATATCTGTAATTCATTCATATAGAGCCGGCCGCCGGGCTGTGGCACAAAAAAACTGTAAATATCACAGCTTAAAGACAAAGAAGGACTAAGGGGTCTGAGGACTCAAAGTCCTTCTTTTTTATGCCTTATTAGCTTGAGATGAAATCATTAATAAAAATCCTGCTGTGAAAGCAGCAAAACAGGGGCAGGGTGTAGTATAATATTATTGTATCAAATAAAATACATGTGGCATAAGTCTTCTGATTTCTCATCATCCACGATCGCTAAAGGAAAGTATAATGCGGCTTTTCGGTCGCTGACACATCAAAGCTTTAACAATAATGTCAAAAAAGTGAGGAGGTTGCACTGTGATTTCCAGGAAACTGTTTAAACAAGTTGCAGCTGCGCTTATCATTTTGTCTTTCCTGACAGACTGCTTTTCTCCCCTGAAGGTTCTGGCTGCAGAGACTGTAGTGTCTGACGAAGACCAGCTTTTTGAAACTGAAATTGAAGAAACAGAGTCTGCCGAAGAACAGGATTACTTCTACTCTCCTGCGGAGGATCCGCTTTATCGACAATGACGCCGTTCTGGAGCCTGCAGGCGACGAGAACTGGGAAGAAGACCCTGTCGGAGACAAGGTGACACTGACCGCTTCAGAGGGAGATCTTTCGGAAGAATACTCATTCGGCTCCCGCGAAGCTGTCGCCGAGGCCGATGATGATACGATCCTTAGTGAGATTGACGAGAAACGAGCAGAGGACACCAAGCACTTCCACCTGGATGACGGGACCTTTACTGCGGTTACCTATGCATATCCTGTCCACGAACAGACAGATGAAGGGATCTGGGTCGAGATCGACAATACACTTGAAGCCTCCGGGAGCGACTACGTAAGGAATGGCCTGCATGACCAGGTGACTTTCTACGGTGAACCAGAGGACGGAAGGATCCTGGGTATTGAGAATATAGATGGCTTCCAAGTTACAGGCGGAATTGGTTTAGGAATTGATGCACACATAATTACAACAGATACAAGGCAGGCTCACTGTCTTACAACTATTTTTAGACCATTACTCTTAGCTCCTAACAAAATCCCAACCAAGCTGCTCTGGATTCCTGAGACTAAGTAAAAACATGTCAGTAAACTAGATGGTGAATCATATGAATGAAACAGTTTTTATATATTTCACAAATAGCAGCTATATTAGTATGGACAAGCTGCGAGAGATTTCTATTGAAATACCCGGATATCTTTATACATCACAAAAAATTGAGAATGACGAAAGTGGATGTATTACCTATCAGCCTAAAAAGACGGTTTTGGTACCTTGGCTCTATTTTTCTAATGTGTCGATAGTCACTGTGAAAGAAGTGATAGAGGCTTCGAAAATTGTTTTTATGATTTCCGGGAAACCAACGAAGGGGATGCGCTATTATTTCAACTTGCTCTGCAGCGTTGCAGTGATTATGCAGATCTTTATTATTATTATGTTCATATTATCCATAACAAACATACAAATAGCCAATCCCTTTGAAAATCCAATAGATTTATTGATGGTTATAATAATTCCGACTTTCTTTCTTGCGGGTCTTCTTTTTACTGAAAGAATAGTGGTAAGCAATGCAATAAGAGATTTTGCAGAGGAGTATAAGAAAAAAATAGAGGAGATCATTTCTGCTGAATACAATGAAGTTTCTTAAGGAAGAAAAAATTTGGAGATACTCAAAGCTTGATTTGGATAGGAGTACGACTCCTCGGGGACCTGCATTGAAAAGACCGTCGGGAGCACGACGTGGAAGTGTACAGTCGCAGGGGGAAATGTCCTCTACGAGAACAACGGGAGCGTCGCTGTCAGGTACTTCTATGATGAGAACGGTTCACCCTTCGCGGTCTACGTGGGCAGCGCCAAATACCTTTATGAGAAGGACCTCCAGGGAGACATAACCGGCCTCATTGATGAGAGCGGGAATCTGGTAGTAAGATACACCTATGATGCCTGGGGGAAGGTCACAGCTGCAGATGCAGCCGGGACGACTGCGTCCGCCAGGGCCATGGCGAACAACCACCTGCTGTACAGGGGATACTACTACGACAGCGAGACGGGGCTGTACTACCTTAACAGCAGGTATTACGATCCGGAAGTCGGAAGGTTCATCAATGCGGACGACTATGTCAGCACGGGACAGGGGATCCTGGGCTGCAATACGTTCGCGTACTGCAACAACAACCCTGTCGTGAGGTATGATCCGAACGGATCCCTCAGCTGGCTTATCGGAGGTATCGTAGGGGCCATTATGGGAGGAGTTTCTTCAGCCATCAATGACTCAATAATGGGAAGAGAGGTAACGGTAGGGTCAGTAATCAAAAGCGCTGCAGTAGGGTTTGTTTCTGGAGCTGTGTCTACAATTATGCCTACAGATATATTTGCGGCTGGTTTAAGTGCGGGAATCACGTTCGTTGATTCCAGATTATCTGGTAAAGGATGGACAGAGTCATTAATAGCTGCCGGAACAGCCGGGATCGCAACATATGTTTCAAGTAAACTGTGTAAGAGAGTGCTGGGGAGTGAACTGACTGAGCGTGAAAGAGACGCTGGCAAGGGAGTTGTCACCTTTTTTACCTCGCTTAAAGCAGAGTTATTAGGATCTGTAGGACGGGGTGTTTATGCTTCTTCCCGGTCGAATGGCTCTGCGGGATCCAGCCCTGGGACGCCTTCATCATCTTACAATCAGGTTAGACACGGAGGGAGGCACTGGGCATGCAAAGCTATGGCATGGTAGATAGCGAGATGGGGATGCTTGTGAAGCGCCCGAAGATAGAGCGAAGAAGGAACATATTTGTTTGGAGTTTTATGATGTTGTGTTTCACTTGTGGCGTGATTTACGAGCTTTTAGTTTGTAAGGACACCATATTTGTAAGAGCGATTATTGTGGCTATTTATGTATTATTTAGTGGATTTTTATCTCGGTATTTTTCAGACGAATTAGGGAGGCAGACCTTCTTTATCAACCAGAAGGGGATCACGAGACTTCGGTATGGGAAACCATGGAAGCACTTTGACTGGGAGTCTTTTGTCGCTATTGAGAAGCACATAGTTTATCGGGAATTACGTTATGGAAGAGAAGAATATGAAGCAGTTTTATGCAGTACTCACTTGATAGAAATGCCCCCTGGCTGGCGATATTTAACATTTGATTATCACAGAAAAAAAGCTAACAAAGAAACTGTTGTGGAGCTGGTACTGGAGAAGAACCAGTATCCCGAGTTCCTTAGCTATATCCCGGAAAAGATAAAAGGATCAGGTATAGTGAAAATCTGAGAAGAAGCACCGCTATCCGCTACTTCTACGATGAGAACGGGTCTCCCTTTGCCTTCTATAACGGGAGCGCGAAGTACCTGTATGAGAAGGACCTGCAGGGGGACGTCATAGGCCTTGTCGACGCTAACGGCCGGCTGGCGGTAAAGTATTGCTTTTAAGCAGGAGGCTGCCGCAAATAATTGGTGCGGCAGCCTCCTCCTGCCACTTTTTTGCGCTTCTCAAATGTGTTATTATGTTAAAAAGCAATTTCAGGAGGGCAGAGCTTGAAACTCTCAACAAGGATCAAACTATCATATATATTTGCCTTCGTTCTGCCTGTAATAGTCATAGTAGCGATGGTCTTTGCCATGCTGCGGTTCACGATGACCTCGCTCCAGAAACGCTACGATCTGGACAGCACGGGGTACAAGGTCATCATGGATCCGGCTGACATATCCGCGCACTCCGCTGCTTCTATTATGAAGGAGCTGAACGAGGCTGCGGAAAACACCCCGGACCTGATATCCGACAGCAGTTATCTTGAGGATATCAACAGCAGGCTGAATGAAATAAACTCATTTCTGGACGTCTACCGTGACAATACCCTGATCTATTCGGGGGAGGATGCGGAGCATTCCATGAACAAGGCGGCCTACTACATACGCAGAGTGGAGTTTGATTTTTCGGACGGAACCGCCGGAATGATCACGGTATTCACAGACGCGAGCGAGCTCACGGACACTTCGGTGACATTCATAGTCCAGGTAGTCGTGGTATCCCTTATCGTACTGTTTGCGTTCAGTGCGGTGACCATGTGGAAGCTGTATTACAGCGTTGCCCGGCCTGTCAGGAAGCTGAAAGCCGCGGTCGATAACATGGCGGACGGGAACCTTGATGTCCCGATCACGGCCGAGTCGGATGACGAGATCGGCGAGCTCTGCGAGGCCTTTGAGGCCATGAGGGTAAAGCTGAAGACGCAGATCGACCAGAACCTCCAGCAGGAGAAGGACAATAAGGAACTGATCAGCAATATTTCGCATGATCTCAAGACCCCGATGACATCAATAAAGGGCTATGTGGAGGGGCTCCTTGACGGGGTGGCCGACACACCGGAGAAGAGGGAGAGGTACCTCAAGACCATCCACAACAAGGCCAACGACATGCAGAGCCTGATAGACGAGCTGTTCCTCTACTCAAAGCTGGACAGCGGCTCCGTCACCTATCAGTTCGTAAAGATAAACGCGGACGATTATTTCCAGGACTGCGTCGACGAGATCAGGATCGACCTGGAGGAGCAGGGGGCAGGATTCCAGTATTACAGCTTTGTTGACCGGGACACCGTGATAGTAGCGGACCCGGAGAGGCTGAAGCGCGTTATCAATAATATCATCGGAAATTCCGTCAAGTACGAGAGCCCGGACAGGCCGCTGAAGATCGAGATGAGGCTCCTGGACGAGCCGGAGTATATCAAGCTCGAGATCGAGGACAACGGCAAGGGCATCGCGCAGGACGAAGTAGCGTACATTTTTGACAGGCTGTACCGCACCGACGCTTCCAGAAATTCGAAGAAGGGCGGCAGCGGCCTCGGGCTTTCAATAGCAAAGAAGATAATCGAGGCGCACGGAGGCAAGATCTGGGCGCGGAGCAAGGAAGGCGAAGGCACCACGATGGTATTCGCCCTCAGGAAATACAGGGAACCTGAGCAGGACACGATCGACTGGGTACCGCAGGGGTAAGCCGGCAGCGGCTTCTGAACGCGTTAAAAGGAGATTTTAAATGAGCAAAATACTTATAGTTGAAGACGAAGTCGAGATCGCGGAGCTTGAAAAGGACTACCTTGAGCTCAGCGGATTCAGCGTAGACATGAAAAACACCGGTACGGAAGGCCTCAGGGCCGCCATCGCGAATGATTATGATCTCATCATTCTTGACATAATGCTTCCGGGCATCGACGGCTTCGATATCTGCAAGAAGATCCGCGAGACGAAGAACACCCCGATAATCATGGTGTCCGCGAAGAAAGAGGACATCGACAAGATCCGCGGCCTCGGGCTCGGCGCAGACGATTATATGACGAAGCCCTTCAGCCCGAGCGAGCTGGTTGCGCGTGTGAAAGCTCACATGTCAACCTACGAGAGGCTGATGGGGAGCCAGGCGAGGGCCAACGAGATCGTGGAGATCCGCGGGATCAGGATAGACAAGACCGCCCGCAGGGTCTACGTGAACGACGAGGAGAAGGCATTTACCACAAAAGAATTCGACCTGCTGACATTCCTCGCGGAGAACCCGAACCACGTCTTCACCAAGGAGGAGCTTTTCGAGAGGATCTGGGGGATGGAGTCTATCGGCGGCGACATCGCGACCGTAACGGTCCACATCAAGAAGATCAGGGAGAAGATCGAGATAAATACCTCAAAACCTCAGTACATTGAGACCATCTGGGGCGTGGGTTACAGGTTTAAGGTGTAAACCTTTCTGTGAGAGAATGAAAAAGGCGCGGAAGATTTATCCGCGCTCTTTTTTTATGAGCAGTATGATATACCCCGCCAGCATGACCGCGAGCCCCGCTCCATCGAAAACGATAAAACGCAGTATGCTTGCGGAGAGCACTTCATGTCCCTCCGGAAGTGATCTCAGTATATATGTCTCTCCTGCAAGCCCGACAGCCTGCTGCGAGAGGATCACTGCCCCGAGAGCCTTGAAGCGGCGGGGCGAAACTATAAATGCGGGGTATGTAGCGTTCCACATCAGGAAGGCCACGCCAATGCCGCGGATCGCGGCTTCGCCTGCGGTGCCGCTGAGTTCGTAGGCACCCGCATGGCCTGCGGGATCTGCGATGAACTGTACCGCGCACATAACATTCATAATAAAAACTGCCAGGAACACGAGCCTGGCTGTCCACTCTGTCCAGGCCCGGTTTCCGTTTCCGGGTGTTTTTCCGCTCATGGCATATTTCCCTCGATGTACTTACAGAAAGATCTCTTTTCCGTCGATATATCTTTTCACTATGTTCGCGTCCGTTCCGCAGTAGCAGAAGCGCTCAAGCTTTTCCGCAGGTGACAGAGGAGACATCGGGTCTTCCAGACCGTCGAGCACCAGAGCGTCAAAGCGGTATCCCGGCGCGAGGCTTCCGACATGGTCGAACGCGGAGCCCCCGGTAAGCGTAGCCATGGCGAAAGCCTGGGCAAAGGTTAGGTGCCCGCTTTCTTCAGGGAAGTAGAATTCCCTCTGTTTGGAGAGCTGCACAGCAAGGGCCGCCTGGTGGTAGACCGCAGGACTCGAGCCTCCGCCGATGTCACTCCCGAGGGCGATGGGTATATTATCTTCACTCAAAAGGCGTTCCGCCTTCATTATGCCGGCGATGACGTTTGTGGTGGCCTCGGGGCAGTGCACCGTGAGACAGTTATATTTTCTGATAATATCAAGGTCGCGCTCTTCGGGGAAGATTACATGCGCGAATATGACCGGTCCGTGTTCCAGGAGACCGCATTTCTCGTAGATATCACTGTCGCAGGCATAGCCCGGGGCCCAGTTCTTTGCGGCTTCTGCCTCCGCGGGACTCTCGACCAGGTGAGTCTGGAGGCCGGTGCAGTACTTTGCCGCGATCCTTCCAAGCCCCTTCATTAGAGGCTCCGAGCAGGTCGGTGAAAAGCGGGGCGTGAGGATGGGCTTAACGCGCGGATCTCCGGTGTGGGAGGACACGAAGGCTTCTGTCTCCTTAAGGGACTTTGAGGTGTCTTCACACAGGAAGTCCGGGGAATTCTGGTCCATATTTACTTTCCCGATATATGCCTGCATCCCGAGGCTCCTGACGCGCTCGAAGAGATAGTCGCAGGCGGCGCGGTGGATCGTAGTGAAGATCGATGCGTGGAAGGTCCCGCATTTCATCATCGAAAGGGTCGCTGCGTCGTACATTGCCCGGGCGTATTCCGGGTCTGCATAGCGGGCTTCCTGCGGGAATGTATAGGAATCGAGCCAGTCAAAGAGGAGGCGGTCCATGCCGATGCCGCGCTGCGCGTACTGGCTCGCGTGGATGTGAAGGTCGCTGAAGGCCGGGATAAGCACCCCACGGCCGAGCTCAACCGTATCCGCCCAGAGATATTCCTCCGGGAGCACCAGGCTTATGCCCTCGACGAAGCCGTCTTTTACGACAATATATGAGTTTTCATGTACTGCGAGAGTATTCCGGTCGGCGGAGTAAACGATATCGCCGTGAAAGATCTTTGTCTTTTCAAGCATAAGTCTGACCTTCCTTATTTCTGTTATGTACCGTGAGGGGCGGCTGTTTACTGTAGTTTACTTTGCCTTTACGATTTGGTCAAGCCGGGCTGTTTTCGTTGACAAAAACGGTTCCAGAATTATATAATTAATGTGTATCCCCGGAGTCTCCAGGCTGCAGTTTTTATCAGTCATCCGGGGATATTCTGAGTATTAGCGAGGTCATTTTTTATGATAATGGAAAAGCAGCGGCTCGAGATAATCGAGTACGGCATCAGACTTCTTAGGACAGGCCTTACCAACGGAACCTCCGGGAATCTGAGCATGTATGATCCTGAGACCGGATACATGGCGATTACTCCGTCAGGAATAGGATATGAGGAGACCAGGCCAGAGGACATCGTGATCGTGACGCTTGACGGCGAGCGTGTGGACGGGGAGAGGAAGCCTTCTTCGGAGCTCGATCTTCACGCAAGCCTCTACCGCATGAAGCCTCATGCAAGGGCGGTCGTACACGCGCATTCTATGGCCTGCACCACGCTTGCCTGCCTCCGGGAACCGATCAGGCCGATACACTTTCTCCTGCCATGCTTCGGGATGAGCGAGGTTCCGGTAGCTCCTTATGTGACATTCGGGACCAGGGAGCTCGCGGACAGCGTCGCGAAGACCATAGGGGACGGAGACGCGTGCCTGATGGCAAATCACGGAGTGATCTGCTGCGGGGCCGGCATGGCCGGGGCTTTCGGGCTGCTTGAGACCTGCGAGTGGTGCGCCGAGCTCCAGTGGAGATGCATGTGCGCCGGGAGGCCGGCCGTTCTCTCTGACGAGGAGGTACAGAAGGCGGTCGCAAGGTTCGCAGGATACGGCCAGTGACCGGTTCTGATATTTGCAGCAGGAGCTTAAAGAAAATAATTCTATCAGGAAGGTATGAATATGGTAACCAATGAAGACAGAATGAACTGCAGCGTTCACCTTTCGGAGGACGGCACCAGGCTGGTACTTATCGACCAGACCCAGCTGCCCAACAGGCAGATCTCGCTCACCATGGACAAGGCAGAGGATATCTACGACGCGATCAAGAGGCTTGCGGTGCGCGGCGCTCCGGCTATTGGGATCTGCGCGGGATACGCGATGTACGTGCTTGCATATCATCTTGGAGAGGAAGACCGCAGGGATTACGACTCTTTCCATGCTGCGATGAGCAGGTACGCGGACTATCTCATCTCCAGCCGTCCTACAGCCGTAAACCTCAGCTGGGCAGTTAAGAGGCAGATGGCTCTCATTGATGCCAATGCAGGAAAGGATCCTGAAGAGCTTATAAAGCTGCTTAAGGCTGAGAGCATTGCGATCCACGACGAGGATATAGAGATGTGCACCAGGATCGCCGAGTACGGGCTTTCACTCATCAAGCCGGGCGACGGCCTCATCACCCACTGCAACGCAGGCCCGCTCGCTACCTCCAAGTACGGCACCGCCCTTGGACCGATGCTCCTTGCAAAAGAGCGCGGGATCGACATTCATGTATTTTCGGATGAGACCAGGCCTCTGCTCCAGGGAGCCCGCCTCACCAGCTATGAGCTTACCAAGGCAGGCGTCGACGTGACCCTGATCTGCGATAATATGGCTTCCGTAGTCCTTAAGCAGGGCAAGGTACAGGCAGCTTTCGTAGGCTGCGACCGCATTGCCGCGAACGGCGACTTCGCAAATAAGATCGGGACCAGCGGACTTGCGATCCTCTGCAAATATTACAACGTTCCGTTCTACACACTCGGACCGCTTTCCACCATCGACATGGACTGCCCGACAGGCGATGACATCAAGATCGAGCTTCGAGACCCGGATGAGATCAGGAACATGTGGTACCAGGAGCCTATGGCTCTTCCGGAGACCAAGTGCTACAACCCGGCTTTCGACGTGACGGACCACACCCTCCTCACCGCGATCGTTACCGACCAGGGCATTATTTATCCGCCTTTCGACGTGAACCTTAAGAAGCTGTTTGAGAAATAAATGTAATCATTCAGGAACTTTTTAACAGATTATATTATAATACAAGGAGTAACTATCTATGATGACAGAAACCCCGTCCGCCAGCATTAAACTGAAGGAAGGCACACACATTGCGAAGGTCGTCCTGATGCCGGGAGATCCTCTTCGTGCAAAGTACGTAGCAGAACACTACCTTGAGAACCCGGTCCTCTTCAATGACGTCCGCAATATGCTCGGCTATACCGGCACCTACCAGGGCAAGGAAGTATCGGTCATGGGATCAGGCATGGGCATGCCTTCATTCACGCTGTATGCCTATGAGCTTTTCAATTTCATGGATGTCGAGGCGATCATCCGCATCGGTTCCGCAGGAGCGCTTCAGGATTACGTTCACCTGAGGGACGTAGTTATCGCGATGTCCGCATCCACAAACTCGTCGATGCCGCAGATCTACCCGCTTCAGGGCATGATGGCTCCGACTGCGGATTTCGGAATGCTGAGGGAGGCTGTGAAGGCAGCTGAAGAGCTCGGCGTCAAGGCTGACGTCGGCCCGGTATTCTCCTCGGATTTCTTCTACAATCCGGATCCGGACATCAATAAGAAGAGCACCGCTAGCGGCCACCTCTGCGTAGAGATGGAGACCGCAGCCCTCTACCTGCTGGCGATGAACAGCCACAAGAAGGGACTTTCGATCCTCACGATCTCGGATTCCCTGATCACAGGCGAAGGACTTTCCGCCGAAGACCGTCAGGATTCCTTCCATGACATGATGGAGATCGCGCTGAAGACCGCCGTTAATACAGAGCTGTAATTCAAAGCCCTGCCCGGTACATATTTACATTGTTTTTTCCTGCGGGAGACCGCAGTGAAATAATACAGACAACTATTTTTTCTAAAGAAAAGGAGAAAGAAAATGAAAAAGAAAGCAATTTTGAGTGCGCTTCTGGTTGGCGTTATGACGCTCGGCCTTGCAGCATGCTCCAGCAGCTCAAGCTCAAGTGCAGCTCCCGAGACCAAAGCTCCCGAGACCAAAGCTCCCGAGACTGAAGCAGTCGAGACAGAAGCACCCGAGACAGAGTCATCCGGAAGCGAAGAAACCGCAAGCGGTCTTAAGATCTGCATCGTTTCTTCATCAGGTATCGACGACGGTTCCTTCAACGAGAACATCTACGACGGCATCGTTGCTTTCGTTGCTGATCATCCCGACTGCACAGTTACCGACGTTAAGGAGCCCGATCTTTCCAAGCTCATCGGCGTTGTTGAAGGCCTTGTAGGCGAGTACGACGTATTCGTATGCCCCGGATACAACTTCGCTGCAGTTGGTGAAGTCGCAAAGGCTAACCCTGACAAGTATTTCCTCGTAGTTGACAGCACGGTTACCGACGCTGAGGGCAACGCTCTCGCGGCAGCTGAGCTCGGAAACGTATATACCATGACATTCCAGGAAGAGCAGAGCGGCTTCTTCGCAGGCCTCGCTGCAGCTCTTACCACCGAGACCGGCAAGGTCGCTGTTGTCAACGGTATTGCTTTCCCTTCAAACGTTAACTACCAGTACGGTTTCATGTCCGGCGTTAACTATGCAAACGCCAAGTACGGCACCACCGCTGAGATCGTTGAGCTTCCTTCCTACTCCGGAACAGACGTTACCGGCGCTAACGTAGGCGGCAACTATGTCGGAGCATTCGACGATATCGACGGCGGCAAGACCATCGGCAAGACCCTCATCGAGCAGGAGAACGTTGACATTATCTTCGTTGCAGCAGGCGCTTCCGGAAACGGCGTTTTCGCGGCAGTTAAGGAGAACGGCAGCGGATACTGCATCGGATGCGATACCGACCAGTATGACGACGGCGCAAACGGCGACAAGAACATCATCCTTACCTGCGGTCTCAAGATCATGGACATCAACGTGACCCGCCAGCTCAACGCTATCTATGACGGAACGTTCGCAGCAGAGGATGCTATTCTCGGTGCTGACACCGGTTCTACCGGATATGTAAGCGCAGAGGGACGCCAGCAGCTTTCCGAGGACGCTCTCGCAAAGCTTGCAGAGACCTATAAGCTTCTCGAGGACGGGACCATCGTTCCCGCAGCTAACTTCAACGGCTATACCCCGACTGATTTCCCGGGACTTAACTGATAGCTGAACTAAATCTCACGGCTGCCGCGCTGCCTCTTAGAGGGGGCAGCGTGTCAGCCTTTTTTACAAGGAATAGAAGAATGGGACAGGAGAGAGAAGAGTATATCGTCGAGATGCGGCATATTACCAAGCGCTTCCCGGGAATAGTCGCGAACGATGACGTAACCATCCAGGCCAGGCAGGGGGAGATCTACGCGCTCCTCGGAGAGAACGGCGCGGGCAAGTCTACCCTCATGAGCATGCTGTACGGCATGTACGAGCCTGATCACGGAGAGATATATATACGCGGGCAGAAGGTCAATTTCCGTTCTGCTTCCGATGCCGCGGACGCCAACATCGGAATGGTGCACCAGCATTTTAAGCTCGTAGAGAACTTTACCGTTGCCGAGAATATTACCCTCGGTATCGAGCCTATGAAGAAAGGCCTGGGTATATTCCCTTACGTAGACCTTTCGGAAGCAAGCCGTAAGATCGCAGAGATGTCAAAAAGCTACGGGCTTGAGGTCGATCCGAAGGCAGTAATCTCGGATCTGGGCGTCTCGATCCGGCAGAGGGTCGAGATCATGAAGATGCTCTACAGGCAGGCAGAGATACTGATCTTTGATGAGCCTACCGCCATCCTTACCCCCCAGGAGGTCGAGTACCTTTTAAAGAGCCTGGAGGAGCTGAGGAAGGGCGGCAAAACTGTCATCCTGATAACCCATAAGATCGAAGAGATCAAGAAAGTCGCCGACAGATGCGCTATCCTGCGCAGAGGGAAGCTGATAGACGTCCTTGATGTCAGGACCACCTCCACACAGGAGATGGCAAACCTCATGGTCGGAAGGACGGTCGCGCTCCAGACTGACAAGTCTGAAGCAAAATTCGGGGATCCCGTACTTGTGGTAAAAGACCTTTCGGTACGGAATGAAGACAAAGTACAGGTGGTGAAGGACGTCTCATTCACCATCCGGGCAGGAGAAGTATTCGCGGTAGCGGGAGTCTCCGGGAACGGCCAGGTCGAGCTCGCCGACGCGATAGCCGGCCTCGTCAAGACCGAGAAGGGGAGCGTGACCCTTCTCGGAAAGGACATTACAAATGACGCGATCAGGGACCGCGTAGAGGAAGGTATAACCTACATACCCGAGGACAGGCAGAAATTCGGGGTCTTTCTCGATTTTAACCTGCGGTCGAATCTGGCGCTGAGACGGTATTATAAAGAACCCTTCTCGCACAAAGGGATCCTGAATTTTGATGAATCCCAGCAGTATGCCGAGAGGCTTATAGGCGAATACGATATAAGAAGCGGACAGGGAGCGAAGACTTCACTCCGCTCGATGAGCGGAGGAAATCAGCAGAAGGCCATTGTTGCGAGAGAGATCGAGCAGCACTCCCCTCTGATCATATTTGTGCAGCCCACGAGAGGCCTTGACATGGGCGCTATAGAGAATATCCACAAGCAGATCCTGCAGGAGAGAGACCGCGGGGCCGCGATACTCCTGATCTCGCTTGAGCTGGATGAAGTAATGGGACTTGCAGACACTATCGGAGTTATCTACAACGGACAGCTCCTTAAGATAGCCGATGCCGGGACGCTCTCCTCTCAGGAGATCGGCAGATACATGATGGGGGTGACGGACAATGAATAAAGAATCATCCCGCAGGGGAGGTCCCAGGGCCGCGCTCGCAAGGTTCCTCACGAACGAGCGCTGGACCCAGATCACAGTCCCCATATTTTGCATAATCCTGACACTTATTGTGTCGGCGGTGGTGCTTCTCGTTTTGGGAAAGAAACCCGGAACGGCATTTTACAGCTTCCTGGCCGGCAATGGCTTCCTTCAGAAAGCCAATTACGGTTCAGGCTCGGGAATGATCTCCGATTTCTTCTCATTCCTGAACATAATGGCGCCGATGCTGCTTGCAGCCCTTGCATTCATTTTCGGATACCGGTGCGGACTCTTCAACATCGGTATCTCCGGACAGATGCTTCTTTCAGGCTATGTGGCAACGGTATTCATCGGATACTCGGAGCTCCCCGGGGCAGTGGCAAGGCCGCTGGTTCTAATCGTTGGTATCATTGTCGGTGGACTTGCGGGAGCCTTTATAGGTTTTTTGAAATACAGGTTCAATATTCATGAGGTCGTCTCGACCATCATGGTGAACTACATTATCAGCTACGTGACCGCTTTCAGGATCAACCTGAAATACATCGACATGATCAGCCGCTCATCGAAGACCATTTCTTCCGCGGCAAGGCTGACCTTCACCAAGGTGCAGATCGCGGGATGCAACTGCAACATACCTCTGGGAATTATTATCGCGATCCTCGCAGCGATCCTCGTGCATTTCGTGTTTGAGAAGACCGTTTTCGGATTTGAGCTCCGCGCGGTCGGCTCCAACCGTAACGCGGCCTTGTACACCGGTGTAAATGTCGGAAAGCAGATGATCTCGGCCATGATGATTTCAGGCATGCTTGCAGGACTTGCGGGCGTCACCTACTATCTCGGCTACACGAATACGATCATCCCGCGTGAGCTTGTCAGCATGGGCTACGACTCGATCGCTACCGCGCTTCTGGGAAACAACAGCCCGATCGGGGCAATTTTCTCGTCGGTGCTGATCACTATCTTCCAGAACGGCGCGAGCTACATGAGCTCGGCGGTCGGCGTGGCGAAAGAGATCGCGTCCGTTATCACCGGCATACTCCTGCTGTTCTCGGCCTGCGGCGGATACTTCAGGCGTCTGGCAGCGAACTACCTCAGGAAGCTTGCTGACGAGGAGGAAGAGGCAAAGAAAGCGGCAGCAGCCATGGCAGCTGAGAAAGGAGGCGAGGACAAATGACATACATTAATTCCCTGATCACAGACGGACTTGCATTTGCCCTTCCCCTGTTCATAATGGCGGTCGGCGGCATCTACTCTGAGAAGAGCGGCGTAACCAACCTCGCGGTCGAAGGCTTCCAGGGATTCGGGGCATTCATCGGCGCGCTTATCGCGACGATACTTTCCCTTAAATCCGGGCTTGGAGGACAGACGATAATATACATAGCAATCGCGGCGGCCTTCGTCGGCGGTGCAGTCTACGCGATGCTTCACGCCCTGCTCTGCATCTACTTTGACGCAGACCAGGTAATCAGCGGCGTGGTCATCAACATTCTCGGCCTCGCGCTCACGACCTTCCTTACCTCGCAGATCAACGGCGTGCTTTTCGGAAACGCCTCCAATAAATTTGTCCTCGAGACCTCTTACAGGTTCTCGGTACCCGGACTTTCCAGCATACCGATCATCGGGGCAATATTTACTAAGGTATATCCTTTTGAGATCCTGATACTTGTGCTCGGCGTGTTCTTCTGGTACCTGATGTACAAGACCAGGTACGGCATGCGGCTGAGGGCCTGCGGCGAGAATCCCCAGGCGGTAGACGCGGCCGGCGGAAACGTCTATAAGATCCGCTTCATCAGCGTAATGATCTCCGGCGGGCTTTCCGGTATCGGCGGTATGTGCATCGCTTATTCGCTGCTCGTGCAGTATTCGCCGAATATTTACCTCGGATACGGATACCTAGCTATCGCGGCGATGATCTTCGGCAACTGGAACATCATCCCGACCTTCTTCGTCTGCATATTCTTTGGACTCGCGAAGGCCGGCGGCAACCAGCTCTGCCTGGTAATGCAGCTCTCGTCGCTGTACACGAACCTGTTTATGATCATTCCTTACGTACTCACGCTCGTCATGATGATCTTCTTCTCAAAGAGGAACCATCCGCCGAAGGCAGCTGGCCAGCCTTATGACAAGGGGCAGAGATAGTACGTTAATGACAGGACTATAAAAGATGAGCGGTGCCCATTCAGCCCAATCCGGTTGAATGGGCACCGCTTTTTCAGGTTATAGAGAAGATGATTAGAGCTTTTCAAGTTGTTCTGCACGTATAGTAATACTGGAATAGATGAGATATAATATAATAAGACACTAATAGGCAACTGTAAAATCTGTTTATTAAAGGAGAGTAGTATTATGATTCTTGCAACCACTAATGAGATCGCAGGCAAAGAATTTGAAGTATTAGGACTTGTTAAAGGCAGTACCGTGCAGACCGTCAATGTAATCCGGGATATCGGAGCAGGCTTCAAGACCCTGGTCGGAGGAGAGCTTAAGAAGTACACCGAGATGATGGACGGGGCAAGGCAGATCGCTACCGACCGCATGGTCCAGGATGCACAGGCTCTCGGAGCTGATGCCATCGTCGGGATCAGGTACTCATCATCATCGATCACCCAGGGCGCCGCTGAGGTAATGGCATACGGCACCGCAGTGAAATTCAGATAATAATCAAGCAGGGCCTTCCCGAATCAGGGAAGGCCCTTTTGCTAGTTCTATTTCTCCAGCAGTTTTATGATATCATTCTGGACCGGAAGCCGGCGTTTCTTCGGATACTCTTCCTCGTATCGCTCAAGGAAAGCGGCTTTTTCGCTCTCCGAAAGCCTTTCAAGCAGCGGCATTGCGTGGCGCTGGATGGCAGTCAGATAAAGATAGGAAGATTCCCTGTCGTAAATTTCCGCGGAGGCGAAGAGAAGCGCTTCCGCGAGTTCGCGGACGGCTTCGGGATCCTCACTTTCCGCTGCCTGCTCAGCCAGTTTTCCGACATTATTGTAAAACTCATTGTGGCCGGGATCATTTTGCGGCTTCTTCAGGATCTCAAGAAAACCCGAAAAGATACCGCCTTTCTCAGGCAGCTTTTTAAGATACGATCTATAGTCTGCAATAAGGGCTTCGAGCTGTTCTCTGTATGAAAGATCTTCCATAGCCATTCGTCCTTTCAGGGGTTTTTATTCTCAGATATATTCTACTTGCACAAGACTATTAAGTCAACTTTATGCAGAGTGCTGTTTTTATAAGTCTTGCTTTTTGCTTTGGGCTCTGATATATTTAGGCTTGTCTTTACAGGCAAGTTTCAGCGCCGTTCGCCGGCGCTTTTAGGGAAAGGAAATATCATGTCTCACGTTAAAGTGCAGGTGCCTGCAATGAAATCCTTCTGCATGGAGGTGTTTGAAAAGTTCGGATTCACCGAGGAAGAAAGCCGCATAATTACAGGCGTTCTTCTGATGGCTGATGTATACGGGATCGAATCCCACGGGGCTCAGAGGCTCGTGCGCTACCACAAAGGCATCCAGTCCGGGATGATCAAGGTGGACGCAAAGCCGGAGGTCGTTTTTGAGACACCGGTATCGGCAGTCATTGACGGTCATGAGGGTATGGGCCAGCTTATCGGACACTTCGCTATGGAGCTTGCTATCAAAAAAGCAAAGACTGCCGGCATCGGCATCGTTACCGTCCGCGAGTCCAATCACTACGGCATCGCGGGATATTACGCAAAGATGGCCTGCGACGAGGGGCTTATCGGCATCAGTTCTACCAACAGCGAGGCTATAGTGGTGCCTACTTTTGGGAAACAGGCGATGCTGGGGACAAATCCCATAGCCTTCGCAATGCCCGCGGATCCTTATCCGTTCCTGTTTGACGCGTCTACCAGCATAGTGACGCGCGGCAAGTTCGAGATGTACAATAAAGCAGAGAAGCCTGTCCCTGAGGGCTGGGGAGTGGACGAGAACGGACATCCCTGCACCGACCCGGGGCGCGTGCTCTCGAACATCAAGGCTCACGCCGGCGGCGGAATTTCCCCTCTGGGCGGCGCCTCAGAACTTACCGGAAGCCATAAAGGCTACGGAAACGCGATGGTCGCGGAGATATTTACCTCGATCCTCTCGATGGGAATGACTTCCAATTATAACCTGTTAAACGGACACGGCGGGACCTGCCACCTGTGCGCGGCGATCGACCCCGCGATATTCGGCGACAAGGATGCGATAATCGCTCATCTTTCGACATTTCTCGAGGAACTTCGCGAATCTCCGAAGAGGGAAGGTCATGACCGCATCTATACCCACGGCGAGAAGGAAGTATTTGCCGAGAAGGACCGCCTTGTGAACGGTATCGACGTGGATGTGAAGACACTCGAGGAGATGGAAGACTGCGCTGAGTATACCGGCGTGGACTTCAACAAGTATTTCGGGAATCTCGGGGTGAAGGTGCATTTTGACCCCAGCGAGCACACGCAGTACTGATCTATTTGCGGCGGAAAGCATCCGGATATGCGAAGCGTTAAGATCCTGTATGAAGATGATTCGGTGATAGTTGTTGTGAAGCCTGCGGGAATGCTTTCCCAGAACGACCGCAGCAGCGCGATGGACATGGTGAGCTTCCTGCGGAACCACCTTCACCGGCAGTATATCGGAGTAGTTCACCGTCTCGACCGGAACGTCGGCGGCGTCATGGTCTATGCGCTCACAAAAGAGGCAGCAGCGGACCTTTCCAGCCAGGCGGCTTCCGGCGGCCTTCAGAAGAGATATAAGGCAGTCGTGACCGGGCGGCCTGCCGCGCAGGAAGGCGAGCTCACTGACTACCTCGTCGCGGACCGGCAGAAAAACTTCGTGAGGGTTGCGGATAAGGCTGCTCCAGGTGCGAAGAAGGCGGTGCTGAGATACAAAGTGAACGTGGAGGAAGTGCTTCGGATCCCGGGAATGACGGAGGACTTTTCATCAGTTCTCTGCGTTCTGGACATCGAGCTCCTCACCGGACGTCAGCACCAGATCCGCGTGCAGACCGCGAACGCGGGGTTCGGCATCCTCGGCGACATCAAGTACAATAAAGAGAGGACGGAAGAGATCTTCTGGCCTGCTGCCCGCGGCGTAAAGCCGTATCTCTTCGCATGCGGGCTTTCCTTCAGACATCCGGTCACCGGCAGGGAAATGACATTCACAGAGGACCCGGAATGGGAATGACGGAGCGCGTACAATTACTTGAAAAATAATCAATAGTGAGATAGACTGTTATATATGATCAACAGGCAAGGGCGTCTTTGAGATGATTCAAAGACGCCCTTTTTTATTTGTTTTATACTGTCGCACAGTTTCAGAGGCGATACGGCAGGGCATGATCTGCGAGGAGGTTGTTATGGCTGCATTTGACAGGATTGAAAGCGGCATACCTGAAATGGATAAGGCGTTTGATAATATCAGGCTCGGTGACAATGTAGTCTGGCGGGTATCAGAATTGTCGCAGTTCAGATTGTTTATGGAACCGTATGTCGAACAGGCAATAAAGGACAGGCGCAATATCATTTATTTCCGGTTTGCAAGCCATGAGCCGCTTGTTCCGGATCGCCCTGAAGTAAAAACGATCGAGATCGAGCTGTCTCACAGGTTCGAGACCTTTACGGTCGCCATCCATAATGTCATTGAGGCGGAAGGGAAAGACGCCTTCTACGTTTTTGATTGTCTTTCCGAGCTTCAGACGGCGTGGGCGACAGATCTTATGATGGGCAATTTCTTCAGAGTGACCTGTCCGTTTCTTTTCATTCTTGATACGGTGGCTTTTTTCCCGATCATCAGGGGGAAGCATTCTGTTCAGGCGATCAATAAGATCCTTAACACGACGCAGCTTTTTATTGATGTTTATTCAGACAGCAGGAATATATATGTCCGCTCGGAAAAGGTTTGGAACCGCAATTCTGATACGATGTTCCTTCCACACACTTTTGAACCCGGGACAGGAGAGTTCCGGCCTATCCTTGACGGGGTAAAGTCAAGCAGATTCTACCAGGCTCTCGGACTGGCCCAGCGTTCCGCAGAGGAACAGTACGCCGATTCATGGGATCATTTCTTTAATCGCACCCGGGCATTATACGATAATAACATCGACATAACCGAAGAGTGCGGCAGGATGTGCAATATCATGATGACGCGTGACTCCAGGATGCGGGAGATGGTAAAAAAGAACTTTGTTCCCGAAGATTATTTTGCTGTAAGGGACCACATGATCGGGACCGGCATGATCGGCGGAAAATCATGCGGGATGCTCCTGGCCAGAGCGATCATAAGGAACAGGGAGCCTGAAATATCGGAATATCTGGAGCCGCATGATTCTTTTTATGTCGGATCTGATCTCTATTACACATACATTGTTGACAACAATCTGTGGGATCTTCGCGTCAGGCAGCGGACGGAGGAAGGTTTTTTTACCTTGGCGGAAGAGTTCGCGAATAAACTTATGGAGGGAGAATTCTCCGCAAGTATGCGTGAGCAGTTCGTGAGGATCATCGAATACTATGGCCAGGATCCGTATATCATTCGGTCGAGCAGCATACTTGAGGATGGTTTCGGCAATGCCTTTGCGGGGAAATACGAGTCCGTTTTCTGTGTGAACAGAGGGGGTCCGGAGGAACGGCTGGCTGAATTTGAGAATGCGATCAAGACCGTCTATGCGAGCTCCATGAGTCTGTCAGCACTGGATTACCGTAAGAGGAGGGGGCTTGATAAGCGCGATGAACAGATGGCGCTTCTGATACAGCGCGTTTCAGGTTCTTATTATGGTTCTTATTATATGCCATGCGCCGCGGGAGTCGGATATTCATACAGCCCTTACAGGATCATGAAAGATTCCGACCCGTCAGCCGGAATGCTAAGGCTGGTCATGGGTCTTGGAACATCAGCGGTCGACAGAACGGAGGGGTCATACCCGCGTATCGTCAATCTCGACATGCCGGAGAAAACGTCGTATTCGTCTTCTGAGGATAAGCACAGGTTCTCGCAGGGAAAGGCCGAGGTCATTGATATGGTCTCTCATTCCCTGGTGAAGCTTCCATATGAGAAGCTGCTGCCTGTTATTCCGAACTACCTTGATAATATCCTGCTTGAACACGATTACGATACGGAAAGGAGGCTCCGCGAAACCGGAAGGCCCAGGACGGTCAAATTCATATCCTGCAAAGGCCTTGTTGCTAATAAACAGCTGATGGGACAGATGAGGCGGATGCTGAGCTGCATCCAGAATGAATATGATTATCCGGTCGATACGGAATTCACTATCAATATCTCGGAGAACAGTGATTATTCCATAGATCTCTTACAGTGCCGGCCGCTTCAGGTCCAGAAATCATCTTCAGGGACAGTGATACCCGCGGATATTCCGGAGAGCAGGATCTTTCTGGAGAGCGAAGGCTCGTCAATGGGGATATCCAGGACAACGGAACTGGACATCATCGTATATGTCGACCCGGTCCGATATTATAATATGCCTTATAAAGACAAGCCCTCGGCCGCACGGCTGATCGGCAGGCTGAACTGGCACTACAGGGATCTTCATAAGCATATGATGCTGATCGTGCCCGGACGCGTGGGGACATCATCGCCTGAGCTGGGAGTGCCGACTGCTTTTTCTGATATCAGCGCATTTGAGATAATATGTGAAACGGAAGAGTCAAGAGCAGGTTACAATCCGGAATTATCGTACGGAAGCCACATTTTTCAGGATCTTGTCGAAGCCGGGATCCTTTATACGGCAGTGTTCAATAATGCAAAGACCATCCATTTCCATCCCGAGAAACTAGAGGGCTTCCCGGACCTGATCGGTGAGTTTGAAGATAAAACGGATCTTTCTGATGTTATCCATGTTTACGATGTCAGCGGCGGAAATTGTAAAGTATATAATGATATAGCGAATGAACACCTGCTTATTACATGTTAGGTTTTCGGAACGGCGGGAGTGGTTGACATTCCGGCGGGGGATTTTTAGAATATATCTGTGATCTAAGCTTCCGCGGAGTATCTGCGGACACAAGGGAAGCCGGAAAGGAGCGGACACAGCCATGCCTGAAAAGATCAAAGGGATCCATCATGTTTCCATGAAATGCAGCAACCCGGAAGAATTTGCTAAAGCGGTGCATTTTTATAAAGATCTGCTTGGGCTCGAACTGGTCCGCGCCTGGGGAGAAGGGGACCGTGCCGGTGCCATGCTCCGCGCAGGCGATGACATTATAGAGCTGTTTGCCTCCGGCAGAGCGGGAGAAGGTTTTGGAGACATTAATCATTTTGCATTTGATGTAGATGACGTCGATGCCTGTATACGTCTGATAAGAGATAACGGCTATGCAGTCACACAGGAACCAAAGGATGTGACCCTTCCGTCTGATCCTCCGCTTCCGATCCGGTGTGCTTTTGCTGCCGGACCTCTGGGAGAATCCATCGAGTTTTTTCATGTATATTGAATGATTGTATTAGAAGATGCCAGCCTGAAGCCGCTGGCATCTTCTATTCGGGGAAAGCGGATAGTACATGAGCCGGCAGAGGTGCTGAACGTTTTAAAATGCAAAATTGCATTTTCCCGTTGCGATATTTTCTTTCAGGGGCTAAAATGGGAGAGAAGGAAGTTTTTTCACATTTTATCGCAAGGAGTGCCTGATGTCTGAAAATCTGAATGAGATCCTCGGGACCAACGCCGCGAATCTGAGCCTGAGCCAGAGCGAATTTGACGCTGTGGAGAGTTCCAATTATCCGACCTACATTCTCACCCGCGACGGCGATTTCGTTTATGCCAACGACGCGTTCTCTAAATATACGGATAACCCTAAATCCAAGATCATGACGCTGAATACCGACCGTATCCGCGATACCTTTGAGCCGAGCATCCGCGAAGTGGTGCTGCGGCGGCAGAGGGAGGCCTCGGTCTTCCAGCAGATCGTCGGGGCGCATAAGCACAAGCGCTCGCAGCTTGCCATCGGCAAGCCGATCACTGATGAAAACGGGGAAATTACGCATATCCTTGTGATCCTTGCTCCGGTCACGATGATGCAGGACAGCATTAAAGACGGAGGCGAGGGCCAGGTTTCCGGGGTGGATTCCCCGATAGCCCGGAGCGCGGCCATGCAGCGCATCCTGCGGCTTGCAAAGAAGGCTGCGGTTGCGGACTGCCCGTGCCTGATTTCCGGAGATACCGGCGTGGGCAAGGGCATTGTTGCGCAGTACATTCACAAATGCAGCCCGCGAAGCGAGAAGCCTCTGGTCACCATCAACTGCGCGGCCATGCAGGATACGCTGATCGAGTCCGAGCTCTTTGGCTACGAGCCGGGATCATTTACCGGAGCCAGCCGGAACGGGAAGAAGGGCGCGGTCGAGCTTGCAAACGGCGGCACGCTTTTTCTCGATGAGATCAACTCCCTCTCGCCTGCGGCGCAGGGAAAGCTGCTTCGAGTGCTTGAGACGAGGAAGCTCCGCCGCGTCGGCGCGGAGAAGGAGATCGATGTCGATTTCCGTCTGATCGTGGCCAGCAATGCCTCCCTGCTGGAGCTCTGCGATGAAGGTCTGTTCCGCCGCGACCTCTACTACCGCATAAATCTGCTGCATCTGATCATTCCGCCGCTGCGCGACCGCAAAGAGGATATCTTCCCGATGGCAAATGCCTTCTTGCGCGAGGTCCGGAAGAAATACGGTTATCAGAAGATATTCTCCCCGACCTTCTGCGAATTTCTGATCGAGCATGACTGGCCGGGGAATGTGCGTGAACTGCAGAACTGCATTGAGCAGAGCTATCTGATGAGCGACGAGGGCGAGATCATGCTGCGCGTGCCGGAAGTGTATTCTTATAGGGGGTCGTACCGGGGTGACAGTTCTTTTGAAACTTTGCGGTCACAGGGTTCTTTTTCCCTGGCCTCATATATGGACGAGGTGGAACGCTCGGTCCTGGAGGCATTTCTTCCGCATTGCCGGAATACCTATGAGCTGGGAGAGCTGCTCAAGGTCAATCAGTCGACTGTCGTCCGGAAGCTAAAAAAATACGGGATCTCTGCGGGCAGATAACGATCGGGATGCGGCCGCTGAAGACATAATGCGACCCTTTTAAATGCAGTTTCGCATGAGGTTTTTTTCAAAGCCTTGAAATTCAAGGCTTTTTTAATTGGCATATCATATGCTTTTTGATTATTGTAGTGCGGCCTAAAATATTGCTTATCAGGCATTACGCCGCTGTATTATTAATTCGGAGGTAGATACGCATGTCAAAATCGAAAGTCGTCACATTGCAGGAAGCTATGACGCACTGCTACAACGGCATGACGGTCCTGATTCCCGGTTTTGTGAACTGCGGAGTGCCTGTGACTCTGATCGACGGGATCCTGGAATCCGGGATCACTGAGGTGAATGTTATCTCTAACAACACGTCTATCAAGGGCGAGGGGATCGGCAAGCTCGTTCACGCGGGTGTCATCAAGAAGATCACCTGCTCGCATATCGGGAGCAACACCGAGACCATGGAGAAGGTCGTCGCCGGCGAGATCAATGTTAATTTCGTGCCTCAGGGCTCGCTTTCTGAAAAGGTCCGTGCGGGCGGCGCGGGCATCGGAGGCATCCTGACCCCCGCGGGAGTCCACACCCCGATGGAAGAAGGCAAGCAGCTCTTGGAGTGGGATGACGAGAAGGGCGAGTTCAAATTCGTAAAGTCAAGCGATCCTCAGGTCGGAAGCCGCTATATCCTTGAGCTTCCCCTGCATGCCGATGTGGCGATCATTCACGCCTGGAAGGCTGATAAAATGGGAAATGTAGTGTATAATCATACGGCACGCAATTTCAACGAAGTCTTCGCGACCGCAGCGGATTACGTGATCGTCGAGGCAGAGCATATCGTCGAAGTCGGCGAGCTCGGGCCCAATGAGATCATGACCCCGGGAGCGATCGTAGACTGCGTAGTTCAGGCAAGGGGGTATGAAGGATGAGACCGGTAACAAATAACAGAGAGTTTATCGCCTGCAGGACGGCGAAGTTCTTTAAAGACGGCGATCTGGTAAACCTAGGCATCGGCATGCCGACGCTCTGCCTTGAATATATTCCCGAAGGGATCGATGTATGGGTCGACTCCGAGAACGGTGTCATAGGCCTCCTTGGCGCGCCGCAGGAAGGCGAGACCGCTCCGGCTGACGTCGTTGACGCAGGCGGGCATCCCAGCATGCTGCGCGAAGGAGGATGCTGCTTTGACAGTTTCCGCTCCTTCGGCTACATCCGCGGCGGGCATGTTGCCGCAACTGTACTTGGAGCATATGAAGTCGATGCGGAAGGAAATCTTGCGAACTGGATGATCCCGGGGAAGGCAGCAGCCGGCATGGGCGGCGCGATGGACCTGGTTTCAGGCGCGAAGATCACTATCGTCATGAGCACGCATACCGACAAAGAAGGGAATCCCAAGTTCGTGCAGCACACAGATATGCCTCTGACAGGCTATCACTGCGTGGATTATTTTGTGTCCGAGCTTGCAGTCATTCACGTTACAAAGGATGGTCCGGTACTTGAGGAGATCGCGCCGACCACTACGGTCGAAGAGGTCGTCGCAAAGACCGGCGCGAAGCTGATCATTCCTGAAAAGGTAGGCTGCATGGCATGAGCCCGATGACATATGCCGGTCTTGCCATCGCGGTCCTGCTGATCGCGGGGCTGGCTATCTTTTCCGGCACACAGGTAAAAAAGGATAACGGCAAAGGGAACGGCACAGCCATTGTGACCGGCGTAATTATGGGGACCCTGGTCGGAGGATCGTCAACTGTCGGCACTGCCCAGCTGGCCTATAACTATGGCATGTCTGCCTGGTGGTTCACGCTTGGCGCAGGAATTGGGTGCCTCATACTGGCGCTGTTATATGTAAAGCCGCTGCGAGCGGAAGGAAAGCCGACACTGGTAGGAATGATTGCCGGAGAATACGGCAAAGAAGCCGGACTTGCCGCTTCGATACTTAATTCGGTCGGCACGTTCATCAACATCATCTCCCAGCTGCTGGCTGCGAGCGCGGTGATCCTGGTCGTTTTCCCGGCCTGGGGAACTCTGCCGGCAGTCATCGTTTCTGCAATATTTATGGCGCTCTATGTGATATTCGGAGGGACCAAGGGCGCGGGCATGGTAGGAATCCTGAAGACGGTCCTGCTCTATGGCTCCATGATCATATGCGGGCTGCTGGCGCTTCGCTTTATCGGAGGCGTTTCCCAGATCGGTCCGCTGATGTCAGGTTTCTCCGTTGAGACCGGGCGGAATTTCGCAAGTGTGTTTGCGCGCGGTCTGGGCAAGGATCTTGGCGCCTGTCTCTCCCTGATTTTCGGCGTCCTGACGACCCAGACCTACGCGCAGGCGGTCCTGACGGCAAAGAGCGACGGGGCCGGGCGCGCGGGAGCGCTTATCTCGGCGGTCCTGATCCCGCCTCTTGGCATCTGCGGTATATTGGTCGGGCTCTATATGCGGACGGTCACTGATCCGGCGGCTTTTGCGGCGAAGACCGCGCTGACTGAGTTTACGCTGAAACATTCAGGCCTCCCTGGAATCGTTTCAGGTATAGTGCTTGGAGCGCTGTTCATTGCCTCGGTAGGTACCGGAGCGGGGCTCGCACTTGGGATCTCCAATGTTGTAAACCGCGACATCGTTAAGCGCTTTACGCACACTTTCGATGACGAGAAGAAGAGTGACATGCTTGGAAAGGTCCTGATCATCGTGATCCTGGCCGGTGCATGCTGCCTTTCGACCGGTTCTCTGGGAGATACCATACTGAACTTCGCATTCATGTCGATGGGCCTTCGCGGCGCGACGGTATTTGCGCCGCTGTGCTTCCTGATCTGGGCAAAAGGCAAAGTTGCTGGAAAATGGGCACTGGCTTCGATCATCGCAGGGCCGGTAGTGGTGCTGCTGTTCGGGACGGTCCCTGCGCTGCAGAGCCTTCTGCACGGCTGGGATTCCCTCTTTCCGGGAATCATCGCAGCGCTCGTCATCATGGCGATTGGCCTGGCCGCAAGGAGAAAGAAAGTTTGACCCTGGAATTCCTCCCAGGCAGCATATATTAAAAAATCCCCCGCAGAATTCTCTGATATGCTACCCCCAAGTAGGACATTGAAATATAAAACCTACTTGGGGGTATTTCTATGTCCAGAAAAAGTAAGATTGATCCTGCTGAAAAGGTAAAGATCATTGAGCGGGTACTGGCAGATGAGATCAGCGATACTGA
>JAIKVW010000005.1 GCA_024685315.1 Lachnospiraceae bacterium
TCCATGATCTTTCACTGGGCATCAGCAACAAAAAAGCTCATCCGAAGATGAGCATGTGTATCAGGTCATTCAGTTAATCCATTCACTTGCGGATATCTCCGCCCACATCATCTTTCGTTGATGTTATTCTACTACAAAGGTACAGTATTATCAATGGATCAGTTATTGACTGATCAGTCGTTTGATGGGGTGATTCATCCCATGTTTGAAAGCTCGGGTATTCTCGCCTTCTGTTATAAAACCGCTGCAGTCATCAGCCGCAGCGGTCATCTTATGATTCTTTTCGTTTACAGTTCGAAGGGACCCTCCGTCTCCACTTCGCTTACCAGCTTCCTGAGCTTCCCGATCTCATCATCGGTTCCGTCCGCGATGAAGTAGCATCCTCCTTCTGCTCCGCAGATCCCTCCGGCAGCCAGGATCTCCGCATAGGCGCCCGTGAGCAGCTCTATAGCGTGCAGCTCCGTAAATACCTGACCCGGCAGGGGCAGAAACTTGAGTCCCGTCGCGTCGCAGGAGTCACACATCTGTGCCAGGTCGAATATCGGAGCCTCGACTCTCTTTTCCACGCCCACAGGAACTATGAGGCTGACTCTCCTTCCGTACACGGCGGTGAGCACCGGACCGGCGGTCCCGATGTTGTCGCTTCCCAGCAGTACACCGGCCTGTTCCTCCTCCAGGTTGACGGCGTTAGCTCCCTTGAAGATGATGTCTCCCTTCCTGAGGTCTCCGCAGGCATCATATACCGTGAGGCCTCTCTGCCACTTTCCGTTCTTTATGACCACGTCGCCTATAGATTCCTGGGGCTTGTATTTGAAGCCCTTGGGAACTGTGATCCCGCGGAAGAATCCCTTCCTGTCAAAGTCCTCCGTGTCGCCGATCTCCTTTAGGAGCTCCTCCGCCACAGCGGCGTTGGTTGTACCTCCTATGATCAGTATGGTGCCGCTTTCCAGCGTCTTTTTAACGCTGTCCAGCTGCGCGATGCCCTTTGCGATGAGCCGCTTTCCCGCGGCGGGTGTCAGATAGAACTGTATCGTCATCTTATCACTTTCCTTTCTTTTTTCTCTGCTCTGATTATAGATTAGCCTGGCTCCGCAGGCAATCGACACATCTTCTCACAGAGTACAAAAACACGACTGAAATATGTCATCAGCCGTGTTAAAATATCACCAAGATCAAATAGGAGCACGTTTTCCGTTCAGAACCGGGAAACGAAGATAATCATATGGACGAACAGAAATCCAATACCGCTCAGGAGCCCAAGGTCCTCTCTCAGGAGGAGATCGATAAAAAGATAAAGTTCGGTCTGGATATTCTCGCCGGAGATGTGCCCATGCTCAGGGGCGACTCCGCTTTCCGTGCATTCCGCGACGCAGCTCTTGCGGGAAGCGCGGAGGGCAAGGCACGCCTCGCCGACCTGTATTACAGAGGAGTAGGCACCGAGAGGAACTATGAGGAAGCGCTGCGCCTTGCAGAAGAGGCCGCATACGAAGAAAATGCATTCGGCCAGTACATCCTCGGGACCATGTATTCCGACGGCAGAGCTTTCGAGAAGAACTATGCAGAAGCCTTCCTTTGGTTCGGAAAAGCCGCCGGTCAGGGCCTTCCTGAAGCGCTTTACCGTCTCGGAAGCTGCTACTATGACGGGCAGGGCGTCGAACGGGATCTCTATAAAGCCAGGCAGATCTTTGAAAAGGCCGCTGAGGCCGGCCAGCCCATGGCAGAAGCTGCCGTGAGAAGGATCGACGCGGTCATAGTCAAGGATGAGCAGGAAGAGGAAAGATACCGCAAGGCGGTCGGCGGCGACCGCGATTCCTTTGTCGCCATCCTCAAAGACTGCGTCGAAAAGCTGGAAGGTCATTCCTGCTTTGAGAATGCCCTTTCCGACAAGGAACTGGACATAATTCAGAAGTCAGAGACGACAGACGACCCGGAATGCGAATACCTCCTGTCCGAGTGCTACCGCGAGATAACCGGCAACATATACGGCGATGGCCTGGAGGAGGCTGTCGACAAGTGGATCGGTCATCTAAAGAACTCGGCCCTGGAGAAAGGTTATGCTCCCGCGCTGCACAAGCTCGGCAACCTCTACCGCGGCGACAGCTACCTCGAGAAGGATCCCGGGGCGGCCTTCCGGTGCTACCTGCAGGCAGCGGAAAACGGATACCATGATTCCATGCTTTACCTCAGCGATTGCTATGAAAACGGGATCGGCACCGATAAAGACTTTGATCTCGCAATGGAGTGGGCACAGAAGGCATATGACAAGGCCAAAGCCGCCGGAGTGTCTACATATCCTGCCGGATCAAGGATCCATAACCTCA
>JAIKVW010000020.1 GCA_024685315.1 Lachnospiraceae bacterium
TATATGCCTCCTCCTGCTTCCTCAAGGCACATGGGATAGTTGATGACGGTAAGGCTAGTGCAGTTATAGAAAGCCCTGTATCCAATATAGGTCAGACTGTCCGGGAGCTCGATGCTGGTAAAAGAAGTACAGCCGGCGAACAGGTAACTGTCAATAGAAGTAAGGTCTGTTAGTTCGGAAATATTGGTATTCGAAAGCGCGGTACAGCCACTGAACGCGCCTTCGCCTATCTCTGCAAGATTTTCCGAAAATGTTACCGCCTGCAGCGAAGTGCAGCCTTCAAAAGCATAGCTGCCTATAGAAGTGATCGATGACGCCATCGTGACACTTGTTAAAGAAGTATTATTCTGGAAGGCATTGTCCCCTATCGCCTGGATCGTATATACTCCGAGTGTTCCGGGGATAAACAGTTCTGCCGCTGTTCCCGAATATCCGATGATCTCAGCGTATGACCCGTTCAGTTCCCGGCAGGTAAAGCCTGTCTGCTCATCCGTATATTCAATATCCTGAACGCCGACAGGAAGAATTCCCGAGGCTTCAGATACCGAAGGGTCCCCGGATTCGAAATACCCCTCTGGTTCATATGTCTCGAACTCTTCCTCTGTCATTCCCAGATCGGAAAGTATCTGCTCGCGCTGTTCCTGAAGAGAAGACTCAAGATCCTGAAGCACGCTGCCCATCATTTCTTCCTGGGTATCTTCGGTATCCGCAGCATCTGTCCCGGACCCGGCACTTCCACTCTCCGAAGATACCGTGCCCCCATCCGACGCAGTCATTGCGTAGCTCATAACAGGCTGCGCTCCCATCAGGACAGCGAGCACAAAAGCCATAGCACATTTAAAGAATTTTCTCTTCATATCAAACCCTCCGTGTTTAACAGCAAACTACATATGCATTATAACACAGAACCGCCTTCTTCAGTCTTACATGCTCATAAAAAAGGCATCCGCCAAAGCTTTCCTGGTCAAAAGCTTTGGGGATGCCCCCTTGTAATAATCTATTTTATCCGTGCGTTTCGCTTCGAACCCGTTCCGCAGTCGTTACCTGTACCCCAAGCTCAGCCCAGGCACCCTCGCGGCACACACGACTTCCGGCTTAGTGCTGCTCCATTCCTGACCTGACACGGTTCACCGGCACATGTTGCGCAAGACCCAGGCTTCAACACCCAGAATACAGGGCAGCCCTGCAGTTCGCAGCCCTCAGTCGAAACATCACCCCTGCTGTAGCGTATTGCAGGTTCAGGGCACCGCTATCTCCCCGGCTGCACGGATGGTTGTAGTATACGCCGGGAGATGTTTTTTGTCAAACCACCGCCTTACAGCTTCCTAAACCTTTCCACTGCTTCCGCGGTATCTTCGTGTGTCCCGAAAGCGGTCAGGCGGAAATATCCTTCCCCGCTGGGGCCGAATCCCGATCCGGGCGTGCCGACAACATTCGCGTCATGAAGCAGCCTGTCAAAGAAATCCCAGGAGGACATTCCGTCCGGGGTCTTCATCCAGATGTACGGTGCGTTGACTCCGCCGTAGACCTCAAAGCCTGCTGCCGAGAGCCCGTCGCGGATCACTGCCGCATTCTTCATGTAGTAGCCTGTCAGTTCCTTGATCTGCTGCTGCCCCTCGGGGGTGTAGACCATCGCGCCGGCAGCCTGGACAATGTAAGGCGCGCCGTTGAACTTGGTCCCGTGCCTTCTTGCCCAGAGCGAATTGAGGCTGATCCCGCCGCATTTCAGCTCCTTCGGAACGACCGTGAATCCAAGCCTTACTCCGGTGAAGCCGGCGTTCTTTGAAAAGCTCCTCATCTCGATCGCGCACTCCTTCGCGCCATCGCACTCGTAAATGCTGTGAGCAACGCCGTCCTCGCTGATATAGGCCTCGTAGGCCGCGTCGTAGAGGATAACCGCGCCGGTCTTCCTCGCGTAATCGACCCATTTCTGCAGCTCTTCCTTCAGGATCGTGGTGCCGGTGGGATTATTCGGCAGGCAGAGGTAGATAATGTCCGGGGTCTCCTTCGGAATCTCGGGTACAAAGCCGTTCTCCGCGGTGCAGGGCATGTAGATCACGCCCTCGTAGAGCCCTTTCTCAGGCAGGTAATTGCCTGTCCTGCCGGCCATAACGTTTGTGTCGACGTATACAGGATATACCGGGTCGCAGACCGCCACCCTGTTGTCCGAAGAAAAAATGTCGCCGATATTTCCGCAGTCGCTCTTCGCGCCGTCGCTGATAAAGATCTCGTCGATATCTATGTCAGCGCCGCGGCTCTTGTAATCGTACTGCGCGATCGCGCTCCTCAGAAATTCGTAGCCAAGGTCCGGGGCGTAGCCTTTGAAGGTCTCGCGGAGCGACATCTCGTCTACCGCGCTGTGCAGGCGCTCTATTACCACCGGTGAAAGCGGCTGGGTCACATCACCGATTCCGAGTGAAATGACCTTCTTGTCCGGATTCTCCTTCTTGTACTGCGCGACTTTTTTGCCGATATTCGAAAAAAGGTAGCTCCCCTGGAGTTTCATGTAATTATCATTGATCTTATACATATTTAGTCTTCTCCCGTGCTTTCTTTAATTGCAGTGATAAAGTATTCTACCACATATTTTAGTCCAAGGGAATAAAAGATGGCTGTCTGTTTTCAAATACAGTGAAATATTTGAACCCGGCGGCCCGCAGCATTTCCTGGCCTTCCTCTATGAAAGCGCCGATGTACTGCGCTTTATGAGCGTCGCTCCCCACGGTTATGACCTCTCCGCCGCACTCCCTGTAAAGCTTTAGCTCGGGGAGTTCCGGCATCGTGAAGCCTCCTTTGGAAAGCCCGGAAACATTGAGTTCTATCCCGCGCCCTCTCTCCGTAAGGCATCTGAAAAGGGACCGGAGCTTCTCCTCGAAAGGCTTCATGTCGAGGGTCTTCCCCGTCCTCTCGTAGAGGTAGCGGAGCGGATAGGTGATGTGCCCCATCACGTCGAAATCCCCCTGCAGGGTCATGTCGAAAAGCCAGTCCAGATAGTGGAAGTAGAGCTTCGCGGGGTCAATATCCTTGAAATCATAGTAGTAGACGTCCCGATCGCCCTCCATGTTGTGGACCGAGCCGATCACGAAATCAAGCTGGGTGCTGCGCAGGTAATCCCTTGCCGCCTCCCGGTTCACCTGCGGCTGCCCGAGCTCCGCTCCTCGGAGCACCTTAAGCCTTCCGCGGTATTCTTCGCGCACTTCCTCAAGACCGCGTGCAAGGCCCTGAAGGTCCATAATGAGGAGTTTTTTCACGCCGACATCCCCGTACTCTCCAAAATTGATCAGGTACCCGGCCGGCATCCCGGTATATATGTCCACGTGGTCGGTTATCGCGATCTCGGAAAGTCCCGCGGCGATCGCGGCCTCGCACATATTGCGCAGTTCCTCGCTCCCGTCAAACGAGAATACTGAATGTGTATGATAATCAGCCTTGTACAAAAAGCTCCCTCCTTCCGCGCCAAAAATGACTCAGCGTTCAGATTTTTCTTAGTGCGCTTTTCTTAAATCCTTAGAACAGGTTTATTGTTTGTTAATAAACGCCTCTTGTATTTTAATAACTCTGTTGTATAGTAGGCACTGTAAGGAACCTGAAGCACTCCTTACAGCCAGAAAGCAAAAAAACATAACAATCCTCTCTCTTACAAATACAGGGTGTTCAAACGGCAGAACACCCTGTATTTGTTTTATTCCGGATCGACCGGCTCCATACCGTTTTTCAGGAGCAGCTTTTCGGCTTTTCTCTCTATGCGTAAGTCTTTGAAGAAACCGCTCATGAGCGCAGAGCATTCTTCTCTCAGGACCCCGGTACTGACTTCGACCTGGTGGTTGAATCCCGGTTCGCCCAGAATGTCCATGACCGATCCTGCGCAGCCCGCCTTGGGATTCATGCATCCGATCACGACACGGTCTATTCTCGCCTGGACTATCGCGCCTGCGCACATAGGGCAGGGCTCAAGCGTCACATACATGGTGCAGCCTTCGAGCCTCCAGTCACCTATCACCTTCGCGGCTTTGCGGATCGCCCTCACCTCGGCGTGCTCCAGCGGGCTCTTCTCTTTATTGCGGCGGTTATAGCCCCGCGCGATTATCTCCCCGTCCTTCACGATCAGGCACCCTATCGGCGTCTCATGGAGCCTGTAGGCCCTCTTCGCGAGCCGGAGCGCTTCCTTCATATACTTCTCGTCTTCCAATAGTTTCCTCTCTGACCGCCCACAGCTCGGGATTCGAAGCATCTTGAGCCTGGGGGTGCTGAATATTCACCGTCATTTTACATAAAGACGTTAGTTCACTTTTCCGAATTTCTTAGAGTTAGTTTATTATTAGTTTATTTTTACCTGTTGTATTTTAATAACTCTAATGTATAGTATGCATTGTAAGGAACCTGAAGCACTCCTTACAGCCAGAAAGCAAAAAGCATAACAATCCTCTCTCTTAAATAATAAAAGGCATTCAAACGGCGGAATGCCTTTTATTATTTTGCTTTTTACTGCACCAAGGCTCAGATCCAAAAGGCAAAGCCTCTCTGACCGCCCCAGGCGAGGGATGCTGCGCATCCCTCGCCTGGGGGTGCCCAATAATATTTAATGGCAGCCGCGCTCCTCGCATTTGTAATGCATGTAGGGGTCGGTCGGATCCCAGGTGTGCCAGGACGGAAGCTGGTATGAGGAAGGTTTCCCCATCGGGTCTGCCGAAGAACTGCCGTCGAAAATATTGACCGTTGTCCCTAGCACGCAGTAATCGTATATCCATTTCGCGTCGCGCGCGGTGAGCCTCACGCACCCGTGGGAAGCGTTGTTCCCGAGCTGGTTGTAGGCATAGACGTTGAGGTCATTCGGGTTATTGTAGGAATCATAGAATACCGAGTGGAAATAAATTCCTCCCACGATCGGGGTGTCCCACTGCCCGTAGACCTTGTCCATTAGCTCGCACCAACGCCACTTATTGTAGGTGTGGAAAGTACCCGCAGGGGTCGGCGTGGCTGAAGTCCCGGTGCTGCAGATGAAGCTGCAGAGCGGGGTATTGAAAACGCCGTCCTCAACGTAATCGCAGTACACGGTGACCGTGTTGGTCTTACGGTTGACGCGGATATAATAGCTGTCCATCGTGCCTGTGATCGAGCGGATGTCGGTGATCTGTTCGCCGTTGCCGTCATAGAAGAGCCAGTAGCCGCCGGATTTCTTTATGCGGTACTGCAGCCATCCGTAGGTCTCGTGGAAATAATATTTGTCCCCGTCGATAGTCTGGACTCCGAGCAGAATGTGACCGTTTTTGTCAAATCCGTAGGTATCGTAGGTCCCGTCGAGATGCGCGCACTTGTAGACTCCGTCTTCGTAGCGCCCTCCGCTGACCCTGTTGAAGAAATAATAATAGTCTCCAATCTTATTCTGCCCGAAGAGCATGTGGCCCGCAGAGTTGAAATAGCAGGTCTTCTGCTTTCCGCTCGAAACGTAGGTCACAAAGGCACTCTTCGTCATTCCGCCCGAAACAGTGTTGAAGTAATAGTAGTAGTCTCCGATATGCTGCTGTCCGAAAAGCATGTGTCCTGCAGAGTTGAAATAGCAGGTCTTCTGCTTTCCGCTCGAGGTATAGGTCACGAAGGCGCTCTTCGTCATTCCGCCCGAGACCGTGTTGAAGTAATAGTAGTAGTCTCCGATGTGCTGCTGCCCGAAGAGCATATGCCCGTAGCGGTCGAAATAGCAGGTCTTCTGTTTCCCGCTTGAAACGTAGGTCACAAAGGCACTCTTCGTCATTTGCCCGGTATCGGGATCGAAATAATAATAGTAGTCATCTATATGATGCTGTCCGTACAGCATTTTAGTGGAGACCTTGCTGAAGTAATAGGTATACCCGCCAATGGTCTTGAATCCCTTGACTGCGGCGCCGTCCTCATAATAATATGTATTGCCGTCGTCATCGGTAACCCAGCCCTCCAGTTCGGGCTCCTCGGTTTCTGTTTCGGTCTCAGTTTCAGTCTCAGTCTCAGTTTCGGTCTCTGTCTCTTCTTCGATCTCTTCTCCCGTTTCGGCCTCGATCTCAGCCTGGATCTCCGCCTCGGTCTCTTCTTCTATCTCGACCTCGATCTCTTCTTCTATCTCCGCCTCGATTTCGATTTCAGCCTCGACTTCGGCCTCGATCTCCGATTCAATCACGGTCTCAGCCGGCTCTTCCTCCGCCGCCACGGTCTCTTCTGAGATCTCCGCTGCGTAAGCAGGCAGCACCTGCGTTCCCGCCATTGCAATTGCCAGCGCCAGAACAACGATCCTCTTCTTCATTTAAAACCCTCCATAAAGAGCCCGCGCATTTACGGCGCCGCGCGGATGCTCTTCTTTTTATTTTCCCCTGGAGACTGCTGAAAAATCAAGCCTCCTGAGCCTTTCGACCTCCGCTTCCTTAGCGGCGATCCTTTCCCGGATATCCTCCGGCATTTTGCCGAGAAGTATCCAGTCGATCACGCGGTCCGAAGACGAGGTGTCAGTATAATCAAAGTGTTTTCTGGCGTAGGCCGCCGATTTCCAGGTATCGAAGTCCTCCTTCTCCAGCGCTTCCATCAGTTCGTCGAAGGTGTGGACTATCTTACCCGGAACATTCCTGCTGTACTCCCTGTGGAATCCTCTGGAATACGCGAACTGAAGCTCGTCGAACGCGTAGAGCAGGACCGGCTTCCCGGTCAGGGCATATTCGGACATTCCCGAAGAATAATCTGAGATCAGGATGTCCGTAATGTAGTAGAAATCATTTATGTCCAGATGCCTCGTGACATCAAACATTCTGTCTTTCATGTTTTCCGGTATCGGCACGGGGTCCATGACCCAGGGATGCATCTTGAAGAGCACCACGCTGCCGCTGCCGCAGAAATCATATAGTCTCTGAAAATCTATCTTTTCGAAAGGATAATGCGCGGTCCTCCGGCCGAAGCCTCTGTAGGTCGGGGCAAAGAGTATCACCTTTTTGCCCTTCCAAGCCGGATTCTCCTCGTAGAGCTTCCGCTTCGTCTCCTCCATGTGCGCCTTGTCAAGGTATTTGTCCATGCGCGGCATTCCGGTGGGAAGGATCTGCTCCTCGTTTATGCCGAACTGCTCGGAGAAGAAAAATGCGATCTCCCTGCCAGGGGTGATCCCGTAGGTGTACCTCCTGTGGCAGCTCACCGGTCCGGGTGTGCTGGTGTGGCCCCAGCGAGAATACCCCACTGCCTTGTAACCTGCCCCGGCATGCCAGAGCTGCGTGATCACCAGGCGTTTATCCGGGACCAGCCAGTCAAGTACCGGGCTGTGGTCGTCCATGAACACGTAATCCGCGCAGGCGAGCTCTTTTACGACCTCAAACTCGTAGGAAGGCCATTTACGCTTCGGGACCGAGGCAAGCGACCTCGCGTAGAGCCTGGTCTCGAAATCCTGATCGAGCCCGCGCTCCTCCATGCGGCTTCGCACGGCCTCAAGATTATAACGGATTGTCTCATTCTGCTGGGTCAGGAAAAGCACGGTCTTCTTTCCGTTTTCCGCAGAAAGATGCGCCTTCGCTTTGCGGCTGTAGCAGGTCTGGAAACACTTCTGCGCCGCCTTGTGCCCGGTCCGCAGGACCCAGCCCGCGGCCCGCTTTCCGGTATTTTTGATCTTTGCAAGGCGCGAGGGCTTCTTCTCATTATCGAAGCCCTTGTACGCCTTGCGGACGGTATCCATGACCCTCATATTAAGGAAGAGCGCGGCGTCGTTATTCTCTATCGAGAAATCTATGCAGAACGCGGCCCAGCCCTTGTCATGGATCAGGACCTTTCCGAGGTCCTTTACCTTTTCCGCGATCCGGCTGCTGACGGCCGCCTTCGCGATGATCTCATTTCCATCGCAGGCGTACAGCGAATAGACCGCGGAAGGCAGACAGCTGCAGTAACCCGGATTGGTAACGTTTACTCTGAGGCGCAGCTTTCCTCCGGAAATCTCCTCCGCCTCCATCTTCGCCTTTACGGAGCCCTGTTCCGTGACCAGGAAGAACTCGAGTCCTTCCGCCGCGGGCTGTATCTCCGCCTCTATCACAAGGTACACCCGTTCCCAGCTGATCTCTGTGATAACAAAGGTGACCCGGCCTTCGTCCCGCCGGTCTTCCATCCTGATCTTTCTGCTGCCGTCCATTTATCTCAATTAAAAACCATAGAAAATACTGTCAACGTTGTAGCTGTACTTGGTCGCGTAGTTGTAGTCCTCGATCCTGGAAATGATGTGGTCGATCACAAGGTTCCTGGGATCCGGCACGAGCTTGCCGTCGCGCACCTTAGCATACTGCTCGGGCATGTACTGGTGCAGCATTCCGAGAGGAATGTGGACATTGTTCGTATCGAGGTTCGCCAAGAGCTTCTCAATCGCGCCCTTTACATTGGGGTCTGCGATATAGTACCTGGACCTGTCGGAAAGGCTGTACCTGCGCTTGAGGTACTGCTCCTTCTCGGTTCCCTTGTAGTATACCTGCCAGTTGCCCGGATTCTCGAGCATCGCCTTCTCAAGGACTTCAGGGTAATTCGCGCGCTGGTCTTCGTCGATGAGCTCTTTCTCAATAAGGCTGAGCGCGAAGAGTCCCTCGCGGGCCGCGAATGTGAGCGAAGGGCCTACTTTAAGGATGCCTACGCCGTCCTCGACCATTTCACGCAGCTGTTTCGGTGACTGGTAGTCGGTGGAATGTCCCTCGAGCACCATTCCGGGGTACTGCTGGATCGCTTCGCTGAGCGCTACGGTCTTGGTGCGGTTGTACCTGACAAGGTTCTCGTCGCCGAACTCAACGCCGGGCTGTACAACTATGCCGACTATCGAGGAGAAAGCTCCGGGGATCCCGAGCTTTTCAAACTCTTCCTGATAGACCTGGATCGTGTTGTGAAGGTCTTCGGGCTTGGTGATCGCTACCTGGTCCTGCTCCTCCTGCTCGCCGCCGGGGATCGGGACCTCGCTGCCGATGATGTAGGAAGGACGCATCTCGTTAGGATTCTCCTTCAGGAGCTGCTGGTAAGCCTCCTCGCAGACCTTGTAGAGCCTTGCACCGCGGCGCGCGATCGTCCTGGTCTCGAGCATTTCTGTCTTGGAATCATCGCCGAGACGCATGCTGGTGTCGAGGTGGATCTTCTTGTAGCCAGCGAGCACGTACTCCCTGACAAGGTCTTCGGCCTTCTTCATCGCCGTTTCCTCGGGCTCCTTGCACCATACCAGCGGTCCCAGATGGTCGCCGCCCAGGATCACGCGGTCCCTGGGGAATCCGACCTTGTCCGCGATCCCAAGGACATAGTCCCTGAAATCCGCGGGACGCATCCCTGTGTATCCGCCGAACTGGTTGACCTGGTTCGAAGTACCCTCGATCAGGATGTCGTCGTAGAATCTCTTGCCCTGCTCAAAGCAGGCCTCGATAACGAGCCCGTTTGCCGTGCAGTATGAAGGTATTCCGCAGTGGATCCCTGCATTACGCTTGGCGATCATTTCATGTAAAGTATCTCTCTGCATATATCTGATTACTCCTCTGTAAAATTATTCCGCCGGGAAAAAATATGTATCAAGAAGGACCTTGAGCAGCTCAAAATCCCCCGGATAGGTGAGTTTAAGGTTCAGCACGTTCGCGGGGATCACTCTCATGTGTATCCCGTGCGCAAGCGCCATCGCGCCGGCCGATGTCATCGCTGCAAGCTCCTCGTCGGTAGAGCCCATGTAGATGCCGTAAAGGTCGCCGAACCTGAAGGCTTCAGGTGAAGCTCCGGACACGAGCTCCTCCCTGGGGATCACGGAGACGAGGTCCATATCGGAATTAATGCGGTAACAGGTGTCATACTGCCTTGCCCCGAGCGTCGCCGCGCCGGATTCATTTACCGCGTCGATAATACCCCTGGTGCCTTCCGCGTCAACATAAGGATGCGTCGCGTCATGTATCAGGATAACATCGCTGTCACCGGAAAAAGGCTTTATCGCCTTAAGGCCGTTGCGCACTGACTGCGAGCGGTTGTCTCCGCCCTGGGTCACGAGAATATTCTTCGTCCCCGGATCGATGTCCGAGATCGCTTCCCTGACGTAATCGATCCAGTCCCCGTGTGAAACGATGCAGATGGCCGATACCTCCTCGACCTTGGCGTACCTGCGCACGATATAGTAAAATACCGGCTTTCCGTTTATCTCCAGGTACTGCTTGGGACGGTCCGCGCCCATGCGGGTGCCCGTGCCGCCCATCATCAACAAAACTGTATTCATAATTCTGTTCTCCGTTAGGGCCTTCCGGCCTCTGTTTTACATGCACATAGTTATATCTATTATACAAAAACACCCCTGCTTTGTAAATAAACAGGGCTCTTCCATGAATAATATAATTCTGTTATACTGAGGAGTACAAATGATCCAGATTTCAGAAGGGGAGGTGCGCCTGCGGGCGCAGATCATATTATGAAAGCAGCAGTTCTCTATTCAAATGAAGATATCAGGTATGCTGACTGGCCGGAGCCCGAAGTCGCTCCGGGGACCGTCAAGATCGCGGTCAAGGCTGCAGGCATATGCGGCTCGGACGTTCCGCGCGTGCTTAACAATGCGGCCCATTACTATCCTATAGTGCTCGGGCATGAGTTTTCCGGGATCGTCGCCGATGTCGGCGAAGGCGTAACAAAGGTCAAGCCTGGCGACCACGTCTGCGGCGTGCCTCTTAAGCCCTGTATGAAGTGCCCCGACTGCGCGAAGGGCAATTTCTCCCAGTGCAAGCATTACAGCTTCATCGGCTCCCGCGAGCAGGGAGCCTTCGCGGAATATATAGTTATCCCCGAGATCAACGCGGTAAAGATCGATCCCGAGATATCATTTGAGCAGGGCGCGCTCTTCGAGCCCTCCTCGGTCTGCATGCACGCGATGCGCTGCACGGATTATAAGGGCGGTGGGAATGTAGCGGTCCTCGGCTGCGGCACCATCGGCATCTTCACGATGCAGTGGGCAAAGATCTTCGGTGCCCGCACCGTCACGTCCTTCGCGACTTCCCCGAAGAGCCTGGGGCTTGCCTCACGCATGGGCGCCGACTATACAATTAATACGAAGGATGAGGATTTCTTCGAGAAGGCGATGGAGATTACCGGCGGCGCAGGATTCGACTATGTATTTGAATCCGCAGGCTCGAACTTCACTCATGTGCTCGCGCTTAAGCTTGCCGGGAATCACGCACACGTGTGCTATGTCGGGACCCCGAAATCACCCCTCACATTTACCGTAAATGAATGGGAGAACCTGAACCGGAAAGAGCTGAAAGTCACCGGATCCTGGATGTCCGGCGCGGCACCCTACCCCGGGAGCGACTGGGAGCTCACCGACAGGTGCTTTGCAGATGGCAGGCTGAAATACGATCCCGATCTCTTCCACGCGGTCTATCCGCTGGAGCAGTGCGCAGATGCCTTCCAGGAATACAAGACCCCCGGGAAGGTAAAAGGCAGGATACTGTTTAAGATTAGCTGAGGCTGGCCTGGTTCCAGAGCCTGGCTGTGGCCGGGCCGGGCTTTGCCTGTTTAAGAGGATGTCTGCTCTAGCTTTTTCATAAAATGGCGCCATCGATTTTTCCGAAGGCGGTGTCACTAACTTGATTTCTTTGACCGGGCATACCCTGCGGGATGCCCGGTCAATGCTTTTGAAGATCAGGCACCATTCTTCAAAGTTTTATCCCATATGTCTTTGTATGCATAATAGCGCGCGTGACACCTCTTTAGGATGTCTCGCGCGCTATTATGCTAATCCGGCATACCGCCCGTTTATACCGGGCCGGTATGCCGGACATTTGTTATTCACCATTTGGCTTACATTAGGGTATGCCTTTATTAGAAAAGTTGCCTACGGGCCTTCCCCTCGTAAAAAATGCGGTGCCGATTCGAAGAAATGCGGTGCCAGGCACCCGCCCGCAAACTCCCCGAAAAACAGTTTAACATCATGTAAAGACATATCTGCCTTAAAGGCCCGCACCGTCTCCCCGCAGCTTTACTGCTGCCCTTTCTCAGCGATATATTTCACAAGCCTTTCGGTGGCATGCCCATCGCATCCGTCGAACATCCGCTCCCTGAAGGCTTCCATCGCGGTATAGTCGTAGTTCTCCCGCGCACGGATCTCCTTAGCGAGCCCTACGGCACCGGAAACCACCGGACAGAACAGGAAGGACTCGAAATCCCTCGCATTCACGCTCATATTCGTGACCTTGATCACTTCTTCATAATCGAAGGCCGTGGAATACACAGGCTTGTGAAGGAGTGCGGACTCAAAGAAGGTGTCCCTGTAATCCCCCACAATGATGTCGCACGCTGCCATGAGCTCCCGGAGCGAGATCCCTTCCAGGACAAGCTTCGAGAATCCCGGTATCTCCAGGGTGTTCTCGTACCCGTCCTTGATCTGTGCACTGTTCAGGTTCACGACCACGCTGAAGCCCTCCCCGAGCTCTTCTTTGAGGACTTCGAGGTCGATCATACTGATCCAGGAAGGACATTTGCTGCGGTACCTGACCGCGGGCATGTAAAGGATCCTGACCGTTCCCGCAGATTCAGGGAACAGTCCGTCCAGCTTCGCAGCGGCTTTCTCGCAGAAACTTTCCTTAAAAAAGCTGTCCGTCGCGCTGCATCCCATAAGGTCAGTATGGGTCTTTCTCATGCCCGAGAACATTTGGCTGATAAGTCCTGCACGGCTCTGCCCCGGCACCTGCACCTGGGCAAAATCATTTGCTCCGGTGAACCTGGTGTAGAGAGTCTGCCACTTAAGGAAATAATCCGCCAGGCGTCCGTGGTTATAGAGCGGGAAGGCAGTATCGCGCACCAGGATCTCCTCGGTCTCCGGCCGGAAAATGACTTTCGCGAAAAGAGGTATCGGCGAGCTCACTATGACGAACTTCGCTTTCGCCAGCTTCCCGGCGACCTCTTCCTGATCGGCAGGATTGCCGAGACAGAGCTCTTCAACCCTGAAACCGGGGATCTTCTTAAGCGGGGCCTCAAGGTAACCCAGCGACCCGCGGGGAACAGCCTTTCCCGCAGTCACCATAAGTATGAGATCCTCGGGCATTTCCTCCTCTGCCGCCTTCGCATAAAGGGCCGCAAAAGCTTCTGATTTCTTCAGGATATCCTGATATTTCTTCCTGAACTTCTCATTCTGCGACTGCTCAGGCTTCGTGAGTATCCTGTCAAGATTGAATTCCTCGCCCGGAAGGCGCTGGTACATCGTATCGTAGCGGGCCTTTATCTTTTCAGGAGAGCGCGCATAGGACATTACATAATCCGAAGTGAGCACCCAGTCGGCCCTTCCGTGGATACGTTCCTGAACGAGGTCCAGGCTCGCGTCTGTGTATGGCGGGGCGAACTCGCGAGTCTTTCCGTAAAGCGGCGTCGCGTCTTTCAGATACCCGATCCTCCCTGCAAAGGCAGGCGTATCCCTGTTCTCGTTGTAATAGTCAAACACGAACTCATATAGCAGGCGGCTCGTATCCTCCGGCGTCCTCAGCCCGAGGCGCGCGTAGCGGCGCGCGAACTCCGGAAGGATCTCATTCATCGACTCGAAAAGCTCCTCGTCGTAGGAGTCCTCCCTGATGACCGGATAAAGCCTTCCGTTTTCGCGGTATTCATATTTTTCAATGCTCTTGTAGGGCATGTTCGCGAATACCGCTTCGATAAAGATCTGCCTTACGTCATTCGTCGTAAAGTTGTAGCGCGTGTTGCCCGGAGAGCTCTGCAGAATGCAGATGCTGTAATAGAAGGCGAGGTCAATATCTTCGTCCCCGAAGGTGTCAACCAGGAGCCTCCGCAGGCAGGCCTGGTTGTATCCGCGGCCGTAGTATTCCACGATCGCGTACTTTTCGGAAGGATCTATCTCCTGCCTCAGGTATTCCTCCACCGGGACACGTTCCTCGGCAGCCTTGGCCAGCAGATACTCGCTGTAGGCTTCCGAAGACTTGAAAACTTCCCTAAGCGCCAGTATCTCATCCTTCGTCTCGAAATTGATCCTGTCCGGATCGACCGAAGGGAAGAGGCTGCGGAATTTTTCCTCAGTGAGGTCCATCGCGCTGAAAAGGCTTTCCTTTGAGGTGATCCCGTTGAAATTTCCGTAATCCTCCCAGAATCCCGGATCTATTTCGTCAATATATGAAGGGATCCTCCAGGTCTTTCTGGAGGCGTAAATGTAGCGGGTCTTCATGGCTATCCCGCGGGCCTGGATGATCGCGTCTGCGATGCGTTTCAGATGGTGTCCGTCGCGGGAAACGAAGTACAGTGTCTGATAACCCCTCCTTACCGCATCGCGGAGCACCCAGTCAATATAGGGCACGAACAGGAGCGAAATGTATGAGATGACAAAATCGTCGTCCCTCAGGGAGTATTCCTCCCTCATCCTGGCCTGCATTGCCGCGGTCAGGAAGGCGTCATAGGTCGCGAGATCCTTGGTCATCGCCTTCTCAATATCATTTAATACCGGCTTCCGGACATTCCTGGTCCGGATGCTGAAGAGCTGCGGCTGCCTTCTGTCGGCATTGTCATTGTCACCGTAGTGGATCCATTTCTCGAAATCGTAATACGGCTCAAAGCTCTTGTAGACCTCGAAGAACAGCCCTCCGGAAGACTTCATCATGCCGGACTCATTCGAGATAAAGACCTTAAGCCTCTCGAGCGCAGGGTCTGCCTTCTTAAGCATTTCCCTGACGAACCAGAGCGGCAGGTACATGTCGCTTATGAGGACTACCTCAGCCATGGGGTCCGCCATCAGCTTTTTCACCAGCTCTATCTGCCGGCGGAGAGGGATGACGTTATCGAGCTCGGCATCGAGCTCCCACTCCTTCAGCAGCTGCGTCTGGCCCTCATCCAGCCCGTAGACGTCCGCCAGCCTGCGGAATATCGAGTCAAATGTGATCTCCTCGGTCTCGCTCTGCCTGACCCCTTTGGTCTTCTGCATGAATTCGCGGCAGTTAAGCTCCGCGTCATGCCGGATCTGAGGGTAGCGCCTTACAAGTGCGGCCGGGAAGCCGCCGCGCTCCTCCATCTTTTCCCTTACAAGGTAGAATATCCCCGAAGGCTCCAGGACTTTCCTCGAGAACAGGGTGTCAAATATATCAAAGCTGTAGAGTGTCTTAAATGAGCGCTTCACCGGCTCGAACTCAAGCGTCCGGCTGATTATCGTCTCGAAATCAGCCTTTCCCTGCGAATACGACCACAGATCTTTTGCCAGGCGCTTCACCTCGCGGGACTCTCTGAATTTTAATCCGCCGAATCTTCCCATCGCATCAAGGAGCTCGGGGAAGCTCTTCGCGATTGTCCCTACGGTCCTCTTCATGTATGCGTCGTGGTTGTCGACACTCCCCATGTACTCATCGTAATCAAATATGTAACGGATGTAGTGGGGCACGCCCATGAGGACCATGTCGGAAACTATGGAAGAATAGTCATACACCGCGAGGTCCACGGCGTGCATGACCTCGTAGAAATCGTCTTTATTATCCCAGAACCAGAAATAAGGCCTGTCCCCGTATTTCTCCGCGGCAGCCCTGAATCCGGCGTCATTTTCCATTGCAGGATGCATTTTAAAGATGAAGAGGATCCCATGCTCCTCGCAGAATCTGTACAGCCGCTCTATATCCGGGAGCGCCCGGGCAAAGGTACCCTCGTGGTCCGCCCTGTAGGTAGGCGCGTACACCGCGGTTTTGGTGCGTGCAGGCAGGCCCTTCCTCCCCCGCAGATCGTGGTCGAAGGTCCTGACCGGCTCGAAATTCTGCTGGTAGAGACACCTCGGATACCCGCTTCGGATGATCTTTTCCTCGTCGACCCCGGCGTCTAGGATAAACTCCTTCTCTAGCTCCGGGGAGCTTACGGTCATAAGCTGGTTGTCCCTGTAATAGGTCCCGTGTTTAATATATTTCTTTGCTATACCGCCGGCGATCTCTCCGGTGAAAAGCCTGCGCTCTATCGTCTTGAACCCGATCCCGTGCCAGAGATTAAGGTAGACCGCGTTCTCGAGCCCCTGAGGGATCTCAACCTTCACCTGCTCCGCCGCGATCACCCCGGTCCGGTCCATAATGAACTGGGCTTCAGGCGAAGCCGGAGAAAAGGCGTAAAACCCGAGCGAGCGAACTGTCTCTATGGTCTCTTCGCTCTCGGAAAGCCAGTAAGCCAGGATATCTTTGCGAAAATTGTTGATATAGGCAAAGAGGTATTTGGGGTTCCCCCTGAAATCCTGACTGCTCTGCCCCGCGATAAAGGCCCAGATATGCTTTCTGTCGAATCCCAGACAGAGCTCACGGAAGTCTACGCTCGTTTCCATAAAAAATGCCTCCAGTATCTTAAAGCTCCCGGCGATCAGGCCGGGAGCTTCGCCATGTAGTTTCAGCTTTTTACAAATACCCTAATATTATCCAGGGTGAGCCAGAGCCCTCCCTGCGCCAGCTTTGAAGTAAGCAGGCTGCCGACGGCAGCCTTATTCGCGCTGACGCTCTTCGCCAGAAGCAGCTCCTGGCGGGTGTGTTCCTGCGAGATCAGGAAATCCTGCACATGGTTCAAATAGTATGAAGCCGGGGCCGGATCGATGCCGTTAAACATCGTCGGTGCCGTCCTCTCGTCGTAGTACATCGGAAGCACGTTATTGATCACCACGGAAGGCGTGTATGAAGTGATCACGAGCGACACCGCGACGGGCACCGGACCGTCCTTATCCGCCTTCACCGAAAGGTCCCCGACGCGCACCGGACCAAGCTCCCTCGAGAGCAGCCCTTCCAGCTGGGGTATATAATCGGCCTTATGGCTGTTTACCGCCTCCGCGACCATCTCGTGCTTCTTGCCCTCCGGAAGCTTCTTGACCATCTTCTGCGCGAGCTTCGGGATCTTTACGCCCCCGGCGAGTTCCGGATTCTGCTTAAGCATCTCCATCATCCGGTCGATCAGACTATTGTAGTCCACCGACCCGATCTCAAATACGAATTTAATCATTCTAATCTTCTTCAGGGGCTTTGTACGAGTACGCGTTCGCTACCCTGCAGTTCTCGTTGGTGAGCTCCACTTCCTCAGTGTAATATGCGATGACCGGAGTGCCTATCGCGATCTCGTTGAAGAGCTGCTCCGCCTGCTCGTCAGGCATATTGACGCAGCCGTGCGAACCGCTGGTCTTGTAGATCTCGCCGCCGAACTCCGTCCTCCAGTCAGCGTCATGGAAGCCTACGTTGTAGGCAAAAGGCATGAAGAACTTGACTGGCGACTCGTAGTCTTCACCGGTAAGGGTGGTGTCCGTCATCACGGTCTTTATGAAGAAAACTCCATCAGGGGAACCGTTCCCGGCGTTAAGATTTCCTGTGACCACGTCGCAATCGAGGATGAGCTCTCCGTCCTCGTAGTACCACATGTGCTGTGCTGTGTAGTTGACTTCCGCGTAGGTATTGCCGATATCGTCCTTGCCTGTCACGAAGGCCCTCTGCTCATAGCAGGGCTCCCTGGTGATGGACTCCCCGGCAAGAATGTCCAGAGCAAGCTGCTCTGCCTCCGCGGGCTTATCGATGATCCAGCCGTAATCTCCTCCGCCGATCTCAATGGTACCGCTGTCCGTGGTCTTGAAACTGCGGGTCTCAGAGTAGGTGTTGAATTTGTAGGCAAGCTGCTGCGCGTACTCGGCGCACATGTCTTCATTTACGGTGATAGAAAGATCCGAATTGATCGTGATCCAGGAAAGGATGGTCTTTCCGTCAAGCACGAGCGAAGAACCGTCCGGAGTTTCGTAGGTTATCTTCATAGCCTTGTACTTGTCGGAGACCGCTACCTTGCTGAGCAGATCCGGGTCATCCGAACGCACCTGGGGCTTTGCGTAGTCGTCATCGGTGAGGACGACCTTGCTCGCCTTCGCAGCGATGGCCGCGCGGATATCGATCAGCACCTGCTCAAGCAGAGGCTTGTTGCCTTCCACCTCGGGCACGATCACGTACTCATTGTTCCTGTATTCAACGTAAGCGTCCTTGGGCTCGGTAATATTTTTGGTCTGGAAGATATCCAGGTTCTTTACGGTCTCGACCAGCTTTTCGTCATCGTAGGAAGTGTGGACCTCTACAGTCTGGTTCTCGACCTTCCTGATGTTCAGTATCCACAGGCCGCTGTTCTGGGCCTCCATCAGCTTCTCAACACTGTCGCCGATGTAAGCTGTGTAGTCAATATCCGGGCCGTTGATGTACCTCACCCCGCCGTCCCTGTCATGAACAGCCAGCATGTAGTCCTGCTCGGCAGAGGTGATTGTTTTTTTGACTTCCTCCACGGTCTTAAACGAATATGACTTCCCGTTGATGGTCGTATCCGGGTAAAAATGATCCGAAAAATAACGCGCGGCAAAGATGTACCCTGCTGCTATCAACGCGAGCACAACTATAAGGATTATCAGAGGTTTTTTGCTTCGTTTCTTTTTCTTCGAGCTTTTACCTGCCATGTGAAATCCTCCGTGTAATTATTATTGTTTATCTCTCAAGCGCAGGCGTCCAGTACTCCTCGTTGTAGATGTCCGTGAACCTGTATGAGATGAGGAGGGTCGTTCCGCTGGGAACGGAAACGTCGCTGAGCGTGAGGCCATCAGCTCCGTCCTCTCCGACAGTTATCGCGGAGCCAAGCTTGTAGCTTCCCTCATACTCGCCTTCGAGAGTGTAGTAATCGCAAATGAACTGGATGGTGTCGCCTTCGGCCATTTCAGTCGCTGCCTTGGCTACCTGATCAGTCTCTCCGTCCGCATAAACCGGGCGCACTCCGGCAACATATCCGCCCTCGTTGCTGCTGTCGTATACGACGATGAGTTCGGACTGGACGTCATTGTAGAGCGCCGGAACACGGTAGACTATGGAGTACTCTTCCCCGTTGGTCGTGGTGGACATGCGGTAGCATGCGACAGGCTGGTCATTGATGGCCATCCAGCTGCGGTTATCGTCCGCGATGAGATTTCCTTCCTCGTCAAACGTAAATATTGTGTCAAGTCCGAGATCGATATATCCGTCATCGTCCTTAACAAATGCGTTCAGCTCAAGGTCATGGACGAGTGCCCACTGATCCTCGCTGAGGGTAAGGATATCCTCTCCGTCCTCATTCTGGGTCCAGACGAGCTGTGAGGGATCAAAGCTATTGGCAATAATGTACTCAGTGATCTCCTGATCCGTCAGAGACCTACCGCCAAAGAACTGCGAAAATCCGTCCATTCCGGAAACTGATCCGGTGTCCCCGCCGAGGAAGCTCTGGAGAAGTCCGGAAATAAGATCCGAACTGGAGTAGCCTGAATAATAATCAGAGCTGTTCCCCTGGAAGAGGTATGAAGGGCTTGAGGTGCCGCCGTGGGATGCCTGGCCGCTGACCTCCATGCTCGCGAATTCCCTTATGCAGGTGGAATAATCGTCGTCCATGCCGATGGACTTATAGGTGCTGACTGCCTTGTCGACATAGCTCGTCCTCTGGTAAGGGAAGTAGATCGAGATGCCGTAGGCGTTGGTCATATTGGAAGAGGTACGGTTGTACTTCACCGCGCTCTTAAGAGCGGCCATGAGCTCGGAGCCCTCGGTATTGCCGATCTGCATCGCGAAATGATAAAGGTCGATCTGGTCGATCCTGGAGCTTGTCGCGAACTCCCTGGTCTGGTTCCTGGCGTTCGATACGGTCCTGTACTGCCCGTCCTTCGTGATCATTTCAGTGATGCTTCTCGCAAATGCGTTAAGCGCGTCCGGAACCGCATAGGAGAACTCTGCAAGGTCAGTCACGGAAAGAGTTGCGGCCTGTCCGTAGCACTGCGATGCGCAGGTCTTTACAAAGCTGTCTACTATAGTCTGTCCAAGCTCGGGAGTCGAGATGGAAGTATTCTGGATCAGGGCCTTGAGCCAGTCGGTATAGTACCAGCCGATTCCGGGCTCGGTCTCCTCAGAGGCTATCATGTAGTCAGCGTAGGGCTCAAGCATGAACGCGGTCTCGGCCGTAGCCATGAGGCAGGCATCGAATCCGATAAAATCAAAGGTAACCCCGCCGTCCTCAAGCGCGGTCTGGATCCCGTCGAGAGTCATCGAACCGCTTGAGGAATACTTCTCGTCATATCCGTAGCCGCTGACAGATCCGCCGCCGTGATCCCAGAGTATCAGCTCATAGCGGTTCGCTTCGTAATTCTCAGCGCAGAACTGTATAAACGAGCTGAGAGTCGAGGGATTCGTCATAGAGGCCTTTCCGGCGTTGCTGACCAAGGGGGTGAGCTTGCCGGGTCCGACCTCATAAATCTGGTTGACACTGCTGTCAACTATATTGTTCCTCCAGCTCCTGCAGCCGCCGGTATAAACAATGAGGTTCACATTGCTGCCTTCTATGATACCAGAAGCCATTTCCTGTAAGTCCTTCGTAGCCATTCCGTTCTGGGACTCAAGGTCGGTACCGCACATGTAAATCATGATGGTGACTACGTCCTCGCCGTTCCCGAGGATTCTCGTCCTCTTGTCCCTTGCCTTTGCAGAAACTTCCGTGTTAAGCGATGCCTGCTGGGCATCCGTATCCGACCAGCCGGTGCTGATAGAGGAGTTTCCGGCATACAGTCCAAGCGACGACAGATCGGTGGACGTACTGCTTGCGCTGCCCGATGTGCTGCTGCCGTAGCTCTCGCCCGTCATGGGGTTATATCCGCCGATCAGGTTCGCGCCGCCGCCCATGAAGAAGAAAACGAGAACTATTACCACGGCGGCAAGGATGATCTGCTTGCCGTTTACTGCGGTTTTATATCGTTCGGCCCGGGCACGGTCCTCTGCTTCATTTTTTTTTATTCTTTCCTGGCGGTCTTCCTCGAAGGCGCGCCTTTTCTCCTGCTTCTGCTCTTTGCGGCTCTTGTATCCGTCAGAAGAGCCAACAGGCCCGTTCGTCTCGACCTTGTCGCCCTTGGAAAAATTCCCGGTAGTTCCGCTTTCATTCCTCTTTCTTCCGGTCGGTCTGTCCATAATTCCCTCCGTAAACTCTTGCTGTATTACCTGTGAAGTGTCATCTGTATAGTTACAGTAATGTGTCTATATCTGTCAGATCCGGAAAAGCCTTTACTTGTTCCGGGCTTTCCGGCCTGTCTCCCTCGAAAAGTGCCTTCTCCATGAAGATCATGTCATACCAGGTGCCGAACTTGTAGCCGCATTTCCTGAAGCGGCCGCAGGTGCGGTACCCCATGCTGTAATGGAAAAGGGGGCTGGAATTATCCAGATTCACGTCCTCTCCCTCAGCGATGCCGATGCAGGCATACAAAATCTGGATATTCTGGGCTCTCGAGACCCTCTCGAGCCTCTCGTACAGGGCTTTCCCGAGCCCCTGCCCTTTTGCGTCCCAGCGAAGGTATATCGTTGTCTCGGCGGTCCATGCGTATGCGCTCTGCGGCCTGAACGGCCCTGTACAGGCATAGCCGTCGATCCTTCCGCCTTCAGCCTCGGCCACAATGCAGGGATACTTTTCCAGATTCCTCACGAGCCTCTCCCTGAACTCGTCTAAGTCCGGGACATTATACTCAAAAGTCACCGCCGTGCCCCGCACATACGGCGCGTAGATCTCAAGCAGCTGCGCCGCGTCATCCGGGACCGCAGCCCTGAAAATATAATTGCTGTCCATCTGGCTCTGCCTCCGCTGCCGGCATCAGAAGCTGCAGACGTTCTCCGGGCTTCCCTTGATCCAGGAGGCCACGTTGCTGAACTCTATGATGCCGCGTCTTACCATCGCTTCCTTGGTGAGGAATCCCACGTGAGGCATGAGCACGGTATTCTTCGCGGATACCAGAGGATAATCCGCAGGGATCGGGGGCTCCATGTCAAATACGTCTATCCCTGCTCCTGCGATCCTGCCGGCGTTAAGCGCCTCTGCAAGGGCTTCGTTGTCCACGATCGGGCCGCGCGCGCAGTTTATCAGGATGCTGCCGGGCTTCATTGCATTGATCTGCTCCCTGCCAAAGAACCCCTTAGTGGAAGCGTTATTCGGCATATTTATGGAAATGATGTCGCATTTCTCAAGGATCTCCTCGACGCTCGCGGGGATGAATCCCTCTTCCTTCCACTCCGGACGCTCGTGGCGGGCATATGCAAGGACTTCTGCGCCGAAAGCCTTGAAAAGCTTTCCGGTCTGGATCCCGATCGTGCCGCATCCGAGGATGCCCACGGTCTTCCCTGCAATCTCAAGGCCCGTAAGGCCCGCGCTGGTCTTTCCGCCGCGGACCGCGCTGTCGCCCTCAAGGAGCTTCCTGTAAACAGCCAGCGTAAGCCCGATGACTTCCTCAGCGACCGATACGGTCGAATAGCCCGCGCAGTTCAGGACCATGATCCCTTTCTCACGGCAGGCTTCCAGGCCCACATGATCGATGCCAGTGAAAGCTACGGCTATCATTTTGAGATCCGGCAGCGCCCTTACGACCTCGTCGGGATAAGGATTATTCGCGATCATTACCGCGTCCTGCCCTTCCGAGCGGCGTATAAGCTCCGCGGGATCGGTCGTCTTAGTATCATAATAGGTAAACTCTGCTCCGAGAGAACGGATCTCCTTCGCAAGCTCTTCTATTTCGTCAAAAGTGAGCCCGATAGGCTCGAGAAGGCTAATTTTCATGATGCTCTGCCTCCCTTCATATAAGAAGTAAATGGTTGTGTTTCATTTTATCACAATACTGCCGTTTTTGCGAGTATATGCTTTACAGGTTTTTGCCGATGAGCTCCATCTTCTGCTCACGTGTGAGCTGCTTCAGCGCAAATTCGCGCTTCATAGCCTCTTCCTTCGTCGCAAAAGTTTCGTGGTAGACCATCTCCACCGGGCGGCGGGACCTCGTGTATTTTGCGCCGTTCCCGCTGTTATGGGCCTTCAGGCGCTTCTCGAGGTCATTCGTCCAGCCTGTATACAGCGAACCGTCGGCACATTTAAGAATATATACAAAATTATCTTCCATCACACGTACCTCTCCGCCACTATGCTGCTCTTGCCCTTCTTGGTAATGTGTGAGAGCCCTGCGTACCTGAACCTTCCGAATCCTCTCACGGAAATGATGTCGCCTTCCTTCGGGACATAGGTCCGGTCCGGCGTCATTTTCCCGTTCACGAACACCCGCTCCGCGCGGAAAAGGTCCGCCGCGCGGGTCCTCGGGAGCTTTAAGATATGCGCGATCACAGCGTCGAGTCTCTCGGAGCTCACCTGCACTTCCACACGCATTAGCTTCGGCCGGATGTCCTGCGGAACTTCATCCGCCCCCTCGCAGGATACATTTGTATGCCTTACCCTTACGAGATTTTCAATAATATAGTCCGCGATCTTCTCTTCGCAGAAAAGGTACCCGGTCGTGCCGTCCGTGATAATATCCCCGGTCACCTTGCGGTCTATTCCAAGATTCAGCACCGCCCCCAGGTAATCCCGGTGGCTCAGCTTGTCGGAAAACTTCACGCTCCCCTGCGAGATCTTTATTATCTTTATCGGAAAAGGCTCTTCGCAGCCCGCGCTCTCCGGATCCCCAAAGCGGACCATCACCCTCTCCGCGCTCTCGTGGCCGCCGTAAGCTTCGTAGGGGGAGCTGTAGGGGCCCTCCCGGATCAGGTCGGAATACTCACTTTCGGAAAGAAAATCCGTAAAGCAGTAAGTCCCCCTGTCCGCGGCCGCCTCCGCGAGATCGTGCAGCCGCTTAATAAACTGTTTTTCATCATCTGTCCGCATTAGACCACCTCTGCCCTCCGGGCATGATAAACCTCTCACCAATTATATCATATGTGGTAAAATATCCCTCAGGAGAATAAGTTCAAGGAGAAATCACCATGAATAAGATCGAAATCAATGACCTTCTGTCATTTCGTTTCCCTGAAAACGCGCGGTTCAATCCGGAAGGCAGCTGCCTTGCCTGGCAGGCGGCATCCTGCGACGCGAAGGAGAACCGCTACACCCGCGATGTCTATATATACAGGGACGGCCGCACAGTGAAGATGACTTCGGGCGGCAATTCTTCGCTCCTCGCCTGGGAAGACAGCGGGACCATGATCCTTGTGAAACAGATAAAGGATGACAAGAGCGGCCTGACGCATCTGTTTAAGCTGAGTATTAACGGCGGAGAGGCGCAGCCCTGGATAGACCTGCCCCTCCCGGCGGAAGAGCTGATCCCCTGCGGGGATTCGTATATTCTCAGGGCTCACATCGACGCAAATGACCCCGACGCCTATCTGGATGACCCGGAGACCGCCAAAAAGAAGGCTGATGCGAAGAAGGAAAGCCTCGAATCCGACTACGAAGTCCTGGACGAAGTGCCCTACTGGTTCAATGGAGCAGGCTTCATGAACAAAAAGCGCTCAGCGCTGTTCATTATGAGCCCCTGGAAAAACGATGGATCTTCACCTGCGATCAAGGATCTCTCCTCTTCCGAAAACGAGGGATTTAGCCTGAAACGCATCACCGGGCCGCTGTTTGACGCCGGCGCAGCAAGGCTTAAGGACAAAAAGCTCTTCTTCACCGGCGGCGACCGCGGGAGCCGGATGACTTTTTACAACAGTTTATTCGTATATGATCTTGATAAAGATGAGCAGGAAGCGCTCTATGACAGGGAAGATCTCTCGATAAGCGACGTGATCCCTCTCGGAGGAAAAATATTTATCGAAGCTTCCGACATGAAGGAGTACGGTGTGAACGAGACCGCTCACATCTTTGAGCTCACGGAAAAGAATACCCTGAAGGACTGCGGAAAGCCCGAAGTGCAGCTTGGGAACAGCGTTGTCGGGGACTGCACCCTCGGCGGCGGCAAGGGCCGCGTGATCTCCGGAGATGTCTGGTACACCCTGGCCACAGTAGAGGACCACAATGAGATATTCGCCTACGACGCAGATATGAACCGCAGCTCGGTACTCTCCTTTGGCGCCCAGATCCCTTTCTTCGATGTCTGCGATGGAAAGATCGCCTTCTGCGCCTCGGACAGCACGCACCTTCCTGAAATATATCTTGCAGATCTCGCCTCGATGGACGCCGCCGCAAGCGGCAGGCAGAACGTCTCGCACCTTAACGATAAGGTCCTCGAGGGAAAATACGTCGCGCTTCCCGAGCGCATAGACTACTCCTCCTGCGGGCTCGATCTCCACGGCTGGGTCCTGCTCCCCGAAGGATACAAAGAAGCGGTTTCAGATGGCACAGATAAGCTGTTCCCGGCAGTGCTCGACGTTCACGGCGGCCCCCGCTGCGTCTACAGCACCCAGTATTTCCACGAAATGCAGGTCTGGGTGTCCCGCGGCTACGTGGTAATGTTCACCAATATCAAGGGCTCCGACGGACGCGGCGACGAATTCGCCGACATCCGCGGAGATTACGGCGGGACCGACTTCCAAAACCTCATGGATTTCGTCGACACGGTTCTTGAAAAATATCCAAATATCGACAAAAACCGGCTCTGCGAGACAGGCGGAAGCTATGGCGGCTTCATGACCAACTGGATCATCACCCACACCGACCGTTTCTGCGCGGCAGCGAGCCAGCGCTCCATAGCAAACTGGGTATCCATGTCTCTAATCTCGGACATCGGCCCCTGGTTCGGCCCTGACCAGTGCATAAGGGAGATCCATTTTACCGACAGCTCCGCCCGTATCTGCTCGCCGGAAGTCGTCGAAAAGCTCTGGGACCGCTCGCCGCTTAAATACGCGGAAAACGTCTCGACGCCAACGCTCTTTATCCACAGCGACCAGGATTACCGCTGCCCGATGCCTGAAGGGATGCAGATGATGCAGGCTCTCTCGGTGCACGGCGTTCCGGCAAGGCTGGTGCTCTTCCACGGTGAGAACCACGAGCTCTCCCGCGGAGGCAAGCCTCTCCACAGGATCAGGAGGCTCACCGAGATCTCGGACTGGTTCGACAAGTACGCAAAAGAGAATTGACCGGCAGCAGTTCAAGTCCCACTGCCGGCATAACAAAAAGTACCGCCGGTTCAAATTGAACCGGCGGTATTCTTTTAATCATCCTGTGGAGAGAGATTTTACCCTTTGATCTCCTTCAGTTTCTCGATCATTGCAGGCAGCACCTCGTTGAGGTCCTTTACAACGCACTGGTTAGCGACCTTAAAAATCGGTGCGTCCGGATCGGTGTTCACCGCAACGATGTATTCGGAATTCTTCATTCCGTTCACATGCGGCACCGCGCCGGAGATACCAAAGGAAATGTACAGTTTTGGCGTAACGGTCTTTCCGGTTATGCCGATCTGGTGGTCATGGCTGATCCATCCGTTATTTACCGCGATACGGCTTGCCCCGACGCTGCCGCCAACAAGGCGGGCGAGCTCATAAAGCCTGTCGAAGCTTTCCTGGCTTCCCATTCCGTTTCCGCCGGCAATAATGATGTCGGCGTTTTCTATGTCGGCCTTTGCCACGTCGTCATCCGGAGTAAATCCGAGGAGCGATGTCAGCATTACCGAATCCGGTACATCCGGATCCTCTTTAACTATCTCAGCGGATGCCGCGGTATCCGGCTCGCCAAGCTTAAATATTCCTCTGCGGAAGGTGCCGATCTTCGGCTCGCCTTCTATCACGATATCGGTGTTCAGCAGGCCGTCATACGAGGGCCTTATGAAATGGACCCCGTCCTCGCGGCATTCGATATCCGTGCATTCGCTCGCGATGCCGGCCCCGAGCCTCGCTGAAACCGCAGCGGCGAGGTCGCGCCCGTAAGCGGTGGATCCGATAAGGATGACGCCGGGAGCATATTTTCCGGATAGTTTCTCAACTACTATGCTGTCTCTCTCAAGCACGGACGCCCTGTCAACAGCGTATACTTTAGAAGCTCCGTATGCCGCGGCCTGCTCTGCCGCGATTCCGGTATCCTCTCCGATCACCACAGCCTCTGCCGCGCATCCGGCTTCAGAGGCAAGGGCAGCTGCCTTTCCCATTATCTCGAGGCTCGCCCTGGAGGGCTTTCCTTCGGTCAGTTCAAATATTACCCAGATATTATTCATGCCGGCACCTCCTTAAATGTAATGCTTTTCTGTGAGAAGGTCGACAAGTTTCACTCCGGCTTCCGCGCCGTCAGCTGCTTCAAGCACCGCTCCTTTCGCTTCGGCTTTCGGAGGGTAGAGCGAGACCACTTTCGAGCGGCTCGCAAGCTCTTCCTCTGAAAGTCCGAGGATGCTGTTGTCAAGCACGGTCACGACCGCCTTCTTTGCCGCGGTCTTTCCCTTGAGCGAGGGTGCCGCAGGCCTTCCGGCGTCCGTTGTAACGGAAATGACTACCGGAATCTTCCCGGACAGGGTCTCGTAGCCCTTTCCGGTCTTGCGCTCGGCTTCAACTCCCTCTTCGGTGAGCGATGCGCTGCTTACATGCGAAAGGATCCCGGCCCCGAGCATTGCGGCGAGCTTCGGCCCGATCTGCCCGGTGGCTCCGTCTATCGAGGATGCCCCGCAGAAAATAATGTCGTAACCGCCTGCGCGGTCGATCGCTGCCTTAAGTACCCTTGCGGTAACCAGCGAATCCGCTCCTGCGTATGCGTCATCGGTGATCCTCACGAGCTCGCCGGCCCCGTATGCGGCCGCGTCCCGCAGGATCCCCTCGCAGCTGTCCGGCCCCATCGACATCGCGGTAAGCGGTGCGCCGGCTGCTTTCGCAAAGGCAACTGCGCAGTTTACTGCGGAAAGTCCGGCGGGGTCGGACATTTTTCCGGCGCCGGATCTGTCAACGGTGAGTGTCTCCCTGTCGATCTTTATGTCATTGACGACAGGAACTTCTTTGATAAGCACAAGTATCTTCATCCCTTACCTCCTGTTAAGATTTATAGTATCTGTTTGTTGTATCTGTATAAAAATGTAACTATGATGCGGCGTACGCATTCTTTCTCAGGATGGAAAGTCCCGTCCTTGTATCCCTCGGTGATCTGATTTTCGGCCGCCCAGAGCACCGCTTTGTAAAAAGGATTCTCTGATCCGTCTTCCAGCCTCTCCGGAACGTCTGAAAAAGGAATGCCTTCGGCTTCCGGTTCCGGCTTCCCGGCCAGGATCCACAGGGCCCGCATTACCATTCCGCGGGTGCAGTTCTCCTTAACGTCCGCGGTAAATGTGCCGTCTTCATTCCTGCGCGGCTCCATTATCCCGTTCTCAGCGCCCCACAGCACCGGCTTGTAGAAATAATTCTTCTCCACAGCGTCGGTATAGACAGCTTCGGTTTCCTCCGGTTCAGGGCTTCCCGACATCCTCCAGAGGAATGTCACCATCTGGGCGGCGGTACAGATATTTTCCGGCCGGAATGTCACATAGTCGCCTGCGGTATCTTCGTATCCGTTGACTATTCCGCTGCTGCGGCCCCAGTAAACCGGTGTAAACCAGAAATCGCCCGGATCCGTAACGTCCTTGTACATCACGAGGATATCCCTCTCCGCGGACGCCCCGTTGGAGCCTTCCGCGGTCACAGTGACTTCTCCCGCGCTCCTGCCGGTGACTTCTCCCTTGTCGTTCACGGAAACATTTTTGTTTGAGGCCTTCCAGACGACCTTAAGCTCCGGATCCGGCGGATCAGGCTGTGCGGCGAGGTATATCTTCCTCCCGCAGATCACTGTGAGATTGTCTTTATTAGTCAGATCAAGATCCACTTTGCCTTATCCCCCTTAACCAAGCAATTCCGGAATCAGAATAAACGAAGCACCTATCAGCACCGCGATCAGGATAATGAACAGGACCGAAAGGACCAGCCCCACGATCGAGCAGATCTTTCCTGCTTTAAGAATGCTTCCGGTATAACCGTCTCCCCTGGCCATGTTGTTGAGGACAAGCCCAACTACTCCGAGTATGACCCCGGCAATAGGTGTGAGCACAAATATCAGGACTATGGAAAGGATTCCCACGATCATACTGACAAGTGCTTTGGTATATCCCGGACGGTCAGATTCCTTCTCCGGAGCCTGGCCAAAGCTCTCATATACCGGCTCTCTGGTATATTCCGGTTCCCTGTCGAACTTCGGTTCCGGCTTTTTAACGACTCCTGCGCCGCAGTGGGAACAGAATTTATCATTCTCCCCAATCACACTTCCGCAATATTCGCAAATCATTTCTGACACCTTCCCTTCACTACTATTTTACATCCTTAGGGCACCTGCTGTACACCTTTTCCGGAGTTTTTTTTATTTTTCGGATCGGGGCGGTGCCGCCGGCCTGCTTCTCAATGCCGCGGCATCCCCTAATAAAAAAGGAGATGCCGGCACCCGATAATTGGATGCCTGACACCTCCCGCTTTTAACTATACTGAAGCCCGGCCGCCTCGCAAAGGCTCTTCAGCCTTTCGTGAGAAATCTCATATTTGCTGCCGCAGAACTCGCAGGCAACTTCCACCGGTTTCCCGTCGTCCAGGATCTCCTTAAGGTCGTCCCTGCTGATGCTGAGCAGCACCTTTTCAACTTTTTCCTCGGAGCAGTCGCACACGAAGGCCGCCGGAATGGGGTCGTAAAATTCAGTATCGAGCCCCTCCATGACCCTTCGGATAATGTCCTCCGGGGTCATGCCTTCCTCAAGCATGGTGGTGTAAGGCGGAAGCGCGCCGATATTTTCCTCCAGCTTTGCGATCACGCGCTCCTCGGTATTCGGCATCAGCTGCAGGATAAAGCCGCCGGCCTGCTTCACGCTCTGGTCCCTGTCGACCAGCACGCCGAGGGCCACGCTGGAATTCGTCTGCTCGCTGTTCGCGAAAAAATACGCGAGGTCTTCCGCGATCTCCCCGCTGACTATCTGGGTCTCTCCGACATAGGGATCCTTCAGCCCGTAATCCCTTACGACGCTGAGCACGCCAAGGTCTATCGCGCCGGAGACGTCAAGCTTGCCTTTTGCGTTAAGCGGAAGATCCACGAAAGGATTAATGGCATAGCCTTTAACGCTCCCGTCGGTCTTTGCTACCACGGTCATTCCCTTGACCGGCCCGCTGCAGTTGATCCTGAGGGTCAGGCTCGCGTCCTCGCCTTCCATCATGCTGCCCATCAGGGCCCCGGCCGTGAGAAGCCTCCCAAGCGCGGCGGTGATCACCGGAAGAGTGTGGTGATACTGCCTTGCCTGCTCTACCAGATCCTTCGTCGTTGCCGCAAATATGCGGACCTGATGATCCGCGCCAGAAGCATGCGCTATATAATCATGCATATTTTTTCTCCTGATAATATTCTGAAGGCCCTGCAAAGCAGGGCCCGGATCCATTTACATCTGATGCTTTACGACGGCATACTCGTCGTCAAGACGGTAGTATGGGCAGGAGGTGTGGCTTTTAAATGCTGTCAGCCTGTATACGTCGTCTTCGTCCATATCTACATAGCAGTAGTATGCCTCATCATCCTCGTCGTAAACATAATTAACGCAGGTATCGCACTGTGACATATGGCCGTATCATCCTCCCGGCAGAACGTGGATCTCTCATGCCTCCCTGATAAGGGTGAGATACCAGTCTCCGACGTCATTCCTGTCAAACATCTCGTCTGCTTCCACAGTTTCTGCAGTTTCAATTGTCTTTGCAGTCTCTTCGGCCTCTTCGATGCCAAGGACTTTGTTCCAGTGCTTCCTGATGATGTCCGAAAGCTCGCCGATCCACTCGGAATATGCCTTTACCAGGGTTTCCTCTCCCGGAATTTCCTCTGCGTTCTTGCCGAATAACCCGCGAAGCGCTGCCTCAAGCACTCCGTTTACCTCTGCGAGGAGAAGGGGCTTCACTTCTTCATCGCTGGAATTCAGGCTCTTCTCAATTATGCCGAACCTGCCGGGCAGGGGCTTTTTGCCGGTGCGGGCTGCCGCCGGTGCGCTGCTCTTCTCTGGAGCGGGATTCCCCTCCTTAACGGAAGAGGGGCTCATAGCCAGCGCCTCAAGCTCCTTCTGCTCTACGTCGGTGATCTCTCCGAAGAACTTCTCGTCGATCCCGAAGAACTCGGCCATCTCGGCCTTCCTCTTGGGCGGGATCTGCTTGCGGCCGTTCTCCCAGCTGCTAATTGCCTGCCTGCTGACACCAAGAACTGCAGAAAGCTCTGCGAGAGAGAGGTTGCTCTTTCTCCTTATATAAGTTAATCCTATCATTTTATCTTATTCCTTCCCGGGCTTTTCGCCCTGTGCGGCTCGGATGACCATTTTCTCGTTGCAGAAATTTTCCCACAGGTTTACAGAGGTGTCAACCGCAACAGGGAAGAAATTGTATTTTTTAGGAGACAATTTGGGGCTTAAAGCTCCTCGATCACTTTTTTCAGGGCCTCTCCGCTTGCAATAAGCTTTTCATGCTCTTCATCGCTTAATTTTATGGTCAGGACCTTCTCTATCCCGCTGCTTCCAAGGATCGTCGGAAGCCCCAGATGTACGCCTTCCAGGCCGTATTCGCCGTGGAGCGGGACCGATACGGTCAGCACGGCATGCTCATTCTTGGAAATGCAGGTACAGATCCGGGAGACCGCCATCGCGATTCCGTAATAAGTCGCGCCTTTCTTGCTGATGATCTTTGAACCGCTGTCGCGCACGTTTTCGTATATTTCCTGTAAGGTCTCGCTCTGGTCGCCCTCGTAGCCGCGGATCCTGCAGAATTCAGCCAGAGGCACTCCTGCGATATTCGTGATGCTCCAGAGCGGGACCTCGCTGTCCCCGTGCTCGCCTATTATCATGGTGTGTACGTTCCTCGCATCCACGGAAAGCAGCTGCGAAAGCTCGTCCTTAAGCCTTGCGGTGTCAAGCACGGTGCCGCTCCCGATCACGCGGTTCTCCGGGTATCCGGACATCTCCACCGCAAGGTGCGTGAGGATATCCATGGGGTTGGAGACTATCAGGAGGATCCCTTCAAATCCGGAAGCCTTTATGGGATCTATCACGGATCTCAGGATCGCGCTGTTCCTGTTTATCAGGTCAAGCCTGCTCTCGCCCTGCTTTCTTGCGGTCCCCGCGGTAATTATTATGATCCCGGCGTCCCCCACGTCGGAATAATCTCCGGCATGTATATGCATTGCCCCGGTGTAGGGAAGCCCGTTCGAGAGGTCCATCGCTTCTCCCTCGGATTTATCGGTATTGTAGTCTATCAGCACAAGCTCGCTGTAAATGTCCTTCTGCATTAGCGCGAACGCGATGGACGCCCCCACGTTGCCAAGGCCTATTATAGCGGCTTTCCTCGGATTGATTGCCATACTCTCCGTCCTCCTGAATATATATTTGATAAAAAGTTCTGTTCAGAACCGCTGCATTACCAGAAAAATCATCGCCGCGTTCGCGGCAAGCCCCAGAATGTTCACCAGTATGAAATACCATTTCCGGGTCTTGTGGCGGAATGCCTTCATGCCGGCAAACGCTCCGGCCGCGCCCCCTGCAAGCGCGGCAAAAAGCAGCACTGCCTCGGGGATCCTGTATTTGCTCTTTTTCGCGCGGCTCTTGTCGATCCCGTAAAGGATAAAGCAGAGCGCGCACATTGCTGCCAAATAGACCAGATAATATTTTAATTCGTCAGTCATTCTTCCCGAAGACCTTTTCCCTGAGTTTTTCCCCGGTGGGCGTAGCCGCGAGCCCTCCGAGGGAAGTCTCGCGCAGCTGCCTGGGCATGTCCCTGCCGACCTCGCCCATCGCGTCTATGGCCTCGTCTGCGGGAATGTACGCGGGAATCCCGGCAAGCACCATGTCCGCCGCCGCAAATGCATTCATTACTCCAGAGACGTTCCTTTTGATGCAGGGGATCTCGACCAGCCCTGCCACCGGATCGCACACAAGCCCCATCTGGCAGGCCAGCACAATGCTGCAGGCGTCGGCGCACTGCCTGGGCGATCCTCCGCCGAGCTCCGCAAGAGCCGCGGCCGCCATTGCTCCCGCTGCCCCGCATTCCGCCTGGCATCCGCCCTCGGATCCTGCGATGGTCGCTCTCGATGCGATCACCATTCCGACCGCGCCGGCAGTGAAAGCCGCCATTACCAGCTCTTTTTTACTGTATTTTCCTTCCTCGTACAGTGAGACGAGACACCCCGGAAGTATCCCGCAGCTCCCTGCGGTCGGGGCCGCGACTATTTTTCCCATCGAGGCGTTGCAGCAGGACACCGCAAGGGTCCTTGCCATCACCCCGGTCATAAAGCTCCCGGAGAGCCCTCCGGAGCCTTTAGCGTAGAGCGCCATCAGGAATCCCTCGGGGCCTGTGAGCCCTGAGGTCGAGCGCAGGCCCTCTGCCTGCCCCTTCCTGACGGATTCGCACATTACGTCGAAATTCTCCTCCATCTGCAGATATACTTCCTCCTCGGAAAGCTCCATCTGCGCGGCCTGGTCCCTGAGTACCGCCTCGCTTATCCGCAGGTCCGCGTCCTCTGCCGCCTTAACTATTTCCTCTATAGATTCGTAGAACAATTTTCCTTCTCCGTCATATAGACTTGATCAGTATCACGTTCAGGACGTAATCAAGCTTACGCAGTTCTTCAATCATGCCTTCCGGGGGCACTGCGTCGATCTCGATCGTCATCAGCGCGTGCCCGCCCTTCACGGGCCTCGTGAGCCTGAAATTCCCGATATTTACGTCGCTGAACTTTTCGCGCATGAGGTTCGTGACCTCTGCTATCACTCCGGGCCGGTCCTGATGCAGGATCAGTATGGTATTGTGGTCGCCGTTAAAATCGACCTTAAGGCCGTTGATATTGTCGACGCGGATATTTCCGCCGCCTATGGAGGCTCCCTGCACAGTGATCACCGAGCCGTCTTTGCTCTTTATGGTGATCCTCGCGGTGTTCGGGTGCGTCCCGGGGATCTCGGTGCTTATGAACCTGTAATCTATCCCCCGTTCTTTCGCGATCTCGAACGCGTCTTTTATCTCTTCGTCATTGCTCTTGTAGCCCATGATCCCGGCGAGGAGGGCCCTGTCGGTCCCGTGGCCCCTGTAGGTCTTTGCAAATGACCCCGAGAGCTCGACCGTGACTTCGGACGGCTCCCTTCCGTCAAGCACCTTCATTGCAACCTTTCCGAGGCGCAGTGCCCCGGCAGTATGCGAGCTTGAGGGCCCGATCATCACCGGCCCGATTATATCGAAAACGTTCATTACAGGATCATTCCTCCCAAGGCCTGATACGGTAGCTCACTCCGAGGCTTTCGCAGATCTGTCTGCACTTCTCCTCTTCTTCCTTCGGGATCGTGGTGTCCACCGTCGTAAGGACTACCTTCGGGATCACCTTTGCGCACTCTGCCGCGAAACGCAGCATCTCGGCGTGGGAAGCCCTCCCGAAACGCGGCCTTACGATATTATAATACTCCTCCGGGTCCGGCGTGTTAAGGCTAATGCTCACGGTATCTATAAGCCCTGCCATCTCGGGCACTATGTCCCTCCCGTTCACCAGGCAGCCAAGCCCGTTGGTGTTAAGCCTGATCGGGACACAGCTTCTGCTTTTGATCTCGGCAGCGGTCTCTTTCAGGAGCTCAAAGGCCTCCGTAGGCTCGCCGAATCCGCAGAATACGACTTCCTCGTACTTAGAAAGGTCCTGTTCATCGAGCGCTGCAAAGACCTCCTCTTTGGAAGGAGAATGATCGAGCCAGAGCGGGCCCGAGCCGCCAACTGACTCCATGGTCTTCCTGAGGCAGAAAGTGCAGTTGCAGGGGCATTTATTTGTCAGATTTACGTAGAGGCCGTTATGTACCTCATAAAATATAGTCATCATATCTATTCGCCTTCTTTACGTTTTTTAGAGCAGATGCATCAGTTCTTCAAAAGGTACCCCGTCGGTTACCGGCAGTCCCATTTCTATCGCCTTGCGGATGCAGCGCTTAATGAACTGCGAGGCCTTGTGCACGGAATCCTCGAAAGGCTCCCCGTTTACCGCGCCCGCGGCAACTATCGCGGTAAAAATATCCCCGGTCCCGGAGCGGCTGGTCCCGTTCTTGTGGGTCCTTATGATGTGGACCGGCTTCCCGGGCTCGTAGCACAGGTTCGCGATGAACCCGCCCTGCGGGATCCCGGTTATGACCACTTTTTCAGGCCCCATGAGGTTCAGTTTCTCGGCTACCGCGGTGAGGTCCCTGATGGACCAGTGATCCTCCTTGTAGGGCGTTCCGGTCAGGAAACAGGCCTCCGTGAGATTAGGTACCGTGATGTCCGCATATTTCAGCAGCTCCTTCATCCCCTCCACCATTTCCGCGGAATATGTCGGATAAAGCATCCCGTAGTCGCCCATGACCGGATCGACCACGTTGATCGTTCCCTCGGAATCGAACTCGCAGAAAATATTCTTGACCAGCTCGATCTGGTCCGGGCTGCCAAGGAAGCCTGTCATTATAGCGTCAAACTTAAGCCCTAGTTTATGCCACTCATTCACGTAGGGGATGATGTTCTGGGTGAAATCCTGGTAGTAAAAGCTCTGAAACCCGGTATGGTTCGAAAATATCGAGGTCGGGAGCGGGCAGCACTGCACCTTCATCGCGGAAATGACCGGGACCGCGGCCGAAAGGGAGCACCTCCCGAAGCCGGTGAGGTCGTTGATCGCCATGATCTTCTTCTGGCGGTTGTGGTCCGCTCCTTTCATCGAGGGATAAAAGACCTGCTCTTTCCTGAGCTTCACGGTGCCCGGAGTCGCAGGGGCTTTAGACTCCTCCGGGACGTTCCTCGCCTGCTTTTTAACATAAAATCCGCTCCGCGGCACCGCGCGGATCAGCCCTTCCTCAAGAAGGCTCTGGTAGGCGTTCTGCACCGTGACCGTGCTCGCTCCCAGATGCTCCGCCATAGCAAGCTTCGATGGCAGCTTTTCCCCGGGATTAAGCTTACCGCCTTCTATCATCTGTTTAATTGACAAAGCGATATAATCAGTTTTGCTCTGTTTTCCTCTATCCGCCAGGATAATATCGCTGAATTTCTCTAAATCTGACATAATTTTGCCCCATCTGGATATATTTACTGAAGTATATCCCAGTTGGGGCTTAAATGCAAATATTATTTCTCGTGAACGTCGATCTGCGAGTACGGAATGCTGATCCCGAGCTCTTCGAGCGTCTTAACGACGGTTACGAGGGCGTTCCTTCTGATCTGGAATTTCTGCTGCGGATCGCAGACCGTCTTCAGGTAATAATTGATAGAGGAGTCGGCGATCGCGTTGATCCCGACGTATTCGCAGCTCTTCACGCCCTCCAGCGCTGAGGCTCTCTCTGCGATCTCCCTCATCGCTTTTTCAGACGACTCAAGGTCAAGCTCGTAGGGGAGCGGGACTTCCAGGAAAAATATGCCCTTCAGCACCGCGATCTGCTCGATATTCCGGTTGGCCACAGAGACCACGCTGTCTGTTCTGAGGTCCCTGATCTTCGTTGACCGGGGCCCGAACACAAGCACAACGCCCTCGATGTCGCCGTACTGGACAACGTCCCCGACCTTGAAATACTCATCCGAAAGGATCGTCGTTCCCCGGATGATGTCCTTCAGCGCGTCCTGTACCGCAAGTCCGATCACGACGGATGCGATCCCGATCCCTGCAAGGAGCGAGCGGACATTGATATTATTTATCTCAAGGATGACCAGGAACGCAATTATCGTGATCAGGTACCGCAGGAAATGGTCCGCCACCGCGGCATAGGCGCCGGTCCTGGCATTTTTCGTAAACTTCGCGCTCAGCTCGATGTACGTTCCGAGAATATACTTCTTGATGAGCTTGTACAGCAGTATTGCGACCACGATCACAATAATAGTGCTGACCACGTTTACCGAAAAGATCCTTTTCAGCGCTTCGGCAACATCATCGTAGCTTATATTCGTAGCTACTCCGAGTGAATCCATATAAAAACCTCCGGATCGATTCTGCCTTCCGGCCCGTCAAAAGGCCCGGATTTTTCAAAAAACGGCAAAAAAGTTGAGCTTTTCACAATTTGTTAACAGGTTTTCTAAAATTTGCTCACAAATCGGGAGTAATATGATAATCGTAAAGGATAGCTGCATACACTTTACAAAGCATTACCAAATACTTCTTTTTCATATTCATGGCCGGGCGGCGAAAGCTTCCCGGCTCTCCTCCTCTTATGGAGCCGTTTTTCTAAAAGGACCCCGCGGATCAGGTCTGCTTCCTGAGCTTCCCGTTGTACTCTTCGATCCCGCCGATGTCCGTCACATTCGTGTAGCCCATTTTCCTAAGCTTTTTCTCTGCCTCTTTGCTGCGCTTGCCGCTCTGGCAGTAAACAAATACCGGCGCGGATTTATCCCTCACCAGGGACTCTATCTTATCTATCTGCGATAGAGGAAAACTCCTGGAACGCGCAAGGTTACCCTCGTTAAATTCGTATCTCTCGCGAACGTCAAGCAGGTATGCCCCGGGGGTCTCCAGAAACTTTCTGTAGCCTTCGCGAATGTCCTTCTTCTTTGCAAAATCAAATATTCCCATGTCCGGTCTCCTCCAGCTGATTTCTTTGTAAAGTCTTTCTGGGATATCATATCATATCTGAAGACAATAAAAAAGGACGCCCCCGGATCATATTGACCTGCCAGAGGCGTCCTCTGAATTCATTCTTTGCTCGCGGATTATTCCAGAATCACAATATCTGCTTCCGGAGCATTCTTCTTTACGGAAGCAACCCCGTTCTGGCAGCTCTTCATTGCCTTGTAGCCCTCACTGGTCGCGATGATCTGGCCATTTTTAGCTTTCAGGCGGAAACGGAACTCACCGGTCTTGTCAGTGTAGATCTCAAACTTCGGGTTTTTCTCTACAGTGAAGCCTTCTACGGTCTGATCCTCGATGGAAGCAAGAGGGGCATTTACTGCCACGCTGTTAACGCCCTTAAGGCATGTTGCCTTGGATTTGTAGGTCTGGGAGGTCGCAATGACCTGTCCGTTCCCTGCCTTAAGGTTGAACTTCATTCCACCGGATTTTGTGGTGCTAACTTCAAACTTAGCCATAACACTACCTTCTCTTTCATAATAAACACGAATAGCTGCTTCGTTTTTATTATAAAATCTCTTGAGACAATTTTCAATATTTTATTGCATTTTCTGAATATTTATTCGTGACATAGCCGGGTTTTCGAAGATTCGCGGCCCAGGATCCCTGATGTCCTTATACTGAGAACACTTCCGTATACACGGGCTTCCCATCCTTTATCTGGCTCTTCATGAGGGAGATCTTATCCACCGTCATCTCTCCCTTAGGCGCGGGCACCCTTTTCCAGTTACCGCCGGCCTTGCGGACCAGAGTGATATGAGGCACGAATTTCTTCCTGTCATAGGGGATCCCCGCTGAGTCAAGCGCCTCCCGAACGGCCCTCGCCGCAGCTGAAAGGCCCTGGTTTCCCTTCACTCCGGCATGAAGAATGTCCCCAAAGGCCGAAAGTTCAGACAGCGAAAGCCTGAAAGATTTATATTTTATACCTCTCAGGGCTTCCTTCACCGGCTCCGCGCTCTCCATCTCCCCGATGAAAGCAAGGGTTAGATGCAGGTTCTGGACAGGTACGTATTTCCCGCTGACTCCTGCCTTTTTCAGCTCGTGAAGCGTGCCAGTGAGTTCCTTCTTCATTTCGTCCGACAGCCGGATCGCGATAAATAAGCGCATTTGTCTCCCTCCAAACTAGTCAAAATCTTCCCACTGCTCCAGTATCCTGCCTATCAGAGAAAGGTCGGCAGGGAGCCAGTCCACCGAGTACAGCTCCTCCCGGGAAAGCCACCTGCTGTCCTCCGCCTCAAGGAGCGTCAGCCTGCCGCTTGAGACCCTGCACCAGAAGCAATCCATCGACAGGTGGAACCCCGGATAATCGTATTCGACGGTGTCTATCAGCTCTCCGACCGCGATCTCCGTGTCAAGCTCCTCGCGGATCTCACGCGCAAGTGCCTCCTGCGGGGTCTCGCCGGGCTCTATCTTCCCGCCCGGGAATTCCCAGCCGTCCTTGTACTCTCCGTATCCACGCTGCACCGCGAATATTTTTCCGCCGTTCCTGATGACTGCCGCCACCACGCGAACCGTTTTCATAGAATCCTCTCAGCCTTCCTCTTCCGCTTCCGCGGCGTTCCTGTTATGCCAGTCCTCCAGGAGTTCGTTCGCCTCGGTCCTCCTGATGATCTTTTTGATCAGCTCGTCCAGCGGCGAACCCTCAGTGTAATCCGCAGGCGCGAAATATTTGATCCTGTTCTCGCGCACCATTTTCCGCACTTTTTCGCGGTCGTTGGTCTCCGGATCATACACGCCGACCGCGTGCCCGCCGTTGACGTTGACGAGCTTCATGCAGGGTATGTCTGTCTCGCTGTCTCCAATGTAGACCATGTTGCGGAACGGCACCCTTATCCTGTCAGGCGGGAAATAATTGTTTACCGCATCGTCGTTGATGTCCAGGACGCCCTTCTCGATCCTGAAAAGGAGCTGCGTTTTAGCCGTATAGTTGATGACCTGGGCGGGCCACTTTGCCACCCCGCGCTCATTGTAGTAAAAAGAGCTGGCGTAGATCTTCTCAAATTCGCCCGCGATCCGGGTCCCCTCGATCATTTCCTTAAGTCCGGAGGAAATGATGTAGTGCTCGACGATGACTCCGTGCTCCTGCCCGTACTCCCGGATCCGCGAAAACCACTCCTCCACGCCGGGGAAAAGGCTAACCCTGGAACCGTACTCCTCAAGGGCCTTCCTTGTAAGCACAAGGTTCCCCTCAGCCTCCTGGACCATCTTCAGCATATAGGCAAGGTTGCTGTCCATCTCGTTGGCCTGAGCGACCGCGTTCGACTCTTTCCAGAATCTCTCCGCGTCAAAGCCTACCGACTGGATATACCCCTGCGCCTGCATATTGTCGGGGGAAAGGGTCTTGTCAAAATCGTAGCAAATCGCCAGAACAGGCCTGTCCTCCCTGGTCCTTCTGCAAAATTCCATATCTGTTCCTCTGTCTGATAAATGACGTTTACGGATCTCAGCCCTGCTGCAGCGCGTCAAGCATCTCCTGGGGATTCTCCGCTGCCTTCACCTTGTCCATTGCCTTAATGATCACGCCCTCTTCGTCGATAAGGTAGGTGGTGCGGACGACGCCCATGGAGACCTTGCCGTAATTCTTCTTTTCCTTCCAGACGTCATATGCTTCCAGCACTTCATGCTCCGGGTCTGAAAGGATGGTGAAGGGAAGGCCGTACTTCTCCTCAAAGTTCTTGTGGGATTTCACGCTGTCCTTGCTCACGCCGAGCACCACAGCACCCTTCTCGGTGAACTGGGGATAGCGCTCCGCAAAGCCGCACGCCTGCTTCGTGCAGCCTGAAGTGTTGTCCTTGGGGTAGAAATAGAGAATGACTTTCTTCCCGCGGTAATCTTTGAGAGAATGTATTTCCCCGTTCTGATCCGGGAGGGTAAACTCCGGAGCCTTAATTCCTGTACTTAGCATGATGCGGTCCTCCTTCATACGTAATTCTTTTTTCTGTCTCTATTATATCCCCGGGAAGGCCCAGAAATCAATTCGGGGATGCCGCATAAATACGGCATCCCCGAAGAGCTGCAGAGATTCGTTATATTGTGAAGGACATCTCCGCTGTTATTTCCTGTGCCTGCGCTTATAATCCTCCCTGATCTCCATGAGAGTTTCCTCGCTGTCAAGCGCTTCGGCCATCTCTTCCACGGAAGGGGCCTCCCTGACACAGCTGACAGTTTCCGACATGACCTTATAATTCAGCTCCACCCCACGGCGGTCCTTTTCAAAATTCACAGCGTGTGTCGGCCTGATCCCTACCCTCTGCGCGGTGCTTATCGCGTCGATATCCGCTCCGAGGAACAGGAATTCCCATCCGTACTTCTCCTGCATTTCCCTTACCATCCGGCGCACCCTGTCGTAACTGTAGTTCCTGCTGGCATTCTCCATCCCGTCCGTGGTGATGATGAATAGCGTCTTCTCCGGAACGTCCTCCTCCCTGGCGTACCTGCGTACATTGTAGATATGATGGATGGCCCCGCCTACAGCGTCCAGGAGCGCCGTGCAGCCTCTCACATAGTACTGTCTGTCGGTCATGGGCTCTGCCTTCTGGATATCGGTCCTGTCGTAGAGGACTTCTGTACGGTCATCGAAAAGCACGACCGAAACATAGGCTTCCCCGTCCTCATTTTTCTGTTTTTCGAGAAGGGAATTGAACCCGCCGATAGTATCACCTTCCAGCCCTCTCATGGAACCGCTCCTGTCAAGAATAAAAACAAGCTCTGTTAAACCTTTCTTCATTTTCGTACCTCCTGCGCATTGCTCTTTGCCTCATCGGCCGTTTCTTTTTTCTTTCCGGGGACAGTATATCAGGAGGGAATTAAAAAACGGTCGCCGGTGAAGCGACCGTTTTTCATGCAGGAACTTTCTCCGTTCCCCGTCATGTAATGATGCAGGGGATCCCGTGTTCCTCGAGCTGGATGTCAAGTTCGATCATGTCGTATATCTTGTTTTCTATGAAAAATGTGAAGATAATGTCCGTCTTGTCGCTGGGCGACAGGGCGTACCCTGCCCTCGCAAGCAGGTCCCTCGACTCATCCAGGTTCAGCTTCGCCCCAATGCACAGACACAGCGCGGTCAGCTTCTGAGGATGGTATTCCGGGTTGTTTTTTATCTTGGAAAAGACCTTCTTGTCAATTATCGCCCGTTTGTAAACGTCTGCGTTTTCCATTCCCTTCCGCTCTATCAGGTAAAGCAGGTACTGCGAGAAGGTATCGGCCCTGTGGGACATCCTCTCCCTCAGCTTCCGCTCCAGGGCTTCGTAATCGACTTCCGGCTCTTCGAAGGACTCGGAGGCACATTCAGCTTCTTCCTCATATAGATCGTCTTCAAACGATAACTCATCCTTTTTCGATACATCGAAGACCGGCCGGGGAGAGGAAGGACGCCGCCTCGCGTTATTAATAAAAATGCTGCTTCTGGGAGCCTTTTGTTTCTGTGCTTTTTCCTCAGGTGCCCGCGGATGGGTTCTGCTGCCGGAAGCAGGCATACTGGGCTTGCTTCCGCATAAGCCCGGCATATAGTCGTCCTTCCGCAGCTCTTCCTCTCTTCTCCGTAAAAACTCGGCCCTCCGCCTTTCCCGGAGCGCGATATCCTTTTCCGGATCGAAATCATAAGAATGATACGCTCCGCCGTACTCCTCCCTGCGCTTCTCGTCAACATAATTCCTGCTGATATACTCCTCAAGCCCCGCGTAAAGGTTCCTCCCCATCGAAGTTGCCTTGTCATCGAATACTACAAGGTATATCTCCATATCAGAATGCAGGAGAAATGCGTGTATCTCGTCGACCGCGATCCTCATCCCTTCTTCCCTGGGATATCCGAATCCGCCGGTCGAGATCAGCGGGAAAGCAATCGACTGGATCCCGCGCTCCGCCGCGAGGTCAAGGCTCTTCCGGTAGCACGAACGCAGAAGCTCTTCCTCGCCGTGCTCACCGTCGATATAGAGCGGGCTCACCGCATGGATAATGTATTCTGCAGGAAGGTCAAAACCCGGGGTGATGAAGACTTCCCCTTCCGGGACCGCCCCGATATGCTCCTTGCGGTAATCAAGGAGCTTCTCATAGCCCGCGGCCTGATACACCGCATGGTCACAGCCCGTCCCCGCGACCGGTTCGGTATTCGCGGTGTTCACGATGGCCTGCGTTTCCATCCTGGTTATATCGTTCCTAACGATCTTAAATGACATTTAAGAATTCCTCCCTTAAGTCAAAACAATACTGTTCAGCTCTCCTCTTCCAGTTCCCTGAGGGCGTCTTCAGACCCGGATATGAAAGCCCTGTATGTACCGTCCCCTGTATTGTCGAGAAGTTCCCTGCTGAAGCCGATGGATCTATGCAGAAAGTCTCTCCGGACATCCAGAGGAAGCCCTTCCCTGCTTCCTGCCCTGTAAGCGTTGATCGCAAGCTTTTTCATGACCTTGAGCTTCTGATCGCTCCAGCCCTCGCCGGTCTCTTTGAGCGCTTTTTCAAATTCATAGTAAGCATTCTTATAGTCTTTCGAAGCCCGGACAAGTTCATTCCTGCATTCATACGACACCGCGTTATCCATAAATGCGTCGCCGAAGAGGAACCGCGCATCTTTCTCACAGTTATTGTATTTGCAGGCTTTGTACAGATTATCATAATCGGCTTCCATTTTTGCCCAGGCATCATCCGTCTCTGCCAGTCCCCATTGCCCTATACTAACCCTCAGCTGAGTATAACGGGCATCCTGCATGACCGGGCCGTCGCCGTTCATTTCTGCCAGTCTGAAGGTCAATTCCGCGAGATTGTGCAGCTTCTGAAAAGTATCGTCTTCCTTCACGTCCATGGCAATTGCCATATTTAAAGGAAGCGCTTTTTCAAAATTCTCCTGGGCGTTTTTATAGTCTTTCAGGCGCAGATATTCATACGCAAGATCTACATAGGCCCGATAAAGCGCATGTTCATTTGATCTGCTGTTGTCCTCATCGTAAGCTTCCCGGTACAGGCCGCAGGCCGTTTTGTAAAGATCCCTTGCCTTTACATGGTCTTCCTGAAATTCCCGTACTTCTCCAAGGTCCCTGTATATCCTGGCTTTTTTATTTTTGCTGACCGCCGTATCGGGTCCTCCGGAGATCTTTTCGAATATGGAAAGAGACTGTCGGTAACAATCTGCCGCAAGGTCATAATTTCTCCTTGCCTTTTCAATATCCCCTTTCAGCGAATATGCACTCGACAGGTCTGAGTTGGAAGAAGCGTCATCCTTTTTCCTGACCTCGTCCTGCGCCATAGGAAGAAGCATATTTACATACTTTTCCGCAGCATCGATCTCTTCCCTTTTGATCAGGACTCCGCTGAGATATATATATAGGGCTATATGCATTTTCCCGGAGGCGGTCTTTGAGGCTTTTACGATCTTTACAGCCTCTTCCAGGAGTTTTACGGCTTCTCCGGTATCATCTTTTTCATTTTTGATCTTGGCAAGCTGGTAATAGCTCCATGCCAGCCGGACCTGTGCGGTATCGGACAGGTTCCATTTTGTCCTGGCACTGATCTCGGAAAGCTCCCGGAGCACAGCTTCCGCCTCGTCCAGCTTGCTGATCTCAATAAGCTGCTTCCCCTGGGCCGTCAGGACCTCCATAAGCTCATTTCCGTTGTCCTCGCTCGGATTTCTCTCAAAGCGCTTCCTCAGGAGCTCCGCCTGCTTTGCCTTCCACCTGGCGCCCCATACGCGGACGCGCTCCACTCCTTTTCCGTTCTCAAACATCATTGAGAGCTGGCCCGCGGCTTCGGGAAGCCCTGCCTCGGCCGCTTCCTCCAGCAGTTTTTCAGCCCTCCAGGGATCTTTCTCAAGATCGATCCCGTCCAGATACGCAAGCGCTATCAGGTACTTGTGCTCTGGGGTATCGTCCGGCTGCGGGATGGCAAGCCTCTTGAGGAGCCCATCAAGGATCTCCTGAAATCTTATTTCATCGTAAATATTTACGCATTCCGTCAGGCCGGAATATGAATCAAATAGAGCCCTGCGGTCCGTCTGTACCATTTCCACGGCAAATACCGGCTTGTTATCGGCCAGTGCCGCAGGATACTCAATGTCCCTGACATAATTGCTCTCATTCACCAGGTTAGGCGTCACCGTAAGCGCGAAGATGCTGCTCTTTTTGAGCATTTCACTGATGGAAAGATTGAAATCCTCTCCCGGGATCAGGAACTCGTCATACCAGATGGCTATGTCGCGGCAGGCAGGGTTCCGGTGTATCATCTCCATCAGCTTTTGCGCCGCGGCCCTGTCCTTCTTTCTGTAGCTGAGGAAAATGTAAGCGTCAAAAGCGTCCCGGACTTTTTCCGCAAGCTCATCGCTGATAATAACGCTGTGAATGTATTTGGACAGCACGTCATCAAAACTTAACTTGGTCGGGTCGTCAGCATTAGGGTCCAGATACTGAAGATTGCCGAAACGCTTTGAGTAGGCTGCATCAAGACCGGTCTCCATCATAAGCGGAAGCACAGGAATGTGGAGCTCAAATGCCAGCGGGATATCAAAGTACATTGCGCGGTTCGGCTTAGTAAGCAGATCCGCCGTGACCGGCACCACAAAGAGCTGCATCCGTGAAAGCTGCAGTTTCAGGTCATCTTCATCCCAGTCTTCTCCAAAAGAACTGTCGTACCATACAGCGCAGTCCTGGATCTTAAATAACTTCGCGGAATATTCTTCAAAATACTTCGCGAAATCATCAGGATAGCAGACGAAATAGATCCTGGGTTTCCCTTTAGGATCAGCATTTCCTATAGTCTTGTATTCAAAATGCGGCATAACGAGGCCTCCGTAGATTCGATACCAATATGATGTCCGGTACGCCTGTATTATACAAAAATACTACAGGAAAACAAACTGTCCTTTGACTGGCCCGCCTGTGATTTTTCTCTTTACATTTGCCCTCAGCTGTTATATACTGAAGCATATTTTTTATGGGTGGCAGGACCGTCAGGTGTGGGAACATCTGGTGGGACTGTCACCCCTTTTTTTGAGAAAAACAGACTTTGCAGGGAGGTAGAGGCATGAAATATGTTTTTGTGACCGGCGGCGTTGTTTCAGGACTTGGAAAGGGCATCACGGCGGCTTCTCTCGGGCGCCTTCTGAAGGCGCGCGGCTTCAGCGTTACGATGCAGAAATTTGATCCCTACATAAATATCGATCCGGGCACCATGAACCCGATCCAGCACGGTGAAGTTTTCGTTACCGACGACGGCACCGAGACCGATCTCGACCTCGGACATTACGAGCGTTTTATCGACGAAAGCCTTGACCGCCACGCAAACATGACCTCCGGAAAGGTCTACTGGTCCGTCCTCAACAAGGAGCGCCACGGGGACTACGGCGGAGGCACCGTCCAGGTCATCCCCCACATCACAAATGAAATTAAATCCAGTTTCTACGGCTCGCAGGATCCGGACAGCGCCGACAATAAGATCGCGATCATCGAGGTCGGCGGTACCGTCGGCGATATCGAGAGCCAGCCCTTCCTGGAGGCGATCCGCCAGTTCCAGTGGGAGCGCGGCCGCGAGAACGTCATCATGATACATGTCACCCTGATCCCCTACCTGCGCGCTTCCGGCGAGCTGAAAACAAAGCCCACGCAGATGAGCGTCAACCGTCTGCAGGGCTTCGGAATACAGCCGGACATCCTGGTCTGCCGAACCGAGCACCCTCTCGATGAGGGCCTGAAAAGGAAGATCGCGCTCTTCTGCAACGTCCCCGCGGAAAATGTCCTGGAAAACCTTGACGTAGAATATCTCTACGACGTTCCCCTCGTTATGGAGAAGGAACACCTTGCAGACCGCGTGCTCTCCTGCCTGCACCTTGAATCGCCCGAGCCGGACCTCTCCGAATGGGAAAATATTTCACATGCCCTGCGCAATCCGAAGAGCTTCGTCACGATCGCCCTTGTCGGAAAATATACCGTCCTTCACGACGCCTACCTCTCTGTAGTTGAAGCTTTAAAGCACGGCGGGATCGCAAACCACGCGGAAGTCACTATTAGATGGATCGAATCTGAAGACCTTACCCCTGAGACCGCAGAAGAGCTGCTTGGAGGAGCTGACGGGATCATCGTTCCCGGCGGATTCGGAGACAGGGGAATAGAAGGGATCATTTACGCTGCGACCTACGCCCGCGAGAAAGGCATCCCTTACCTGGGGATCTGCCTGGGAATGCAGATGGCTATCGTCGATTTCGCTAGGAACGTTCTGGGTCACGCCGGTGCGAACAGCACGGAATTCGCGCCGGATTCGCCCTATCCGGTCATCGACCTCATGCCTGAACAGAAAAATGTGACCGATCTCGGCGGCACGATGAGGCTGGGAGCTTACCCCTGCGACCTCAGGACCGACACCATCGCGTACCGGCTTTACGGCGAAGAGCATATCTCGGAGCGCCACAGGCATCGCTATGAAGTCAATAATGACTTCAGGGAGGAGCTGCAAGCCGCCGGAATGACTCTTTCCGGCACTTCCCCCGACAACCGGATCGTCGAGATGATAGAAATACATGACCATCCTTTCTTCGTCGGGACCCAGGCGCACCCTGAATTCAAGTCGCGCCCGAACAAGGCCCACCCCCTGTTCCGCGGGCTTATAGAAGCGGCGATAGCGTATCAGAAACACAATTCATAAAACCGTTTATAAACTGCTGCCTGTCAACAAACTACAAAATAACTTTCTGCCATCAGATTACTGTCTGGTGGCAGTTTTTATGTCCTCATAAGAAAAGTTTATGTTCTTCCGGATGTATCAGTACCCCTGGATCTGGTTTTAATCACCAGATGCTACAATAGTTAATGTAATTCTCATATTGTTTTGTCTCTTGCAGCTTGAAAATTTAATTTCATGAAACGAACAGTCAGGGCAGAGCGGAATAGCTGCGGTCAGTCAGGCTGACCGCGTATCCTCCTCCCGGAGCGGGCTGCCATTCATAGCGGTTTTTGTTTTCTTCCGGAAAAAGGCTCGCCATGATAAGCGCGATCACGCCGCCGTGGGCAACCAGAAGGGTGTCCCGTCCCGACGCGGTCAGTCGGTCAAGCCCTTCCATCACGCGGGACCGCATCATCTCTCCGCTCTCTCCGCCCGGGGCAATATTCGCTTCATTATCCCCGCTGATCCAGGCAATATAGTCCGGATCAGCTTTTAATTCTGCGTAAGAGCGCATTTCAAAGGCTCCGAAATCCATCTCCCGGAAATCCGGATCGGCCTCGTGCGGCACCTCGCCGAAAAGAAGCTCCAGCGTCTGCTCGCACCGCTTCATGCCGCTCGTCAGCACACTCATTTCTGAGGGATCGAAAAGACTCTTATCATATTTAAGATTTTTCAGTTCATTCCTGCCGTTTTCGGAAAGCTCCAGGTCGGTCTTCCCGCAGTACAGATGGTTTTCGTTGGCTGCGGTCTTTCCATGGCGTATCAGTACAAGCATCATTTCAGTTTTTGCTCCAGTCCGCAGAAAATGCGCGTCACGCTTTCGGCTTCGCCTGAGAGATACGCGCATAGCCTGCCTGTCATCTCACGCCAATCCCGCATATCTTTGCCAAGCGGCACCACTCCGCAGAAAATGTCCTCGCATATCAGGACGCTGTCCTTCCAATCATCCCTATGCGCCTTAAATATTTCCAATGCATCTATGCCGTTTTTCACGCAATACAGCGTGTATTCCTGTATATTGTATACGCACTGCCGGGCGAATTCTATGCCTTTATCTTCCGTGCAGACAAATATCTCTTCATCACTTAATGAACACCTGCTCTTCGCGTATTCAAGCTTCCCCTGGTACGCGCCGCCGATTATCAGATCCATCCAAATCCTCCTATACCAAAGCAAATACCGCTATCCCGCAGAGTTCCCCGATCGTCAGCGCGTATCCGGAAATGTCTCCGGACATGCCGTCAAGCGAGCAGAAACCCCGCCGCAGGAATATAAGATACCCCGCAATGACTGCCAGGGACGCAAAGCCGTATCGGCCAAGCAGAATAAATCCCAAAATAACAGACACTGCAAGTATCGCCAGCAGGATCATGGCATGCTCCTTTTTTACGCCCTTTCTGTAGGCGCCGGAGTATTCGCTCGCCGATATCGGGCGCAGTATCGTTACGCCGAGCGCCGCGACCGTCCTTGAAACAACGGGAATGAAGATAAGGGTAAATATATCCGAGGTATCTTTTGCCGAGGCAAAAAGCGCGACCTCCGCAATTATCAGCAGGCACGCGGCAATCACCGCGAATGAGCCGACGTGCGGGTCCTTCAGTATCCTTCTGCGCTCTTCCGGGCTCCGCCAGGACTTCACCGCGTCAACGGTATCCATGAAGCCGTCCATGTGTATTCCTCCGGTCAGGACTATCGGGAACGCGCAGAGAATGATCCCGTCGACCAGCGAAGGGAACTGGATCAGCCGCAGGATCCATGCGGCCAGAGCCCACAATGCTCCGATCACCGCGCCGACCAGCGGCAGGAAAAGCGTCATCAGCGGACGCGCGTCCTCGTCCCATTCGCCAAACGGACAGGGCAATGCGGTGAACATCGAAAGGCTCATCATAAATGCCCGGAAGTATTTATTCATACTTTAGGCCCTCCTTTGTGGAATATCAGGTTCCCCGCGCAGAGCTCCAGCACTGCGTCACATTCTTTCGCAAGGAAACGGTCGATCGCGGCCAGGGACGCGCGGTATTTTTCGGTAATGTCATCATAACGGAAAGCGTCGGAATATATGTAATCGCTGACAAAAACCGCGTTTTCGGCCTTTTCAATGATCGCGCCGAGGTCCCGGATGCAGCGGCTTTCCGCTTCCGGATCGGCCTCTCCGCCTGCAGAAAACATTTCGTTCTGCAGCAGCGCTGTTATGCTGTCGACCAGGAATGTTCCGTTCCCGCCCACTTTTTCAAGGCAGGAACCGATGTCCCTTGGAATCTCGACCGTCTCGAAGCCCAGACCTGCGCGGTCAGCGATGTGCCGCGCTATCCTTTCGCGGTCTTCATCGTCATAAGGGACCATCGTCGCCACGTAATAGCGCTTTCCGCCCGCGGCCAGCTTTACCGCAAGCTCCTGGGCGAATCCGGATTTTCCGTTCTTGCAGCCGCCCGAGATCAAAACATTCATTTCACTGTCCCTTCACCGAAAAAGAATCGGTCTTCCTGATTTCATCAAGGTAACTGTCGTCGATATCTGCCTCTTCAAAGGTCGCCATATCGTTCATCACGGCGCAGGCGGCGTCCAGCATCATCATGGCTATCGGGCACCCGCTGCCTTCGCCGAGCTTCATGCCGAGATCGAAAAGCGGTCTCAGCCCGAGCTCCTCCGCGGCAATATCGCTGCCTCTCTCAAATGACCTGTGCGAGGGGATCATGTACCCGCGCGCGTCAGGGCAAAGCCGGCAGGCGCAGAGCGCGGCGACATCTGAAATGAAACCGTCGATCACCACGGGAACGCGGCTGTATGCGGCGCCGATGAACGCCCCGGCCATCGCGGCAATGTCAAGCCCGCCGACCTTCGATATTACACCGACCACGTCGTTTTTGTCGGGGGCGTTAAGGGCTATCGCCTTTTTGATAACCGCTATCTTGTTTTTATATGCAGACTCGGTTATGCCGGCGCCGCGGCCGGTGACTTCCTCCGCGTCATGCCCTGTGAGCACGGCCAGAACGGCGGACGAAGTAGTGGTGTTCCCAATGCCCATCTCGCCGACGCCCAGCACCTTCACGCCTTCTTCCGCGGCCCCGCATGCGGTCTCTATCCCGCACAGAACAGCGCGCAGCGCCTGTTCGCGGCTCATTGCCGGCTGTTTTGCGATGTTCTGCGTACCTAAGGCGATCTTTCTGTCAAACACTGCAGGATCGCTTACTTCCGCGTTCACCCCGACGTCTATAACACGCATCTCGCAGCCAAAGCGCTTCGCCAGGACCGCTGCGCCGGTCTTTCCGCGCGCCATATTTACAGCCTGGGCCCGCGTGACGGACTGCGGGGCGCTCGCAACGCCCTCCTCGGTCACCCCGTTATCCGCGCAGAAAACAAGGATGCATTTTTTATCAAGTTCATTATGAATCTTCCCGGTAATGCCCGCGAGCTGCGCCGAAAGCTCTTCCAGCCTCCCAAGGCTCCCCGGAGGCTTCGCAAGCCTGGCCTGGCGCTCTTCCGCCTCTGCTGCGGCAGCACTGTCCGCCGGCCCGACCGCATTTATTATATTGTTTAGTCTTATTTCAAGCTCATCCATGGCCCTCACCAGATCTCCCTTCACGCCAAGGCGGCCCGCCTCATATACCGTTCTCCAGGATAGAATAAATAAGCTCCATGTCGAGGGCTTTACGCACCTCGGCGGCGAGCTTGTCATACTGCCCCTCCCGGTAGGTCTGCGCGTCGAACCCGGCATTTTCGTCAAACCTGAGTCCCCGCGCTTCGTAAAGCGCCTTGACGACCGTCCCGGCTATATTGTTTGCATCGAAAAGCCCGTGAATGTAACTGCCGTAAACATTCCTGCTCTGCAGCACGGGGCGGTCTGTGCCACTCTGCCCCAGGTGCATCTCATATCCGCGGTATCCTATGCCATTCAAACCCTCGAACATACCGGTCAGGCCGGAAAAAGTGCCTTCCGCCTGCCTTCGTGTTTTCTCGCACGAGAATACGGTCTCTATGTCCAGAAGCCCCATGCCGGAGATCTCTCCCCCGCCTTCAGCTTCGTCCGGATCGGAGATCCTTTTCCCCAGCATCTGGAGCCCTCCACAGATGCCAAAAACCGGCGTTCCGCGCGAGGCGGCTTTGAGGATCTGGGCTTCCAGGCCGTTCTGCCGCATCCATTTAAGGTCAGATATCGTAGATTTCGTTCCGGGCAGGATGATCATATCCGGCTTCCCGAACCCGGACAATTTCCTTACGTAGCGCACGGAAACGCCCGGAAAGCGCTCAAATGGTGAGAAATCGGTAAAATTCGAGATGCGCGGCAGGCATATGATCGCTATGTCTATCTCCCTGCGCTCCCCTGATCTCAGCCGTTCGCTCAGGCTGTCCTCGTCGTCAATATCGACATTCATATAAGGAATGACTCCGGCGCAAGGGATCTTCACCAGGTCATACAGCATATCGAGCCCCGGAGCGAGTATAGATCTGTCGCCCCTGAATTTATTTATCACCGTGGCTTTCACCAAGGATCTTTCATCCGGCTCAAGGAGCGCGATCGTCCCGTAAAGCTGAGCGAAAACTCCCCCGCGGTCTATATCGCCCGCGAGCAGCACCGGCGCCTCTGCCATCTTCGCAAGCCCCATATTCACTATGTCGTCGGTCTTGAGATTTATCTCCGCGGGGCTGCCCGCGCCCTCGATCACAATGATATCATTTTCGGATGCCAGAGCATCGTAGGCGCGCATGATCTCAGGCACCAGCTGCTTTTTGTATTTAAAATATTCCGCCGCCGGCATATTTCCGAGCACCTTCCCGTTTACAATGATCTGCGATCCGGTGTCGGTCGTAGGCTTCAGAAGCACAGGGTTCATCAGTACCGAAGGCCTGATCCCCGCCGCCTCGGCCTGCACCGCCTGCGCACGGCCCATCTCGAGGCCTTCCTCGGTAATATACGAGTTCAGCGCCATATTCTGGGATTTAAACGGAGCCACGCAGTGCCCGTCCTGCCTGAAGATCCGGCAGAGAGCCGCGCAGAGCAGGCTTTTTCCTGCGTTTGACATCGTCCCCTGTATCATGAGCGGTTTCGCTATTTTCAATTTAAATGCTCCTTCACACAGCCGTAAAAGCAAGTATCACCGCGATCCTTGCAAGGATCCCGATCCCCAGAATCAGCCACGAGGCGGCGTACATAAGGCGGTTTGACCGCTTTATATCCTCCGGCTCAATGGGTCTTATATCATCGCCGAGATATTCTTTTTTACGCACAACCCCGCCGTAGACCGCGTCCCCCGCGAGTCGCACGTTCAGCGCCCCAGCGCAGACAGACTCGGTCTGCGCGGAGTTAGGGCTCGCATGCTTATAGCGGTCGCGCCGGAATATCCGGTACGCGGTCCTGCCGTCAAGGCCGCAGGCCGGGCAGACTGCGACCATCAGAAGCGCGCAGATCCGCGCCGGTATAAAGTTTACCGCGTCATCGGTCTTCGCCGCGGCTCTCCCGAAGTACAGGTATTTCTCGTTTTTGTATCCGAGCATTGAATCCATGGTGTTGACGGCTTTGTAAAAGAAGCCGCCTGCCGCGCCGAAAAGGAATATCCAGAACAGCGGGGCGGTCACCCCGTCGGAAGCATTCTCCGCGACGGTCTCCACTGCCGCGCGGCAGATCCCGCTCTCATCAAGCACATCCGTATCGCGGCCGACAATATACGATACCGCGTTCCGGGCGCCCTCAACATCACCCTTTTCAAGCGTCCTCTGCACTTTCGAGCTCTCTATCTCAAGCTGCCTCGCTGCGACCAGCTGCCAGCACATGATGCTGTTTACCGCAAGGTAAACGATGGGATGGATCTTCCACATGCAGAAAAGGAGCGCCGCCGGGACCGCGGTCGAAACTGCTGCGACGATGATCACCGTCAGTATACCTCGCCCGACATCATTTATATTGCTGTTCCCGCGCCGGAATTTTTTATCCAGAAAGGAGATCAGCCTGCCGATCGCAGCTACCGGGTGAGGCAGCGCGTAGGGATCCCCGGCAAAAAAATCTATAATGAAGCCGATCAGGACAGCTGCGGTCTGGTAAATGATTAGTCTTGTCATTTGTTTGTCCTCTATTGCCTTTCCATTATAGTGCATTTCAGCAAAAAACGGAAACGGCGCTCTTAAGGATCCTTCCTCAAGAACGCCGCTGCTTTTATCACCTGCCGGATAGTTTATTTTTCTGATGCTATTTTGCTGTAAAGGGAAGAAAGCGATATTCCGAGAGCCTCGGTTGCGGCCTTTTTCCCTTTGGTGTCGTGTCCGAACCGGTCGAGAGCCTTCTCGATTTCATTTCTCCCGAACGCCCTGACGAGCTCCGAAAGTTCCTTTACGGGATGGTCCTGCTCGTCCTCCGTGTACATCTGGCGCGGCAGGCATCCGGCATCAATATAACCGTCATTGGACATCATTGCCGCATACTCGACGCAGTTCCTGAGTTCACGGATATTGCCAGGCCAGCTGTATCTCCTAAAGAAGCAAGAAATGATGCCCGTGATAACGGGAACGATGATAAGTGCTACCAGTGGTGATAATTTCTTTGTCATTATCAGCACCAGCATAGCGATGACTGTCAGAAAGCCAAGAATTGCTAACTTTTTTCCTCCCCTAAAAATTTTAGATGATAGAACTTCAGGACCATCCCTTCTTCGTCGGGACCCAGGCACACCCTGAATTCAAGTCACGCCCGAACAAGGCTCACCCCCTGTTCCGCGGGCTTATCAAGGCGGCCGTAAAATACCAGGGCGAAAAAGCATAAAAAGAAATTTCAGTATAAAAAAAGGGCTGTCGCAATAGATGTTGCTGCAGCCCTCACTTATCGGCGAAAATCCGGCCTCCTCAGCCGGATTTTTTCCGGTTATGACGAAATTACTGGCGGAATCCAAAATTCTGGAGACTCTAACTAAAGCCGCCCACAAACTAAGCGCCTTCGATTGATCTTTGTTTTGACTGGTCAAATTTTATGAAGCTTTCAGTTCCGTCAGGAACTTGCCTGTCCGGCCTCCCTGAATCTTGAAATGAAGCTTGTTGATGTTGTAGGCAATGGCAAGCAGAACGCTCTGGGCCAGTACGTTTTCCTTTCCCCGGTAAAGATATCGGCGGAAATTCATGTCCTCTTTTATAACGGCAAAGCTGCCTTCGGCCTGAATGCTTCTGTTCATCCTGAGCTGTGTCCCGTACTCCGTTGTGATCCGTTCAAGAGTTTCCTGCCTCTTCTGTTTCATCACTTTAGAGACGTTCAGCCGTTTATTGCGTTCCTCCAGCGGTGTCTTGCAGTTGTTGCCGTGAATACATTTGTCTTTATAAGGGCATCCCTGACAGCTTTCACATTCGTAGACAGTCACTGTACTTACGTAGCCATTCCGGTTTTTGCTGCGACGGTCATATAACGGCCTGAGCTTCTTTCCTTTTGAGCAGATATATTCATCCGTCTCAGGATCATATTCCATGTTCTCTCTCCGGCTGATATCCTGGCGATATTTCCGGGTCTTCGATATTTAGTAATTCTGTGGCTTCAGATACGATTCCTGTCCATTCTGCTCCAGAAATACATAAGCTTCCTCGCTTTCATATCCGGCGTCCGCAACGATCTCTTTGTACTTAAACGACAGATGCTCCTCCATGTCTTTTAAAAATGGGACAAGCGTCAGGACATCCGTTGGATGACTGCTCAGATCGAGCCATGTGATGTATTGCGCGTCAACTCCATGCTGAAGATTATAGGCGGGTTTCAGCTTCCCATTCAGCATCGCGTCTTCCTTCAGCCTCATGAATGTCGCATCCGGATCCGTTTTAGAATAACTGTTCCGCTCTCCGCAGATATGAAGATGTTTTGTGTATTCTTTCAGCTTGCTGATATATTCCTCCAGCGTTTCAATGGACTTCTGCAACTGGCTTTTCCGGTGGCCGGCACCATAGACGAAAGGGATCTGTTCATCTTCCTTGATCTGATAGAGTTTTTTGCGCAGCCGCTTCATGGTATGCAGCGTCGCTTTTCCGTTATAAACCACCTTGATTCCGTACAGCGCCTCGCATTCTTCAATGAAAGAAACGATCTTCTCAAACAGATGGGCCTGGCGCTTTGTGACAGACTTTTTCCAGACAAAAGTGTACTTATTCGCGCAGGATTCTATCTTTGTCCCATCAATAAATATCGTCTTGCCGGAGATCTCCCCCAGTTCATAGAGCACAGAGGAAACATTGGCCAGGATCGTTTTGGAACAGGCGGAAAGGTGGAGTGAAAGAAACCGTGCAATCGTGGCATGATCCGGAGCCGGCATCCCTTCAAGGAGGAACATGAAGTTAATGTCTCTTTTGCAGACTGTCTCGATGTCACGGCTGGAAAACAGACGGTTCATGGAAGCGTAGATCATGATCTTAAGCATCTGACGCGGTGACGCCTGATTTTTCCGGACCCTGTCGTAGGTAGCATAGAGTTCCGAAAGGTCCATTCCCTCCACAAATGCGCTCAGAAGGCGGACTGGGTCATCAGCCGGGATCATGGTTTCCATTTCGAGTGGAAGTTTGAATTGATAATAGCCTTGATATGCTGTATAATTTGGCTGTAAATGTAATGGTTTTCGCATGCTATTATTTTACAACAAAGCCCGGACTTTTCGAAGCCCGGGTCTTTGTTTTTAAGAGAAATTCAGCCAGCCGGCCTAATTTCCATCCTATGTAAAAGAGCTGTCGCACTATTCCTTAGTGCGACAGCCCCGAATTAAAAGTGTCGGGAGTTTTTTGTATTTCTCCGAAGGAAAGTGCTGATTTTATGCGGGCTACAGTGCCTCTTCCTTCTTGTTCGGAGCCGGGATATACTTATCCGGAATAACGAACGAGAGGATGAGGGGAACTATAGAGAGTGCGCCAAAGAACAGCACGGAATAGGTAACTCCGCCAAATCCCGCAATGATCTTCGCAACGATGATGTATGCCAAGGCTACGATGGCGTTTACGAGCGAAGTCAGATAGCGGTTCGCATAGTTGAAGTGGACCGCGCCATAGAGGTTTACGAGCGTGCTTACCATCAGGTTCGCGAGAGCGCCTGCTCCGAAGTACATCAGGAACCACATTGCAAGACCGATCTTGCTGTTGGTCCTGCCAAGGAAGAAGCAGCACAGCATCGCGATCGTGAATAGGATAGAGAAGACACTCGTTGCAAACTTTGTACCCTTTTTGCTGTCGATGACGCCTAAAACAAAACTTCCGAGGCATGCGGTCGCAGCCAATGCCATCGTAATTTTTGCAACACTGTCGCCATAGCCGAATTCCGTTATCAGACTGGAAGAGATGACGCCGCAGCCTCTGTTGCACAGATTAAGAACGCCAAACAGCAGAATATATACGATACCTGTCTTGCTGCAGATCAGCTGTTTGACTGTCCAGTAGCTTCCATCGGACTGAACGGTCTTCTGTGCATCAGCCTCCATCGGGCGGTTATCAGGAAGCATATTTACCAATGCGGGAGTCTCTTTTATCCAGAACAGGCAGACGATTCCGAGTATCAGGTAAAACACGGCAAAAAGGTCCATCGTTCCAGTAAAACCACGGGCGGCAACACTGGCCTTAATGATGGGCACAATGATGAAGGAAACAGCAAATACACCGATCGTCGTGATACCGAATACTGTGCCTCTAGTTCTCGGGAACCAGTTGGCGATCAGTCCGTTACCGCCGATCTGAACGATGCAGGCAAGACCGAACCCCTGGATGATGACAAGAAGTGTATACGCACCGATCGTCATGCAATGACCCCACATAAATGAAGTGATGCATAAGATGATAAAGCCTACGCAAAAGATCCTGTTGAGTTTGATCTTTTTAGCCAGTGGCGCTATGGCAAAAATACCCACGCACAGAGCCAGGGTCCCATAAGTGTTCACAGATAAGATGTCGGTAAACGGGATCCCGGTGTTGGCCGCAAACAGCGCACAAATAGTGCTGACGCCCAAAACCTGATATAACGAGAACAGCATGTAGTGCAGGAAATTGAACACTACGTATGAGTAACCTAAAGCAAAGAAGGGCCTTACTGTACCTTTGGTCTCCATTATTTTCCTCCTTAATTATTGTCACAAAAGCAGTATATGCAGGATTGATCAACAGTTATCTTTTGGGAATTACCGGTAACAGTATGTACGGTCTTTCTTCACCCTTTGAAATGATCGTCGTAGTCCCCAACAGCGAAGCGGGTTTCTTCTCCATATTGTGAGAATAAGCGCCCTGCCCTTTCCAGGGGGCTCCATAGGCATTCTTTGTCCAAAGTCTTTCGTCTTTCAGTTCAAAGTCTTTGCTGCTTACGGAGAAACCGAACCTATAGCCTTTGGGAATGATGACCGATGTCGGCCATACTTCCACATCCAGCTCGGTCTTCTCACCGGGAACTAAAGGGATCACTTCATCATGCGTGTGATAAGGCCGAAAGAACGTGCTCTTTTCGGGGTCGAGCTTTCTGTGGGAAGCCCGGAGCCAGCCCGTTGCAACAACTCCGTGAGGATCGCTTGCAGCAACAAAAGTCACGTCCGTTCCGCTCGGATCGATCACTCTCATCGTCAGGAAAATATCCGCGTCCGTCGTGTCGGAAGCCGCGTAGATCTTTGCAGCGATAGGCCCGGTGATCTCCAGCTGCTCTTCGAGCGGCTCAGAAATGAAATCGAGCCCCTCGCTGTCCGCGCTGAACGATAATTCGTAATCGGCATTCGGATCTTTCGAGAATCTGCCTTCAGCACTGAAATAATACTTTGTCCACTCTGTACGGGCGATCGGCCATTCCTGTTCCTCCACATCCACAAAGGAGCCGTCTACATTTCTCAGTCTAAGATGTACCGGAGCCTGGTGCCAGGTATCAAGTCCCTTAAGGTAGTGATCAAGGAATGCCTGCTGCATCTTTCTGCCGTAATCCGTATAGAATTCCGTAAAATGCTCAAGGCCATGGATCTCAAGGAACTTGTCCTTGGAGGGTACATTAAGAAATCCTTCAATATTTCCGCGGAGATGAAGGGCATTGCCGCCCCAGTTCCCGCAGGAAAGGACCGGAATCTCGATCTTTGAAAGATCGATCTTCCTCTCGTTATAAACATCCGCATCTACGAGCTCTTCTTTGCCGAACTCACTGATGAAATCGATACGCTTTTTTTCAAGCTCTTCTTCAGAAAGCATTTCGGGACCGCAAAGCCAGTCTCCGGTCAGGGCCCCGATCATTCCGTTATATCCCAGACCGTGCTGAAGAGTTTTGACCTGGCGGGGATACCATAATGCCAGCATATCGTGAAGGACACCGCCATGACGTGCTGCCTCCCGATAAAAATCGTTGAATCCCTCAAAAGGAATGATCGCTTTCAGATGCGGGGGACGCTTTGCCGCAGCTGCCCACTGCATCGTTGCATAGTACGAAATGCCCAGGCCTCCGATATTGCCGTCACACCACGGAAGGCTGGCAATATGTTCTATGCACTGGCAGTAGTCTTCTGCCTCCCGTTCGCTCCAGCAATTGATCTCGCCTTCTGACCTGCCTGATCCTCTCGAATCGAAGCGAACACTGGCATACCCCTCAGGGATCCATTTTTCCGGATCGATATTCTCCCAATTGAGATACTTTGCACTCGTATTCTCGAGGATCTCGGGATAACAGGTCCTGATCCGATCCCAGAAAGCCTGATAGTTCTGGGTAAAATGCATGCCCTTTCCATATGGTCCGTAAGTAACGATCGCGGGATACTGTTTGTCATCGTCAGGCCGATAGACGTCATATCGCAGAACAGTGCCGTCATCCACGACCAGTTCCAGATCATGTTCAATAATCATATTATCTCTTTTGATCAAAATATGGCCTCCGTTTACATACATCAAAATAATACGTAGTGTGCGCACAAGCATTTTGGTGTATACATCAAAATGCTTATTTAGAGCATATCAGCCTATATATGGTTTGTCAAGCCGCTTTTATAGGATTATATGTATACATTCAATCAAATTTAGTGTATACATTTGGGGCTTGTTTTGTTACACTAATTGATGTAAAATCGTTATAATATTTGCTGCGGCAAAAACAGAAACAACGCAAAATTGGCAGAAGCATAATCGAAAGAAAGGATATATGATGCCGCTTCCGGCTGCATCATATCAAAACAGAATGGCCAGATCGAATAATACACCGGCATGGAAGACCGTTTATGATTCTTTAAAATCTCAGATTCTGATGGGAACATACGGTAAGGATTCATACCTTACCGAAACTTCCATCGCAGAACAGTTTAATGTCAGCAGGACTCCTGTCCGTGACGCCGTGCAGAGACTTATTGCCGAAGGCTTCCTGACCAGTGTTCACCGGAAAGGATTAAGGATAAACTATTCCCGGAATGAAGACGCAATACATCTGTTCTATATTTTTAAAGCGCTGGAGCCCATCTCTGCGAAACTTGCTGCGCTGAACAGAACCGAAGAAGAACTGGAAGAATTGATTGCGATCCACAAGGGCGATCTGTTTTATTATCAGGAGGAAGGACAGAATTCGCCCGCATTATCAAATTACAATTTTCATATCGCTATCGCAAAAGCATCGCACAATCCGTATATTATAGATTTTGTCAAACAGCTTCACTCCCACCTGCTTAGTATAGATGCATTTGGCATCAACGTTGTCGCTTCCTCCAATAACCGGATATCAAACGAGGAACTGATACTGCATGAAAAGATTCTTGATGCGATTGCTCATCATGATGCTGACCTTGCGGAATTCTTAATGAACAGACATATCGACCAGTTCATCGAACTCGCCTCTGGAAAATAATCTAATAGCCTGATATGACAAAAAGCGTTAGAAGGGGCTGTTGCACTAAGGAATAGTGCGACAGCCCCTTGTCTTTTACGTTATATATATCATTCCACTGTAACGCTCTTCGCGAGGTTCCTCGGCTTATCCGGGTCAAGGCCTTTCGCGATGCTGATGTAGAATCCGAGGAGCTGCAGCGGTATCAGCGCAAGGCTGCCCATGAAAGGCTGCGCGGTCTCCGGAACATACATGGTGAAATCAGCGGTCTCCTCGATGCCGCTGTTCCCTCTTCCGGTCAGAGCCGCAATGTAGGCTCCCCTGGCCTTGCATTCGATCAGGTTGCTCAGGGTCTTTTCATACAGGTCCTTCTGCGTCAGGATCCCGATGACCAGGGTCCCCTTCTCCAGAAGGCTGATCGTCCCGTGCTTCAGCTCGCCTGCCGCGTAGGCCTCGGAATGGATATATGAAACTTCCTTCACCTTAAGGCTCCCTTCCATGGAGACCGCGTAGTCGATGCCCCTGCCGATCAGGAAAGCCTCCTTCGCGTTCGAGAATTTAGAAGCCAGCCACTGTATCTTCGTCTTGTCCGACAGGATCTCCTCGATCTTTTCAGGGATCTGCCTTATCTCCTCAAGGTATTCCCTGCAGCGCTCACGGTCCATACGCCCCTTTCCGGACCCGATCCAGAGCGCAAGCAGATAGAGTACGATGACCTGCGCGCTGAAAGCCTTCGTCGTAGCCACCGCGATCTCCGGTCCCGCGGGCGTGCGGAGGGTATAGTCGGACTCCCTTGCGATGGAGCTCCCGGAAACATTTACGATGGACAGGGTCTTAAGCACCTGCTCCTTTGCCTTCCGGAGCGCCGCAAGGCTGTCCGCGGTCTCGCCCGACTGGGAAATGACGATCGCGAGGCTGTTCTTCTCGAGAGGCACCGCCCTGTACCTGAACTCCGATGCCATTTCCACCCGCACCGGGATCCCCGCAAGCTCTTCAAAAACATATTGCGAAAGCACCGCCGCGTGATAGGCGGACCCGCAGGCAAATATGTACAGCCGCTCGACATTTTTCGCGTCATCGGGAAGCAGCCCCTCCGCGGAGAAATCCACCTCCCCGTCAGGCGTAAACGCGCTTATCGTATCCCTGACCGCCTTCGGCTGCTCGTAGATCTCCTTCAGCATGAAGAACTCGTAGCCGCCTTTTTCCGCCGAATCAGCCGAATATTCGGCAATCTGCGGGGTCTTGGGCACTATGTCCCCATTAAGGTCGTAGAATATCGCCTGCCCCGGTATCAGCCTGGCCATCTCCAGATTCTCAGCATAATAAATGCTCTGCGTATATTTCAGGATCGCGGGAATGTCCGAGGCAACGAAGGTCTCGTCCTCGGTGACGCCGATGATCATCGGGGAATCCTTCCTCGCGGTGTAGATCTCTCCCGGGTAATCCGCAAACATCACCGCCAGGGCGTAGGACCCCTGCACGCGCACCATGGTCTTTGCCAGCGCGTCGATCGGCCCGACCTTGTATTTTTTGTAATAGTAATCTACGAGCTTTACCAGCACCTCGGTGTCGGTATCGCTGTAGAAGCGGTACCCGTGCCGCAGCAGCTTAATGCGGAGCTCCTGGTAATTCTCAATGATTCCGTTGTGGACCCCGGTGACCTGGGGCACCACCGCCGCCCCGGAATGCTCCTCCTCATTAAGGCTGATATGCGGGTGCGCGTTGGTCTGTGTCGGCTCGCCGTGGGTCGCCCACCTGGTATGTCCGAGCCCGCAGGTACCCTCGAGGCTGCTGCCGTTCTGCGTCATCTCAGCCAGGTTCTTCAGCTTCCCCGCCGCTTTTACGATGCGGACGTCTCCGCTATCGTCCCTGACAGCGATGCCTGCGGAATCGTAACCGCGGTACTCAAGTCTCGATAATCCGTCAAGTATGACCGGGCCGGCCTGCTTCTTCCCAACATATCCCATTATGCCGCACATGATATCGCCCTCCTTCTTCCGTAAAAACAGTTAAAGGGCGCACTGAAGAAACCTTCCTCAAAAGCGCCCTTGCTTTTTATATATCTATTTTACACATGCATCTCTGCTTGTCAAATATCTATTTTTCCGCTGCTAATTTGCTGTAAAGGGAAGAGAGCGATATGCCCAGCGCCCCGGCCGCGGCCTTTTTCCCTTTGGTGTCGTGGCCGAACTGGTCAAGAGCCCTCTGGATCTCATTCCTCTCGAACTCCCTGACGAGCTCCGAAAGCTCTTTTACGGGATAGTCCTGATCATCCTCCGAGTACATCTGTCGAGGCAGACATGAGACATCGATGCAGCCGTCGTTAGACATCATTGCCGCGTACTCGACGCAGTTCCTGAGTTCACGGATATTGCCCGGCCAGCTGTACCGCCTGAAAGCATCAATGACCTCATCAGAAAAACTGTACTCGCGCTTATTCCTCTCCTCGGCACGCTTGACGAAATGATAGCAAAGGATAGGGATATCTTCCATCCTCTCCCGCAGGGCCGGAACACTGATCGGGACCACGGCTATCCTGTAGAAGAGATCCCTTCTGAATTTTTTCTCATCAATGTATTTCATCAGGTCGACGTTGCAGGCGGAAATGATCCTGACATCGGTCTCGATCTCTTTGGTGCCGCCGATCCTTCTGAACCTGTTCTCCTGGAGGACGCGGAGGAGCTTTGCCTGAAGCTCCATATCCATCTCGGATATTTCGTCAAGGAACAGGGTCCCGCCTTTGGCGGTCTCGAACAGGCCGGGCTTGCCGCCTTTCCTGGCGCCGGTAAACGCCCCCTCCTCATAGCCGAACATCTCGCTCTCGAGCATGGTCTTACTGAGCGCAGCGCAGTTTATCGCTACGAACGGGCCGGCCCTCCTGCTGCTCTCGTTATGTATGGACTGGGCAAAGAGCTCCTTTCCTGTACCGCTCTCGCCCTGAAGAAGGATGTTCGTATCATGCTTTGCCACCCTCTTCGCGAGAGTCATCGTATCAAGAAGCCTGCGCGAACTGCCAACTATGCTGCTGAAGCTGTACCGGGTACCGTTGGTGAGGTTCAGCCTGACCTTAAGGGCCTCTTCTTCACGGTTCAGCTGCTCCATTCTTTCCTTGAGATAAGATACCATCTCGACTTCAGTCACGACTGAGACCGTACCGACGACTCGCCCATCCTCCATGATCGGATAAATGTCCGCGAAATAGTCCCTGCCCCTTTCCTTCCTGAGCGCAGATACGATCTTCTCCCCGGTCTCGAGCACCTTTGGGGCAACGGCTCCCGGCCGAAGCTCAACAAGCTTTTTTCCTATGGCTTCACTCCTGGGCACTCCTATAAAATCAGCATAGCTGTCATTACAATAAGCGATCCTGGCCTCTTCGTCGCAGATAAGAATTCCCTGCTCTATCGCATCGTAAATGGCCTTGTCCCTGATCTGCATCCTGTCCTCCAAAAACATCCCGGCTGCCGTCCTGTACCATGCCGGAAAGCTCGCTGCGGCTCCGCTTTCAGCCATGCCGACAGACTCGCGACCTTCGGTCTCTCGTTGTCGCGGCATTCGCCGTATAGGTCCTGTCTGACATCAGCCTCTTCCGAGCCAGCTCGCTGCGGCTGATGTCAGACAGGACCTGCATGGCTCATTGCTGCGCGCAAATCATGAAAGCCGGATACTATCATCCGGCTTCCTGATAACTGCTATTAATATTTTATCACCCTTAAATTTCCATATCAAGGAGATATGAAGAGAATCCTTTTCCGTGCATGTCAACGGAGAGTGAACGTGTAACGCCGCCGCCCAGGGCTGCCTGCATAACGAAGTTCAGTCCGCAGATGTTCGGAAGCTCATATCTAACGACATCGCCCTTGACCATGCCCTTGAAATGCTCTTTTACTCTCTCGGGAGTAACCTTTTCCTTCAGCATCTCGAAATCTGCAGGATCATAAGCAATAAGTGATAAGTTTGAAATATTTCCCTTGTCGCCTGTACGGGAATGTGCAACCTCATATAATTTCATGATCAAATACCCCCTAAATTATACCGTGAAAATCTCAACTTCAGGCTTAACATCGTTCCTGTCAACAAGAATGGATGCAACAGATACGATCTCTCTGGTGCGCTTAACTGCTCCGCATCCGCCTGCAGGGCCGTTGGTGTAAAGCGCCTCTACCTCGTTCGGTACCAGGTCTGCGATTGCCTTGGTGGAAGCACGGCCGGCAACACGTACGCGGACCTCTGAAGGCTCTTCGTTGTACTTGTAATCAGGATTCCAGTAGAGGCTGTTGCAGCCGATGATGTCATATTTCATCTCATCGAACTGACCGGGAGCGACAAGCTCAAGTCTCTCTTTAAGGATCTCAAGGGCAAGCTTTGCTCTCTCAAGGCATCCGGGGCCGCCGTAGCTGATCTCGCCGTCGCCGATGAAGCAATCCTTGTAGCCGATGGAGCACTTGAAGGTATCGGTCTTTGCCTTACCGGTTGCGCCTTCAACCTTGACATAATCCTTAGCGGTCTCGGTGAACTTGACCTGCTTGAAGTTAGCAACAACGTCAGGTGTGAAATAATTCTCGGGATCATGGATCTCATAGATGATCTGCTCGGAAAGGGTGGACGGAGTTACGATACCGCCTGCGCCTTCAACCTTGGTGATAGCGAAGGAACCGTCTTCATTGACCTCAGCGATCGGGAATCCAAGATGTCCTACGCCGGGAACGTCCTTCTTGCCGGGCTCTACATAGTAGCCGCCGGTAGCCTGTCCGCCGCACTCAAGGAGATGTCCGACCATGGTGCCCTTGCCGAGCTTGTCCCAGTCTTCCATATCCCAGCCGAACTCGTAGATGCAGGGAGCCATGAAGATAGCCGGATCGGATACACGGCCGGTGATGACTACGTCAGCGCCCTGCTCGAGAGCCTTGATGATGCCCTCAACGCCCATGTAAGCGTTAGCGGAAACGATCTTGCCGGGAAGCTTTGCCAGAGGCTCATGGGTCTCCCAGACCTCAACGTCCATGTACTTATCAATAACCGGAAGAAGGTCATCGCCGGTAACGCAGGCGATCTTCATGCCGGTAAGTCCGTGCTTCTGAGCGATCTCAACGCACTTCTTAGCAGCTGCAACAGGGTTTGCGCTTCCCATGTTGGTGATGAGCTTTACCTTGTGCTCCCAGCAAAGAGGGAGAGCCTTTTCCATACGGTACTCAAGAAGTCCGTTGTATCCCTTGTTAGGATCCTTAAGCTTTGCTTCCTGGCCGATAGCGATGGTACGCTCTGCGAGGCACTCGTAGCTGATATAGTCAAGGTTTCCTTTCTCAATGAGTTCAAGCGAAGGTTCAAGGCGGTCGCCGGCGTATCCGGCACCGGAGCCTATTCTGATTGTTTTCATGTTTTTTTCCTTTCCTAAACTGTTCTATGATTTGCCTATAGTTAAAGTTCTTAAATATGTACTGCTCCGGTAACGATAGCTACTGCAAGCATTACAAGTGATACAAGCCATGCAAGCGGAAGAGTCTTCTTCTGATGCTCGCCAAGGTCAACGCCTGCAAGACCGATGAGCAGGAATGTTGAAGCGGTAAGAGGAGAGATCGGGAAGCCGACTGTCATCTGGCCGAGGATAGCTGCACGGCCGATATCGGAAGCAACTACGCCGAAGCCGGTAGCGGTCTCTGCAAGTACCGGAAGAACTCCATAGTAGAAGGAGTCAGGATCGAAGAGCAGGGATGCAGGGCATGCGATAACGCCAACGATGAGCGGGAAGAACTTGCCGAGCGCTGCAGGGATAATGGATACAAGTGCCTGAGACATAGCGGTGATCATTCCGGTGCCCTTCATGATACCGGTGAAGCAGCCTGCTGCGAAAAGCACTGAGCACATCATGAGGCAGCTCTTTGCATGAGCGTCGACCCTTGCCTTGGAGTCTGCTACCTTCGGATAGTTGATGAGTGTTGCAAGTACGTAGAATACCATGAAGATGACTGCCGGAGCGAAACCAGACTTAAGCAGGCAAACGATTGCGGCAATGATCAGGATGATGTTGATAACGAAGTTCTTGGGTCTGAGAAGAGCTGCCTCAGCTTCGCTGAGCTCAGGCTCTACATACTCGGAAACCATTGCTCCGCTCTCGGTAAGGTGCTTTTTCTCGGATCTTCCGAGCATAACTGCGATAACGACTACACATACAAGACCTGCGATAACTGCAGGAAGGTCAGCCATGAAGAAGGAAACAACGTTTGCCTCTCCAAGTGCGGTAGCTGCTCTGATCGTAGGACCGCCCCAAGGCAGGATGTTCATAACGCCGGCCGAGAGAGCTACTATCGTGGCGAGTGTCGTCCTCCTCATTCCAAGTGCGTCATACAGAGGCAGAAGCGCGGGTACGCAGATAAGGAATGTAACAGCGCCTGATCCATCGAGGTGAACGATTGCTGCAAGGAAAGCGGTTCCAAGGCAGATCTTCACGGGATCGGTTCCAACGATCTGAAGGATCTTTTTAATGATTGGTCTGAAGGTACCTGCATCTGTCAGGATCCCGAAGAACAGGATCGAGAAGATGAACATAACGCCGGTAGCTGCAACGGATCCGATTCCTGATGATCCGGTAATGAAGCCGCCGAGCTTTTTGAAGTTCGCAAATGCATTGATAACGCCGGGAGCGTTTTCAGCATCAGTTACAAAGAAGAAGCAAGAAATGATGCCCGTGATTACGGGAACGATGATAAGTGCTACCAGCGGTGATAATTTCTTTGTCATTATCAGCACCAGCATGGCAATGACTGTCAGAAAGCCAAGAACTGCTAACATTTTTTTCCTCCCTTAAAAATATTTTATGTTGCAGCAATATAATGAGCAAGCACCGTGCCAAAAAATAAAAAATCCCGGAAAGCCCTGTTTTTAAAGGTTTTCGGGATTTTTCGTTTTGAAACGGTTTTTCCAATATTCTGGACTTTATTGTTAAAATTTTGTCGATTTGAACGTTCTAACCAAGCCGGAAAGCCGAATATATGCGGTGTTTTAGCTATTCCAGAAATCTGGAACAGCATTCCGAATTTCTGGAATAGCTTTCTTTAACGAAGCGCAGGCGGAGGGTCAGCAAATAATTTGTTCCAGCATCTTTACCAGCTCCTCCAGCCCCTGCCGGTCCTCCTCACTGAAACGCTCTCTCACCGGGCTGTCGATGTCAAAGACCCCCCAGACCTTTCCGCCGCGGTGCACCGGGATCACGATCTCCGACTCCGAGGCGCTGTCGCAGGCAATATGCCCGGCAAATTCATGAACGTTCGCGACCACAAGAGTCCTGTCCTGTTCCGCGGCGGTCCCGCAGACGCCCTTCCCCATCGGGATCGCCACGCACGCAGGCCTTCCCTGGAAGGGCCCCAGGACCAGCTTGTCCTCTTCCATAATGTAGAAGCCCGCCCAGTTAACTTCATCGAGCGATTCGTAAATAAGCGCGGAAATATTAGCGAGATTCGCGGTCAGGTACGGCACGCCCTCGGTCAACGCCTCCGCCTGTTTTATTAATAATGAATAATCAGTCAACTCCTGTCCTCCGTTCTGTTCAAAGCCTCCTCGTAGGCCGCGTAGGTCCTGCTGTCAAAAAGCACCCACTCCACGAGATCAAGCTCTCCCGGATGTTCATCGATAAAGCGGCTGACCTCGCTGAGTGCGGTCCCGGCCGCCTTGTCAAGGGGATATCCGAAGACTCCGGTAGCGATCGAGGGAAAAGCTACCCTGCGCAGGCCCTTGTCCACGGCGAGCTGCAGAGAATTCCTGTAGCATGAGGCAAGGAGCTCTTCCTCGCCTGCGCTTCCCCCGCGCCAGATCGGTCCGACCGTGTGGATCACATATCTGCAGGGAAGCTCGTATGCCCCTGTGATCCTGGCCTCCCCGGTCGGGCAGCCGTGCAGTTTCCTGCATTCCTCGAGGAGCTTCGGCCCCGCGGCGCGGTGGATCACTCCGTCTACTCCGCCCCCGCCGAGCAGGCTCTCATTCGCGGCATTTACGATCGCGTCAACGTCAGATATTTTTGTGATATCGCCCTGGACCAGGCGCATTTCCGCCCGCGGCGCGGCCTGCTTTGAAAACTCGGAGCGAAGTTCCATGAGGGCCAGTCCAAGCAGCCCCTGTCCCGGCCATTTGGTCACGGGAGTTGTCTCCGCGCTCTCAGCGTCCAGGCCGATCCCCCAGATCTTGTTTTTTGGGGCTCGCCTCCGCAAGGATCGCGGTGCCGGTATAAAGGAGCTTTTTCATCAGATCCGGATTCTGCTCGAATTTCGCGCGGTTTCCTTCCTTTACAATGTCGTACCTTGCCGCAGCCCAGGTATCCTCGTCAAAATTCGCGACTTTCTTCCCGAGCTCCTTGCACTCCCAGGGCTCTTCCGCCTTCAGTATCGCGGTATAGATCGCGGGATCATGGAAAAGCCTTGCCTTCTGCGCCATCATATACTGCTCAACATGCAGGTACTCAAAATCATCTATCGTAAATTTGCGCCTGAACCAGTTGGAGAAGCAGCCGTTCTCTTCACTCTCTTTCCAGAAGAACACGAAGGGGCTCTGCTTCACCGGCCGGTGCATGTACATATACTTTATCTCCCAGTCCGGGTCATAATACGAACTGCGCGCACTCATCCGGCAGCCCATGCAGAGGTCGTCCGCGATCTCAAGGATCACCTCGGATATCTCCAGGTCTTTCTTCCATTTATCCTCTATCGCCTCGTATCCAAGCAGCGCGCCGAGGATATTTCCTGTCACCGCGCCGGTGGAATCGCTGTCGCCGCGGTGGTTTACAGCCGCACGTAAACCTTCTGAAAAGTCATCCTGGTGCCGGAGCGCGCAGTAGATCGCGATCCCGAGAGTCTCCTCCGCTACCCAGCCCTGTCCGAGCTTATGAATATTATCAAGATCATCCTCCGAACCGTTCTCCGAGAGATCCACCGCGAGATCAATGATCCCGACAAGCTCCGGAAGGTTCGGGTCCCCCGCAAATATTTTCGCAGCGGTATCCCTCGCCTCAAGCACGATCTCTTTAAGCGGCAGCCGCTCTCCTTCCGGGAAAACAATACGGTTTATGATATGCACCAGCACTGCTGCCGGCATGTAGCCCAGGGAATGTCCGTGGGTGACCGCCGCGAGCTCGGCGCCCTCCATGTCGAGCATCTCAATATCCGGTATCTCCCGGCCGGGCTTATAATCAACCGCGATCGGCGCGACGCGCATGATCCCGCCGCAGCCCTTGCTGCTATTGCGCTTTGCCTCCACATAATCATCAAATGTCTCCCCGCTATTCTCCTTCATGAGCGCGGACAGGCAGGTGGTCCCGGGAGCCCTGCGTGAAAAAAGCTCCGGAACGTCGAGGAGCCATGAGTAACCTCCCTCTTCAGAAAACCTTTCATGGCGGTTTACCTCTTCAAATGAAAGCTCCTGGGTCTTCAGCCAGTCAAGATAAGCCATGGCAACGTAGGCCCTCGGATTCCCCATTACCCCCCGCATCTTCCTGCGGGTATCACCGACCAGAAGCCCGTTCGCAGTGAAAAGGCTCATCTGCGTGTCGTCCGAGATATGCGCCTTCCCGGATGCCGGATCAAGCTCGTAGCGCGAGATCCCCTCCGGGCCGTATAGATTAAAGATCTCTTCCTCTCCGAAAAATTCCACGGGGTATCCGAGCGCGTCGCCAGCCGCTCCGCCGAAAATGCATCCCCTTATGGCGTCAAGATAATCTTCTCTCTTCATGATCATTTCCTCGTAATGTCCGCCCACTCGCCCTGGCTCGCGGCCTTAAGGTCTTCCGGCTTCAGGTTTATCTGACACCCGATCCGCCCCGCGCTGACGTAGATATCATCAAGTCCCTGCGCTTCACCGGCGATCCTCACCGGGTACTGCTTCTTCATGCCGATGGCGGTGCAGCCCCCGCGGACATAGCCGGTAACGTTCTTGATGTCCTTCACATGTATCATTTCCACGCTCTTCTCGCCGACGCTCCTCGCGGCCTTTTTGAGGTCGAGCTCCTCGTCGATCGGGATCACGAATACGAAATATCCCTTGCCGGCGCCCTGGCATACGAGAGTCTTGTAAACCTTCTCGTGCGGGAGTCCGAGCGCGTCCGCGGTCTTGCCGCCGTCCTCAAACTCTCCGCATTCATACGACTGCGCTGTATAATTGATCCCAAGCCCGTCGAGTATCCTCATGGCGTTGGTCCTTACTTCCTTCTGTTTTGACATTATTTCTCTCCTGATGCAAGGTATTCGGCGGCCATATCGTGCCAGACCCCGCCGCCCCAGACCGATCTGGATATGCCGAGGTCCTTAAAGCCCATTTTCCGGTACATCTCTATCTTCTCTTCGTGGCAGGTCAGTATCGCCTTCCCGGAAGCCGCCCTCCGCTTGTACTCCCTCTCCAGGAAAATGCGCACCAGCGCTTTCGCGAGCCCCCGACCGCGGTATTCCGGAAGGACGTCCAGCCCGAGCAGCATCACGTTCTTCCCCGCGGGGTCGTAAAGCTCCGCGTCGGTAAAGAATTCGTCGCGGAAGACTTCTTCATCCGTAGATAATCCGTTAAGAAATCCCGCGAGACGGCCGGCCGCCTTATCCTCCGCCACCAGGAACAGCTCCGGAGCTTTGCGGACCCGGGCCGCCATATGCTCCGGGGAGCAGGCCTCATTCGGCGGAAAGCATATTTTCTCTATCTCGATCGCCTGGTCCTCCTCCTCCGGGCGTATGTCCCGGAACTCAAAAAGATCCTGTATATTATTCATTAATGTTTTCCCTCTTTTTATATGCAGAAAACGCAGTCTCAGTCCTTCAGAAATTCGACCTTCCCGGTCTCAATATCGTACATGGCCCCTACGACTGAAAGCCCTTTCGCCTCGTCCTTTCTGATCGAAACGCTGCTCTCGATGAGCGCTATGCTGCGCTTCACGTTAAGGCACCCGGCCTTATAGGGGTCGCGCTCCGCACCGATAGCGGCCTGGATCTCGTCCGTAATGAACTTGATATATCCTTCCGGGTCATGATTTATCGCAGCGTCCACCGCGCCGCAGCAGGTATGTCCCAGCACGACGACCAGGTTCGTCCCGAGATGGTCCGCGGCATATTCAATGCTTCCGAGCTGGTGATTGTCGATCACGTTCCCTGCGACCCTGATCACGAAAAGGTCACCGATCCCGCAGTTAAATATTGCCTCGGGGATCACCCTCGAATCGGAGCAGGTGATGATTACCGCGAAGGGGGTCTGCCCGCACCGCGCGGTCTTCAGGCGGACCGCCGGGGAGATATCCCCGATCGCACTGCGTGATCCCTGATATTCTTCATTTCCTCTTATGAGCCTAAGCATGGCTTCGTCTTTATCCATAGTTTTCCTCTCCTCACAGATCCTCGATGTCTACGACCGAGAATCCGGCCTCCGCCGCCATTGCCGCATAGACCCCTTTCCCGGGAACCTTTCTCCCGGAAAAGCTTCCGTCATAAACCTCTTTTACCCCGCAGCTCGGGCTACGGGACTGGAGCACGATGAGGTCAGGCATCTCCTCCCGGGCTATCTCCAGCGCTTCTGCCGCGCCGGCCCGGAACTCACGGTCCACCGAAACGCCCTCACGGTTCGTGACATTTCCGTTTACGATCTCAGAAGGAACGCGCGGCACCGGCAGCCCTCCGAGGACCTCCGGGCACACGGTCACGACCTGGGCATTATTCCTCTCGATGAACTCAAGGAGCTTCTCGGAAAGGTTGTTCCCTCCGTTATATTTGCAGTTTTCGCCCATCAGGCAGGCGCTCGCCAGGATCTTCATATGACTTAAAACTCTCCTAATCCTCCGGGGCAGCCGAACTGCTGCCGGTCTGGTAATCTATCTCGATCCCCGGCTGGACATTGTAAATAAACACGTGGAAGCTTACGCCCCAGCCCTTGTCTTCCACCGAATAAGCCTCTATCTCCACCCCGCGGGCCACAAGCTCGTAATCCTTGAAATACGGCGACACCCGGTACAGCACGTGGCAGTCAGTGTCATCGAGGTACTGCAGGACGATCTCCTCGTACTCCAGCATTGTGACCGCGTTCATGTACCTCGTGCCGGTAATGAGGTTCAGCGGGTTCGCGTTCTGGCCGGTCATCGCGTATGCGATCAGGTGGGAGCGGTTGTAGAGATACGGCGGATCGGCGTCCACGATTCCGGGATATTTTGCCTGGACCCAGCCGGAAGGATGGATCTCTTCCATGGACTCCCGCCCGCCGGTTGGCATCATGCTGCGGTCAAGCAGCGCCACAGCCGTCCCGCAGCGCCCAAGTTCATCAAGCTCGCTGTAAATCTCGCCGGAAATGTTTTCGATATCATATTCATTGAAGCCCGGGACCCCGCCCGCAAGCTCAATAACGTCCTCGCCGGAGTATTCGGGGATGCTCCCGGGGTCAGAATCAACGATGCTGGACGAGGCCGGGGTCTCCGGCACAGGCTGGGCTTCATTCTGATTCTTATTATGAAAATACCATGCCGCAAAAACCGCTGCCGCGCAGACAATGACTGCCAAAAGGATCCACGGCCATCTGCTTTTCCGGCCCTGAACTCCGGCCGCTTCAGGCTTGCTTCTCCGGCCCTGAACTCCAGACGCTTCAGGATTCCTCTTCCGGGCATTTCTCCCGGCCATCTCAGGCTTCCATTTCCGCGCACTGCTCAAGCAGGCTTATTATAGGAAGCTGCTGAGGACACGCGCCTTCGCACTGGCCGCACTGGATGCATTCGCTCGCCTTGCCGTGGCTCTCCGTGACGGAGGCGTACTCCGCTTTCACCTTTTCCGCGGAGCTGAACCCGGTCACGCGGCGCTTTACCGCAAATATCTCCGGGATCGGGATGTCCATCGGGCATCCTTCCGTGCAGTAATGGCAGGCGGTGCAGGGGATGGAGCTGTCGGCAGCGAGCGCTGCCTGGGCCTTCAGAATGACCGTCTTCTCTTCGTCGTTAAGCGGAACGAAGTCCTTCATATAGCTCAAATTATCCTGCATCTGGGCAATATTGCTCATGCCTGAGAGGACCGCGATGACATAGTCAAGGCTCGCCGCGTAACGGATCGCCCAGCTCGCGAAGCTCATTTCAGGCGCGGCCTCGCGGAAAAGATCCTTGACCGCAGGGATAGGATCCGCCAGAGCGCCGCCCTTGACCGGCTCCATGATGGTGACCGGCTTGCCGTGCTTTTTGCAGATCTCCCAGCACTCGCGGGATGCAACCTTCGGGTTCTCCCAGTCCGCGTAATTGATCTGAAGCTGCACGAAATCCACGTCCGGATGATCCGTCAGAAGCTGCTCAAGAAGCTCCGGGTCCGCATGGAACGAAAAGCCCCAGTTGCGGATCAGGCCCTTTTCCTTCTGCTCCTTCACAAAATCCCAAAGGCCGTATTTCTCATATGTCTCCCAGTTATTCCGCTGGATGGCGTGCAGGAGGTAATAGTCAAAATACCCCGCGCCGGTGCGTTCTAGGCTCGTATAAAGCTCCTGCTTCGCGGCCGCCTCATCCGGCGAACCCAGCCAGGCATTCAGCTTGGTGCAAAGGGTGTAGCTCTCCCTCGGATAGCGGTCAACGAGCGCAGCCCTTGCGGCTGCCTCGGACTTGCCTTTATCATAAACGTAAGCCGTGTCAAAATATGTGCACCCGGCTTCCATAAACATATCGACCATCTTTTTCGTCTGCTCGATGTCGATCTTTCCGTCCTCAAGCTTCGGCAGACGCATAAGCCCGAATCCAAGCTTCGGGGTGCTTTCTCCTAAATATCTGTCCATCACGTAAGGCCTCCTGTTCACTGCGGTTAAGTACATACTCAGTATATCATATTATGGCAGGATCTCCGAGCGGCTCAAAGCGGATCGCAAATACCTTCATAGAAAAATACATCCGCATTAACCATGTGGCGGATGTCTTAAACCACACACTGTTAATCTCTCTTCTTTCACACCGCGAGATTTGGCCTAAGATGGATGTCCTTCTGAGAAACAGCATGATAACTATAACACACCGTTGACACCATATATGACACCATGTATAATAATGGCGGAGGTGCATATGTCTAAATGGGAGAAATTGCTTTCAAAAATTCTTTCACTCGATAAAAATATGCGTTTTGACGAACTCCGCAAGGTTCTGGAGAGCTACGGTTATACGATGCACGCTCCAGGCAGCGGAAGCAGCCATTATACATTCCGAAAAAAAGATAAAAGCCCGATTACGATCCCAAGACATGAGCCTGTTAAAAAAGCTTATGTTGAAATGGTGAGGATGGTCGTAGAGGAGGAGATGTGCGATGAAAACAATTGAGTATTATATGAGACTTCCTTATCGTTTGGAAGTAGTACCTGATCCTGATGAAGGCGGATATGTCGTACGTTATCCAGATCTTCCCGGCTGTATCTCTGTCGGTGAGACCATGAACGAAGTCCTGGAAAACGCTGAGGATGCCAAACGCGCGTGGATATCTGCTGCATTAGAAGAAGGAATCATGATCCCGGAGCCTTCTGCAGACGAGCAGTATTCCGGTCAGTTTAAGCTGCGCATCCCGAAAAGCCTTCACAGATCCCTTGCGGAACATGCAAAGGCCGAGGGGACGAGCATGAACCAGTATTGCCTTTACCTGCTGTCCCGCAATGATGCGCTTAAAGTTTCAAACTGACAATCCTCACGTAACTCCGGCCTGGAGCCTTTCCTGGACAATGAAGACGGCTTCGTAGAGGAGCTGATGAAGTTCTTCGCAGAATAAGCCACGAAATAACATACGATAAAAAAGCCATATGCACACCGGATCAAAACCGGCATGCATATGGCTTTCTTTTATTCCTGAAATACTAACTGTCTGCGGCCCCTACTGTTCCAGCAGCCACGCGTCTGTCCGCGCGGCAATATTTGCCTTCAGGTTCATGAAGTAGAACATGTAATCATACAGGTGGTACGCGCCTTCCGGGAAAATATCCAGCACCGGCGGGTAGTCCGCGCCGTCGATATCCGTTACGACCAGCTCGCCCCTTTCGCCGATATAACACCCGCAAAGCCAGGGAATCGGCTCGGCCCCGGTCCCCATCACCGCGCCGAGATTCAGCGACTTGTCGGCAGGGGTGCCGTCCGTCTTCCAGTTGAGCGGGTTGATCGAAAGCGTGGTCACGCCCTCAGGAATAATAATCGTGCCGGTCAGCTCCCCGTTCTCGCAGTCAAAGCTGACAACGGTACCGAGATCGGTCTCCCCGGACGCCGGGACGATCTGCGGCCACTGCTCCGTCATTTCCTCGGTCACGCGCCATCCGATCGCATACACCGTCACGAGCTGCTCCCGCAGAGCCTGCCCCTCCGGAGTATCGCCGAAATACTCTTTCAGGAGCTCCAGGCACATCTCCGAGCCCTGCGAGAAGCCGGCCAGGATGATCCCGCGCCCTCCGTTTTCATTTTTGAGGTACCAGGAAAAAGCAGCCGAAATGTCCGCGTAAGCGACGGCCTTCGCCTCTTCGCGCTGCTCCTCCGGAAGCGTGTAAGCGTTTATCGACATCTGGCGGTAGAAAGGCGAGAACAGCCTTCCGGTATCCTCGTAGATGCCCTTCTCCATATCGAGAGCGTTGACAAAAGTAGTCTTCAGCTTCTCATTCAGGTCAAATGCGTTCGTCTCGCTCCTGGTGTCGACGGTCGGGCAGATCAGGAAGACATCCACAGCCTTGTCCTCACCGAGCTCAAAGTAAGCCCAGTTTTCCTGCGCATCGTAATCCATGGGTTCAATTCCGGGTGTATCATCCTTACTGTTCCGGCCCGAGCAGGCGCTCATACCAAATACAAGGCTCGCGCAGAGCAGGACTGTAAATAATCGTTTCATATCTCTCCCTCCTTAACGGTTCCTATCCTAAATAATACACTCAATGGGCATCCCCTTTCAATAAATCAGGATAATTTACTCCTCTCCCGCTCCTTCTCCAGGAGCCCCGCGGTCTCCGCCGACAAATGGTGCCGCAGATCCTCATATTTCAGGAAAAGCTTCAGGAGCCCCTCCATGTCGGCCTGCTCAAGCGAAAGCACGCCGCCCTTCGGCGCCTTGAGAGAAAAGAGCTCTTCATAGCTGATGCGCGGGGCCGCGAGCAGTTCTTCTTTTCCTTTCGCGCCTTCGCTGATATAAATGCACCGCGAGGTGAGGTCTACCAGGATCGGCCACTCCGAGCAGAACTCGAAGAACTTGAGATCCTCCTCTTTGTTCTCGAAAACCTCCGGTTCAACCAAAATGTAAACCTTCTGCCTGCCGTATTTTTTCTCATTGAACTCATAGACCGATCCGCACCCGCTGAACAGCGCGGCAATCGCGACCGCTTCATAGAAGAGGTCCTCATCATCCCAGTTCCTGTAATACCCAATGTCCGCTATGTGCCCGTCGATATAGACCGAGATCGTAGGCCTGTATGACATCCCATCCACCTCCTTTTGTTAAATAATGCTGCTGCCGGACGGTCCCCTTGGCCCGCTCATATCATCGCGCGGCTTCCCCGGGCGGCCGTCCGAACGCTCCTGCCTCCTGCAGCTCGCCGGCAGGTCCGCAGAAGGCATATAAAATTGTCAAGGTGCGAAGCGCCGCACGGCGGCGGCCGGCGGAACTGCCGGCCGGTGCGCAGCTCGCA
>JAIKVW010000023.1 GCA_024685315.1 Lachnospiraceae bacterium
CCCATGAGAGCGCGAACACCCTCATGGAGGCGGTAGGGCTTGTGGACCTGCTGATACCGCGCGGCGGCGCCGGGCTTATCCGCCGGGTGACCGAGAATGCCAAAGTTCCCTGCATACAGACCGGAAGCGGTATCTGCCACATTTACATTGACAAGACCGCAGATATCGGGATGGCCCTTAATATAGTAAATAACGCGAAGACCTCCAGGCCTTCGGTCTGCAACGCGGAAGAGGTGTGTCTCGTTCATGAGGACATCGCGGAGAAATTCCTGCCGCTGCTGAAGACCGTGCTGGTGGACGACCGCGAGCAGGACGGCCTGCCTCCGGTAGAGCTGAGGCTTGACGAAAAGGCAGCTGCCATAATCCCGGGCACGCCCGCCGGGGAAAATGATTTCGACACGGAATTTCTTGATTACATCCTTGCGGTAAAGATCGTCGGGAGCACGGCCGAGGCAGTGCAGCACATACTGAAGCACAGCACCGGCCACAGTGAAGCCATTATTACAAGCAGCCAGGAGGACGCAGACATATTTGTCAGAGACGTCGACAGTTCATCGGTTTATGTGAATGCTTCCACCAGGTTTACAGACGGAGGCGAGTTCGGCCTCGGCTGCGAGATGGGCATTTCAACGCAGAAGCTTCACGCGAGAGGTCCGATGGGGCTCACCGAGCTCACGACCTACAAATACATTATCAACGGAAACGGGCACATCAGGTAGCAGGGAGATTTTATGGCTTATAATTACGAATACGGGTTCATCGGGACCGGAAATATGGGAAGCGCGCTTGCGGCAGCTGTAGCAGGAGGCTCGCCGGACAGCAGGATAATACTTTCGAACCGCACTGCGGAAAAAGCTGAGCGCCTTGCGGAGGCGTTTGACTGCACTGCCGGCGATAATATCACCGCCGCGCGCGAGTCAAAATATGTGGTGCTCGGAGTGAAGCCCCAGATGCTTCCTGAGCTTTCAGAGGAGATCAGAGATGCCTTTTCCGAAAACGAGGGCGGCGTGCTGGTGACCATGGCCGCAGGGATATCGACAGCAAAGCTTGGCGGGATGTTCGGAGGCGAAGTCCCTGTGATAAGGATCATGCCGAACACCCCGGTTTCCATAGGCGCGGGAGTCGTCCTTACCTGCAGGAACAGCCTGGTAAGCGATGAGGATTATGCGTCTTTCCGCGGTGACCTGTCTTTGGCAGGAGCCGTGCTCGACATTCCCGAAGAGATGATAGACAAAGCCTCCGTGGTATCCGGCTGCGGGCCCGCTTATTTCTTTATGTTCATGGAGTATATGGCGGACGCGGCAGTGGATCTCGGGATCGACCGGGAGACCGCGCTGGAACTCGTGCTGAACACCGGCGCCGGATCTGCGGCCCTCGCGCTTTCGTCACCGGAGACGCTCGGGAGGCTCAGAAAGAACGTCTGCAGCCCCGGAGGGAGCACCATAGAAGGCGTAAAGGCCTTCGATGAAGCCGGGCTTGAAGAGGCAGTGAACGGCGCGCTTTCCGCAGCCTACAGGCGCACCCTGGAGCTCGGAAAGGGTTAAGCGCATATTGTCTTTTAAAGCTGCTTACGATATAATAATAAATTGGAAAAACAGATCCTTTACCGGAGAGAATTATAAATGTCTACACGCAATAACGATTTTATCGGGGACCAGATAAGGGACCTTGTAGAAAGCGCGATAAACGCGAGCGACTACAGCAAGCTGGCCCAGGACATCAAAGACACAGTGGTCTCCGCGTTCGAGGAGATCATGGGAGGACCTTCGGGGAGCTATAACCGCTCTTCCGCAGGCACTTCTTCCCCTTCGGCGAGAGGGCGCTCTTATCAGAATCTGTACGGACAGAATCCTGCCGCCAATCCTTATTCAAGCAAGGATCGGTATCATTTTGAGCAGACCCACTACAGATCCTCTGACGCATATAAGGCCAAGCAGGTCTCCAGGCCCAAATCGCCCAAGCTTCTGGCTGAGTACAGCCCGGAGACGGTGAAGTCCATAATAGCTACAGGCGCAGGCGGAGCGGGAACGCTCGGTTTTGCGTCTCTTCTCGGCGGTGCGGTCGGAATAGCAGCTTCAGGAGGGAGCGCGGGACCCGCGATAGGATTCCTGATCCCGCTCCTCGGAGTTTCGATCGGCGCGCTTATAGCAGGTATTAAGTCGCTTGGCCGCGGCAGCCGCTTCAAGATCTACAAGAGGGTCATCGGCGACCGGACTTACTGCGACGTCAAAGAACTAGCCCAGGCAGTTGGCAAGAGCGAGGAATTCGTCCGCAAAGAGCTGAAGACGATGATCAATAAAAAATACTTCCTCAAGGGCCGCCTTGACGACAGCGAGACCTGTCTGATGCTTGACGACGAGAGCTACTCAAAATATCTCCAGGCGAGGGAGTCATACCGCCAGGCACAGCGCGAGAAAGCCGAAAAGGAAAAGGAAGACGCAAGGCTTGCCGGGAACACCGAGCTTGTGAATGCGATCGAGGAAGGCCAGCGCTACATCAGGCAGATCCACGAAGCGAACGAGGCTATACCTGCGGAGTCGATCTCATTAAAGCTCGACAGGATGGAAGACATAGTCACGAAGATATTCGAGGTGCTGAAAGAGAAGCCCGACCAGCTCCCGAGGCTCCGCAAGTTCATGAAGTACTATATGCCTACCACGATAAAGCTCGTGGAAGCCTACAAGGAGCTTGATTCGCAGCCCGAGGAAGTCGAGACCATTATTAAGTCCAAAAAGGAAATTGAAGATACTATCGATACTATTAACGCCGCTTATGTGAAACTCCTTGACAGCTTCTACGAGGAATCCGCGATAGATGTCAAGAGCGATATCTCAGTCCTTCAGTCCATGCTTGCGCAGGAAGGACTGACCAATAAGCCTTTTTAATCACCGCACACTTCAGGAGGAAAGATTGCAATGAGCGAGAATACCGAGTTTAACCAGGAAAACACCATGGAGACATTTGATCAGGCTATGGGCGGAACGGCAGCTGCGGCAGCGCCTACACTGACATTTGAACCCTTCAAGGAAGAGCAGAAGGAGGATCCCCTCCAGGCTGCGGCATCCCAGAATATTACCGCTGCCGCAAGGGATCTCGATGAGAGCAATCTTACTCCCGAAGAGAGGAAGATGGTCGACGAATTCTCGAAGCAGATCGACGTCACCAATTCCACCCAGATAATGCAGTACGGAGCCGGAGCCCAGGCCAAGGTCGCAAGCTTTTCCGAGACAGCCCTTGAGAAGGTCCAGAATAAGGACCTTGGAGAGATCGGGGATATGATCTCAAGCGTTGTTACCGAGCTCAAGGGTTTCGACGTTGAAAAAGAATCAAAGGGAGTTTTCGGCTTCTTCAAGAAGCAGGCCAACAAGGCTTCTACGCTTAAGGAGAAATACTCAAAAGTCTCCGGAAGCATAGACAGGATCACGGAATCACTTGAGAACCACCAGGTCACCCTGATGAAGGACGTTGCGACCCTTGACCAGCTTTACGAGCTCAACAAGAACTATTATAAAGAGCTTTCGATGTATATCATTGCAGGCAAGAAAAAGCTCAGCCACATCGAGCAGGTAGAGATCCCCGAGCTGGAAAAGAAGGCCAGGGAGAGCGGCAGTCAGGAAGACGCCCAGGCGGTCAGCGACCTTTCCTCAATGGCCAACAGGTTTGAGAAGAAGCTCTACGACCTTGAGCTTACCCGTACGATATCACTCCAGATGGCCCCGCAGATCAGGCTGGTGCAGAACAGCGACGTGATGATGTCTGACAAGATCCAGTCGACCATCGTGAATACCATACCCCTCTGGAAGAGCCAGATGGTCATCGCGCTTGGGGTACAGCATTCTGCAGAGGCTGCAAAGGCGCAGAAAGAGGTATCTGAGCTCACTAACGCAATGCTCAAGGAGAACGCTGAGAAGCTTAAGACTGCTTCAATAGAGGTCGCACAGGAGTCTGAGCGCGGAGTTGTTGATATCGAGACCCTTGCAGCTACGAACAATGAATTAATCTCCACTCTCGACGAAGTCCTCAGGATCCAGACCGAGGGCAGGGAGAAGAGAAGGACCGCTGAGGCGGAGCTCGAGAAGATCGAGGCAGATCTTAAGAACAAGCTCCTCAACATGCGTTCATCAGTTTCGTAAGCCGTAACGTAAAGAACACAGGCTGCCGCGGGAGACTCATTGCTGAGCATGCGGCAGCCTTTTGTGATAAGAACACTATTTTTCTCCAGGAGGCGCGGATGAATATACGGCAGGAGAGGGAAGCCTGGGAGAGAAAGTATCTGAGCCCTTATGCAGCCCTGTCGGAGAATTCCTTCGGAAGGGACCGCTTTGAGGAACCTGACGATATCAGGCCGGTATACCAGCGGGACAGGGACAGGATACTGCATTCCAAATCTTTCCGCAGATTAAAGCATAAGACCCAGGTGTTTCTGGCACCGCTCGGCGATCATTACCGGACGAGGCTTACCCACACTCTCGAGGTGGCCCAGATCGCGCGCACCATCACCAGAGCGCTGAATCTGAATGAAGACCTTGCGGAGGCGATCGCGCTCGGACATGACCTGGGGCATACCCCGTTCGGCCATGCCGGAGAGATGGTGCTTAATGAAGTCTGCCCGGAGGGATTCAGGCATAACGAGCAGTCAGTACGCGTGGTGGAAGTCCTTGAGAAGGACGGCAGGGGACTGAATCTGACAAAGGAAGTCCGCGACGGGATGCTGAACCACTCGCTTTCCCTGATGCCCGCAACGCTCGAGGGAAGGGTGGTCAGGCTTTCAGACAAGATCGCCTACATTAACCATGACATTGACGACGCGATCCGCGGCAGGATCATTTCCGAGGATGAGATCCCGAAGGAATATACCAGCGTGCTCGGCAGCAGCATAAAGGAAAGGCTGAATTTCCTGATCCACGACGTTATCGATTCAAGCATCGGAAAGCCGGACATAAGCATGTCTGCGAAGGGCGAAGCCGCCATGCACGGGATGAGGGAGTACATGTTTAAGCATGTATACCGGAATTCACGGGCGAAGGATGAGGAAGGCAAGGCAAAGAACATGCTGAAGAGCCTTTATTTCCATTTCCGGGACCATCCGGATAAGATGCCCGCGGAATACTGCCGCATGCTGGAGGAAGGGAAATATTCCCTTGACCGCGTAGTGTGCGACTATATTTCCGGAATGACGGACCAGTTCGCGATAGAAATATACGAAGATCTTTACGTGCCAAGGCCTTGGAAGGTGCTCTGACACATTATAAATATTAAAAAGAGGAGGTGACAGCGGTATGTATTATCCGGACGAGATAATTGAAGAAGTCAGGAGCCGGACAAATATAGTTGACGTGATCGGAAGCTATGTTAAGCTCCAGAAAAAAGGCGGATCGTACTTTGCCCGCTGTCCGTTCCACAGCGAGAAGACCCCTTCATTCTCGGTGAGCCCCTCCAAGCAGATGTATTACTGTTTCGGATGCCATGCCGGGGGATCGGTCTTCACCTTCCTCATGCAGTATGAGAACATATCCTTCAACGAGGCGGTGAGCGAGCTTGCGGGCCGCGCGGGCGTAGCGCTCCCTCAGGCAGAGCTTTCCGGGGAGGAGAGAAAGAGGGAGAACCTGCGGCAGCAGCTGTTTGACATTAACCGCGAGGCGGCGCAGTATTTCCACAAGAACCTCCGTTCCGACAAGGGCGAACGCTCGAGGAACTACCTGGGAGGCCGCGCGCTTACCTGGGAGACCTGTGTGAACTGGGGCCTCGGCTATGCCGGCAATTACAATAATGAGCTTTACAGGCACCTTAAGGATAAGGGGTACAGCGACGAAGTCCTCGGGAAGAGCGGGCTTTTTGTCGTCAACGAAAAGAGCGGGTTCAGGGACAAATTCTGGAACCGCGTGATGTTCCCCATAATGGACGTAAACAATAAGGTTATCGCTTTCGGCGGCCGCATTATGGGCCAGGGAGAGCCGAAATACCTTAATTCCAACGAAACGGATATATTTAATAAGAGAAGGAATCTCTACGGGCTTAATTATGCGAAAAAGAGCCGCGTCCCTTACCTTATCCTCTGCGAGGGCTATATGGACGTGATCTCCATGCACCAGGCAGGGTTCACGAACGCGGTCGCTTCACTTGGTACCGCGTTTACATCGGAGCAATGCACCCTCATAAAACGCTACAGCCAGGAGGTCAGGCTTGCCTATGACAGCGACCTCGCGGGCCGGAGCGCCGCGCTGAGGGCCATCCCGATACTAAGGAAGAGCGGGATCAGGGCAAGGGTGATCAACATGCAGCCATGCAAGGATCCTGATGAGTTCATCAAGCAGTTCGGAAAGGACGAGTTCCAGTCAAGGATAGACAATGCCCAGAACGGGTTCATGTTCGAACTGGATCAGCTCTGCACCCGCTACGATATGTCGGATCCGGAAGGGAAATCTGCTTTTGAGATCGCTGCGGCGAAGAAGATGCTGGAGCTTTCCGAGCCTCTCGAGAGGGAGAACTACATGACCGCCTTCTGTGAGCGGTACGGGATAGACATTTCGAATTTCAGGCGGACCGTGAACCATTACGGGGCAGCGCTCGGGACCGTGGACTACGCTGCGGTGCAGGGAGCTGTGTCAGAAGATGCCGGGGAAGCCCAGGAGTTCAGGGGATATCTTCCTGAGAGCAGGGAGAAAGGCGCGGGAAGGAATTCCTCGAATGCGGCCAGCGACGCGGCAGTAGCGGAGAGGCTCCTGCTCGGATACATCGCCGAAAACCCGGGGATAATGGAAAAGCTTGACAGCATCATTTCTCCGGATGATTTTACCGATCCGGTGTGCAGGAAGACCGCGGAGATAGTGATCCCTGAGGCCCGCGCGGGGAGGAAGCCTCTCGCGGTCAGGCTGGTCAACAGTTTTGAAGACCTCGAAGAGCAGAAGGAAGCCGCGGAGATATTTAATTCCACATTTGTGGCGGACCCGACGCAGAAAAACATTGAGACCGCGCTTAACGACGTGGTCAGAAGGGTCAAGCAGAACAAGATCAGTTCTTCGAAAGATATGCCTCTTGACGAGATGATCAGGAGGAAAAAAGAGCTCCAGAGTCTGCGTATCAGCCTGGATTAAGGCTTGAGGAAGGAGAAAGGATACAGTATGTCTGAGAGTGAGATTTTAGGCGGGCTCATGTTCGACCCCAATGACTTTTCGGTCCCTGAGGGGGTAGGCGTGAATGACCCGATAAGGGAATATCTGGAAGAGGCAGCGCTCATTCCTGCTCTGGAGGCGGAGGAGGAAGCGCTTCTCGCGGCGAAGGCCGCGGAGGGTGACGAGGAAGCCATAGAAGCCCTGATAAACGGAAACCTGCGGCTCCCGATCTGCATCGCCAGAGAGTTCAACGACGGAGGCCTGCCATTCTCGGACCTTGTCCAGGAGGGGAATTTTGGGCTCGTTGAAGCCGCCGGGGATTTCGGGAATGAAGCCTCCGGGAACATCTCCTTCCGCGAATACGCGGTCTGGAAGATAAGGAACAGCATCCAGGACGCCCTCTATGCCCTTGTGAGGGATATCGGGGTGGCCCAGGAGTCGGCCGCGACACTCAACAAGGCCGAGGAGATCAGGAAGGTGATCGAGGCCAATGAGGACCGTGAGGCAAGCGACGAAGAGCTTGCGCAGAAGGTCGGGGTCACCGCTGAAAGGCTTCAGGCCATGAGAGATCTTGTAAAATGACGGCGCCGGTCCTTTCAGAAAGGCTGCAGGCTGTAGCGGATATGGTTCCGCGCTGCAGGAGCGCTGCGGATATCGGGACGGACCACGGATACATTCCGATATACCTGGTCTCCAGCGGGAGCGCGGACAGAGCGGCAGCCGCGGATCTTAGGCCTGGCCCGCTTTCCGCCGCCGAGGCAAATATTAAAGCCCGCGGGCTTTCGGACAGGATAAGCCTCAGGCTGTCGGACGGTCTCGGGAATATTTCTCCTGAAGAAGCGGAGGTCATAGTGATCGCCGGTATGGGCGGGATGCTCACGGTGAAGATCCTGACCGAAGGCAGGGAGCTCATGAAAAGCGCGAAGGCATGCGTTCTTGAGCCCCAGTCGGACCTTGGCAGCGTGAGGAGCTTCCTTTTCGCAGAGGGAATGAGCATTACCGCGGAGAAGATGGTCTTTGACGCGGGGAAATATTATACTGTAATTAGGGCGGAATTTGCCGGCCCCGAACGCGCTGCGGCAGAAGCAGCTGCTTACAGCCGTGCAGATCTGAGCTACGGTAAGCTCCTGATAGATTCAGGTGACCGGGTGCTTGAGGAAAAGCTTGAGGCCGGGAAGCAGAAGACGCTTTCTATCCTGGATCCCCTCGAGAAGGCGGCGGATGGGGATCTTCCCGGGAATCCGCGCACGGAAGAGAGGATGAGGGAGCTTAAGGAAGAGCTCCGGGACATCGAAGAGGCGCTTTCGCGCATAAGGAGTTCGCGCTGCAAGGAGGGAGAAAAGCCTTGAAAATAAATGAGCTTATTAAGGATCTTGAGATACTTGCGCCGCCGGCCCTTGCGCTTCCCTGGGATAATCCGGGGCTGCTTGTAGGGGACGGAGAACGCGAAGTCACGAAAGTGTTCCTTGCGCTTGACGCCGGGAGCGGGGCGATAGGCCAGGCAGCAGAAAATGGCTGCGGCATGATCATTACCCACCATCCTATGATTTTTTCCGCTATCAAAGAAGTGCGCGCGGACGATCCTCTCGGGAAGCGCATAATCAAACTGATTAGAAACGACATGGCCTGCTACGCGATGCACACGAACTATGACGCAGCGGTCATGGCATGGATAGTGGCGGACCGGATGGGGCTTCCGCGGGGCATCCCGCTGGAGACCGAGGCGGAGCATGAGGGCACCGGGCTTGGAATAGGGTTCATTTCAGAGCTTGCGCCGGAGAAGCAGATGACTCTGCGTGAGCTTGCCGCCTCCGTAAAGGAGAAATTCGGGCTTCCCGAGGCAAGGTTCTACGGTGAGGCAGAGAGGCCGGTGAGGCGGATCGCCTGCTGCCCGGGATCCGGGAAGGGAATGGACGGGCCTGCGCTCGCGGGCGGCGCGGAGGTGCTGGTGACCGGAGACGTGGACCACCATTACGCCCTTGACTGCCTTGAAGAGGGCCTTGCGGTAATAGACGCAGGACACCACGGCCTCGAACATATTTTTACGGAGCACATGAGAGGGTGGTTTGCTGAAAAACACCCGGAGATAACCGTATTTACACTTGAAGAAAAGTCACCGTTTTCGGTGGTGTGACTACTCTTTTCGCACCCTTTGCAAAACGACTCATCACGGAGGAAAGTATGTCGGAAAAGGTTAGAGTGCAGGTGCTTGGCATGGAATACGATTTCCGCAAGGGTACGCCCCTTCATGAGATCGGAAGCTTCTTCCAGGACAAATTTGAGCACCGGATTATTTCTGCCAGGGTCAACGGCAATATGAAAGAGCTCACACATAAGGTCGTGCATGACGCGGAGATCGAGTTCCTGACTATCGGCGATGAAGACGGGAACCGCGCCTACAGGAGGACTCTGTACCTTGTGCTTTGCAGCGCGGTAGATGATCTCCTGGGAAGCCGCGCTTCGAATCAGCTCACTATTGAGCATTCGGTGAGCCGCGGGCTGTACTGCTCCCTGGAAGGACATGAGATAACAGATGAGCTCCTTAGCAGGATCACGATCCGCATGCAGGAGATAGCCGAAAGCGCGGTCCCGATCGTGAAAGAAGACATTTCCCGCGAGGAAGCAATAGAATTTTTCAGGGAGCGCGGGATGAATGACAAGGCGGACGCCTTCTATTTCCGCAGGGATTCCGAAGTACATGTTTACAAACTGGGTGACACCGCGGACTATTATTATGGTATCATGGGTCCGGACACTTCCTATGCGAAGTATTTCAGCCTGATCAGGTATTCCAAAGGCTTCGTGCTCCAGACCGCAGCGCCTGGAGAACCGGAGAAGATCCCCGAATTCAGGCCCTACGAGAACATTTTTAATGCCCTGGAAGAGGCAACTACCTGGGGGCGCGAAGTGCTTGGCGTAAATACCGTCGCAGACCTTAATAACTCAATCGCTGACGGTAAGTTCGAGTCGCTGGTCCTGGTGCAGGAAGCGCTCCAGGAGAAGGAGATAGCGCGAATTGCGCAGGAGATAATCGCGAAGAAAAGAAGGATAGTCCTGATCGCAGGGCCCTCCTCGTCCGGGAAGACTACATTTTCCCACAGGCTCTCGATACAGCTGAGGGTGAGCGGGGTGACCCCGCATCCGATCCCCATAGACAATTATTATCTGGACCGGAGCCTCTGCCCGAGGGACGAGAACGGGGATTACAATTTTGAGATAATCGAAGCGCTTGATATTCCGAAGTTCAACCAGGACATGAAAGACCTGCTGGACGGAAAGGAAGTCCTCCTCCCGATATTCGATTTTACCCGGGGGAAGAGGAGCGAGACAGGCGTTCCGCTTAAAATAGGAGATTCCGACGTGCTTGTCATTGAAGGGATACACGCTCTTAACGACAGGCTCACGGAGTTTATCGACAGCAGCAGCAAATACAGGATATATATCAGCGCGCTCACCTGGCTGAACATGGACAGGCACAGCAGGATCCCGACTACTGACGCAAGGCTGATCAGGAGGATCTGCAGGGACGCGAGGACCAGGGGAACTCCGGCGGCGGAGACCATCGCCATGTGGGGATCCGTAAGGCGCGGGGAGGACACCAACATTTTCCCCTTCCAGGAGAACTGCGACGCGACCTTCAACTCATCGCTTGTATATGAATTTTCAATACTCAAGCAGTACGCGGAACCGCTGCTGTTTTCGGTGAAGCCCGGAACGGCGCAGTTCAACGAGGCGAGGCGTCTGCTTAAATTCCTGAACTATTTTCTCGGAGTGAGCGGCGACAAGATACCGTCGAATTCCATAATCAGGGAATTCACCGGCGGGAGCTGCTTTAACGTGGGATAAAAGTTACGTAAGTCTGCCGGATGACCGCGGGTGCAGGTGCCGAAAGGCCGCACGCGAGGAAAGTCCGAGCTTCCAAGGGCAAGGTGCCGGATAACGTCCGGTGGAGGCGACTCCAAGGCCAGTGCAACAGAAATAGACCGCCTGCTCCGGCAGGTAAGGGTGGAAAGGCGGGGTAAGAGCCCACCGCCCCGACGGTAACGGAGGGGGCACATGTAAACCCCACCAGGAAGCAAGACCGAATATAAAACGATACGTCGGCCCGGCGTGTTTTAGGGTAGGTCGCTTGAGGCTGCCGGCGACGGCAGTCCTAGATAGATGGTCATCCAAGACATAACTCGGCTTACAGACAGGCTTACGTCGGCCCCGGGAGAGATCCCGGGGCATTTTAAGGAAGGAGGACGGGTTTGGAGGAAAAGCCTAAGAAGAATATATTTTACACGGTGATCAGGGTGATCCTGCCGCCGATCATATATTTTCTGATACAGTACGGGGTGATATTTGCCGCAATGGCATTCTGGGCATGGCAGGCAAAAAGCCTGTCCGGCACTGACTATGCAGGGTACGGGAGCGCAGGTGCGCTTGCAAAGCACATGGTCTATTCCAGCTATCTGACCTACGCCCTGGCGGCCGCGGTGGTCTGTGCCCTGATCATGAGCCTTACGATGGAGAAGGACGAAAAGACGCGCACCTGGCACTATGTGCGGGAAGAGGTAAGGGCAAAATATCTCTATATAGTCCTGATGCTCGGAGGCGCATCGATCGCAGGGAACATGATACTGATCAGGCTGGGGGTCACCGAGGCTTCGGAGAGCTTCCAGGAGGTCCAGGAGCTCCTCTCGGGAGGAAGCCCCTACATGATTCTTCTGAGCGTTGGGATAATAGTGCCTATCTGCGAGGAGATCATTTACAGAGGGCTGGTGTACGTGCGGCTCCGGGATGTCATGAGGCCCGCCTGGGCAATGATCATATCCGCGCTCATGTTCGCGATCGCCCACGGGAATCTCCCCCAGGGGATATTCGCTTTCGGACTTGGACTGCTCCTGGCATTCTCCTATGAGCGTTACGGAACCCTTGCCGCGCCCTGCCTCGGGCATATCTCAGCCAATATACTTTCCTCGACCGGTTCGCTGATGGCGGACGACCCCATGCCGGGATTTGCAATAAGCGTTGCAGCTGCGGTGATCGCTATGGCAGCGGGCGTGATCATAATAATGAAACGTGTACGGGGCGGCGTAATATCGCCTAAAAGCGCGGAAATTGGCGATGGAATCTGATTGTAGAAGCAGCAGCGCGGGAGTATAATTATATTGTCAGGACGCGGCAATATTTCTGCCGGAAAGTATTGACAGGATGCCATCCTTAGTGTAATATAAACATATGTTCGAGAACACACGTTCTAATATTTCGGGAGATTTGATATGGACAGAGAAGATAAGTTAAGAGCCCTCGATACCGCGATATCCAAGCTTGAGAAGGACTATGGCAAGGGTACCGTCATGAAGCTGGGAGACCAGGGTGCGGTCATGGACGTTGAGAGCGTTCCGACCGGATCGCTCGGACTTGATATAGCGCTCGGCATAGGCGGACTTCCCAGGGGAAGGATCATTGAGATCTACGGGCCCGAGTCTTCAGGCAAGACCACTCTTACCCTGCATATGGTCGCAGAGGTGCAGAAGAGGGGCGGGATCGCAGGATTCATTGACGCCGAGCACGCTCTTGACCCCGTATATGCGAAGAATATCGGCGTCGATACCGACAACCTCTACATTTCCCAGCCTGACAACGGAGAGCAGGCGCTGGAGATCGCCGAGGCTATGGTCAGATCCGGCGCGGTCGACATCATTGTAATCGACTCTGTCGCAGCCCTCGTGCCGAAGGCGGAGATAGACGGAGATATGGGCGAGGCGCACATGGCCCTCCAGGCCAGGCTTATGTCCCAGGGCCTCAGGAAGCTGATCGCCGTAGTCGGGAAGACGAACTGCATCGTTATCTTCATCAACCAGCTGCGTGAGAAGATCGGCGTCATGTTCGGGAACCCGGAGACCACTACCGGAGGCAGGGCGCTGAAGTTCTATGCTTCAGTCCGCATGGACATCAGGAAGCAGGAGCAGCTCAAGCAGGGCGGAATCGTTATCGGGAACCATACCCGCGTGAAGGTAGTCAAGAATAAGGTCGCACCTCCTTTCAAGGAGGCTGAGTTCGACATCCTCTTCGGACAGGGGATCTCCAGGGAGGGAGAGATACTTGATCTTGCCTCGAATATCGGCATAGTGAATAAGAGCGGCGCATGGTACGCATACAACGGGGATAAGATCGGCCAGGGACGCGACAACGCGAGACAGTTCCTTGTCAATAACCCGGAGATCATGAGCGAGATAGAGCATAAGGTCCGTGTATACTACGGATTTGAGACCGACGGAGACGCCGGAGAGAATAAAGGCAGCGAAGCATAATGGAAGTGACAGCTATAGAGACTGTTACCCGGAACAAAATGCGGGTTTTCCTTGACGGAGAACCTGCATTTGTTGTAAGCAGACGAAGTCTTACGGATCTGGGTATCAGGGAAGGAAGCAGTTTTTCTGATGAAGAAGCCGGCGAGTTCATGAAGAAGGTCTACAGGCTCGCCGCTATGAGCGCTATGGAGATACTCACCAGGCGGGACCATACCAGGCAGGAGCTCATGGAGAAGCTATCCGTGAGGGGGTATTCCGAAGAGATCTCCAGAAAGGCGCTGGAATATGTAGAGTCTTTTAACTATATCGATGAGGAGCGCTACGCAGCGCAGTTCATCGAGTCCAGAAGAGGCCGGGACAGCCTCGCCATGCTTAAGAGAAGGCTCCGGGAGAGAGGACTCTCCGACGAGGATATAGAGCGCGCGGTGGAGGCTTCGGGATGGGATGACTCCGAAGGGATAAAGCGCGCCATAGTGAAAAAGTTCGGCTCCGAGGAGGGCTTTGCAGAAGCGGACCAGGATACTATGGTGAAGTTCGTCAAGGGCCTTATCTCAAAGGGATACAGGTACCAGGACATCCGCAGATTTCTTTTGTAGAATGTAATAGCTTTCCTACATAATACTTGACACTAATCTGAAATAAAGATAAAATTTAAATGTTGTATTATACTCTATGCTTATAATAGTATGAATAGGCCCTTTAGCGGCATGATACCGGAAATTGCCGCCAAATTGGCCGGACTACAGCAAAAAAAATTTAATAGGAGGTGCTCCTGTGCCAGGTGCGATTGTAGGATTTGCTCCACCTGTAAACACGATCATAGCAGTCGCAGCTGCTGTCGTGATCACTGCAATCGTCGTTTGGAACCTCGCTATCGCTCATCGCAAGAGGACAGTTGAGGCGAAGATAGGCGCTGCCGAGGATAAAGCCCGCCAGATCATTGACGAGGCGCTGAAGACAGCAGAGGCGAAGAAGCGTGAAGGACTCCTTGAGCTTAAGGAAGAAACCATTAAGACGAGGAACGATCTTGAACGCGAGAGCCGCGAACGACGTGCAGAACTGCAGAAGATGGAGAGGCGCGTGCTGACAAAAGAGGAGACCTTAGACCGCAAGCAGGAAGCGCTTGAGAAGAGAGAGATCCAGTTCTCCCAGAAGGAAGAAAAGCTCAACAAGCGCCGTGCCGAGGTCGAGGCTCTTAGCGAGAAACGCGTACAGGAACTTGAAAGGATCTCAGGCCTTACCTCCGAACAGGCAAAAGAATATCTTCTGAAGACTGTGGAAGATGATGTAAAACATGAAACAGCATTGATGATCAAGGAAATGGAATCCCGTATAAAGGAGGATGCGGCCCAGAAAGCGAAAGATTATGTGGTCACTGCCATACAGAAATGTGCGGCAGACCAGGTGGCTGAAGCGACCATATCGGTCGTAGCGCTTCCGAACGATGAGATGAAGGGACGGATCATAGGCCGTGAGGGCCGGAACATCCGCACCATCGAGACGATGACAGGAGTAGATCTGATCATAGACGACACTCCTGAGGTCGTAGTGCTTTCCTGCTTCGACCCTGTGCGCAGGGAAGTCGCGAGGATCGCTCTCGAGAAGCTCATTGTGGACGGAAGGATACATCCCGCAAGGATCGAAGAGATGGTCGAGAAGGCCCGCAAGGAAGTCGACGCATCGATCAAGGAAGCTGGCGAGAATGCTATCCTTGAGTGCGGCGTCCACGGCATCCACCCTGAGCTTGTAAAGCTTCTCGGTAGGATGAAGTACAGGACCAGTTACGGGCAGAACGCGCTGAATCATTCGATCGAGGTATCGCTTCTGTCAGGACTCCTGGCAGGCGAGGTCGGCGTAGACGTCCGACTTGCCAAGAGGGCAGGTCTTCTCCATGACATCGGTAAGTCGATCGACCATGAGGTCGAGGGATCACATATCGAAATAGGCACCGAACTTTGCAAAAAGTATAAGGAATCCCCTACAGTCATCAATGCAGTTGAAGCACATCACGGAGATGTGGAACCTACTTCCCTTATTGCGTGCATAGTACAGGCCGCGGATGCCATTTCCGCCGCTAGGCCCGGCGCACGCAGGGAGACACTTGAAAATTACACCAACAGACTCAAGCAGCTTGAAGACATTGCGAACAACTTCAAGGGCGTAGAGAAATCTTTTGCTATTCAGGCAGGCAGAGAGATCAGAGTTATGGTCGTTCCCGAGCAGGTCAGCGAAGACGACATGGTATTCCTCGCAAGAGATATTGCGAACCAGGTCGAGGCAGAGCTGGAATACCCGGGACAGATCAAGATAAATGTGATAAGAGAGTCAAGGGCTGTCGAATACGCCAAGTAATTGATTCACAAACCGGAATATCACAAAAAACGTTAATCAAAGGAGGCAGTCACTTCATCCGGAGAGGCTGCCTCTTATCATGAGAACAAAAGGGAGTTAATAATGAGCGAAGAGTGTACGAAAAGTTCATGTTCAGGCTGCCCTTCCGCGGGCAACTGTTCCCAGCAGAAAACAGATTTCAGAGAGCCGATGAATGCTTACAGCAATGTTAAGCATGTTTTCGGGATCATCAGCGGCAAGGGCGGAGTCGGAAAATCGGCGGTCACTTCCCAGCTGGCTGTAAAGCTTTCCAGGATGGGTTACAAGGTAGGTATTCTGGATGCGGATATTACCGGTCCTTCTATCCCGAAGATGTTCGGAATCACCGAGAAGGCTATGGGAAATGAGGAGAACCTTTTCCCGGTAACTACCCCCGGCGGGATCAAGGTCATTTCCGTAAACCTTATCCTTCCCAATGAGGATGATCCGGTGGTCTGGAGAGGCCCGATAATCGGAGGAGTGGTCAAGCAGTTCTGGAGCCAGGTAGTGTGGGGAGAGATCGACTATCTCCTGGTCGACATGCCTCCGGGGACCGGCGATGTAGCGCTCACGGTGTTCCAGTCGCTGCCGCTTGACGGCGTTGTGATCGTATCCTCGCCGCAGAGCCTTGTTGAGATGATAGTAAAGAAGGCCTACAAGATGGCCCTCATGATGAGCATACCGGTGATCGGACTGGTGCAGAACATGAGCTATCTCGTATGCTCTCACTGCGGGGAGAAGACCTATATCTACGGCAAGGGCAAGGGAGCTGAGACCGCAAAGGAGCTGAATATTCCTGCGTACTCCGAGCTTGCGATCAGGCCGGAGATCGCGGCGCTCTGCGACGCAGGCGCGATCGAGAAGTGCGACGCTGAAGGACTTGACGAGATAGTTGAGATCGTCACCAGCCTGTAAGCGGCCGGGAACTGTCAGAGTTAAATAAAAAGACACCGTGTGATTCTGTCATAAAAACGGAATCACAAGGGGTCTTTTTTGCATGAAAGCTTAAATCAGATGTCTGCCTCGCAGAATTCTATAACGCCCTTTGCAAGATGGCTTATGCGCGCGAGCGAGGTCACCTTGTAGCCTGCCTCATTAAGCCTGTTCCTTCCCTTCTGGAAGGATTTTTCTATAAGTATCGCGATGCCTTCGACACGGCCTCCGCCAGCTTCGATAAGCTTCGCGGCCCCGCTTGCGGCCTCGCCGTTTGCCAGGAAGTCGTCGATGACGAGGATATTATCATCCGGGGATATGTATTTCCTGGAAAGTGTAAGCTCATAGGAAGTCCCCTTGGTGAACGAAGTGATGTTCGTCTGGAGAACGTCACTGCTGAGGGTCTTTGAAGTCTGTTTCTTGAGGATGACGAGCGGCACACCGAGTTCCTGGGCGGTGCAGAGCGCGGGAGCGATGCCGGAGGCCTCAATCGTAAAGACTTTAGTGATCCCCTTGTCCCTGTAGTGATCTGCAAGAACCTTCCCGATCTCCTTCATGACCGTGGGATCCACCTGGTGATTAATGAAACTGTCGACTTTCAGTACCGAATCGCTGAGAGGGATGCCCTCTTTCAGTATCTTATCTTCCAATAATCTCATCTGTACATTAAACCTCGCAGTATTATCTTATTTACTGAAGTATAGCATACCGGGAATGAAAAGGGAATGCCAGAGAGGCTTTCCTTGCGTATGGTTTTTATTTGATATATTATAAAGTATAAAGCTGCCGGGCCCCGCAAGGTCCTGAAGGCTTTAGCCAACACGATAACTTAGCATCAGAAAGCGGATAAATATATGAATGATATCAAGATACTGGTCGTTGATGACGAAACTCGCATGAGAAAGCTGGTCCGGGATTTCCTTTCCAAGAAAGGCTATATAGTGTTTGAGGCCGGGGACGGGGAGGAAGCCCTGGACATGTTCTTCGCGGATTCGGAGATCGCCCTGGTGATACTCGACGTAATGATGCCGAAACTTGACGGATGGCAGGTGCTTAAGGAGATCAGGCAGTATTCCCAGACGCCCGTGATAATGCTCACCGCCAAGAGCGCGGAGAGCGACGAGCTGCAGGGATTCGACCTTGGGGTCGACGAGTATATTTCAAAGCCCTTCAGCCCGAAGATCCTTGTGGCCAGGGTGGAAGCGATCCTTCGCCGCAGCAGCTCCAGGAGCGAGAATGAAGTGATTTCCTCGGGAGGAATTGTAATGGACAAGGCCGCGCACGAGGTCAGCGTGGACGGAGAGAGCATCGAGCTCTCGGTCAAGGAATTTGAGCTGCTGGATTATTTCCTTGAGAACCAGGGGATCGCGCTCTCTAGGGAGAGGATCCTGAATAATGTCTGGAACTATGATTATTACGGGGATGCCCGCACGATAGATACGCACGTTAAGAAGCTCCGCAGCAAGCTTGGGGACAAGGGAGACTGCATCGTGACCATCTGGGGGAAAGGCTACAAATTCGCTCCGCCGAAGGAAAGCTGAGGCTGGCCTGCAAAAAAGCGATCTGTAATTATCTGAATTTTACGGAGGGTATCCTTTGAAGAATAAGACCCTAAAATTTAAATTAGCCTTCATGACAACGGGTACGATACTTATTATCGGGATCCTGAGCATAGTGCTGAGCACTGTTTTTTCCACCAGATACTACACCTCCGGAAAAAAGAAGGCCCTGGTCTCCGCGTTTAATGAGATCAGCAAGATGTACATAGATGAGGGAGACAGCGAATCCGGATATGCAGGGTATTCGCCCGACGGCGAGTTTACCATACCTGATATTTCCGGCGGCTTCACGGACTATTTTCCTTCCCTGACCGGGCAGGAGATCACGGACGAGGTCCGGGAGAGCATTGACAAGATAAGCCAGAACCGCAACCTTGCCATAATAATCTACCGGGACAGCGGCGACGACATTTTCAATTATTTCAGCCGCGGGACGTCCAAGATACTGCTGTACACTTCATTTGCGAACCTTTCCCAGAGCCGGACCGAGAGCAACTATATCTACGTCGATTACCTCAATTCCAAGGACAGCGCCGTTGATGAAGGCGACAGCGAGTCCGGTAATTATGAGATCATGAGGGTCAGCGTGGCCAGGCTCGGTGCTTCATACCTGTACCTTAACGGTCGCTTCTCGAACGGGGACTATATCATGATCCGTTCTTCGGTCGAGGGCATCAATGAGAGTGTCGACCTTTCCAACCGTTTCTATATTTACATTACCCTCATCGCGTCGGTCATTGGATTCGTGGTCATGTACTTCCTGTCCGGACGCTTCCTGAGGCCGATAGAGCAGCTGACCGACATGGCAAAGAGGATGTCGAAGCTTGACTTTTCCGCGATGTATGAGGTGCAGACCGAGGACGAGGTCGGCGATCTCGGTAACAGTATCAACACGCTCTCAACGACCCTGGAGAAGACGCTTGGCGAGCTGAAATCCGCGAACGTCAAGCTCAGGGCAGACCTCGAGCAGAAGAACGAAGTCGACGAGATGAGGAAGGAATTCCTCTCCAATGTTTCCCACGAGCTCAAGACCCCGATCGCGATCATCCAGGGGTACGCGGAGGGCCTTATCGACAATGTAAACGACGATCCGGAGAGCCGCGAGTACTACTGCGAGGTCATTGTTGATGAATCCCGGAAGATGAATGACATGGTCCGGAAGCTGATGAATCTGAACCAGCTGGAATTCGGCTACAGCAGCGTGGACATGGAATATTTTGACATCATAGATCTGATCCGCGGTACGCTGGAGCGCTCGGATATTCTTATCAAGCAGAATGAAGCGGATATCGTCTTTGACTGCGAAGAGCCGGTATATGTCTGGAGCGACGCATTCATGGCAGAAGAGGTGTTTACAAATTACCTTACCAATGCCCTGAATCATCTGGACGGTGACCGTAAGGTAGAGATAAGCGTGGAGAAAGGTCCTGAGAACGTCAGGGTGAGCGTGTTCAACAGCGGCAGTCCTATCCCGGACGAAGATATCGAAAAGATCTGGGACAAGTTCTACAAGGTAGACAAGGCTAGGACCCGCGAGTACGGCGGCAGCGGAGTCGGGCTTTCGATAGTGAAGGCTGCGATGACCCTTCTCGGCAGGCATTACGGGGTCGAGAACGCCAAAGGCGGCGTCAGGTTCTGGTTCGAGCTTGACGGCAGGAGCGAGGAAGAAGTTAATGATAGCGATAATTGATTACGATGCTGGAAATACTAGAAGCGTCATTAACGCCTTCAGGTACCTTGGGGTGGAGACGGTGCTTACCGCAGACCCCGGTGAAATACTGGCGGCTGACGGCGCGGTGCTCCCGGGGGTCGGAGCTTTCGGGGACGCCATGGACAGGCTAAAGGCTGGAGGACTAGACGAGACGATAAGAGAGTTCGTGAAGACCGGGAAGCCTTTCCTGGGGATCTGCCTGGGGCTGCAGGTGCTTTTTGAGAGAAGCGACGAGAGCCCGGAGGAAACAGGGCTCGGGATCCTGCCGGGAGAGATACTGAGGATACCTGCTTCGGAAGGCTGCAAAGTCCCTCAGATCGGCTGGAACAGCGTTACATTCCCGCGGGAGAGCCGGATTTTTGCCGGGATACCCGAGGGGGCCTACATGTACTTTGTCCACTCATATTACCTTAAGGCGCACAGTGAGGAGGACGTCGCTGCCCGCACATTCTATTCTGTGCAGATCGACGCGGCGGTAGAGCGTGAAAACGTATTCGCCTGCCAGTTCCACCCGGAAAAGAGCGGAGAGACAGGCCTCATGGTACTAAGGAATTTTGCCCGGCTCTGCGGGGATCAGAGGGGAAATAATGCTGACAAAAAGAATAATTCCCTGCCTTGATGTCAACCGCGGCAGGGTAGTAAAAGGTATAAATTTTGTGGACCTCCGGGATGCGGGGGATCCGGTGGAAGTCGGAGCCGCGTACGATAAGGCCGGAGCCGACGAGCTTGTGTTCCTCGACATTACCGCATCGAGCGACGGGCGGGACACAGTAGTAGACCTGGTAAGAAGGGTCGCAGAGAAGGTGTTCATTCCCTTTACCGTCGGTGGCGGGATACGCACCGTAGATGACTTCCGGGCGGTGCTCCGCGAAGGCGCTGATAAGGTCTCCGTAAATTCCGCGGCTATCGACAGGCCGCAGCTTATCGCGGAGGCCGCGGATAAATTCGGCAGCCAGTGTGTGGTGGTCGCGATCGACGCGAAACGGCGCGAAGGTTCCGAAGGCTGGACGATATACAAGCACGGCGGCAGGCTGGACACGGGGATCGACGCCCTTGCCTGGGCCGAAGAGGTGTGCAGGCTGGGGGCAGGCGAGATACTCCTTACCAGCATGGACTGCGACGGCACGAAGGACGGCTATGATATTGAGCTTACGAGGAAGGTCGCCGACATCGTGCCGGTTCCGGTGATCGCCTCCGGCGGAGCCGGAACTATGGAACATTTCTATGAAGCCCTGACAGAGGGCGGCGCGGACGCCGCTCTCGCGGCATCCCTGTTTCATTACAGGGAGATGGCGATAAAGGACCTCAAGAAATACCTGCAGGGCAGGGGAGTCAGCGTGCGCCTGACAGAATAGGACCGGAGAGAATATGGGAGCAATTGCAAATGACTGGCTGGCGCCGCTGAAGGCGGAGTTCTCCCAGCCGTATTACAGAGATCTGTATAAGACTATTGTGAGCGAGTACAGCAGCAGGACGGTCTATCCGCCCTCTGATGAGATATTCAAAGCTTTCGAGCTCACGCCGCTCAGCAAGGTCAAGGTCGTTATAATTGGGCAGGACCCTTACCACGAGCCCGGCCAGGCGGAGGGGCTGTGCTTTTCAGTGAAGAAAGGCGTAGAGATCCCGCCCTCGCTTGTCAATATTTATCAGGAACTTCACGATGATCTGGGATGCTATATTCCGGACAACGGCAGCCTTGTGAAGTGGGCCGAGCAGGGAGTGCTCCTGCTGAATACCGTGCTTACTGTGCGGGCCCACCAGGCAAATTCCCACAGGAATATTGGCTGGGAGCAGTTTACTGACGCCTGCATCAGGGCGGTAAATGCCGAGGACCGGCCGATCGTGTACATGCTGTGGGGACGCCCCGCCCAGGCGAAGGCTTCTATGCTGAATAATCCCAGGCACCTGATCCTGCAGGCCCCTCATCCGAGCCCGCTCTCAGCCTACCGCGGATTTTTCGGCTGCAGGCATTTCAGCAGGGCGAATGAGTTCCTTGCAGCGAACGGGATCGAACCCGTCGACTGGCAGATCGAGAATGCATAATAGTTACAAGCATTTATATATTAAAAAACCGGCCAGGGAAGCAAACACGCTTCCCTGGCCGGTTTTTGTATTCCAATCATTCCTTCAGCAGCTTCCAGAGTGTCGTCCGGCTTATACTAAGCGACTGGGCGGTAAGCGTCCGGTTCCCGTTGTTTTTCCGGAGAAGAATATTTGCGATATCGCGTTCTATCTCGTTGAGAGGTTTGGAAAGATCTAAAGCGTCCCGTGTCAGACTTCCGTAGGCAGCAGCTGTGATCGAAGTTTCATTCTCCAGGACTCTTTTTACATCCTCGCTGGTTATCGTTGCTCCTTCAGAGGTGTGATAGAGCATGCTCATTACACGCTGGAACTGATAGTAGTTCTGCGGCCAGGAAAATGAGGACAGGAGAGTAAGGGCATCCTGGTCGATTCCGGAAAAGAAGCGGTCTCCGTTCATGTTTAGCCAATTGAGGTACATGCTGGAGGAGTTCCTGATCATCTCCGGGTCTTCCCTGAGCGGGGGAAGCGAGATAGGAATGCAGTAAAGGTTGTTCTTGTATTTCATGGCCGTCTCTGATACCACATGGCCTTCCTGTTCCGCAAAGGATACTATTATACGGTTCCTTTCTGACGTCTGCGAGGATATCAGGACTGCGAGAAGCCGTGTAAGATCTTCCTCGGATGCGGAATCAAGGTTCCCGAAATAGATGGTGTTGTCTGAATCGAACAGGGGCGAGCGGTGATGTTCGAGCAGGAAATTCCAGGACTTTTTGTCCATAAGATTGGAATCGATCTGAATGTAAGGCTTATTCGAAAAAGGGCTGTTCATGTAGAGGAGTCTGCCGAACTGGGTCTTGCCGCAGCCCTGGGGAGCAGTAAGGAAGATAGGACTCATCAAACCTGAGTACTGTCTGACTGTCGTAAGGGCGGAAGGGGAGAATCCCATAACTCCGTAAATGCTCTTGCTGTACTGTTCTTTTACATCTGAAACATTACAGTACTGGATGCCGCTCTGAGAGCCTGCGGCAACCTGGTTTACGGTATAATCAAAAACCACATAGGTATTGTCATTGTCGCTGATCGTTCTTGTATACACATTGTACATCTTTGAATGCAGCTGGAAATGGAGCTTGGTGTTCCTGGAAAAATCCATCTCTTTTAGATTCCTCCGAAGGATTTCGATTACTTCCTGGTCTTTCATATCAGTGCTGGTATAGATCAGCTGGCCTGTCAGAGAGAGTACTACAGTGATAGTTGCCCTGCTTTGAAGCAATGTGCGGAAAAAGTAATTATCTCTCGTAAGCTGCAGATTCATTTTTCTGAAAACCGAAATACGCCCCAGGGCCTCTCTTATGCTTGTGTCTCCTGAAGTTATCAGGTATGAACGAAAGCCCCTCTCTCTGCCAAATGTATATCCTGCGACATCACCGAAAATAGTAGAAAAAGAGCCGGAGCGGACCTGCTCGAAGATGGAATCCAGATCGCTTTCATCGCGGATGACAAATATCTCGCAGTTATAGTTGTGGATAGACCGCAGCAGATGCATAGGTTTTGTGACGTTCTCATATCCGATGACAGCGAAACGCTGGTCTTTAATACCGGCGAGCTTTAGGCTGGCCAGTATATCGCTTACTGAAGTTTCAATTTCCACGATGGGGAGGGCAACTGAACCCCTGAGCAGAGTGGCGGTCCCGCCTCGCGACAGGATGATGTCATAATTCGAATGATAATTTGCCTGGGCCAGCATGATACCCTGGTCTCTGTCGCCGGTGTAGGTCGTAAGGTCAATATAGGGAAATCCCGCCGCGATTCTTTTTATCTGGTTCTCCATGGCCTTGTAAGGTGCTATGGCCAGCACCCGTATCTTGTTTTCCGACATAATGCATTGAGTCCTTTCTTAGCTGCAGTTCAAATATTAAACATTTATCCGGCTGGTTTTTGTTGAAACTCGTTACCCTTCTAAATATATTATATACAAAGAGCCGCGTTATTTAAAGGCAAAAAGCCGAAATTCTGAATTTTTTCACAAAGTGTTTAAAAACTGAACGAAAATGAGATTCTTTATTATTACAGATGATTTTACAGGTGCGTTAGATACGGGCATACAATTTGCAAGTTTTGGTGCAGGAGCCAGTATGCTTTTTGATCTCGACGATAAACCGCCGGTTTCTTCTGCTGTATGGGTGTATGATGCGGAAACAAGGCACAAGACACCGGAAGAGGCTTACAGGATAGTTGCAAACGCCGTATCCTGGGCATGGAAAAACGGGGCCACCCATATTTACAAGAAAACCGATTCTGCTCTCAGGGGAAATGTTGGAGCAGAACTGCAGGCTCTTCTGGACGCTTCGGTGGAAGACAATCTTATATTTGCCCCGGCTTACCCCCAGACAGGGAGGACTACCAGAGGGGGGATCCAGTATATCAACCGCGTTCCCGTTGCTGAAAGTGAGTTTGGAATGGATCCTTTTGAGCCGGTCAGGCACTCTTCTGTTGCCGATATTATCCATGATACGAGCAGTGTACCGGTTGTTTCATCTGCCTGCGGCCTCGATGGAGATGCACTTTCGCGTGGTAGTATTATCGCAGCTGATGCAGAGAAAGAAGAAGACCTCGATCTCATTGCGGAATATTGCGGAGAAAAGGATTTAAGGATATTTGCAGGATGTGCAGGATTTGCCCGTTCCCTGGCAAAAGCCTTCAAGGTTGAGGGCAGCGTGTTCGCGCAGCCTGACGTGAAGCTTCCGGTAATGGTCATCTGCGGCAGCAGGAACCCTGTAAGCGCCGGTCAGATGAAGGCTGCAGAAAGTGCCGGCTTTGCCAGAGTCGGATTCGATGAGGAATCCCTGCTCGACAATACTTATTACCACAGCGCGCGGATGGCAGAGGATACATCCCGATGGGCAGAGATGTTCAGGGAAAGCGAGATGCTGATCCTCGATGTTAATTCCGTGAAAACGAAGGACGGATGCTCAGACAGGAATGTTGTTGCGAGAAACCTTGCAGGTGCGGCCAGGGAGCTCATTGACAATATTGAGATCGGAACGCTTTTCTGCACAGGAGGAGATTCGCTTGTGGCGCTCATACAGGAACTTCAGGTCTCAAGCATGGACCTGGTAAAGGAACTGCAGCCCGGCGTGGTCCTTAGCCGATTTGTTTACAGAGACAGATCTTACGACATCATTTCAAAGGCCGGCGGTTTCGGAGAATCGGATCTGCTGCTTAAGATAATGGGAACAGTAATAACGATTAACAGGGGGGCAGAGGAAAGTGTTATCGCGTGAAAATGATTCAAGACCGATCGTAGGAATATCGATGGGGGATCCATTTGGAAACGGACCCGAGATCACAATAAAGGCATTGTCAGATCCGGAAATATACAGGAAATGCAGACCTGTCGTTATCGGAGACGTGAGCTGCATGCAGTATGCGGCAGACGTGCACAAAACCGTCTATGGTAATGAGGTTAAGATCCATAGAGTTACAGATATTGCTGAATGTGGATATGAATGCGGGTCTATTGACGTTTATGACATGGAACTGATACGCAGGGAAGATATCCCTGGAGCTCCCGCAGCGCCTGCTCCTTTTAAACTGGGGGCTACAAAGCTTGGGGGAGACGCAAGCTTCAATTACGTAGTAAAGCTTATAGGGCTTGCCCTTGAGGGCCAGGTTGACGCTACAGTTACGAATGCATTTTCAAAAGAAGCCATCAATATGGCAGGGCATCACTACAGCGGGCACACAGAGGTCTATGCGGATTATACGCACACTAAGAATTACTGCATGATGCTGGCCCATGATGAACTGAGAGTCGCCCATGTGAGCACTCATGTTTCTCTTCGTGAAGCATGCGACAGGGTAAAAAAGCAGAGGGTGCTTGACGTTATCCATATGGCTAACGACGCGATGAAGCGCATCGGTATTGAAAACCCGAAGATCGGAGTTGCAGGACTCAACCCTCACTGCGGCGAGAACGGAATGTTCGGTACCGAAGAGATAGAAGAGATCCAGCCTGCTATCGATGAGGCTCTGAGCGAGGGGATCAACATTCCTGAAAAGGCTCCGACCCCTCCGGATACTGTATTTTCCAAGGCTCTTGGCGGATGGTACGACATCGTGGTGGTAATGTACCATGACCAGGGACATATTCCGCTTAAAGTAAAAGGATTTGTGTATAACAAAGCCGAAGGGAAGTGGGATGCAGTCGCAGGTATAAATGTGACCCTCGGACTTCCCATAATAAGAGCTTCAGTCGATCATGGCACCGGTTATGGACATGCCGGAAACGGCCATGCTAACGAACTCAGCCTGGTCAACGCGATAGATTTTGCAGTCGCGATGGCTGGCGGGAACAAATAAGACTCAGGACACAGTGATTAAGGAGTGAGCAAAAAAGTGCCGGAACAGGGAATTCTTATAGGTGAGAACATTTCAAAACATTTCGGTGGTACCACTGCGCTGGATAATGTTTCTTTCTGCCTGAGGCCGGGAGAAGTACATGCCCTGATGGGTGAGAACGGAGCGGGCAAGTCTACTCTGGGCAAGATCTTTTCGGGCGTTTATAAGCAGGATTCTGGGAAAGTAATCTTTAACGGCGAGGAAGTGAAGATAGATAATCCCCGCGCGGCTAAAGAGATCGGTATATCCATAGTGCTTCAGGAGTTCAACCTGCTCCCGGACCTGTCGGTAGCGGAGAACCTCCTGATCTGCAGCGATGAATTCTACAGCTGCAGGCATTCTGTTCTCAGAAAGAGGGCAATGTATTCGCATGCGCAGGAACTTCTGAAACTCTTTGAGCTTGACGGGGCGCTGAACGTGCATGACAAGGTCGAGAAGCTGTCAGTCGCTCAGATGCAGATGCTCGAGATACTGAAAGCAGTTGATTCCGATGCAAAGGTGATAATACTAGATGAGCCGACAGCCGCTCTCTCCCCGCATGAAGTCAGTCAGCTTTTTGATATCGTAAAAAGGCTTAAGGCAGAGAAAAATATTGGGTTTATCATAGTTTCACATAAGATCGAGGAGATTTTTGAGATAGCTGACCGGGTCACAGTCTTCCGCGACGGAAAGCAGATCCTTAACGGGGAAGAGATGGCCGGGATGACCGAGCAGAAGCTGGTCAAGTCCATGGTAGGGCGCGAGATCAACGATCTCTACGGTTCGAGGGAATTCGGGACCCACAAAGAAGACGAGGTAGTACTTGAAGTCCGGAACCTCTTCGATGCAAAGGGGCGTGTTAAAGACATAAGCTTTGAGCTAAGAAGGGGCGAGATCCTGGGGCTTACCGGTATAGCAGGAGCAGGGCGCTCCGAGTGCGCTAGGTGCATCCTTGGTGTGGATAAAATAAAGTCCGGACAGGTGATAGTTCACGGTGAGGAAATCACGCATCCTACTCTCCGCAAGTCTATAGAGGTCGGGATCGGTTTTGTTACCGAGGACCGCAAAAATGACGGACTTATTCTGGATGAGAGCATTATGCAGAACACCTCAATGGTGAAGCATAGTATGCAGAAAAGCCCTTTCCTCAGCACAAGACAGGCAAGAGCTACAGCCTCTGAAATGAAGGAGAAGCTCAATATCAAGATGGGGAACATGCTGGATTCCTGCGACAGCCTGAGCGGCGGCAACCAGCAGAAGGTCCTGCTTGCTAAATGGCTCACCATGAATCCTGACATACTTATAGTCGATGAGCCGACACGAGGCATAGATATTTCTGCTAAATCTGAAATATACAGTATTTTGAACAGACTTTCTGACAGTGGAGTTGCGATACTCATGATCTCCTCAGAAATGCCGGAAATAATCGGTATGTGCGACAGGACGATCGTAATGCGCGAAGGAATAAATGCCGGAGAGCTTGATCACAGCCAGATGACAGAGGAGAGCATAGCTACACTTGCAACCATCAATTCGGGAGGTACCGTAAATGAAGAATGAGAACCTTAGCAGATTTCTGAAACTTCACCGCTCTGAATGCACCATGCTCCTGGTGTTCATAGCTTTTTATATCATAATGAGCTTTGCTTCACCCGTGTTCAGCACCTCGAAGAACGTCCTTAATGTTCTCTCGCAGATGACGGTCGTAGCGATCCTGGCTATCGGGCAGACTTTTGTAATAGTTTCCGGAGGCATTGACCTTTCCGTCGGCATGGTCGTCTGCATAAGCGGAATGCTTGGCGGAATGTACATGTCCAAGACCGGAAATCTTCTGGTGGGAATTCTCATTGTGCTTGGCGTAGCGCTGCTTGTAGGCATGATCAACGGATTTCTGGTCGGGTACATGAAGATAGCTGCCTTCATTGCGACTCTGGGCACGCAGTCGATCTGCAGCTCCCTTGCATATGTTACCTCAAACGGAAACTCGGCGGCAGGCTTTCCCCGCATGTTGAGCGAGGTAGGAAATTACAGGATTTTTAACATACGAATGTATGTATATTTCCTGATAATACTGTACATAGTAATGATTTGGGTGATGGCCAGGACCAAGGTCGGGAGATTTACATATGCGATAGGTTCAAACAAAGACGCCGCACGGCTTTCCGGTATCAATGTTTCCCTTTACACAATGCTCTGTTACATGATCTCCGGGCTTATGTGCGGACTCGCCACACTGGTCAACATGATCCGTCTGATGAGCGTTGACCCGACAACGGGCACGGGGCTCGAGATGGATGCCATTGCGGGAGCTGTTATAGGCGGTGTCAGCATGGCAGGCGGAAGAGGTTCGCTGGTAGGAACATTTATCGGCGTACTTCTGTATACGTTCCTCAGGAATGCCCTGAACCTGTTGGGTATAAATCCCTTCTGGCAGGGTACTGTCACCGGTATCGTCATAATCTTTGCAGTCCTGGCAGAAAGTCTTACCAACCGCAAGAACAGATAAGGTTTTCATCTGCATATTTATATGGCAGTGAAAATATATGCAGCATAGTAAACTGTTTTATTTAGGAAAGGAAAATGGAAATGAAAAAGAAATTACTCGCATTACTTACAGCCGGTGTCATGGCGCTGTCCATGGCTGCCTGCAGCAGCTCATCTGCAGCTCCGAGCTCATCTGCAGCTCCGAGCTCATCATCAGCTCCCGAAACACAGGCGGATGACTCCTCAGAAGAGATGCTCATTGTTTACATGACTCCGAGCCTTGACCTTCCCTTCTGGAGGTATCTTGCAAACGGTATCGAGAACGAAGTAATTGATTCCGGAATGAATGCAAAGGTTCAGCTGTATGATTCCAACAACAGCAGCGAGACGCAGCTTCAGAATGCTCAGGACGCTATCGCGCTTGATCCTGCAGTAATCATTATCTCACCTACCGACAGTTCCTCATGTCCTGCAGTGCTTGATCTTGCAGAAGAGGCAGGCATTCCTGTAGTCATTGCTGATATCGGAACGGATTCAGGAAAGTATGACGCATTCATTATCACTCCTAACGCAGTCGGTTCCCAGGGACTTGGCGAGTTCGTTATGAGCTATATGGAGCAGAACAACATTACCGGTACCGCTGCGCAGATCACCGGATCCCTTGCAAGGAACAACATCAAGGCGAGGTATGAAGGCTTCAATGCAGCTCTTGAGGCAGCAAATGTTGAGCTCGCAGATTACAAGCAGATGCAGAATATGACCAGGGCTGAGGGCGAGAGCCTTGCTTCCGACCTTATGACCGCTAATGAAGATCTTGCAGTTATCTTCTGCCACATGGATGAGCCTACACTCGGCGTTGTACAGGCAGTTCAGAATGCCGACAAGGGCGATTCAGTCCTCGTTTGCGGATTTGACGGAACTCCCGAGACCGTTGAGAAGATCGAGTCCGGCGAACTCCTTGCAGCAGCTATCCAGCAGCCCGCTCTCATGGGCAAGTACGCAGTACAGTGCGCACAGAAGATCCTTGCAGGCGAGACTGTTGAAGAGCAGATCGATGTAGATACCCTCCTTGTAACAAAAGAGAACTGCAGAGATGAAGAGATCATCAAGCAGCTCGAGGAGAACGTATTCCCGGAATCCAAGGCTAACTGATCCGGTCGTGAAAAACATGATATCATTTTAGAAAGGATGCTGCAATTATGAAGGTTTTTGATCTGTCCCAGGCGATATTCAGCTCGTGCCCCGGATGGCCTACATATAAGGAGGCTACAGTTACACACGAGACGGTTGTAGGCATACATGGATACACTTCTGAGATAATAAAGCTGAATACGCATACTGCGACTCATCTGGATGCTCCTTTTCACTTCTTCGCAGATAAGGATACCATAGATCTTATACCCATTGATCGTTTCATCGGCAGGGCAGTGATCGTGAACCTTGGAGGTGTGGAAGCATGCCATCCGATAGGCTCTGAGGATCTGAAGCCTTATGAAGATAAGATCACCGAAGGAAGCATTGTTCTGCTCTACACCGGATGGTGCAGGAAGAGAGGATACAGCAAGGAATATTACAACGACTGGCCGTACCTTTCTGGAGAAGGCGCTGAATGGCTGCTTGCGAAGGGGATCAAGGGTGTAGGTATTGACGGAATGAGTATGGGCGGATGGTACGAAGGTACCGGAAGGCCATGCCATGAGATCCTGCTTTCCCATGACATCTGGCTTCTCGAGGAACTGGATTTCCCGGAGGAATTCCTTAAATATGAGGAAGCTGAGCTGCATGCTGTCCCTCTTAAGCTTGCAGGCTGCGGGGGAGCTCCGTGCAGGGCCTACGCAATAGTAAATGAATAATTCGGATCCTTTGTAATAATTCTGAAGATGCCCCGGACCGTTATAAGGTCCGGGGCACATATCTATTATTCTGGTTGCAGATAAGGAAGGCCGGGAAAGCCCCGGAAGGTTAGAGGACAGGTATGCAGTTTATAGATTTTCCCGAGATTAATTTTCCCGTGCAGGGGCTTGACGAGGTCAGAATACCAAGGATGGTGCGTGTGCGCCAGAAGTTCGAGGACGACAGGATAGAGGACCCCGCAGGCTACCTCTCAAAGCTGCTCAGCGAGCAGAACTACAGCGCTTTAGTAAAAGGAAAGAGCATTGCGATAACCGTTGGAAGCAGAGGGATCCCGGATAACGCGCTGATGGTGAAAGCTATGTGCGACAAGCTCAAAGAGTGGGGTGCGTTTCCATTTATTGTTCCTTCTATGGGAAGCCATGGAGCAGGCTGCAGGGAGGGAAATCTGGAGGTCCTAGAAGGCTACGGAGTGACTGAAGAGGCCATGGGAGTCCCGATAAAAGCCAGCATGGAAGTAAAGCTTATCGGATCGATAGACGATGATGCCCATACTCCGATATATTGCGACAAGTACGCGGCAGAGGCAGACGGGATCATAATCTACAATAAGGTCAAGCCTCACACGGATTTTAAGGGCGAGCATGAAAGCGGCCTGGCGAAAATGATCACTATCGGCCTTGCCAAGCATAAAGGCTGCTCCTGGTTCCATATGCAGGGGTTCGATACCTTCGCGGAAAGGATCCCCATGGTGGCAGAAGAATTTCTGCGGAAAATGCCGGTGGTGTTCGGGGTCGGAGTGGTGCAGAACGCCTATGACGAAATCTCCGACATTATGGTATTTCCGCGTGAGAAAATAATGGAAGGGGACGCCTTGATGCTGAGAATAGCCAAGAGACGTTTCCCACGATTCAAATTTGATAATATTGACGTCCTTGTGATCGACCGCATAGGGAAGGACATTTCCGGCGAGGGCGCTGACCCGAATGTTACCGGGCGCGGCTTTATGCCGTATTTCAAGGATGATTTTCATACAACCAAGCTTATGATAAGAGGGCTCACCGAGCTCAGCCACCACAATGCCTGCGGGCTGGGACTTGCGGATATCACCACGAGACGGTGCCTTAATTCTGTGGACTGGGAGAGTACATGGATCAACCTCACAACGAACCTCATGATCGATGGCGGCAAGGTCCCGATGTATCAGAACAGCGATTTTGAGGCGCTTAGGCTGGCTATACGTACCTGCCCCAAGATAGATTACTCTAAAGCGCGGATCGTGAGGATCAGAGATACACTGTCGCTCAGCGAATTCGAGATCTCGGAAAGCCTGATCCCGGACGTTGCCGGGCGGGATGACGTAGAGATACTCGGAGAGCCTTACGAGCTGGAGTTTGATGAGGAGGGTTACCTGAAGGATTTTGAGTAGATCCGGCGATAGCCTGGAAAAAGGATGCCCCTGTTCAATGAGATATAGATCATTGAACAGGGGCATCCTTTTTTTCTGAGCTTAAAATTTTCTGCCCGTTAAGCCTTGGTATCTTCCGCTTTATCCAGATTCCTGAACGCGGTGGCAAGCATGAGCTTTATGCGGTTGACCTGGTTTACACGGCTGGCACCCGGATCGTAGTCGATCGCGACAATATTCGATTCAGGGTAGAGCCTTCGGACTTCCTTTATGACGCCCTTTCCTACGACGTGGTTAGGCAGGCATCCGAAAGGCTGGGTGCAGACTACGTTCGGCGCGCCGGCCTTTATAAGCTCCACGATCTCGCCGGTCAGGAACCAGCCCTCACCGGTCTGGTTTCCGATGGAAACGATCGGGCTCGCATATTTTGCGAGGGTGGTGATCCTGGACTGCTCGGTGAAGTGGCGGCTCTTAGCGAGCGCATCCCTCGCGGGCTTCCTGATCCTCTCAAGGAGCGCTATGCCTACATTGCTGAAGAACTCCGTGGAAGCGGATTTCCCGAGCTTCTGGTGCTTAAAATTGCTGTTGTAGAGGCTGTACAGGAAGAAGTCCAGGAGATCCGGCATTACCGCCTCCGCGCCTTCGGATTCGATCAGGTCTACCAGGTAGTTGTTCGCGGAAGGAGAGAACTTGACCATGATCTCTCCGACGATGCCTACCTTAGGTTTCCTTACGTCCTCATGGATCGGAAGCTCGTCGAATTCCTTTACGATATCCCTTATATTCTGGTTGAAGCTTCTTCGGTTCTTTCCGGTAAGCGAGTCAATGCAGATGCTGCGCCATTTCTCGTGGAGAGCGTTGGCGCTTCCCGGGACTACCTCGTACGGCCTTGTGCGGTAGAGTACCCTCATGAATACGTCGCCGTATTCAAGGGCCTGTATCGCAAGGAGAAGCTTCTTGGGCGTGATCTTGAACCCGGGGTTGGTCTCTATTCCCTGTGCGCTGATCGAAATGACCGGGATCTGCGGCATGCCCGCATTGTCAAGCGCCCTCCTGATGAAGCCTATGTAGTTCGTTGCGCGGCATCCGCCGCCGGTCTGGGTCATAGCTATAGCTACGTGGTTGAGGTCATATTCCCCGGAAAGCAGGGCGGACATGACCTGTCCGACAACGCAGATCGAAGGATAGCAGGCGTCGTTATTTACGTATTTAAGGCCGACGTTGATAGTGTCTCTGTCTGAATCCGGGAGGAGGGCCGCGTTGAGTCCGCAGTACTTCAGGGCCGGGATCAGCAGGTCAAAATGGATCGGTGACATGTTCGGGCAGAGCACGGTGTACTGGTCATCGTTCATTTCCTTGGTGTAGATGACCCTCTTATGCTCAGCGCGGTGGAAATGACCGCGGATATGGTGCTCGTCCCTGAGCCTCATTGCGGCGATGAGAGAGCGGATCCTGATCCGGGCGGAACCAAGGTTGCTGACCTCGTCGATCTTCAGGCAGGTGTAGAGCCTTCCCGAACCGTTGAGAATATCCCTGACCTGGTCGGTCGTGACCGCGTCAAGCCCGCACCCGAAGGAGTTGAGCTGGACGAGCTCGAGATGAGGCTGCGTCTTAACGAATTCAGCCGCGCAGTAAAGCCTCGAGTGGTACATCCACTGGTCGGAGACGATGAGAGGCCTGTCGGGGTTCGCCAGATGCGATACCGAATCTTCGGTAAGCACCGCGATCCCGTAGGAGGTGATGAGCTCGGGTATACCGTGGTTGATCTCCTTGTCAATATGGTAAGGGCGGCCCGCAAGGACGATGCCTTTCATGTTGTTTTCCTTGAGGAAGCCGAGGGTCTCCTCGCCTTTTCTCTGCATATCGCTGTGGGCTTTGGTAAGCTCTGCCCAGGCCTTTGAGACCGCGCTCCTGATCTCGCCCTTATTCAGTCCGAACTGTCCGGAGAACTCGCTCTCAAGCCTCTCGGAGACTATCTTTTCTGACTCCAGCGAGAGGAAAGGATTCATGAAATTGATCGAGGGATCGCGCAGCTCTTCCACGTTATTCCTGATGTTCTCGGAATACGAGGTGACAATAGGGCAGTTGTAGTTATTTGTCGAACCCACGGTCTCTTTGCGCTCGTAAGGAATGCTGGGGTAGAAGATGAACTTCACGCCCTGCTTGAGGAGCCACATGATATGACCGTGCACCAGCTTGGCCGGATAGCAGACCGACTCGCTGGGGATGGATTCGATGCCGAGGTTGTAGATCTCGTGGGTGGACTGAGGCGAGAGCACTACCCTGAAGCCAAGCTCATTGAAGAATGTAAACCAGAAGGGGTAGTTCTCGTACATGTTGAGCACCCGGGGGATGCCTACGGTGCCGCGGGGCGCGTCGGCTTCATCTCTAGGAGTGTAGCCGAATACACGCTCGTATTTATATGTAAAGAGGTTGGGAACATCGTCCTTCTCCTTAGCGCGGCCAAGGCCCACCTCACAGCGGTTTCCGGATATAAAGCGCCGGTTGCCGGAGAAAATATTCACGGTGAGCCTGCAGTTATTCGTGCAGCCTCCGCATCTGGTCATCCGGGTAGTGTATTCAAGGTCAACGATCTCCTGCAGGGAGAGCATGGTAGAAGGCTGTCCGTTATAGCGGTCGCGCGCGATCAGCGCGGCTCCAAAAGCACCCATGATCCCCGCGATGTCGGGACGGATCGCAGTGCAGCCTGAGACCAGCTCAAAGGCGCGGAGCACCGCATCGTTGTAGAAGGTGCCGCCCTGGACAACGACCTTTTCCCCGAGCTCCTTGGGATCAGTGAGCTTTATGACCTTATAAAGAGCGTTTTTGATAACGGAGTAGGCAAGCCCGGCGGAAATGTCCGCGACGCTCGCGCCTTCCTTCTGCGCTTGTTTTACGTTTGAATTCATGAATACCGTGCAGCGGGACCCGAGATCTATAGGGTGCTGGGCGGTGACCGCGATCCTCGCGAACTCCTCAACGGGGTGGTCGAGCGACTTCGCGAAAGTCTCTATAAATGAACCGCAGCCTGAAGAGCATGCCTCGTTCAGAAGCACGTTGTCGACGGTGTGGTCTTTTATCTTTATGCATTTCATGTCCTGGCCGCCGATGTCAAGGATGCAGTCGACCTCCGGCTCAAAGAAGGCAGCGGCATAGTAATGGGAGATGGTCTCAACTTCCCCTTCCTCAAGCATGAGGGCGGACTTAAGCAGCGCCTCGCCATAGCCGGTAGAGCAGGAGCGCACGATGTGGGCGGTCTCGGGGATGATGTCCATGATCTCCTTTACCGCGCGCTGGGTTGTCTTGATCGGGCTTCCGTTATTATTGCTGTAAAAGGAATAAAGCAGGGTCCCGTCCTCAGCCACGATGGCCAGCTTCGTGGTGGTAGAACCTGCGTCTATGCCGAGATAGCAGTTCCCGGAGTATTCAGCGAGGTTCCCTTTTGCGACCTGGTGCACGCTGTGGCGCTTCTTGAACTCTTCATACTCAGTCTCATCTGCAAAGAGCGGGTCCATTCTGGGGGTCTCCGCAGTGATGCTGATATCGGCCGAGAGAAGGTCGACGAGCTTTCCGAGAGATGTGGTCACATCCTCCTTGTAACTCATTGCGGCGCCCATTGCGGCGAAGAGGTGCGAATTCTCGGGGTCAACGATATATTCATCGGTCAGGTTCAGAGTCCTGATAAATGAATTCTTAAGCTCGGGCAGGAAGTGCAGCGGCCCTCCGAGGAAAGCCACGTGTCCCCTGATAGGTTTGCCGCAGGCAAGCCCGCTGATGGTCTGGTTTACAACAGCCTGGAAAATGGAGGCGGACAGATCCTCGCGGGACGCGCCTTCATTAATAAGAGGCTGGATGTCGGATTTCGCGAATACGCCGCAGCGCGCAGCGATCTGGTAGATGGCCTTGTAGTTTTTTGCATAGTTATTAAGCCCGAGAGCGTCGGTCTCGAGGAGACTTGCCATCTGGTCTATGAATGAACCGGTACCGCCTGCGCAGATACCGTTCATACGCTGTTCAACATTCCCGTTCTCAAAATATATTATCTTGGCGTCCTCGCCTCCGAGCTCTATGGCTACGTCGGTCTTCGGCGCGAAATGCCGCAGGGCGGTAGAGACCGAAATGACCTCCTGTACAAAAGGCACTCCGATATATTTGGAAATAGACAGGCCGCCTGACCCGGTTATAACAGAGTGGATAGTGACATCCCCGAGCTTTGCATAAGCCTTCTGCATCAGATCGAGGAGCGTTTCCCTTATGTTCGCGAAGTGTCTTTCGTAATCGGAGAAAAGAACGTTATCATCTTCATCGATTATGGCTGCTTTGACTGTAGTAGAGCCAACGTCGATACCCAGTAAATAAGTCTTGTTTTCTTCCATTCGTCCGGCCTTAAAGGCCCCTCCTTATATCTATCCTGAATCTGCAGAGCCCTCATAAAAGGTAATACTGCAGCCATCATAATCTCTGTAATTATACGATAGCGCGGCTCAAAACTCAACAGACATTAAGGCGCTTTTGAAGCCTTGGCTCCCTCGCAAAAAAATCTCAAGATGACGCAAAAAAATTTAATTTTGGTATTGATATATGTCTTTTGATGGTTTAAAATTATAGCATCAAGTGGCGAAAAGTGGGTCCATGTGGTAGAAAGTGGTAAATTTCCAGGACAGGAGGTGAGACGAATGAACGAGGCGAACACGGGTTTTGACGGTTTTATCGGACAGTATAATCACACGATCGACTCAAAGGGCAGGGTCATAATTCCCTTAAAGTACAGGGAAGACCTCGGCGAAAAGTTCATTCTCTCAAAAGGACTGGACGGTTGCCTCTGGATCCAGCCGCTCTCACAGTGGCAGGAGTTCACAGCCCGCCTCCGCGAGCTTTCCAATATTGACAGGGAAAGCAGGCAGTTCAAACGTTTCTTCGTTTCAGGCGCCGTGGAGTGCGAGCTTGACAGGCAGGGCAGGATACTGATACCCGGCCCGCTCCGCAGATACGCAGAGCTTGAAAAGGATATAGTCCTTGCGGGAATGGATACCCGCGTTGAAATCTGGAGCGAGAGTAAGTGGGATGACGAGAACAGCTTTACCGATACCAACATGGATCAGGTAGCTGCGCATCTCTCAGAGCTTGGAGTAAGGATCTGATTTAAGATGACGGAATTCTCTCATTCGCCGGTCCTTCTTGAGGAGACAATTGAGATGCTCCGCGTGAAAGAGGACGGAATATATATCGACGGTACCGTTGGCGGAGCAGGTCATTCGTCAAGGATCGCCTCCCTTCTGGGGGCGAACGGGAGACTCATCGGGATCGACAGGGACGAGGATGCGGTAAAGGCATCATCCGAGAGGCTTAAGAAATTCGGAGACATAGCCACGGTCGTCAGAGGATCCTACGGGGACATGCCGGAGATAGCAGCCGGCCTCGGGATCACGAAGGCCGACGGGATACTGCTTGACCTCGGGGTCTCCTCGCACCAGCTTGATGACGAGGAGAGAGGCTTTTCCTACAGGACAGACGCCCCGCTCGACATGAGGATGGACAGGCGCCAGGAGAAGACCGCAAGGGACATTGTTAACTTATACACCGAAGAGGAACTGAGGCATCTCATCTGGGACTACGGCGAGGAGAGGTTCGCCCCGCAGATCGCAAAGCACATAGTGAGAGCCCGTCAGGAAAAAGAGATAGAGACCACAGGTGAGCTTGCCGGAATCATACTAAGCTCAATACCTTCAAAATACAGGAAAGCCGGAGGACATCCGGCGAAGCGAACTTTTCAGGCTATCAGGATAGAACTTAACGGGGAACTGGATATTCTCGGGGACTGTCTCGGAAGCCTCATAGGTCTCCTGGCTGAAGGCGGAAGGCTTGCGGTAATCACTTTCCACTCCCTTGAGGACAGGATAGTAAAGAACGCATTTAATACCGCTGAAAAGCCTTGTATATGTCCGCCGGACTTTCCTGTATGTGTGTGCGGAAGAAAGTCACAGGGGCACGTAATAACGAGGAAGCCCATCCTTCCTTCGGGAGAGGAGATGGAGCGGAACCCCAGGTCAAAGAGCGCGAAGCTCCGTGTATTTGAGAAATCAACTGAGAAATAAGACAGAGGATAGATACTATGGCACAGTATTATCAGAGAAGATATAATGAAACTACGACCGGTTATTATGTTGACGGGAATACTGTCAGAGAGCTTGAGCCCGAGATAGTCGTCCGCCCCGAGAGAAAACAGAAAGAGGCCCCCGCCAGGTACGAGAAGAGGAAGGCAGCTTATGACGTTAAGTATGTCTCTTTTCTTGCTGTTTCAGTTGCGGCCATTGTCTCTTCGAGCATCCTCTTCCTTAATGCCGGGATGAAGAACTCCCAGGTCAGGAGGGAGATATCCGCGTACACTTCCGAGCTCAAGGATATCCAGGACAAGAACAACGCCATAGAAGACGGGCTCATAGAGAACCTGGACCTCAATGATATATACCACGAAGCTGCAGGCCGTCTCGGAATGGTCTACGCAGACGAGAGCCAGGTCGTCTACTACAACAGCTCAAATAACGATTACATCCGCCAGTACGGCGAAATAAACGGAAACTGAGGCTAAGCTTCACCCGGAATTAATTAGTCTCAGGAGGAAAGAATGGCCAGGAAGACCGATGAGCTCAGCTCATACAGGAAGAAACAGAAAAAGATAAATAACGCGAAAAGGCTTCAGGGCCGCATCTCAAAAACGAACAGAAGGAGGCTTCTTCTTGTGTTCGTTTTTGTAATATTATGCTTTGGAGTCCTGATATGGAGGCTTGTGCAGATAAATGTCGTCCACGGCGAGCAGTATGAGAAAAACGTGCTCTCCATGCTTGGGACCGACAGCCAGACGATCCCCTACAAGCGCGGCGACATTACCGACAGGAACGGCACAGTGCTCGCCACGAGCGAGAAGATATACAGCCTTATCCTTGACCCCTACGTAATTAACTACAGCAATGACAGCAAGGCCCCTGAGTATGCGGCAGAGCTCCTTTACAAGTATTTCGGGATCGGCAAAGAGGAGACCGCAAGCCTGCTTAAAGAGCATTATGACAGCCGCTACATCGTCATGAAGAAGGGCATGGAGTACTCCGAGAAGGCGCCCTACGACGAATTTCTGAAGTCTGAGGATGAAAATGACGAAGAGATGGCCGAGGCTGTCGGGAACGGTATCTGGTTCGAGGAATCCTACCGGAGGATATATCCTTATTCGACGCTGGCCTGCGACGTGATCGGATTTACCTCTGACGAGGTCACCGGAGGCACCGGCCTCTGGGGGATCGAGAATTATTATAATGACGATCTGACCGGTACGAACGGGCGCAAATACAGCTACCTTGATGAAGACACCACCGTATCCTATGTGACTGAGGATCCTGATAACGGCTATACGGTAGTGACTACGATAGACTCCAACATCCAGAGGATCTGCGAAAAATATATCGCGGAATTCATGGAAGATACCGGGGCTGAGAATATCGCGGCGCTCGTGATGGACCCGAACACCGGGGAGATCCTGGCAATGGCAAGCGCGCCGGTATTTGACCTGAACGATCCTTACGACCTCACCGTAGCAGGATACGAACAGGAAGAAATAGATAAAATGGAATATTCCGAGGTCTCGGAGCTTCTCTATTCTACCTGGAAGAATTTCTGCGTAAATGATTCCTACGAGCCCGGCTCGACCTCGAAGACGATGACAGTATCCTACGCGCTTGACAAGGGCGTGGTGAGCACTTCAGATACATTTAACTGCATGGGCGGGCTCTCTTATGACAGCGACACCTATGTATCATGCAACTCTACGCACGGAGAGATAACCCTGAAAGAGTCGGTAATGTACTCCTGCAACGTCGCCATGATGAACATTTCTGATAAGCTCGGCGTAGCGGATTTCGTAAAGATGCAGACTCTGTTTGGGCTTGGACAGCAGACCGGCATCGACCTTCCCGGAGAAGAGAGCTGCGAGAGCCTGATCTTCACCGAAGACAACATGGGGCCAATCGAGCTCTGGACAAGTTCATTCGGGCAAGGCTACAACGTCAACATGGTCCAGCTCGCGTCGGCGTTCTGCTCAATAGTAAACGGCGGCAAATATTATAAGCCGCACATCGTAAAAGAGATACAGAATGACAGCGGCAGCACGGTCGAGGTGTTCGACAAGATCCTTGTCCGCGATACGATCTCCGAGGAAACTTCCGAATTCTTAAGGGAAGCTCTTTGCGGAGTAGTTGAAGAAGGAACCGGTATCTACGGATTCGTTCCCGGATACAAGGTCGGCGGCAAGACCGGAACCGCGGAAGTCGGAGTAAGAGGAAGCGCGGACAGGCTGGTATCATTTATAGCGGCCGCTCCTATAGACGATCCGCAGCTGGTCGTTTATGTAATCGTAGACAGGCCTCATTCCGAGTACCAGGGCTACAGCTCCTATGCATCCAAGATCGTGGGAAGCATCCTCTACGAGACCCTTCCCTATATGCAGATATTCCCTACCGAAGAGATCACCGATGCGGACTTAAACCGCTTCTGGGAATACAGGCATAAATCCGCGAAGGACGGAGATGACTCTGCGGCCGCGGACGAGTTCTACGACAATAACCTAAGCAATGGAGACTGAGCAAATGGAGGAAACTAAGAAGAGCCGTGCAGGCCGCGCGGTCTTAACAGTGATAATAATAGTTGCTGTCCTTGCAGCGGCGCTGGTGTTCGGCTTCAGGCTAAAAAGCCTGGAGATAAAGGGCAATTCGCGGGTAAACCAGGCAAAGATCCTGGAACTGACCGAGTATGACAAATACGGCGGAAATACGCTGCTGTACTGGTTCATGAACCGCGATACGGACGTTTCCTCAGAGAGTATGCTGAAGAGCATAACGGTCGAGATAGAAGGCCCTCAGAGCGTCACTGTAAACGTGCTCGAGGAAACGCTTGCAGCAGGCATAACTCTGTCGGACAGGTACTGCTATTTCAATGAGAACGGTATAGCGATAGCGGAGAGCAGCAGCGCGATCGATGGTATCCCCGAGGTATTAGGGATCAGCGTAACAGGATGGACTCCGGAAGAGAAGGTTTCGGTCGCAGAAGGCAGCGAATCGGATTTCGACGACGCATGCAGCATAGCGAGGATCCTGTCAAATTACGAAATGCAGATAGACTGGATAAGGGCAAACGGAGACAGGACCTTCACCCTTATATTCGGCAACATACAGGTCCAGCTCGGGAAGAATATCTACATGGAAGAGAAGATATCGGAGCTTGCTGATCTCTGGAATGAGCTGCAGAGCAGATCCGGGATACTTCACCTTGAAGATTACGAGCCCGGCAGCGACTCGATCATATTCACCAACAAGTAATCACAAAAATCGAACTTTTGAGAGGCCGGAATGAGCTTCTACGGATTCGATAATTATATGGATTTTTGGATTTCATAATAAATTACAATCTATATAATGTTACAGATCCGCCCATCTACCGGGCCGGCGCAAATTGGCTTAAATGCTGAATTCGGAACGGTTTTGGCCGGATAAAATTGTTAACTTAAAAAAATCTGCAATCTATCGAAAAATATTGAAGAGTTGCTCTTGATTTCTTTGCATCAAAATATTATTATAGTGATTAGATTTAAAAAGACCCAGGTATTGAGCGATTATTTTTGAAGGAGGAAGAAACCTTGCTTGAGATAAAACCCAATGAGAATGAGGCAGCAGCGAAGATTCTTGTGATTGGAGTCGGCGGTGCCGGCAATAATGCTGTAAACCGCATGGTAGATGAGAACATCATCGGTGTTGAATTCATCGGTGTTAATACTGATAAACAGGATCTGCAGCTTTGCAAAGCTCCGCAGCTTGTACAGATCGGCGAGAAGATCACGAAAGGTCTTGGCGCAGGCTCCAAGCCGGAGATCGGCGAGAAGGCCGCAGAGGAGAGCTCCGAGGAGCTCGGCGATATGATCAAGGGCGCGGACATGGTATTCGTTACCTGCGGTATGGGCGGCGGAACCGGGACCGGAGCAGCTCCCGTTATCGCTAAGATCGCGAAGGACGCTGGATGCCTTACCGTCGGCGTCGTTACCAAGCCTTTCAGATTCGAAGGAAAGCAGCGCATGAATAACGCTGATCAGGGAATCGAGCGCCTCAGGCAGAACGTCGATACCCTTATTGTTATCCCTAATGACAAGCTTCTTGAGATCGTTGACAGAAGGACATCCATGCAGGATTCCCTTAAGAAGGCTGACGCAGTCCTTCAGCAGGGCGTTCAGGGCATCACTGACCTTATCAATGTTCCCGGACTTATCAACCTCGACTTTGCGGACATCTCCACCGTTATGACCGACAAGGGCATCGCCCACATCGGTATCGGCGAAGGCCACGGTGATGACAAGGCTATCGAGGCTGTTAAGCAGGCTATCACCAGTCCTCTTCTTGAGACCACGATCGAGGGCGCTTCTGATATCATTATCAGCATCACCGGCGACATCGGACTCATCGAGGCTAACGAAGCAGCTCTCTATGTTGAGGAGCTTGCAGGCGAATCCGCAAATATCATCTTCGGCGCTACCCCGGATGATTCCGTTACCGATACCGCAAGGATCACCGTTATCGCTACCGGTCTTGACGATGTTAAGCAGGGCGAGACCGCAAGGGAAGCAGCCGGCGTGAAGAAGACAGCTCCGAAGCCTGAGACCCAGAGGACCGTCTGGAATCCGGCTCCCGCACAGGAGACCGTTCAGAGCGAGACTCCCTCTTATGTAAGGAGACCCCAGTCAAGCAATATCCAGATCCCCAGCTTCCTTCAGAAGAAGTAAGAGAGATCGTCAGAACTGATAAACAGATAAGGGCCGCGGGAATTGATTTCCGCGGCCCTTATCTGTTTGTTAAAGCTGTATTATTTGTTCAGGTCTTCGGTCTTCATGAACTGTTTTATCTCGTCGATAAATGTGTTGACGTCCTTGAATTCCCTGTATACCGAGGCAAAGCGGACATAGGCGACAGGATCCAGGTTTTTCAGCCTTTCCATCACCAGTTCGCCGATCACCATCGAGGGGACCTCGCGGCTGGAGCGGTTGTAGAGCTCGGCCTCTATGTCGTCAACGATCGCGGTTATCCGCGCGGTGGAGATAGGACGCTTGTGGCAGGCGCGGATTATACCCGCCTCAACCTTCGAGCGGTCGTAAGGCTCGCGGTTGTTGTCCTTTTTGATCACTATGAGAGGAAGAGTCTCGACTCTTTCATAGGTTGTAAAACGTTTTCCGCAGACAGAGCAGTGTCTCCTTCTCCTGATCGCGTTATTGCTGTCAACAGGCCTGGAATCCACAACTCCGGTGTCTTCGGCGCCGCAGTAAGGACATTTCATAGCGTTTCAAATCTCCTCAATAATTAATAGTTTTGCAGTTGCCTGCAGGTGCTTCGATTTCTGATTTCCAAAATTACCACATACAGTATAATCAAAATATGCAAATTGGTCAAATTTTTGCTATACTAAAGCAGCTATAAACTGTAAAATTCTTGGTTCAAGAGGGAAATAATGAGATTTCGGCCGTGTATAGACGTACATAACGGAAAAGTTAAGCAAATAGTCGGCAATTCTCTAAGAGACAGCGGCAATTTTGCAAAGGATAATTTTGTCTCGGAAAAGGGCGCGGGATACTATGCTTCGCTTTACAGAGAGCGGGGGCTTTCCGGCGGCCATGTGATAATACTGAATCCAGCCGGCTCGGAGTACTATGAAGAGGATCTCTCCCAGGCCCGGGAGGCGCTTGCGGCCTACCCCGGAGGCCTGATGCTCGGGGGCGGCGTAAACGCGGACAACGCAGCTTCATTTATTGAGATGGGAGCCTCTCATGTGATAGTGACATCCTATGTATTCAGGGACGGAGAGGTCGATCTGGAAAGGCTCGAAAAGCTTAAGAAGGCCGTCGGGAGAGAATATATCGTCCTTGATCTCAGCTGCAGGAAGAAGGACGGAAGGTATTATATAGTTACCGACAGATGGCAGAAGTTTACCGTTCAGCAGGTAAACAGCGATACCATGGACATGCTTGCCCCTTACTGCGATGAATTCCTGGTCCACGCGGTCGACGCGGAAGGAAAGGGGGCTGGTATTGATACGGAGATCGCCGCTATCCTTGGGGCCTGGGGAAAGTGCCCCGTAACCTATGCCGGCGGGATAGGGAGCCGGGAGGATCTCGAAGCGCTTAGAGTGAGCGGTAAAGGAAAGCTCGACTTCACTATAGGGAGCGCGCTCGATATCTTCGGGGGCACGATCCCGTTTGAGTGGGCAGCTTCGTTTAAAGAGTAAGCCTCGCTCAGCGGTTCCTGCTATCCATTACTATAGTGACCGGGCCGTCGTTTATCAGGCTGACCGCCATGTCAGCGCCGAATATGCCGTGTTCTGTGTGGAAACCCAGAGCGCGGCATTTTTCTATGAACTTTTCGTACATTTCGTTTGAGAACTCCGGAGAGCCGGCTTCCGAGAAGCCCGGGCGGTTTCCTTTCCGCGTATCCGCAAAAAGGGTGAACTGTGAGACTACGAGGATCTCCCCGCCGATATCGGAGAGCGCGAGGTTCATTTTGCCGTTGCTGTCGCTGAAGATGCGCATACGGGTGATCTTCCTTACGAGATACTCCAGATCTTCGTCATTATCCTCGTCAGATACCCCGAGCAGGATCAAAAAGCCCTGACCTATCCTGCCGGTCAGCTCACCCTCAACTGCAACCTGCGCATTCTTTACGCGCTGAATAACTGCTCTCATTTTTCTTCCTGCCTCCCCGCGGTTTCACCGGTTTATTATCATGGGATTATTGTATCATAGCTTTTTCGCTGTGTCGAAAGTACAGGCTACAATTTGACAATGTACTGCGCTTTGCCTATGCGGTCCGCCATTCCCTCGATCTCCAGGCGGATAAGGCTCTCAAGGACCTTGCTGACCGGGAGCCCGGTCTCGTGCGAAATCTCGTCGGAACTTTTGGCGATCAGGGAGAGCCTGCGGTAGACCTCCCAGACCGGGCCGGTGCCGTTCTTCCCGGCAGGAAGCGTCATCTGGCGGTTGATCCCGAACTGAAGCAGGATATCGTTTGCGCAGGTAACGACGTGCGCTCCGTCGCGAAGGAGCTTATTACAGCCCTCGCTTATAGGATCCGTGATCCTTCCTGGGACCGCAAATATTTCCCTGCCCAGATCAAGCCCGAGCTCGGCGGTTATCAGCGAGCCGCTTTTCATCCGGGCCTCGGTTATGATGATCCCTCCGGCGAGCGCGGCTATAAGGCGGTTCCTGCGGGGAAAATTCTGCGCTAGAGGACTGGTGCCCGGGGGGAATTCCGAAATGATGCCTCCTGTTTCGGGGATGCTTTCGTAGAGGTTAATGTTTTCACGGGGGTAGCAGACGTCGGCCCCGCAGCCAAGGACGGCGTAGGTACGTCCCCCGGCTTCGAGACATCCGGAGTGTGCGGCGCTGTCGATGCCTCTTGCCATGCCGCTTACCACAGAGATCCCCTCGCAGGCAATGCTGCGGGAGAACATGCGGGTTATCTCGAGCCCGTAGGAGCTGCAGTTCCTGGACCCGACGAAGGCCAGAGAAAGCTCGTTTCCGGAGGGCAGTCTTCCCTTTACGAAGAGGGCGGCCGGAGGGTCGTCCAGATCCATGAGCCTATCCGGGTACAGAGGGTCAAGGCATGAGACGCAGCGTATGCCTTTCTTCAGCATGGCCTCATAATCCCGGGAGATCAGGCCATCGTTCCTGCCTGCTTCAAGCCTCCCGGCCAGAGCGGGAGTAAGGACTTTTTCCAGATCCTGCCTGTCTGCGCGGTAGATGCGCTCAATATCATTTTCAAAATGATCCAGGAGCTTCCGGCAAGATCGGGGACCTATTTCCGGTATGCTGCAGAGCCACATCCAAAGCGCTTCGTTTCTGCTTCCGGAAGGCCCGGAAAGGACATTAGTATTCTCCATAGATCCCGCCCCAGTATTTTCTGTCAAGTGATTTATAATATGCGGCTTCGCAGAGGTGTTCTTCGGTGATCTCATCCGCTCCCTCAAGGTCTGCGATGGTCCTGGATACTTTCAGGATCTTCCGGTAGGTCCTCGCGCTGAGATTGAATTTGTCGTAAAGCCGCTTTGCGAGCCTCCGTTCTTTGGCCCCGAGACGGCAGAAGAGGTCGATATCTCTGTCGAGAAGCTGCGAGTTGTAGAGATACCCGGATCCCTTGTATCTCTCCGCCTGTGCGAGCCTTGCTTTTTCGACCCTGGCCCGGATATCCGCTGAAGATTCGGGCCCCTTTGGGGAATCGGAAATGATCTCCTCAGGCGGGATCTTCTTAACTTCCACGATCATGTCTATGCGGTCAAGGAGCGGCTGGCTTACCTTTTCCAGGTAGCGTTTTATCTGGAGAGGGGTGCAGCGGCATTTGGCCATGTCCGGATAGAAGCCGCAGCGGCAGGGATTCATTGCGCCGACCAGCATGAACCGGGCGGGAAACTCGCAGCTTCCGGCCATTCGGCTGACGGTAATCCGGCCGCTTTCAACAGGCTCGCGCATGACTTCGAGGGTCTTTGAGCTGAACAGGTTGAGCTCGTCCAGAAAGAGCACTCCCAGATGGGCAAGGCTTATCTCGCCGGGCTCCGGGGTCCGGCCTCCTCCTGCAAGGACGGTCTCCGGTATGGTGTGGTGAGGGTTCCTGAAGGGCCGCTCGCTTACCAGTCCTTCATGGGGGTCCAGTTTTCCGGCGACGCTGTAGATTTCCGAGATCTCCAGGCGCTCCTCGTAAGTAAGTGAGGGCATTATCGAGGGAAGCCTCCTCGCGGCCATGGATTTTCCTGAACCCGGAGGCCCGATCATAAGGATATTGTGCATGCCCGCGGCAGCGATCTCCATGGACCTTTTCAGGGTCTCCTGGCCCCGGATATCAATGAAATCGGGCACGGAGGAGCTTCCTTCGGCCTTTTCAGGCACAAATCCGCCGCCGACAGGGCGTATCTCTGCCGTGCCGCGGAGGAACCCTACGGCTTCAATAAGGTCATGTACCCCGTACACCTCGATCCCGCCGATCTGGGCGCCTTCAAAGGCATTATCTGCGGGGACCAGGCAGCGTCTGACATTCTGCTTCCTGGCCATTAGGATAATCGGAAGCACCCCTCTGACGCCTCTGACACCGCCGTTCAGGGAGAGCTCACCGACCAGCAGAGTGTCTTTAAGAGCATTCTGCGGCAGCAGGCCGTAAGAAGAGAGTATCGCTGCGGCGATCGCGAGGTCGTAGGAGGTCCCGGATTTCCGGATGTCGGCCGGGGACAGGTTGATGACTATCCTTTTGGGCTCAAGGCTGAATCCTGAATTCCGGACCGCAGTCCGGACACGCTCCCGGGCCTCTTTTACTTCGCCTGAAAGATATCCAACCATATCGAAGTAGGGGAGCCCGGTGCTGACATCTGCTTCCACCTGGACTATTCTGCTTTCAAGACCGCTGATCACAGCGGACAGAGCTGTACTGAACATATTTGCCTGACCTTTCTTCTATGAATAGTTATCATATTATTTATATGTAAGAGAGCAGCTGTGTTCAATGAATATTTACCGCAGTAATCGTCAAATAGTTACAAAAATAGTGTTTTTCATGGATTATAATGATTATTTCTGTCGTTATATTACGAATATTCACGCACGATTGCGTGGAAAATGTGCAATTAAACTAAAAATTCAACTGAATTGTGTGAAATTTATGCTTGAATAAAAAGTTTATATATTCTATACTCTTAAAAGTTTGACTTCAGCCAATACTCGGAGGATTCAAAGTGGCACATTATCTGGTTATAGTTGAATCGCCTGCAAAGGCAAAGACCATCAACAAATTTCTTGGTTCAAATTACAAGGTCACAGCCTCGAACGGACACGTGAGAGACCTGCCGAAGAGCCATCTCGGGATAGACGTAGACCATGATTTTGAACCGAAGTATATCACTATAAGAGGAAAGGGCGACCTTCTGTCAGCCCTTAAGAAAGAGGCGAAGAAGGCCGACAAGATCTTCCTTGCGACCGACCCGGACCGTGAGGGAGAAGCGATTTCCTGGCATCTGGCGATCGCCCTGGGGCTTCCTGAGAAAGACGTCTGCAGGATCACCTTTAACGAGATCACCAAAAATGCGGTAAAAAATTCTATTAAACATCCTCGCGGGATCGATATGGATCTGGTCGACGCGCAGCAGGCGAGGCGCATACTGGACAGGCTTGTCGGATATACTATAAGTCCCATCCTTTGGAAAAAGGTCAAGAGGGGGCTTTCTGCGGGACGTGTGCAGTCTGCGGCCCTGAAGATCATCTGCGACAGGGAAAGGGAGATCGACGAATTCATTCCCGAGGAGTACTGGACCCTTGAGGCCGTGCTTTCCGCGGGAGGAAAGAAGACATTTACAGCAAAGTTCAGCTCGGTAGACGGAGCTAAGGCTGATACGCTTGCAGCTGAAGAGATAAAGAAAATAATGGCGGATCTGGAGGGCTGCAGCTACACTGTTGAGTCCGTAAAGAGATCGGTCCACATCAGGAAGAGCCCGCTCCCCTTTACCACCAGCACTCTTCAGCAGGAGGCCTCAAAGCGCCTGAATTTCTCGACGCAGAAGACCATGAAGATCGCCCAGCAGCTTTACGAGGGCGTCGATGTGAAAGGAGAGGGCACGGTAGGCCTCATTACCTATCTAAGGACTGATTCTACCCGTATTTCCGACGAGGCACAGGCAGCATCCAGGGAATACATCATGGAGAAGTTCGGAGACAGGTATGTTTCGGACGAGAAGAAGACCGGGGACGGCGGAAGAAAGATACAGGACGCCCACGAGGCGATCCGCCCGACATATATGACGCTTCCTCCGCAGAAGGTGCGCGATTCGCTTGGACGCGACCAGTACAGGCTCTACCAGCTGATCTGGACAAGGTTCCTGGCGAGCCGGATGGCTCCTGCAGAATATGAGGTGACCCAGGCAAGGATCAGGGCCGACGGGCATGTTTTCACCGCTGCTGCATCGAAACCGGTGTTTGAAGGATTCCTTGCGGTATATAAGCCTGAGGAACAGAAGGAGTCAGCGGACTTTATCGCCGCGGAGCTGAAGGAAGGCCAGGAGCTTAAGCTGGTCGAGCTTCAGGATACCCAGCACTTTACCCAGGCGCCTCCATATTATACCGAGGCATCCCTCGTAAAGACGCTGGAGGAGCTCGGGATCGGCCGTCCCAGCACATATTCGCCGACCATATCTACGATACTGGCAAGGCATTACATTACGAAAGAGAATAAGAACCTGTACGTTACCGAGCTCGGAGAAGTAGTTAACGGCATCATGGAGAAGTCCTTTGCCAGCATAGTCAACACCGAGTTCACCGCGACGATGGAGAGCCTGCTGGATGAGATCGCCGAGGGCAAGGTCGAGTACAGGGAAGTCATCAGGAATTTCTATCCGGATCTGAGGGATTCGGTGGACAAAGCCGAAAAAGAGCTTGCGCATGTCAAGGTAGAGGACGAGGTGTCCGACGTTCCATGCGACAAATGCGGACGCATGATGGTGATCAAGTACGGACCGCACGGAAAGTTCCTTGCCTGCCCGGGATTCCCCGAGTGCAGGAACACCAGGACCTTCTTTGAAAAGACCGGTGCAAAATGCCCCAAATGCGGAAAGGATATAGTAGTTAGGAAGACCCGTAAAGGCAGAAGATATTATGGCTGTATAGATAACCCCGAGTGTGACTACATGTCATGGAAAAGACCCGAGGCTCAGGCAGCCGGGGAAGGAGACAGTAACAGTGAGTATACAGCTTCTTGACAAGACACGAATGATCAACAATCTCCTGAGAAAGAAAAGCGTGAGCGCAGTAGTTTTCAATGATATCTGCGACGTGCTTGCCAAAATCATGGATTCAAATGTTATCGTCCTGAGCCGCAAAGGCAAGATCCTCGGGATAATGGACAACGGCGAGCTGGCCGGATCCGGACTTCTTGGCACGGGCAAAACGGGCGGACATATTGATGATGACCTCAACAAGCGTCTGCTGGAGATCCTTTCGACCAAGGAGAATGTTAACCTGGAAACGCTTGGCTTCAGCCATGAGATGTCCCAGGGCTACAATGCGATGATAACCCCGGTCGAGATCGCGGGCGAGAGGCTCGGCTCCCTCTTTGTGATGCGCGCGGACGGACCTTACGACATTGACGACATAATACTGATCGAGTACGGTACCACCGTTGTGGCGCTCGAGATGAGGAGATCTGTATCCGCCGAGGACGCTGAGAACGAGCGGAAGATCAAGATAGTCCGCTCCGCGATGAACGCGCTTTCCTTCTCCGAGCAGGAGGCTATCAGGCATATTTTTGAAGAGATGGACGGGACCGAGGGCGTGCTTATCGCGAGCAAGATAGCAGACCGCTACGGGATCACCCGCTCCGTGATCGTAAACGCTCTGAGGAAGCTCGAGAGCGCAGGCATCCTTGAGGCCCGCTCATCGGGAATGAAGGGCACTCACATCAAGATCCTCAACGAAGCTGTGCTCACCGTCGGCAGTGAAGATTACGGGATCCAGGACGACGACGAATAATAAAAACCGCTTGTAATAGGGAAACAGGTGTGTTATAATCGATAAGCTGCGGATTTTCCGCAATATTATAGGCTGCGGGGCTTCCCGCGAAACACTTAACACGCAGACGGATCCGGGTATTGGTGCCCTCAGGGTTATGCCGGGAACTGATGTCTGCGCAAGAATAACCAGGAGGTAGGTAAAATGAGTGTTATTTCCATGAAGCAGCTGCTCGAGGCAGGTGTGCATTTCGGCCACCAGACAAGAAGATGGAACCCCAAGATGGCTCCCTACATTTACACCGAGAGGAACAATATCCACATTATTGATCTTCAGAAGACCGTAGGGATGATCGACGACGCTTACAACGGAGTGAAGAATATCGTCGCAGACGGCGGCACCATTCTTTTCGTAGGCACCAAGAAGCAGGCCAAGGACACCATCAAGGCTGAGGCAGAGCGCTGCGGTATGTACTATGTCAACGAGAGATGGCTCGGCGGAATGCTGACCAACTTCAGGACCATCCAGAGCCGTATCCAGAGACTTGACGACATCCAGAGGATGTCTGAGGACGGCACATTTGAAGTCCTTCCGAAGAAGGAAGTCATCGGACTTAAGAAAGAATACGAGAAGCTCGACAAGAACCTTGGCGGAATCAGGGGCATGAAGAGACTTCCCGATGCTATCTTCATAGTAGATCCCAAGAAGGAGAGGATCTGTGTTGCAGAAGCAGAGACCCTCGGTATCCCTCTTATCGGTATCGCTGATACCAACTGCGATCCTGATGAACTTGACTATATAATCCCCGGCAACGACGACGCTATCCGTGCCGTTAAGCTTATCGTTTCCACAATGGCTGACGCGGTCATCGAAGCCAAGCAGGGCGTGGACGCAGCCGCTGAGGAAGCTGCAGCAGAGGGCGAAGAGGCTCCCGAGGCAGCAGAAGAGACAGAAGAGTAATCGGTTTTATATTCTTTAACAGGAGGATAATATAATGGCTTTTACAGCTCAGATGGTAAAAGATTTAAGAGAAGCTACCGGCTGCGGCATGATGGATTGCAAGAAGGCCCTTACCGCAACTGACGGCGATATGGATAAAGCAGTTGAGTTCCTCAGGGAGAAAGGCCTTGCCGCTATTTCCAAGAAGGCTGGCAGGATCGCAGCTGAAGGCGTTGTCACCACTCTTGTAAGCGATGACCACACCGCAGGCGTTATCCTTGAAGTTAACTCCGAGAGCGATTTCGTAGCTAAGAACGAGAAGTTCCTTACCTATGTTTCAAGAGTAGCCGCTCAGGCCCTCGCTTCTGAGAATACCGATATCGACGCATTCCTCGCAGAGCCCTGGATCGACGACGCTACCCTCACCGTTTCCGAGGAACTTTCCCAGATGATCGCTGTCATCGGCGAGAAGCTTACTATCAGGAGATTCACCAAGATCGCTAATCCCGGATCATATGTATTCTCCTACATTCATGGCGGCGGAAGGATCGCATCCCTCGTTGAGCTCGCTACCGACGGAACTGCAGAGCAGGTCGCTGATTGCGGCAAGGAACTCTGCCTCCAGGTAACTTCCATGAACCCTAAGTTCACGACTCCCAAAGAGATCGGCTCCGATTTCATTGAGCATGAGAAGGAGATCCTCCATGCCCAGATCATGAACGATCCCAAGGAATCCCAGAAGCCTGAGAAGGTTATCGCAGGGATCATCCAGGGACGTATCAACAAGGAGCTTAAGGAAGTTGTTCTTCTCAACCAGGAGTACATCAGGGCCGAGAACCATGAGTCAGTAGGTCAGTATGTAAAGAACTTCGCAAAGGCTAACGGCATCACGATCGATGTTAAGAGATCCGTTCGTTTCGAAGCAGGCGAAGGCCTTGAGAAGAGACAGGAGAACTTCGCAGAAGAAGTTGCTAAGCAGATCGCAAAGAACTGATCTTTGCTGCGCACAGCTTAATAAAGGAACATATCCCCTGAAAAGCGCGTCTGACGCGGTCTCAGGGGATTTTTTTGTCTCCTTTTGTATTTTTGTATCATGACATAAAGTAACTACAGCTATGTGAAAGTGCGGCAGGACACAATTGTCAGACAAAATACCGTAATTTTCTCACTTTCTGACGTGGCATTTCACTTATATCTGATCAATAATCTAATAGGGGCGCTGATATGCCCCTTATGAGGGAAATATATCAAAGTTTCCCGCTGTATTGAATATACTGCTTGACTCTGAAAATAGCCGGGTATATTATAAGTGTACTATGAGGCATAGTACACTTATTAATTCGGAACTGATCCGAGAGGCAATGCGGATGAGAAGCTCCCTTCCGGAAGGACGCTCGCTATAGAGCTTTCAGCCAAACCGAACACCGACAGTGTTAAGAAGGCAAGGGAACAGGAGATAGTGGGAAGAATATAATAGCCGCAAATGGGCTGCCTCCCCCGGCCCCGGCCAATAATAGATTGGATTTTCCGGGAATCTGTGGTATGATAAGTCAGGCATGAACCGCAGGGAATTCATCCTACGGTTTTCGATAAGAATAGTTAAAACGGAACAGCAAAATGTATGATTTTTTGATTGTCGGCGCCGGCCTGTACGGAGCCGTGATGGCCGAACGGCTGTCCAAAGCCGGGAAAAAGGTCCTTGTCATTGAGAGAAGGGATCATATAGCCGGGAATGCATACACCGAGAACGTTGAAGGAATAAACGTACATAGATACGGCGCACATATTTTTCATACTAACGATACAGAAGTCTGGCAATACGTTCAGAATTTCGCGGGGTTCAACCGCTTCACAAATTCTCCTGTAGCGAACTGCAAGGGAGAATTATTTTCGCTGCCCTTCAATATGTACACATTTAATCAGATGTGGGGCGTGGTAACGCCTGAGGAGGCCCGCGCGAAGATAGAGCAGCAGCGGAAGGCCGCCGGGATCACCAATCCTTCAAATCTGGAAGAGCAGGCCATAAGCCTTGTCGGCACCGATATATACGAGAAGCTGGTTAAAGGATACACCCAGAAGCAATGGGGCAGGCCCTGCAGCGAACTTCCGGCATTTATCATCAAGCGTCTCCCGGTCAGGTTTACTTTTGACAATAATTATTTTGATGCTCTCTACCAGGGGATCCCTGTCGGAGGGTATACAAAAATGGTCGGAAAAATGCTGGACGGCATAGAGCTAAGGCTGGGCGTGGATTACCTTGAGAATAAAGAAGAGCTAGATGCATTGGCAGAAAGGGTCATTTATACCGGTCCTGTAGACGCATATTTTAATTATCGCCTCGGGTACCTTGAATACCGCTCGGTCAGGTTCGAGAACGAGCTCCTGGACCAGCCTAATTTCCAGGGAAATGCGGTCGTGAACTATACGGATGCAGAGACGCCCTGGACACGCATCATTGAGCACAAGTGGTTCGAATTCGGAAAAGATGAGAACGGAAATGATCTCGCTAAAACGGTGATCAGCCGCGAGTACAGTTCCGAGTGGAAGCCTGGGGACGAGCCCTATTACCCGGTAAATGACGAGCGGAACGGCAGTCTTTACGCAGAGTACAGGAAACTGGCAGATAAGGAAAAGAACGTTATTTTCGGCGGCAGACTTGCCGAATACAGATATTATGACATGGATGCGGTGATCGCCTCAGCGCTTAACATGTCCAAAAAACTGATCTGAACACAGAAGATAAGGCGGATGGATACCCGATTTCAAGAACATCCGCAAGGGAAATAAAGATGGAAAAAGTATTATCAGTAGCGGTTCCCTGCTATAATTCACAGGATTATGTGCGCAGGGCTGTTAACAGTCTGCTTCAGGGGAAAGACCGTATTGAGATCATAATCGTTAATGACGGTTCGACAGACGGTACCGCGGCTATAGCGGAGCAGTACGTAAAAGAATACCCGGATACCGTGAGGCTGATCAGCAAGCCCAACGGGGGCCACGGAGACGCCGTGATGACAGGTCTGGCTGCCGCGTCGGCCCCTTATTTCAGGGTGCTGGATTCCGACGACTGGCTTGACAGGGATTCTCTCCTAAAGCTCCTGGATGTCCTGGAAGGAATGAAAGACCCGGAGAAGGCAGCCGATATCGTTATTACCAATTATGTATATGAAAAAGTAAATGAGGGTAAGAGCCATCCGGTGAATTACCGCAAGACGCTTCCCGCGGACAGGATCTTCGGCTGGGATGAAGTCGGGAAATTCGCCATCGGATCGTACATACTGATGCATTCCGCGACCTTCCGCACCGAGCTCGCCCGCAGCTGCGGGATGAAGCTGCCGAAGCATACATTCTACGTGGATCACCTGTACGTCTGCTATCCGATGACGCGCGTAGAGAAAATGTATTATCTGGACACGGACCTTTACAGGTACTTTATCGGACGTGAAGACCAGTCTGTCAATGAGAAAGTAATGCTGAGCAGGATGGACCAGCAGATCAAGGTCAACCGCCTGCTGCTCTATGAGCTGGATACCGCGGGCATCAGCAATAAGGCCCAGAAAGAATACCTTTTTTACTATATTGAGATAGTTACCCTTGCGACCGTTTCGTTCCTGCTTCGCCTGGGAACGAAAGAAGATGAGGAGAAGGTCCAGGCCTTCCTTGATGAGATCCAGGAGAACCGCCCTGATTTCTATGAATGGATCACAACGGGACCATTCACACGTCATCCCATGGGCACGCTCCGAACCCTTCCGAAAGGAGTCGTTTATCCTATATACCGGTTCTGCTATAAAGCAGCCCGGCGCCTGGTATGCTTCAACTGATCTCTGAAGAGCTGTCCCTGCGCCCTGCAGAGAGCAGCAGGAGACACAGACCGCTCACGATGAGCGGGAGGACAAAGGCACAGAAACGGGAGAGCAGCATTACGCTCCCAAGCAGTTCCGAAGGTATAAGATCCGCGTAGAACAGGGCATAGCCGTACTCGGTCACGCCTGCGGCGCCCGGAAGCGGGAGCGAAGACACGGATAAGAATAATGAAGACTGGGTGCGCAGCACCGCGAACCAGCCAAGATCAGAACAGCCTATAGCACGCGCGCAGAAGAATGTCACCGAATGGTATAGCATTATCTGCACAAGGGAGGTAGCGAACATTTTGATGAGGACAGACTTGTTTTTCCTCATCAGGAAAGCCGCCTTCCGATATGACGCGAAAGAGCGCAGAAGGCTGTTCTTTTCTTTGTTTTGTCCGCCTCTTTTCTTTACGAACCAGAGGCCGATCCGGGTAAAGAACGCGGATGTCCTGCGGCTGAAAAGCACGCAGAAAAGAAATATGATAATAGCAATATTAAGCGAAAAGCCGATCGGGAAAATAAAGCCGAAGGTGCCCTTAAGACCGAAGACCTTACCTCCTGTAGAGAGCACACCGATAATTCCAAGCACCACTTCCGCGGTCTGGAAGCTCAGCATCGCGCAGAGCAGAGTAAACGCGCTCTGTGAGATCTTCAGCCTGTCTTTGGCCATGAAATAAAGCTGGGCGGGCTGCCCGCCGGTGGATGAAGGCGTTATTGAACTGAAGAAAAAGCCCGCAAATGCGTATTTCATCATCTGGGCGAAACCGATCCGGCAGCCCGCAAGAGCCAGGCAGCGCCTGATATTAATACCGTCACAGAGCGCGTACAGGGCCATGGCGGCGAGTGCGGCCAGGATCCAGGGGATCTCCGCATTCTTCAGGATGCCCGGGATATCCTGGCCTGCAAGTTCTTTATGGATAACGTAAAGCGTCGCGCCGCCCAGTGCTGCAAGGACCAGTGCGCTCAGCAGGATGGATTTTTTGTTGATAAGATTCATTTTATATGTAAAATGCGGTGAACTCCTATAATATTGACTATATCAATATAAACTATCACAGAGTTTTTTTCAATCCGGAGAACAGGAGCCCGCATAAACAGATGGTCTAATCCAGATCCCACATTCCTTTTGCCCGGCCGAGCAGGGCATCTATGGTTTCCTGGCAGCGGGAAGTTATTTCGCTGTACGCGGGGTCAACGGGGCTGCCGTCCGCGTTGATATAGATCTGATAATTCTCTCCGTCTGCAGTTAGCGATACTCCGTATTCATAGTCTCCGGATAGCTTCGGCCAGATGATCATAAAGTCTGTGAACGGGTTGTCATATGCCGCGGGCAGCCCCACGCTTAAGTTCCCGGTAAACGAGAGATAATCAGGATATTTTACGCTGTAGTCATACCCATCGGCATCGGTAAAAAAATACCGCGGCACGAGCCAGGTGGAAAAGTAATTCTTTTCCATACCCTGGATGTAAGCCTTGTATTTTACACTGCGCCAGACATACCAGCCGGCATTTATGATCAGAAAAACGATAAGTATGAGAAGCAGAGTCCTTAAGACGGTTTTTCGTGCGGGTCTCATTCTTTAACACCTCCTGAAGCCGGAACTTTACTGTCCGTTGTTTCTGGTGTCATAGATCACATTGCCTGCGAAGTCCCATCTTACGCAGGAGCCGTCATCATAATTCGCCTCCAGGCTGTCGTCATATATGTCCCAGCTTGAAATGTCTCCGATCCCGCCGGTGAACCATTCTTCGTACAAGGCAACGTATTCCGGGATAGTGTTATCCTGATTGCTGTCTTTTGTCCAGACGGTATTGCCGGCAAAGGTGACCGAGTCAAATTCTTTAAAAAGACGTCCGCCATTGCTGCCGTTTTCCCGGCCGCATTCATAAACCAAGATATCGTTGTTCTCTATGAAATCTGAGATAACGGATGACCAGAGAGGCCTCTTTATATTTACCGCCAGCACCGGACCGTCTTCAATTGAAAAATCGGTCTGCACCCGGCCTGAATATATGGGGTGGTCAAACCGCATAAAATACTTGTATCCTTCCTCCGTCTCAATGCGGTATATTGCTTTCAGGACTGCTTCATCGGAAGTCAGATTTCTGACAGGAACGGTCCGCACAAACCAGATCAGAAGTATTACGGCGACGGCAACGGCAGCAGTACTTAGCCAGATGAACAGGGTTTTCTTTTTGAACGCATGCTTCTTTTCTTCCCTGGCATAGTCGGCAGCTTTTTCCAGGGTCTCTATTACCTCATTTTCCATATTCTCACTTTTCCTTTCTCCATCAATGATCTCCTTGATGTCTACTCCATAAAAGACGGCGATCTCCACAAGGATTCCTAATTCAGGCATGGTATTGCCGTTTTCCCATCGTGAAACGCTTCTGGAAGACACGCCAAATTTCTCGGCGACTTCTTCCTGGGTCAATCCTTTTTCATTCCTAAGTGTCCTTAAGAAATCTCCGATCTTGATCCTATCAACCATAAGGGGCCTCCTTTCACGATTATTCTTGATCAGATCCCGGTGAAATACCACGTCAGAAAGTGAGAAAAAGACGATATTCCACCGGACAATTGTGTCCGGCTTCATTTTATCACATAGCTGCAGTTACTTTATGTTATAATAATAAAAGATACATTTTTTGTGCTGCGCATTGCAAAAACAGGTCATTCGTTAATTCTAAGCTTAATTAAAGGAGAGCAGTTATGAAGCAATTTTACCGTATGTCAGTACTGATAGGTGTCGTATCCTGTCTGTCTTTTTCTCTCGCAGCATGCGGAGCCAAGAGCACCCCTGAAGGCACCGCAGGGGAGGTCATGGAGGCTCTGGCAGCCGGAGAAATCGAGAAAACAAATGAGGTGGTCTCGGATACATTTCCGGTATTTGAAAAGATCCAGACGACCATGGATGCTTTCTACTCGGAATATGCAGATCTCGGTCTGGAAATATCAGAAGAGGCCAAGGCTGCTTATGACTCTGTCGGGACAAGGCTCAGGGAAGCGTACATTTCATCTTATGAGCTTTCCGATCCGGTGGAAATGTCTGACGGAACGGTAGATGTTACTGCCGCGCTAAGTTATGGCTTTGATGCTTCCAAAGTGTCTTCCATTAAGAACAGCCTTAACGAGGTATGGGCTCAGTATGTCGGTGAGCACGGAGACGAGCTTGGCGGCATGGAACTTCCGCAGATGATAGAAGCCGTCATAACAGGGTCCGCGCAGGAGGCGGCAGACCATGCCGTCGAGGAAGTCCTGGGGTCCGGCGCGGGGAGCGAAAATTTCATCATGACCCTTGCCAAGGGAGATGATAAGGTCTGGTCGGTGACCGGCACGGCTCTTGACGGAGAGGATACCGGTGAAACCGGTGAAGACGAAGAGCAGCAGGGAAGCTTCCTGGAGGCATTCAGCGCTTACAGGGCAGAGGACGTCGCTAGGGATTTCCTGGAAGCTCTGAAAGCAGGGGATATTGAAAAGGCTAACGAGCTGTCCAAATCTGATGTAGTATCTGATTATCTGCCGATATATAATGACCTTTCAGACACGATGGAGAGTTTTTACGCAGAAATAGATGGTTATGGCATAACTCTGCCGGATGATGCAAAGGCTGATTATGATTCCATCTGCCCCAGACTCCTGGGAAATTTTATTACCGCCTATCAGCTTTACGATGCAGAAGAAAATGAAGAAAAATCCGTATGTATTCCGGTTTCGATAATCTGTAATTTTAACGGCAATAAAGCGGATTTTGATTCTGTTTCGGGTTATTTCAATGAAACATGGAATGAGTATCTGATAGAGCATGCATCTGAACTTAGCAACATGGATCAGCTTAAGATCATTGAGACCTTAGTAACTGTAACTTCGAAGGATACTGCTGATCATACTGTAGAAAGAGTGCTGGGGTACGAAGGCGACAGTGCTAATTTCTCTATTATTCTGGACAAAGGCGAGGATAATAAGTGGCTGGTAAGCGGCTTGGAGCTCGAGGGTAATGGAGAGAAGATCCTCAGTGCGGGTGCTGATTTTCTGGATGCAATGGTCGCGAGGGACAAAGATAAGCTCTATGAACATGCCAGCGCAGATTATGTACAGCAGCTGGAAGACAGCGGTTTTTTTGACATAGGGACCTTATTTATGGAGTCGATATTGGAAGGCATGGGTCTGGACGACGCCTCCGTTCTCAATGCGGAAGCAAATGCAGCTATCGATAAATTCGCGGATTATATAGGCGGTCTTTATGATTCTTATCAAATAACCGAAGGAAGCAGCGGATGGGGAAAGAATTATGTGGATGCAGATGTAATATACAAATACGATCCGAATGCTCTTGGCTCAACTATTGATGTTCAGGGGATCGCTCAATCTCTGGCTGAAAAATTTGCGGAAGATCATTTAGACGAGCTTAACGAACTTTACAACGAAAGCCAGGATGAGACAGCCGTTTCGATTGCGCTGCTAAACGGGATCCTTAATGATTGTGTGGATCAAGTGATTTCTGAACTTGAAAAGACAGGAGGCATTACAGACAGTGTAAGAGTAAACGTCACTTTCTGTAATGGAAAGTGGATAGCTACAGGAACTGATTAATATCGGATTGAAACCGCTTTCTTCTTATGTTATATTGATTTAACGGCTAATTATATATTCCAAATATCACAGGAGGTTTGCTGATGGAGACTTATGGCATAGAGAAACTCGGGATCACAAGCCCGAAGAACGTTTACAGGAACCTTACGCCTTCCAGGCTTATTGAGGACGCACTGCTGAAAGGCGAGGGACACCTTGCGGATAACGGAGCGCTTGCCGTGTACACAGGCAAATATACCGGGCGCTCGCCTGACGACAAGTTTATCGTCGACACCCCGGGGATCCATGACGTTATCGGCTGGGGAAAGGTCAACCGCCCCATAGAGCGCGAGAAGTTCGACAATATTAAGGAACAGGTAGCAGAGTACCTTAACGGAAAAGACGTCTATATTTTTGACGGATATGCCGGAGCCGACAAGAAGTATACCCAGAAGTTCAGGATCATCAATGAGCTTGCGAGCCAGAATCTTTTCATCCATCAGCTCCTTATAAGGCCTACCCCCGAAGAGCTTGAGAACTACGGCGAACCCGACTACACACTGATCTGCGCGCCCGGATTCAAGTGCGATCCGGAGAAGGACGGCGTTCACAGTGAAGCAGCTATCATGATCGACTACGAGGCGCACATGATCGTTATTGCCGGATCAGGATATGCCGGAGAGATCAAGAAGAGCGTGTTCTCGACCATGAACTATGTTATGACGACGATGGACGTGCTTCCGATGCACTGCTCGGCAAATATGGATCCGGAGACAAGTGAGACCGCTATTTTCTTCGGACTTTCTGGCACCGGCAAGACCACGCTTTCCGCAGATCCGAACAGGAAGCTCATCGGAGATGACGAGCACGGCTGGTCTCCCGACGGAGTCTTCAATTTCGAGGGCGGCTGCTACGCGAAATGCATCGACCTCGCGGAAGAGACCGAGCCTGACATCTTCCATGCGATCAGGTATGGGACGCTAGTAGAGAACGTCATCATGGATCCCGAGACCAGGGCGCTCGATTTCCACGACAAGTCCATTACGGAGAATACACGCGCGGGATATCCTGTGGATTTCATCAGTAATTCGCAGATCCCGGGAGTAGGCGGAGTCCCGAAGGTAGTTGTTTTCCTTACGGCCGATGCGTTTGGAGTGCTTCCTCCGATCAGCCGGCTGAGCCGCAACGCCGCTATGTACCACTTTGTTACCGGCTTCACCTCTAAGCTTGCAGGCACGGAGCGCGGGATCACCGAGCCTCAGCCTACATTCTCGACCCTGTTCGGGGAGCCTTTTATGCCGATGCCTCCGCTCGTATATGCAAATATGCTCGGCGAGAAGCTTGACAAGTACGGCACGAAGGTCTATCTCGTCAACACCGGTTGGGCCGGCGGAAGCGCAGCGGACGGGGCTAAGCGCATGAAGCTTAAATACACCCGCGCAATGGTAACGGCTGCCCTGAACGGAGACTTCGATGATGTGGAATTCAAACATCACGATGTTTTCAACGTGGACTATCCCGTACATTGCCCGAATGTTCCGGACGAGTTCCTTGACGCAAGGGGAATGTGGGCAGACAAGGCAGCATATGATGCCCAGGCAAACAAGCTCGCGAAATTATTCACCGACAATTTCAGCGCAAAGTATCCTGACATGCCCGAGGAGATCGTGGCAGCAGGGCCTAAGGCAGCAGAATAATAAATAAGCAGACCGGAGATATACAGGAAATGAATGAAGTACTTGAGAAAATAAGGGCGGAAGCTATCGCGCGCATCGATGCCGCTCGCGACATGTCGTCGCTTAACGATATACGCGTAGCGATACTCGGCAAAAAGGGAGAGCTCACATCAGTGATGAAATCCTTAAGGGATCTCCCTCCGGAAGAGCGCCCTTCATTTGGCAAAAACGTAAACATTGTCAGGGATGAGATCAGCCAGCGTCTCGACAGCATGAAAGCTGAGCTTGCAAAGAAGGCAAGAGAGGTCCAGCTCGCGAACGAGACGATAGACGTGACCCTTCCTCCCAAGAAGATGACCTACGGCCATCGCCATCCGAATAATATCGCCCTCGGAGAAGTCGAGAGGATATTTACCGGAATGGGATATGAAGTAGTGGAAGGCCCTGAAGTCGAGTTCGACTATTACAATTTTGAAGCCCTCAATATTCCCGCGAACCATCCCGCGAAGGACGAACAGGATACCTTTTATATTACCAAGGACATGCTTCTCCGGACCCAGACCTCGGGAGTCCAGGTGCACACCATGGAGCACCAGCCTCTCCCTATCAGGATGATCGCCCCGGGACGCGTGTTCAGGGCAGACGAGCTTGACGCAACGCATTCCCCAAACTTCCATCAGGTAGAAGGTCTTGTGGTTGACAGGAACGTTACTTTTGCCGATCTCAAGGGCACGCTTGAGGTGTTCGCGAAGAAGCTCTTCGGCGAGGACACCCGCGTCAAATTCAGGCCTCATCATTTCCCGTTCACCGAGCCCTCGGCAGAAATGGACGTGACCTGCTTCAAGTGCGGCGGCAAGGGCTGCCGTATGTGCAAGGGCGAAGGCTGGATCGAGATCCTCGGCTGCGGTATGGTGCACCCGCACGTTCTTGAAATGTGCAGCATAGACCCCAATGAATATCAGGGCTTTGCTTTCGGCGTAGGTCTTGAAAGAATAGCCATGCTTAAATACGAGATCGATGACATGCATCTCCTCTATGAGAATGATGTCAGGTTCCTTAAACAGTTCTAGGCGGAGGTAAGGGAAATGAGAACATCTTTAAAGTGGATCAAAGCCCTTGTCCCCGGCATCAAGGACGTAGGGCCGCAGGAGTATCTTGACACTATGACTCTTGCAGGCCAGAAGGGCGAATATTATGTTGAGCTTAATAAGAACCTTGAGAAGATAGTTGTCGGCAAGGTCCTTTCGGTTGAGAAGCATCCTGACGCGGACAAGCTGGTCATCTGCCAGGTAGATGTCGGACAGGAAGCTCCGGTGCAGATCGTGACCGGCGCGCCGAACGTCTTTGAGGGAGCGGTCGTTCCGGTAGTCCTTGACGGCGGAAAGGTTGCCGGCGGGCACGACGGAAGCGCTCCGCCTGAGAACGGCATTAAGATCAAGAAGGGGAAGCTCCGCGGGGTAGAGTCTTTCGGTATGATGTGCTCGATCGAAGAGCTCGGTTCAAGCCGTAACTTTTACCCTGAGGCTCCTGAGGACGGCATCTATATTTTCTCCGGAAGAGATGATATAAAGCCCGGCGACGACGCTGTCGCAGCACTTGGACTTGATGATGCGGTCATCGAATATGAGATCACCTCTAACCGCGTGGACTGCTTCAGCATCATCGGTATCGCGAGAGAGGCTGCGGTTGCGTTCAATACCGGGTTCATGCCTCCTGTAGTTGAAGCTACCGGGAACTCTGAGGACGTAAATGACTATGTTTCGGTAGAGGTAAGAGACGCAGATCTCTGCCCCAGGTTTACCGCCAGGATGGTGAAGAACGTCAAGATCGGACCTTCCCCGGACTGGATGCAGAGAAGGCTTGCGGCCCAGGGAATCCGTCCTATTAATAATATTGTCGATATCACGAACTATGTAATGGAAGAGTTCGGGCAGCCGATGCACGCCTACGACCTTTCCACGATCAGAGGAAGCAAGATCATCGTCCGCAGGGCAGATGACGGCGAAAAGTTCGTTACCCTTGACGGGCAGGAGAGAGATCTTGACAGCGATATGCTCATGATCTGCGACGCAGAGGGACCTATCGGCATAGGCGGCATCATGGGAGGCGAAAACTCCATGATCACCGGCCAGGCAGACACCGTGCTTTTTGAGGCGGCTAATTTCAACGGGACCAACGTAAGGCTCTCCGGAAAGCGCCTTGGAATGCATACCGACGCCCAGGCGAAGTTCGAGAAAGGCCTCGATCCGAATAACGCCGAGGACGCGATCAACCGCGCATGCCAGCTGGTAGAGATGCTTGGCTGCGGCGAGGTCGTCGGCGGCATGGTCGACGTTTACCCCGTTAAGAAGGAATCCTGGACGGTTCCCTTCGAGCCAGAAAGGATCAATAAGCTCCTCGGGACTTCTCTCACTGCAGATGAGATGCTTGATATCCTGAAGAGACTTGAGCTTACCTACGATGAAGAGACAGGCCTGCTTCATATACCTACATTCAGGCAGGACCTTCTCGCGACCTGCGATATAGCGGAAGAGGTCGCAAGGTTCTTCGGATACGCGAATGTTCCTTCGACACTTCCTGACAGCGGTGCGACCGCGGGAGGACTTCCGTTTGATCTGAGGGTCCAGGACCTCGCTCGTGACGTAGCAGAGTTCTGCGGATACTCCGAGGCAATGACATTCTCCTTCGAGAGCCCTAAGGTATTTGATATGCTGAGGCTTGACGCAGACGATCCGCTGCGCTCGGCGATTACCATAGCGAATCCTCAGGGCGAGGACTACAGCATAATGAGGACCCTTCCGGTCTCCGGAATGCTGACCACCCTCGCGCGCAACTACAACCGCAGGAATAAAGAAGCAAAGCTCTACGAGATGGCGAAGGTCTACCTTCCGAAGACCCTCCCGCTCACAGAGTACCCGGACGAGAGAGTAATGTTCACCCTCGGTTTCTACGGCGACGGAGATTTCTTTACCCTCAAGGGAGCGGTCGAGGAATTCCTTGACAAGGCCGGAATCAAGAGGAAGAGGGATTATGATCCTAACGCAGGGAAGAACTTCCTTCATCCCGGAAGACAGGCCAATATCCTGCTCGGGGATGAGATCCTCGGATACCTCGGAGAGGTCCATCCCGACGTGTGCGACAGCTATGACCTCGGGACCAGGGCTTATATCGCGGTCATTGACATGGCGGCCGTCGATAAGTATGCATCCTTTGACAGGCATTTCAGCGGGATCGCTAAATATCCCGCAGTCACAAGGGACATCTCCATGGTCGTAAACAAGAAGACCCTCGCGGGATCTATCGAGCACGTGATCGAGAAGAACGGCGGCAGCATACTCGAGAGCTACGAGCTCTTTGATATTTATGAAGGCGAGCAGATCGGCCTTGGATTCAGGTCCCTCGCATATTCGCTGACCTTCAGGTCAAAAGAGCGCACGCTCGAGGACAAGGAAGTAAATGCCGCTATGGACAAGATACTGAAAGGGCTCGGCGAGCTCGGAATAGCTCTCAGAGAATAAGATGAAGACCAGCGACTTTTACTATGAACTTCCGAAAGAGCTGATCGCCCAGGACCCGCTTGAGGACAGGTCAGGATCAAGGCTGATGGTGCTTGGGCGGGAGTCAGGCGAAATAGAGCACCGGCATTTCAGGGACATCACCGATTACCTGAAGCCCGGTGACTGCCTGGTGATAAATGATACCAAGGTCATTCCCGCAAGGCTCCACGGAGTTAAGGAGGGAACCGGGGCCCACATCGAAGTGCTCCTCCTCAAGAGAAGGGAAGGGGACCAGTGGGAAGCTCTCACGAAGCCTGGGCGTAAGTCCGGGAAGGGCGTGAGAATAGACTTCGGCGACGGACTCCTTAAATGCGAGGTAATGGATGACCTCGGAGACGGCATAAAGCTCGTGCATTTCGAGTACGAAGGGATCTTTGAGGAGATCCTCGACCGGCTCGGAGAGATGCCGCTTCCGCCGTACATTACTCACCGGCTTAAGGACAAGGGACGTTACCAGACCGTATACGCTAAATACGAGGGCAGCGCTGCGGCACCGACTGCGGGACTTCATTTTACACCGGAGCTCCTTGAGGAGATTCGCGGGATGGGCGTCAATATCGCAAGCATTACCCTCCATGTCGGGCTCGGGACCTTCAGGCCGGTCAAGGCGGATGTGATCGAAGAGCACCACATGCACTCGGAATTCTACATCATTAACGATGAGGCCGCGGCGATGATCAACGCCGCGAAGGAATCCGGGAACCGGGTGATCGCGGTAGGCACCACCAGCACCAGGACCCTTGAGAGCGCAGCGGGAGAGGACGGCAGGATCGCACCCGTGAGCGGCTGGACAGACATATTTATTTATCCGGGATACAGGTTCAAATGTATCGACGGGCTCGTTACAAATTTCCATCTGCCTGAATCGACGCTGGTCATGCTGGTGTCGGCGTTCGCGGGCAGGGAGAACATACTTAATGCGTACAGGACCGCCGTAGAGGAAAAATACAGATTCTTCTCGTTCGGCGATGCGATGTTCATATTATGATAATAAGAGGTAGACAATCATGACATTAATGGAGCAGTTCGACGCTCTCGCGAAGAAACATGACGTTAATCAGCAGGAAGCAACGAGATTCTGGACCGACTACTACGAGAAGGAGAAGGAAGTATATTCTCAGATGCTTGACGAGCCCGGTACAGCCTATACCGGCACCGTAAGCGAGCTCGCAGAGAAGTTCGGGATGGACACGGTCTATTTCGGAGCTTTCCTGGACGGTATCAATGAGAGCATCAAGGAGCCGAACCCGGTCGCTGAGCTGGAAGAGGACAGTACCGTCACTATCGACATCGACCCCGAGAAGCTTTACTACAACATGGTAGCCGCTAAGGCTGACTGGCTCTACGAGCTCCCCCAGTGGGAAGGCATCCTCGGAAAAGAGAAGATGGACGAGCTCTACAAGGCTCAGAAGAGATCAATGATAGTCGTTAAGGGCAAGAAGGTCGGGAGAAATGATCCCTGTCCGTGCGGAAGCGGTAAGAAGTACAAATTCTGCTGCGGGAAATAAAGCACGATTAAAGAATAATAAATATTCAGTACCACAGGCGAGGGACGAGAGCATCCTTCGCCTCCTGGCCGCCCCGCCGCCGATACGAGAATCTGGCATTCAAGCAAGCTTAATGACCAGATTTTCGGCTCTGCGGCAGGGGTGCTGAATAGTTACACATAATACAATTTGGCTCGTTTGTAGTATTAATCCTGACATTGGGAATTGTGTGAATCTGTACACCAATTCCCTTTTTACTTATATTATAGTAGTGCATTATGGGCCAGTTTATCCAGGTCCTGTAATAATGTTTAACCAGCATTAAAAAGTGCGCGATCATACATATAATCAGGAGTCTAAAGGATGAATGAATTTGCTATGACAGCAGTCTCGGTCGGACTATCGCTGGATGTATTCGCAGTGGTGGTATGGTACGGGTCGGTATTGCTTAAGATAGAGAGATCAAGACTGGTTTCTATGGCTGCGATCTTCTGCGTTTGGCAGGGGATAGCCGTCGTGGGCGGCAATTATCTGGCCCTTATACCCGGGATCAGCTCGGTGGTCGGAAAGATACAGTTCCTCGGCGTTCTGCTCTGCGTGCTGGCCTTCCTCGGACTCGGCGCATTCATGGTATTCAAGGGTTTCAGGAACCGGAAAAACATCAAGGAAGAAAGGCTTCAGGACGTGAAGTACAGAGCGGCCTTTTTAGCTGCGATCCTCACCAGCATTGATGCCTTTATAGCGGGACTGGGATTCGGCTTCATCGGAGCAGATATTATTTTCGTCCTCATCGCGGTGATCATTATAACCGCTTTGATGGTGATCCTGGGCCTTTACATTGGCTACAGGATAGGGGTAGACAATAAATATAGCGTCTACAATATTTCCGCGGGCCTTATGGTCTTTTCGGCAGTAACTGTTATAATCAATTATTTAAAATAAGATTTTTATAAAAGCAGGGGTAATTATCTATGGCTTCTTTTATTGACAATGCAAAGCACAAGGCAGAGCGTGCGGCTCTCTCGGTAATGGCAGACAAGGTCGTGAAGGACCTTAAGACAAAGGACAAGACAGAACTCTATCTCAAGGGTATCGATCTCGCCGAGAAGATGTGGGGCAAGGACTACTCAAAAGAGCAGTATGATCATGCAAGGGCGGTCGTGAGCAATCCCGACAACCGATGGATGAAGGTCCTCAACAGCACCATCGACAATGCTGCTCCGAACGTAGCCAAGATGCTGATCATGAACTTCATATTCGAAGCTTTTATCCGCGGGACCAAGATGATCAGGGCGAACCGTGTAAAGTACGGATGCAACATTCCCTGGCTCATCCTTTTCGATCCTACCTCTGCATGTAACATGCACTGCGTAGGCTGCTGGTCCGGTACCTACGGACGCAAGTACAACCTGAGCTATGAAGATATGGACAAGATCATCACTGAAGGCAAGGAGCTCGGCGTTTACCTCTACCTGCTTACCGGCGGCGAGCCTACCGTAAGGAAGAAGGATATCCTGAAGCTTGCTGAGAAGCACCGCGACGCATATATCGCAATGTTCACCAACTCGACCCTTATCGACGATGATTTCTGCAAGGAAGTCGTTAGGCTCGGGAACCTCACCTTCCTTCTTTCCATCGAGGGAACGCCTGATACCAACGATTCCAGGCGCGGAGAAGGACATTACGCAGCGGTCATGAACGCTATGGACCTCTTCCAGAAATACGGTATCATCTTCGGAACTTCCGTCTGCTACACCAGCCAGAATATCGAAGCTGTTACCTCAGACGAGTTCTTCAACCTCATCGCAAGCAAGGGCGCAAGGTACGGATTCTATTTCCACTATATGCCGGTTGGAAGCAACGCGGTTCCGTCCCTCATGCCCAGCGTTGAGCAGCGTAAATACATCATCGACCGCATCCGCTACATAAGGTCAGATGCCTGCGACGTTCCTTTCTATCCTATGGACTTCCAGAATGACGGAGAGTTCGTAAACGGATGTATCGCCGGAGGAAGGAACTACTTCCATATCAATTCGGTCGGAGACGCAGAGCCGTGCGTATTTATCCACTATTCGGATTCAAATATCCACGACAAGACCATTCTTGAGATGCTGCAGAGCCCTCTGTTCATGGCTTATCATGACGGACAGCCGTTCAACAAGAACATGCTCAGGCCCTGCCCGATGCTTGAGAATCCCGAGATCCTTCCGCAGCTGGTCGCAAAGACCGGGGCGAAGAGCACCAACCTTGAGTCTCCTGAGTCTGCTGAGGAGCTTACCGCAAAGACTATCGAGTACGCAAAGAACTGGGCTCCGTTCGCTGAGCAGGAGTGGAACAACGGCAAGCATAAGACCCATACCTACAATGTAGAGGCAGAGGAAGAGAAGGCCGCTGAGGCTGCAAAGGCAGAGTAACAGATAAAGTAATATAACCGGCGCTCCGGATTATCCGGGCGCCGGTTTTTTTGGCTTGCTTTTTTCATGCTATTGCTATATTTTAAACTAAGGATATTATGGCCTAATATAAGCTGTTTTAATAAATAATGATGGAAAGGAGGGAAAGCTTTGGAGCGTAAAAAGAGAATGACCAAGAACCTCATCAGCGACAGCCTGAAAACGCTCATGAACAAGCGTCCCTTCGATAAGATCACCATCAAGATGATAACTGACGAAGCCGGGGTCATCCGTCCCACTTTCTACAATTATTTCTGCGATAAGTACGAGGTCCTGGAATGGATCTTCAGCGAGGAGATAATCGAGAGCGTAAAGGAGATGTTCCGCGAGAACATGTACCAGGAGGGCATGAAGCTGCTCTTTACAAGGATGAAGAATGACAGCGTCTTTTACCGGAAAGCTTTCGCAGTCGAGGGGCAGAACTCCTTTAAGACGATCGTAAAGAAATACCTCACCGAGGCTTTTGAGGAGGCATTTTCATCGAACGGCCAGTTTGCCGGGGACACAGATTCAGGAGCTGTATCAAGGAAGCTGGCGGCATCATTTTATGCGGTCGCTCTGGAAGATTTCCTCTACGAGTGGATGTGCGGCGACATGCAGAAATATGACGCGGACGAGATGCTGAATGCGTTCGGTTATCTGATGACGCACAGCTTTAAAGACTACATGTAGGAGTCTGATGTGACGAAGGCATGGAAAATATTGAGATAAGTATTGAAGAGCTGACGGATATCCCGGAAAAGGCCAGGATCCTGATCGATGTCAGGAGCGGGGTCTCGTTTGAATACGGAACGATACTCGGAGCAGTTCAGATGCCGGATCTCATGCAGAGGTCGGCTTCCGGAGAGCTGCCCAGGGAAGAGCGGTATATACTGTTCTGCATGCATGGCAGGGAAAGCTGTCTGATGGCGGAGACCCTGAGAGAGAGGGGCTATAATGCAAGGTCCCTCGAGGGCGGATATGCGGGATGGCTCGCGAAATGCTATTTCACCGCCGACAGACATGAGGAGATAGAAGACGGGATCCGCAAGAACCGGAGATGGCACTCGAAGCTTTTCAGCAGATTTGCGAAGGCTGTGAGGACATATGAGCTTATCCAGGAAGGTGACAGGATCGCAGTATGTATTTCCGGCGGAAAGGATTCAATGCTCATGGCCAAACTTTTCCAGGAGCTGCAGCGCCACCGCAGGATCTGCTTTGAGACCGTATTTCTGGTGATGGACCCCGGCTACAATGAGCTTAACCGCATGCTTATCGAGCAGAACGCCCGGATGCTTGGAGTGTCGGTTGAGATCTTTGAGACCGGGATCTTTGACGCGGTGGACACTGTGGAAAAGTCTCCCTGCTACCTCTGCGCGAGGATGAGGCGGGGACACCTCTACAGCAAGGCAAAAGAGCTTGGCTGCAATAAGATCGCCCTCGGGCACCATTACGATGACGTGATCGAGACGACCTTGATGGGAATGCTTTGGGGAGGGCAGATCCAGGGAATGATGCCGAAGCTCCACAGCACCAATTTCGAAGGCATGGAGCTCATCAGGCCGATGTTCTTCATCCGGGAAGACGACATCAAGGCCTGGCGGGACGAGTACGGGCTGCACTTCATACAGTGCGCCTGCCATTTCACAGATACCTGCAGCTCCTGCAGGATCGACGGGACTTCGGTATCCAAGAGGATGGAGACTAAACTCCTGATCAAGGAGCTCCACAAGACGAATCCCACGGTCGAGCAGAACATAATGAGCAGCATCAGCAATGTCTCTCTGAACCAGGTGATAGCCTACAAGAAGGACGGGAGAGTCCACAGTTTCCTGGACGAATATTAGAAACATAAGGAAAGAAGCCGGCGGCGCCGGCTTCTTTCCTTATGTGGTATTATTCAGACAGGTCAATCTCTGCGGTGCACGGTATACCCAAATTTTTCAAGTATATCCGAAGCCTTTAAAACGCTGCCGGCTTCGTAGAATTCGACCCTCAGCACGCCGTCCTCGAATTCGCGGTTATGCACGATGGCGATGTTCCGGATGCTGATATTGTTCATTGCCAGGATGACCGCAACGTTAGCGATAGCGCCGGATTCGTCGGCAATGTCCAGATAAACTTCATAGACCGGGGCGATCCCTGCGCCTTTCCCGGCAGTCGGCATGTCGTCGCGGTAATCCTTGGCGGAGCTGAAGAATTCCCGGAGGAACTCACCGTCGCCTCTCTCTATTGCGCTGTACGCCGTGTCGATGGTCTCCCTGTATTTGTCAATGACTGAAAGCAGAGGCTCCCTGTTCTCAAGGCAAATGGATTCCCACATGGCGGGAGAGGAGGAAGCAATCCTCGTGATGTCCTTGAATCCTCCGGCGGCGAGCGCCCTCATTATGCCTTCGTCGCCGTCTGCTTCTTTTACGAAATTCACCAGGGAGTAGGCGATCACGTGAGGCAGGTGGCTGATCGATGCGGTCGCGCGGTCGTGTTTCCTGGGATCAAGCACCACCGGGATCGCGCCTGTCTTTTTGACAAGTTCCTTCATGAAAGCGGCCTTTTCCGAAGGGGTCTTTTCAGAAGGCGTTATAATATAGTAGGCATTTTCCAGCAGGAGGTCTGAGGCGCTTGCGTAGCCGGTCCTTTCGGATCCTGCCATGGGATGCCCTCCGATAAAGCACTCCTCCATACCGAGGCGCTCAGCTTCCTCATAAATGCCGGTCTTCACGCTCCCCACGTCGGTAATGATGCATCCGGGTTTTATTATGCCCTTAAGCACAGGGAGCATTGCGATATTTTCCGTCACCGGCATGCAGAGGAAAATGACGTCGCAGTCGGAGAATGAAGCGTCGACCTTGTCGCAGGCATGATCGACCGTGCCGTCCTGCATCGCGAGCACGAGGCTTTCCTTCGAGCGGTTGTATGCCGTGATCCTCACGGAAGGCATGGATTTTCTGAGGGATCTGGCTATTGAGCCGCCGATAAGGCCGAGCCCGATGAAGCCAAGTGAAAGTTCCTGCATTATTGTCTCCTTAAGGTATGATTCCTGAAAAAAATGCTTTTCTTTTCCTATATCTTTACCATATTTTTGTGCAATAGGCAATAAAACTCTTGAAGATAGAGGGAACATTTAGTAAAATGAAATGTGGGTTTCATGACCCGGCTTAATAAAGCTTCCGGTTCAGGAGCTTTTACAAATAAAATTTACATTGGAGGGCTGAACATGAAGGTTTACAAGACACAGGACATTCGCAATATCGCGATCCTCGGCCACGGCGGCAGCGGTAAGACCACGGTAGTAGAGGCAATGGCGAATGTGACGGGTATTACTTCCCGTATGGGAAAAGTCGCAGATGGCAATACCATAAGCGACTATGACAAGGAGGAGATCAAGAGGAAGATCTCGATCAGCACCTCCGTAGTACCCGTAGAGTGGAATTTCTGGAAGATCAACCTTCTGGACACTCCCGGATATATGGATTTCACAGGCGAAGTCGAAGAGGCGCTTTCTGTAGCTGACGGCGCCATCATCGTCGTTTCCGGCAAGGCAGGCGTCGAAGCCGGCACCGAGAGGGCATGGGAGCTTTGCGAGAAGTTCGGAGTTCCGAGGCTTTTCTTCGTCACAGGAATCGACGATGCAAATGCTGATTATTTCAGTATCATTAATGATCTCCGCGACCGCTACGGCAAGAAGATCGCTCCTTTCCACCTTCCGGTCAAGGAAGACGGCAAGTTCATCGGCTACGTTAACGTAGTCAAGATGATGGGCCGCAAGGCTACCGCTGACGGCAATAAGTTCCAGGACTGCGATATTGACAGCCTGGGCCTTAGCGCATTGCTTGCGGAAGAGCTTGAATCCTGCAGAGAGGAACTCCTTGAAGCAGTTGCCGAGTCCAGCGAAGAGCTCATGGAGAAGTATTTCGAGGGTGAAGAGTTCACCCTTGACGAGATCATCGACGCGCTCCGCGTAAGCGTTAACGACGGCACGGTAGTTCCCGTTCAGTGCGGTTCCGGCCTTCTTAATATCAGCATCGCGAACCTGCTCCAGTCATGCGTTGAGTTCCTTCCTTCACCTATCCGCGACAGCGTGAAGATGATCGGCAGGGATCCCCGCACCGGCATCGAGCACAATGTTGATTATGACGGCAGGCGTCCTTTCTCCGCATATGTCTGGAAGACCATCGTGGACCCGTTCATCGGCCGTTATTCGCTTGTAAAGGTCTGCTCCGGCTCGCTTAAGACCGACACGACCATCTACAACTACGAGAGAGATACAGAAGAGAAGATCAGCAGGCTCTACCTCCTCAGAGGCAAGGAAGCCATCGAGACCACCGAGATCAACGCAGGCGACATCGGCGCTATCGCAAAGCTCTCCAACACCGAGACCGGCGACACCCTGTCCCTTAAGAGCGATCCGATCGTATTTGACAAGGCTGAGATCAGCGTTCCTTACACCTACAAGAGGTATGACGCTAAGAATAAGGCCGATATCGATAAGATCTCCCAGGGCCTCCAGAAGATGATGGAAGAGGACCTTACCCTCAGGAGCGTAAACGACAAAGAGAACCGCCAGCTTCTTCTCTACGGAATGGGCGACCAGCATCTGGACGTTGTTGCAAGCAAGCTCCTTGCAAAATACAAGGTCGAGATCGAGCTCTCCAAGCCGCGCGTACCTTACCGCGAGACTATCCGCAAGAAGGTTGACGTCCGCGAGAAATACAAGAAGCAGTCCGGCGGACACGGCCAGTACGGCGATGTCGCTATGGAATTCGAGCCTTCAGGCGATCTCGAGACACCTTATGTATTCGAGGAGAGAGTCGTAGGCGGAGCGGTTCCGAAGAACTACTTCCCTGCAGTTGAGAAGGGTATCGCTGAATCCGTTACCAAGGGCCCGCTCGCAGGATATCCTGTAGTAGGCGTTAAGGCAACTCTTTTCGACGGATCTTACCATCCGGTAGATTCCTCCGAAATGGCGTTCAAGACGGCTGCCCGCCAGGCATTCAAGTCTGCCTTCGTGAAGGCCTACCCTGCGCTTCTCGAGCCCATCGCTTCCCTTAAGGTCCTTGTTCCGGATGCATACACCGGCGACGTTATGGGCGACCTTAACAAGAGGCGCGGACGCGTGCTCGGAATGAATCCTGCAGGCGGCGGTAAGACCGAGATCATAGCTGACATCCCGATCGCAAGCCTTTACGGATATTCGACCGACCTTCGTTCCATGACTGGTGGCCGCGGACATTATGAGTATGAGTTCGACCGCTATGAGTTCGCTCCGAGCGATGTTCAGGAACAGGTAATGGCAGAGAACGCAGCGGAAGAAGACGAGTAATATATAAAAGAGGCGGCGTCCTGACCGGTCCGCCGTATGAGAATGCTGGTACAGCAGTAACTTTTACGCACGATAAAAGGTCTGCCGCGGCGATGCGGCAGACCTTAATTCTATAATAAAGAGGCACCGTTTACAGCGGCCATGCGGGTCCGGAATATGAGGCGGTGCACGAGAAAGGTGGTAGCTTTAATGGCAGTATCCTACAACCACAAGGAAGTTGAGGAAAAGTGGCGCAGTATCTGGGAGAAAGACCCGGTCAATAAAGACGACGGCAAAAAGCCCAAGTATTATTGCCTTGACATGTTCCCGTACCCTTCAGGGAACGGCCTTCACGTCGGGCACTGGAGAGGTTATGTGATCTCTGACGTCTGGAGCCGCTACAAGATGCTGAACGGGTATCACGTGATCCATCCCATGGGATGGGACGCGTTCGGACTTCCGGCAGAGAACTACGCGATCAAGAACGGCGTTCACCCCGCGATTTCCACCGCTGCCAATATCAGCAATATTAAGCGCCAGATCCAGGACATCGGCGCGATATATGACTGGGATATGGAAGTAAACACCACGGATCCTGAATTCTACAAGTGGACCCAGTGGATATTTGTAAAGATGTTCAAAGCAGGGCTTGCATACGAGAAGGAGATGCCTATAAACTGGTGTCCTTCCTGCAAGACCGGCCTTGCAAATGAGGAAGTCGTGAATGGGCACTGCGAGAGGTGCGGCGCGGAAGTCACCAAGAAGAACCTCAAGCAGTGGATGCTTAGGATCACTAAATATGCGGACAGGCTCCTTGACGATCTGGACAAGCTCGACTGGCCCGAGAAGGTCAAGAAGATGCAGACCGACTGGATCGGAAGGTCCTACGGCGCCGAGGTCGACTTCAAGGTTGACGGAAGGGACGAGAGCATTACCGTCTACACGACCCGCCCGGACACCCTTTACGGAGCTACCTTCATGGTGCTTGCTCCGGAGCATCCTCTTGCGGCAGGCCTCTCCACTCCTGAGACCAAGGAAGCAGTAGACAAATATATCTACGACGCTTCCGTTAAGTCAAATGTCGACAGGCTCCAGGGCAAGGAGAAGACAGGCGTATTTACCGGATCCTACGCAATCAATCCGATAAACAACGAGAAGATCCCCATCTGGCTCTCCGATTACGTGCTTGCGGACTACGGCACCGGAGCGATCATGTGCGTTCCGGCGCACGATGACAGGGACTTCGAGTTCGCGAAGAAGTTCAACATCCCGATCATCCAGGTCATCGCTAAGGACGGCGTGGAGATAGTTGACATGGAGGAGGCTTACACAGAGGCTTCCGGCACCATGATCAATTCTGGCGAGTGGAACGGGATGGAATCCGCGGTCCTCAAGAAAGAAGCGCCTCTTATGATAGAGAAGCGCGGCTTCGGAAAGAAGACCGTGAACTACAAGCTCCGCGACTGGGTATTCTCCCGCCAGAGGTATTGGGGCGAGCCTATCCCCATAGTGCACTGCCCGGACTGCGGCGCGGTCCCGGTCCCTGAGGAAGAGCTTCCGCTCCTTCTTCCCGAGGTAGAATCCTATGAGCCGACCGGAACAGGTGAATCCCCGCTCGCAGCGATCGACTCCTGGATGAATACCACCTGCCCCTGCTGCGGAAAGCCCGCCAGGAGAGAAGCGAACACCATGCCCCAGTGGGCGGGTTCCTCATGGTATTTCCTCAGGTATGTCGACAACAAGAATACCGAAGAACTTGTTTCCCGCGAAAAGGCAGATAAGCTCCTCCCTGTAGATATGTACATCGGAGGCGTTGAGCACGCGGTGCTCCATCTGCTTTACTCCAGGTTCTACACCAAGTTCCTCTATGATATCGGAGTGGTCGGATTTGACGAGCCTTTCATGAAGCTCTTCAACCAGGGTATGATAACCGGCAAGAACGGCATCAAGATGAGCAAGTCCAAGGGCAATGTCATTTCCCCGGATGAGCTGGTCGAGAACTACGGATGCGACTCGCTAAGGATATACGAGCTCTTCGTGGGACCGCCCGAACTCGACTCCGAGTGGGATGACCGCGGGATCGACGGCGTATACCGCTTCCTCAACAGGTTCTGGAAGATGGTACTCGACAGCAGCGAGAAGAACGCTCCGGAGACTGCTGAATCGGTCAAGCTCCGCCACAAGATGATCGCCGACATCACCCAGAGGCTCGAGTCCTTCAGCCTCAACACCGTTGTTTCCGGCTTCATGGAGTACAATAATTCCATGATCGAGCTGGGCAAGAAGGGCGGAGTAGACAAGGCCACCCTCGAGGCTGCCATAATAATGCTCTCGCCGCTTGCTCCGCATATTGCCGAGGAGCTCTGGCAGAAGCTCGGACACGAGGGGTCGGTATTTGATGAAAAGTGGCCTGAGTATGATGAAGAGGCCATGAAGGATAATGAGAAGGAGATCGCCCTTCAGATCAACGGCAAGACCAGGGCTGTCATGAATATTAATGTCGACGCGCCGAAGGATGAGGTGCTCACACAGGCAAAAGCTCTCCTTAAGGAGAGGATAGGAGACGGGAGGATCGTTAAGGAGATCTATGTTCCGGGCAAGATAGTTAACATCGTAGTAAAGTAGTTTTTTCCGGAAGGTGATTTAAAGTGCCTAGTACGACCCAGACCCGGCTTGGATGTGAAATAAGAGCATACAGGATCAGGCATAATATGAACCAGGGGCAGTTCGGTAATCTGTGCGGCGTGACCCGCGCGACCGTGCACCGCTGGGAATCAGAGGCCGTGAGGCCCTCTGTCGGAGCTATGGTAAGGCTTTCCGAGATCCTTGGGGAGCCGCTTGCGGTATTATTTGACAAAGCAGGAAAGAGCGCTGTTTAGGCAGCGCTCTTTTTGCATGCGGCCGCTATGGGCCGGTTCAGTTTTCTTCGGATTCAAGCTCCATCCAGAGCTCCATGAGTTCGTCTTGTTCCGCGGTCAGGGCCTGTTGCCTTTCGCTTATTTTTACAAGCTCTGCGGGGTCGGTCGCGATATTCTCATCGAGGAGCATGGAGTCAAGTTCAGCCAGCTCTTTCTCAATCTCCGAAAGCCGGCTCATTGTGTGGTCAAGCTGGTTCTTCCTCTTGCGGGCAAGGGCGTTCTGCTCTTTCCGGATAGCGTATTCTTCCTTTGAGGATGAGGAGGCCTTCCCGGCTGCGGCGTCGCTATCATCGCCGACAGCTATCCCAGAGCTTCCGCTGAAGTCCGGATTTCCTCGGTGTTCGAGGTAGTAGTCGTAATTGCCGTTGTAGGCCGCGAGCCCTGAAGAGGTAAGCTCCAGGATCCTGTGCGCGGTCCGGTTTATAAAATAGCGGTCGTGGGAGACCAGCAGCACCGTACCCGCGTAATGCCTCACCGCGTTCTCCAGTATTTCCTTGGAGGCCGTATCGAGATGGTTGGTCGGCTCGTCCAGGATAAGGAAATTGCACTCGGAGAGCATCAGCTTGGCAAGTGATACGCGGCCTCTTTCGCCCCCTGAGAGATCGCGTATGTATTTGAATACGTCGTCCCCGGTAAAAAGGAAAGCCGCAAGCATATTCCTTATCCGGGTGCCGGTGAGTTTCGGCCAGGTGTCGTAGATCTCCTGAAATATAGTCTTATCGGGGGAGAGCCGCTGCTGTTCCTGGTCGTAGTATCCGATGTGGACATTGGCGCCGATGCGGATCATCCCGGTGTCGGGAGGCACAAGCCGGTTCAGGATCTTGAGGATAGTGGTCTTGCCCGTGCCGTTCGCGCCGATGAGAGCAATGTGCTCGCCGCGCTTTATGTCGAAGCCTATCTCGCGGAAGAGATGCTTCTCCCCGAAGGATTTGCTGAGATGCTCGACATGCAGCACCTCCAGCCCGCTCTCGATGTCCGGGGTAAGGCTGAGCCTCATCTGGTCGTCGAGTTCCTGGGGCTTTTCGAGAAGCTCTATCTTTCCAAGCTGCTTTTCGCGGCTCTCGGCCCTCTTTACGGACTTTTCGCGGTTGAAAGATTTGAGCTTTTCGATGACTTCCTTCTGGTGTTTTATTTCGCGCTGCTGGTTGTAGTAGGCTTTGAGGGCAGCTTCCCGGAGCCGGGCCTTCTTCATGGAGAAGGCGGTGTAATTGCCCATGTAGACCGATGCCCTGCCGTTTTCAAGCTCGATGACCTTGGTGACGGTTCTGTCCAGGAAATAGCGGTCGTGGGATACTATGATGCAGGCGCCGCGGAAGGAGGAGAGATAGTTCTCCAGCCATATGACGGAATCTATATCGAGGTGGTTCGTGGGCTCGTCAAGGAAAATGATGTCCGGCTTCTGGAGGAGCAGCTTTCCCAGGAATACGCGGGTCTTCTGGCCGCCGGAAAGCTCATTTATGCGGGCCCCGAAGTCCTTCTCCCTGAAACCGAGGCCCTTAAGGATCCCGGTCACTTCGCTTTTAACCGCATAGCCGTTCTCATCTTCAAATGATGACTTGAGCCGGTCATACTCGCTGTAGAGCGAAGCGAGCCTCTCGCCGTCAGCGTCCTTCATCATCTCCTCGAGCTCACGCATGCGCTCCTCGGCGCTGAGGGTGTCCTTCTTCACAAGCATCAGCTCGTCGAAGATAGTGTTTTCTGATGCGGTGTCCTGATACTGGGCGAGGTACCCGAAGGAAGAGCCCTTCCTGAACGTCACGCTTCCGCCGTCAGCAGAGGACTCTCCGGTGATAATGCGGAGGAGAGTGGTTTTTCCCGCGCCGTTAATTCCAACGAGCGCGGCTTTTTCGTTTTCTTCTATATGAAAAGATACTTTCTTTAGGACCTCATTTTCTCCGAATGAAAGATCTATGTTGTGGCAGTCGAGGATCATAGCGGACTCCTTTGATATTGCAGTACCTGTTCATTATAGCTTTTAAGAGCAGTTTTTTCAACGCTTCGGGAACCTGCCAGAACTCCTCAAGATTGACTTTGATTTTTTCTTTGTTTATAATATAGAATAGTCATCAAATGACACTATTATCACGGGAGTAGGATTCATGTCAGACAAACCAATTTCTCAGCTCGTAATAAAGAGGCTTCCGATATACTACCGCTATCTGGGAGAGCTTTCAGAAAAAGGCATTGAGAGGATCTCGTCGAAGGAACTCGCCCAGAGGATGGGGGGCACCGCATCGCAGATCCGCCAGGACCTGAATAATTTCGGTGAATTCGGTCAGCAGGGCTACGGGTACAATGTGGACTATCTCAGGTCCGAGATCGGTAAGATCCTTGGAATAGACAGGGAGCAGACCATAATAATCATCGGGACCGGAAATCTTGGGCAGGCGCTGGCGAATTATGATTTCGGCAGTGTCGGATTTAAGCTGATCGGGCTTTTCGATGTTAATCCCAGACTGTACAATCTCGTGATAAACGGAGTCGAGATACTTCCGGTCGACAGTCTGCCGGAATTCATTGCCGCGAACAAGGTGGACGTTGCCACTCTTGCCGTGCCGAGGAGCCGTGCGAAAGAGATGGCGAAGGAGCTCGAGGATCTGGGCATCAGGGCGATATGGAACTTTGCTCTTACGGAGCTCGATGTTTCAGACAGGGTGAGCGTCAGCAACATGCATCTTGACGACGGCCTTATGACGCTGTCATATAATTACAGGCAAAATCAGGATAAATGAACTGAATAGGTGAAAATGCGGGCATAAGTATACTGATCTGTACTTATGCGCGTTTTTTGCGTGAGACGGCCGAAGTGCGGCCGTTGCGCGCGTGCCGGAGACATGTCGGGCGGACCGGCGCCCCGGGAGAGACCATGGAATATCTTGTCACCGCTGAAGAAGCCAGAAATATAGATAAATACACTATAGAGAACGCGGACGTGCCTTCACTCGTTCTCATGGAGCGGGCGGCGCTGGCGGTCGCGGAGAATGCTGCAGCCCTTGCGGAGGAGGCTTTCGGCCCCGGAGCCAGGGAAACAGCGCGGGTGATCTCGGTCTGCGGAAGCGGAAATAACGGCGGCGACGGCATCGCAGCTGCGAGGATCCTCTTTATCAGAGGATGGAATTCCTGCATATATCTCGCCGGGGATGCGGAAAAGATGTCGGAAGACTGCAGAAAGCAGTTTGAGATCGCGCAGAATATGAAGGTGCCGGTTCTGGAAAGCTATGAAGCAGGGCGCGGCGACGTTCTGATCGATGCGGTTTTCGGCACCGGACTTACAAGGGATATAGGCGGAAAGTATGCCGCTGAGATAGAGAAGATTAATCACGCCCGGGAGAGCGGGGCGCGCATTTGTGCGGTTGACATGCCCTCCGGAGTCCACACGGACACGGGCCGCGTCATGGGGAATGCCGTTAAAGCGGACGTTACCGTTACCTTCGGTTACCGGAAGACCGGACAGATATTCTATCCGGGAGCGTCTCTCTGCGGCAGGACGGTCTGCGCGGAGATAGGGTTTTCGCCCGAGGCATCAGAAAAGGCCGGCCTGAAGTTCATGACTTACAGAGATGAAGATATCAGCCGGATCCCGGAGCGCAGGCCCGATTCTCATAAGGGCTCCTGCGGGAAGGTGCTTGTGATCGCCGGCAGCAAAAATATGGCCGGAGCGGCCTACCTTTCCGCAAAGGCCGCTTACCGTACCGGCTGCGGGCTGGTCACGGTCTACACCCCGGAAAGCAACCGCGTGATACTCCAGGAACTCGTCCCCGAAGCGGTGATGAAGACCTACGAAGACGGAGGCAGCGATTTTACCGGGCTTGAAACGCTTATCGCTGAAGTATCCGCGGTGGTCCTTGGCCCCGGACTCGGTACGAGCCTCACTTCGCGTGAACTTGTAAAAAAAGTACTTCTCATTTCTACCGGAAAGATTATAATAGACGCAGACGCTTTAAATATTATATCGGAGGACACGGGGATCCTCTCGGATTGCCGCGCGGAAATTGCGGTGACTCCGCACAAAAAGGAGCTCTCAAGGCTGACCGGCATCCCGGTGAGCGAGCTTGACAGCGATCTCCCGGGGACCTGTGAGGAATTCAGCAGAAAATATAATGTGATCCTCGCGGCAAAGGATGCGAGGACTCTTGTCACGGATGCCGGAGGCGCCGTGTATATCAACTCTTCAGGCAACAGCGGAATGTCAACCGGAGGTTCCGGGGATGTCCTTACCGGGATCATCGCAGGGCTTGCCGCAATGGGCGCTGACCTTCCTGAGGCCGTGCGTCTCGGAGTGTTCATTCACGGGAAGGTCGGAGATGCAGCGGCGCGCAGGCTGGGCGAGTATTCAATGACATCCGGCGATATACTGGATGCTCTGCCGGAAGTGTTTTCCTTACGGAGGAATTAGTATTAATGGACAGTAAATTCAGGGCATGCGCTGAGATCGATCTCGACGCGCTTGGCCACAATATAGATGCCATCAGATCCAGGGTCGGAGAGGACACCAGGATCATGGCTGTCATAAAGACAAATGCATACGGCCACGGGGCGGTGGAATGCGCCAGGTATCTTTCGGGAATTGGCGTGCACGATTTCGCCGTAGCCACGATCGAGGAGGGGCTCGAGCTCCGCAGGAGCGGCATCGAAGGGAGCATCCTCGTGCTGGGATTTATTCCTGAGGAGATGTACCCGCGGATGATCGAGGAGGATATCACCGCCACGATCTATTCCGACAGCATGGCAAGGCATATTAACGCAGCGGCCCGCCTCGCGGGAAAAAACGCGAAGGCCCATATCAAGCTGGACACCGGCATGGGCAGGATCGGATTCAGGCCCTGCGAAGAGAACTATGAAAAGATCGTAATAATGTATTCAATGTTCAAGCATATTGACTTTGAAGGCATATATACACATTTCGCGTGCGCGGACTGCGCCGACGACGAAATGACTGCTGCTCAGTTCAGGGAGTTCATGGATGCGATAGAGACCCTTGAGGAGCACGGCGCGGTATTTAAGGTAAAGCACTGCGCGAACAGCGCTGCGGTGATAAGGTATCCTGAGATGCGCCTCGACATGGTAAGGGCGGGGATCATCCTCTACGGGCTCTATCCTTCAGACGAGATAAATGAAGAGCTTGTGGACCTGAAGCCGGTGATGAGCCTCAAGAGCCGGGTCATCATGATGAAGAATGTTGAAGCCGGAGAGCCGATAGGCTACGGTTCCACTTTTGTCTGCAGCCATGCAAGCCGGATCGCGACGGTGTCGATCGGCTACGGCGACGGATACCCTAGAGCCCTCTCGAACAGGGGCCGGGTCATCATTAGAGGCCAGTCCTTCCCGATAGTCGGCCGGGTGTGCATGGACCAGCTTATGGTAGACACGACAAGCGCGCTTCCGGAAGCCGAGATAAAGCCCGGGGACGAGGTAATACTGGTCGGCGCCCAGGGGAGTGAGAAGATCACCGCCGAGGAAGCTTCCTCATATGGCGATTCATTTAACTACGAGTTCGTCTGCAATATCAACAGGCGTATACCGAGAGTGTATATCGAGGGCGGCGAGGCCGTTTCCGTCACGGATTACCTCGATTAAGCACAGCATTTTAACCAGATAATTATTTAAGGGAGATACGATCATGTCAGGACATTCAAAATTTGCGAACATCAAGCACAAAAAGGAAAAGAACGACGCTGCTAAGGGCAAGATCTTCACGATAATCGGAAGAGAGATCGCGGTAGCGGTCAAGGAAGGCGGCCCGGATCCTGCGAACAACAGCAAGCTCCGCGACGTTATCGCGAAGGCTAAAGCCAACAATATGCCCAATGACACGATCGACAGAGGCATAAAGAAGGCTGCCGGCGACCTTGGTTCCGTTAACTACGAGAACAATACCTATGAAGGTTACGGCCCCGGCGGAGTCGCAATCATAGTTGAGACTCTTACAGACAATAAGAACAGGACCGCAGCGAACGTGCGCAGCGCTTTCTCCAAGGGGCAGGGCTCGATCGGGACCACCGGATGTGTATCCTTCATGTTCGACAAGAAGGGCCAGATCATTATTGACAGGGAAGAGTGCAGCGCTGACCCTGACGAGCTGATGATGACCGCACTTGACGCCGGCGCCGAGGACTTCCAGGAGGAAGAGGACAGTTTCGTAGTGATCACCGCGCCGGAAGATTTCTACGCGGTAAGGGATGCTCTTGAGAAGGAAGGGATCCCGATGGCCGAGGCAGAGATCACGATGATCCCCCAGACCTACACCCATATTACCGACGAGAAGGACATCAACAACCTTAACAGGATACTCGATCTCCTCGACGAGGACGACGACGTGCAGAACGTATACAATAATTACGAAGAGTAAGCGCAGAAGTTAATTTTAGCTGCAGAGCGCAGATATCCTGTTGGATATCTGCGCTTTTTATTTTTTTTCGGCATCCAGGAGCCCCAAGCATGGCCGGAGCTTTATTGCTGTACATAAATAGTTAAATGGTGTATACTTATTTTCGTCGAATATATTCTAAATAATACTTTCATGAAAGGGGTATATAAAATGATCAATTTCAACAAAAACAGTGCATGGGATCTTTATCCGATTGATTTAAGCCAGGTCCAGGGCGGAGTGGCTGGTTTAATGGTAAACGGCGAGCAGCCCGTAATGGCATTCAAGACTGTCAGGGATCAGCTGGTATTCACCAATAAGCGGATCATTTCCATTGACGTTCAGGGAATTACCGGAAAACGCAAATCATATACATCTTTGCCGTATTCTAAAGTGCAGTTCTTCTCAATTCAAACGCCCGGTTTTATAGAGATCGTTCCGGACTCAGAACTAGTATTGACATTTGCTAATGGATTTACTGCTACATATGAATTCAAAGGACGGGTTGACATAGGCGAAATCGGTAAAGTGATTTCTGAATATGTGCTTGAGCACTAAACAATTAGAAGGGGTCTTTATGTTCTGTGTGAACTGTGGAGCAAAGCTTCCGGACAATGCATAATTTGGCATGCTGTGTGGGACAGGAACGCCTGCATGGCAGTCCTCCGCTGCAGGAACAGTATCGCACAAAGGCAGTTTTTTCAAAAAAATATTTTCCTAAAAGCTATATACATTGAAAAGCGGCCCGATAGCTGATAAGGCTATCGGGTCGTTCTGCATTCAAAGGACTCATGTTATAGACTTGTCAGCCTAAGTTATACAGCCCCCCTCCCGCGTTGTCTTTCCACTCATTCTGTGGTATAATAATTAATCTGTACGAAAATAAGGCAGGTGTTATTAATACCATGAATCAAGAAGTTTTGTTCTATATCAATCCGAACTCCGGAAGGCAGAAGATCAAGGGGCACGTCCTGAATATGCTTGGAGAGTTCAGCAGGCGCGGCTACAGGAACGTAGTATATGTTACTTCCCCGGACCTTGCTGAAAATAACCGCTTCCTTAGAGATGCTGACGGAGAATATGAGGAGATCGTCTGCTGCGGCGGCGACGGGACTTTCAGTACTGTACTCTCCGGTATCATGGACTGGGAGAAGAAGCCGGTGCTCGGATACATCCCTACCGGATCGACAAATGACTTTGCCTCCGGGCTCGGGATCCCGCAGGACATTGAACAGGCTGTCCAGAGCATACTGGACGGAACCCCTCATGTTTTTGACGCGGGAGAGATAGAAGGCAGATATTTTTCATATGTGGCTTCGTTCGGCGCATTTACCGAGACTTCCTATTCGACACCTCAGGATATAAAAAATGTCATGGGGCATTCGGCATATTTAATAGGGGCTTTGAAGGACTTTGCTCTGAACGATGTATACCATATTAAAGCTGAGGCTGACGGGCGCACCTACGAGGATGACTATGTTTTCGGGGCTGTTATGAATGCAAAGAGCGTTGGCGGAGTGCTGAAGTTCGACGATGCCCAGGTCGACCTTACGGACGGCCTTCTGGAGGTCATGCTGGTGAAGCAGCCGAGGAGCCTCGCGGATCTGACGGCTATCCTGAACGCAGTGAACTTCAGGGATTTCACCACACCGAGGATCAGCTTCTTCAAGACCAGCACACTGAAGATCACGAGCGACCGGGACCTCACCTGGTCGGTTGACGGCGAGAGACTGGATACCGGAAAGGAACCCGCTGTTAAATGCGTGCATAACGCGTTCAGCATACTCCTTAAGGATCTGTAATTAGCGGCGCCGGAGGGATAGATGGATAACGGTTTAAAGGCGGCGGCAGCGGCAGGGGCGCTTACGGCAGCTGCGGTGGCGGCCCGCATAATGTACGAATGCAGGACCTTCAAAACTGAATATTACGAGATCAGTTCCGGCAGGGTACCCGAAAGCTTCGACGGTTTCAGGATGGTCATGATAACGGACCTCCACAACCATCTCTTTGAAGAGGGAAACGAGTCGCTCCTTGCGGAGATCAGGAAAAATTCTCCGGACATCGTGGTCATGGCGGGCGATATCTGCAATGCTTTTCCCGGGGTTGACAATACCCCGGCCGCATCATTTGTAAAGGAGCTCTGCAGGGACTTCGAGGTTTACATGGGGAACGGGAACCATGAGCAGAGACTCACTCTGTATCCGGAGGAGTACGGAGACATGGGCGAGCGCTGGTACCGGGATATCAGCGATCCGCATCTTCACATTCTGAGGAACGATCATGCAGATATAACCAGGGACGGAGAGAAGATCAGGATCTACGGCCTTGAGATGGACCGGATATTCTACACCAGGTACAAGCATGTACCGATGCCGGTGAGGTACCTTGATATGGCTCTTGGGAAAAAGGCCGATGATATGTACAGCATACTTATCGCGCACGATCCTTCATATTTCGGAAGGTATGCGAAATGGGGAGCGGACCTGGTGCTCTCCGGGCATATCCACGGAGGAGTGGTCCAGCTTCCGCTGATAGGCGGAGTGATATCGCCGCAGGTCACTTTTTTCCCGAAATACAGCAGTGGGCTGTATACCGCCGGCAGCAGCTCCATGGTGGTGAGCCGTGGGCTTTACATGCATAAGATCAGGATCAGGCTTAATAATATTCCCGAGATCTCATGCATCACCCTCAGAAGAAATTAAATAGAGCAAGAGGAACTTTGATTGGACAGGACAGAGATCACATATAAGCTGGAGGCCTTCGAGGGCCCGCTCGACCTTCTCCTCCACCTTATAGAAATAAACAAGATCGATATTTACGACATCCCGATCGCCGAGATCACGGATCAGTATCTGGAATATCTCGACAAAATGCAGGTCATGGACATGGATCTCACCAGCGATTTCCTGGTGATGGCCGCTACACTGCTGAGGATAAAGTCAAAGATGATGATCCCGGTCGAGAAAGAGAAGGCCGAGGAGGACGGCGAGGATCCGAGGATGGAGCTGGTAAGGCGCCTTCTTGAGTACAAGATGTTCCGCTACCTCGCGGGCAAACTTGAAGACCGGGTGCCTTACGCAGCGAGGTTCAGCTACAGAGGGCCGGTCGTTCCTGCGGGCGCAGATCTAACGCCTCCGAAGCCGGATCCCGCAGAGCTTCTCAAGGATTATTCTCCGGAATACTTCCTGGAGCTCTACAAGGACCTTCTGAAGAGGAAGACCGAGCGAATAGACCCGGTGAGGAGCCGCTACGGCGAAATAAAGCAGGAACCGGTCAAGGTGACTGAGAGGATGGCTGACATCAGGACCATGATCCGGAGGAAGCGTAAGCCAGTTCCGTTCAGGAGCCTCATGAGAAAAGGGAGCAGCCGCGAAGAGATCGTGGTCACCTTTCTCGCGATACTTGAACTTATGAAGAGCGGGGCGGTAAGCGTCCGGCAGGATCATCTTTTTGATGAAATATATCTGACAGGCGGAGCAAATAATGGCTGAGAGAATAGATGAATACTTTGCGGCGGTCGAAGCAGTGCTGTTCGCGGCAGGCGATCCGGTGGGCAGCGAGACCCTTGCGGGGGTGATCGGGGTAACGCCGGAAGAAGCTGCCCAGATAACGGAGGCCCTCGCGAAAAAGTATATAGAAGAAGGCAGGGGCCTCAGGATCATAAGGCTGGAAGATTCCTACCAGATGTCAACCTCTCCGGAAACGAGCGAATACGTGACCGCGTTCTTAATGAAGCCGAAGAAAACGGCCCTCACTGCGGTGCAGCTTGAGACGCTTTCGATAATTGCCTACAAGCAGCCGGTCACCCGCTCCGAGATCGAGAACATCAGGGGAGTGAGCTGCAGCCATGCCATAAATAAGCTCCTGGATCTTGACCTGATCACCGAGGCGGGGCGGCTTGACGCTCCCGGAAGGCCGATCCTTTTCGCGACGACGGATGAATTCCTGAGGACCTTTGGGCTTTCCTCCGCGACAGAACTGCCCGCGGTATCTCCGGAGCAGATGGAGGATTTCAGGCAGCAGGCGGAGGAGGAATATCCCGACGCCGCGGCTGCGGTGATTGCCGAGGAGATCCCCGGTGAAGAAGGAGAGTTCGCACAGGAGGCCGCAGAAGATCCTGCTGAGAACAGGGAAGCTTCAGGGGAGGCCGAAGTTTGAGGAAAGTCCTGGTGATTGGAGGCGGCGCTTCCGGCATGATGGCAGCGATAAGCGCTGCCGAGAACGGCGCCTCGGCTGAAATATTTGAGAAGAACGAAAAGCTTGGCAAGAAGCTGTACATCACGGGGAAGGGGCGCTGCAACGTCACGAACGCCTGCGGCGATCCGGAACAGTTCCTGGGGCATATGGTGCACGGGAAGAACTTCATGTATTCTTCTTTCTATAGCTTTACTAATACCGACATGATGGATTACCTCGAGGGACTCGGGCTGCGGCTTAAGACAGAGCGGGGGCAGAGAGTCTACCCGGCATCCGACAAGGCTTCGGATGTTATCAGGGCGCTCTCGGGGAGGCTCTCGGAGCTGGAAGTAAAAGTCCATCTTAACACCGAGGTCTCGCGGATAATGGTGAGCGATGGGGCCTGCACCGGGATTCTGCTCTCGGACGGCAGGACAGTGAAAGCTGACGCGGTCATTCTGGCAGCCGGCGGTCTTTCATATCCCGCGACCGGATCGACCGGCGACGGCTACAGGATGGCTGGAGAGCTCGGACACAGCGTGACGCGGCTCTATCCTTCCCTGGTGAGCCTTAAGTCTCCTGATGCTTTCTGCAGAGAGCTCACAGGGCTTTCTCTTCGGAATATATCCATGACCCTGAAATCCGGAAAGAAGAAGGTTTACTCCGGATTCGGAGAGATGCTTTTTACCCACCAGGGGATCTCAGGCCCTCTTGTTCTTACCGCCAGCACCCTTGTGCATAAGTTCGGGAGCGGGGAGCTGAAGGTTTACATTGATCTTAAACCTGCCCTCGACGAGGAGACTCTCGATGCGAGGATCCTGAGGGATTTCGAGAGCGCGACGAATAAGCACATCAAGAACGCTCTCGGGGCGCTGCTTCCGGCCTCGATCATTCCTGTGGTCATTAAGAAGGCAGGGATCGATCCGGACAAATATGTGCACGATATAACCAAAGAAGAACGCAGGGTTCTCCTGCACACAGTGAAGAGCTTTGAGATCAATATTAACGGTACAGGGGATTTCTCGGAGGCGGTCATCACCCAGGGCGGAGCAGAGACCCGGGAGATCGAGCCCTCGAGCATGGAGTCAAAGAAAGTGCGAGGCCTTTTCTTTGCAGGAGAGGTCATCGATATTGACGCCGAGACCGGAGGCTACAATCTCCAGGCAGCCTGGTCGACAGGCAGGGCCGCTGGCATAGCTGCAGCTGAGGGGTAGGCATTGGTGTACTGGTATAGCCGCCGCTGAAGGATAACACCACATCGGGAGGAATTATTAATGGGTATTAATATTGCGATTGACGGACCTGCAGGCGCAGGAAAGAGCACCGTAGCCAAGGCAGTGTCCCGGGAGCTCGGATACATTTACGTCGATACCGGGGCGCTCTACAGGACGATCGGCCTCTATATGACCGAGAACGGGGTTGACGTTGAGTCGGAGAGCGAGCTCGCGCAGGCGCTCGACAGGATAGAAGTAAACCTCGAATACGTTGAGGGGAAACAGCATGTTATCCTTAACGGGGAGGATGTAGAAGGCAGGATCCGGACCGCGCAGGCAGGGAATATGGCCAGCATTGTTTCCGCGAAGCCCCCGGTCAGGGAGAAGCTCCTCGACCTCCAGAGAGATATCGCCCGCGAGAATGACATAGTGATGGACGGGCGCGACATCGGGACAAATATCCTTCCGAACGCGGACGTTAAGATCTACCTTACCGCGAGCGTGGCAGAGCGCGCAAGAAGGCGCGCGCTCGAGTTCGAGGCGAAGGGGGAAGCCTGCGATATAGAGGTCGTCGAGAGGGAGATAGCAGAACGCGACCACCGCGACATGACGAGGGACATAGCCCCGCTGAGATGCGCGGAGGACGCTTTTGTCGTAGATTCTTCTGATATGGACATCGACGAGACCGTAGGCACTATCCTGCAGATCATTTATGATAAGACCGGGGCCGGAGCATGAAAGATGTGAGGAGCGTTTCCGTCGCCGCCTCCGCGGGATTCTGCTTCGGGGTCAAGCGCGCGGTAGACAAGGTTTACAGTCTTTGCGGAAATGAGAATGTCTACACCTACGGTCCTATAATCCATAACGACGAGGTGGTGGAAGATCTCGAAAGGAAGGGGATCAGGCCGCTCATGTCGCTGGAGGAAGCCTTGGAAGCAGCGCCCGGGACCGTCGTGATCAGGTCGCACGGGATCGGACGTTCCGAGGAGGAAGCGATCAGGCAGGCAGGACATACGATCATTGACATGACCTGTCCCTTTGTTAAGAAGATACACGGCATCGTTTCCAGGTACAGCGAGGACGGATACGACATCATTATAATAGGCAGCAGGGAACACCCTGAAGTCAAGGGTATCAGCGGATGGTGCCAGTCCCCGCCGGTCATTCTTGAGACGGAAGATGAAGCGAGAGCGCTCCCGGTCATTCCCGGGAGGAAGGTATGTATAGTTTCTCAGACGACCTCCAACCCTGACAAATTTAAATTATTAGTTGAAATTCTGTCTGAAAAGCGATATGATATAAATACTTATGATACTATCTGCAATGCCACCAGGGAGCGGCAGCGCGAAACCCTTGAACTTGCGCGGAAATCCGACACTATGATCGTGATCGGAGGGAAGCACTCGTCCAACACGCAGAAGCTCTACGACATTAGCAGGAGCGCCTGTAAGAATACATACTATATACAGACACATGTTGACTTAGATATGACGACAGTAGAAGCTATAGGTAATGTAGGTATTACGGCAGGAGCATCCACTCCACACAATATTATCCAGGAGGTCTACATTAGTATGGCAGAAGAATCTTTTGACGAGTTATTGGAAGCATCGTTCAAAACACCGAGGAACGGCGAGGTTGTTGATGGAACCGTTATTGGTGTGAAGGAGGACGAGATAATACTCAACATCGGGTATAAATTCGATGGTATTATTTCCCGCAGCGAGTATTCCAATCAGCCTAATCTTGATCTTACAACGGTCGTCAACGTCGGAGACAGCATGCAGGCAAAGGTTGTTAAGGTAAATGAGAGAGACGGGCAGGTACTTCTGTCGTATAGAAGGCTTGCCGCAGAGAGGGGCAATAAGAAGATCGAGGAAGCTCTCGAGAATAAGGAAGTCCTTACCGCAAAGGTCGTCAAGGTCCTTGACGGCGGACTCAGCGTCCTCGTTGACGAGACCAGGGTATTCATCCCTGCAAGCCTCGTATCCGATACCTACGAGAGGAATCTCGGCAAGTATCTTGATCAGGAGATCTCATTCGTTATCACAGAGTTCAATCCCCGCAAGCGCAGGATCATCGGCGACCGCAAGCAGATCGTTGCCGCTGAGAAGGCTCAGAAGAAGCAGGAGCTTTTCACCAGGATCGACAAGGGCATGGTAGTTGAAGGCAAGGTCAAGAACGTGACCGACTTCGGCGCATTCATCGATCTCGGCGGAGCAGACGGACTCCTCCACATCTCCGAGATGTCATGGGGCAGGGTCGACAATCCCAGGAAGTTCCTCAAGGTCGGCGAAGACCTTAAGGTCCTCATCAAGGATATCGACAAAGAGACCGAGAAGATCGCGCTTACCCTTAAGTTCCCGGATTCAGATCCCTGGATGACCGCAGGCGAGAAGTACGCTAAGGGCAATGTCGTAACAGGCAAGGTCGCAAGGATGACCGATTTCGGTGCATTCATCGAGCTTGAGCCCGGCATCGACGCTCTCCTTCATGTATCCCAGATCTCAAAGGACCGTGTAGAGAAGCCTCAGGATGTCCTTGAGATCGGCCAGGAGATCACGGCTGTTGTCACTGACATTGTTGAAGAATCCCAGAAGATCAGCCTTAGCATCAAGGCGCTTGAGCGCATGAACCAGGAGACCGATGAAGAGGCTCCTGCAGAGGAAGCCCAGGTCGAGGAAGCTCCTGCAGAAGGGGCTCCGGCCGAGGATACTTCTGAAGAGTGATCTTTCACTTAACTCAATATGGTTTACAGGCCCTGCCTTAAAAGCAGGGCCTCATTTTTATAAGCAGCTTTGAGGAATCCGATTTCGGCAGGAGGATGCTGTGACCCAGTTCGAGAAAGTAAAACTTAACAGTTTCATTACCCGGCTGATGTTCGGGACCGGCATCATCGCTGTCGCGATATGCTTTGCGGTCTCGATTGCGCTGGAGATGTTCGAGCTGTATACCGTTGAAGAGAAATATGCCTACATAGTCGGGCTGGTAATATGCGGGATACTGATCGTTGTCGGAGCCCTGATGATCAGACGTGCGTACCATTTTGAGGATACCGTGGTCGGAAGGAGCGCCCCGGGCAAGGAGATCATAGCTGAATTTGCCGAGGAGGATGTCCTGGCTTCGAAGAGGTATCTGGTCACCGAGAAATATATAATCTTCCTGACCAGGAGGCCCTTCGGCAGGAGCCTTATCCTGAAGATCGACAATCTGACCGCATGCTTTGAGGAGCCCCCTTTTGTTCCCGGCGAGGAGAAAAGGAAGACCGAGTATTCAGTCCGCTTTTATGACAGCAAGTGCCGTGAACATACTCTGAAATGCAATGCCAAAGAGGCAGAGGACCTCTATAAGGTTTACTGCAGAGTGACAGAGAAAGTCCCGTGGATAATGACGGGAAGAGATGACGAAGAGCGCTTTGAGGACAGAGTCACCACCAGCGAGGGAAGGCGCATGCTGATCGCAGAAGTCCGCCGCAGGAGGGAAGGGCTCTTAGATCCACCGGCTCTCTGAAAACCTTTCCAAATATCTGAATTCTAATCCCGTTCCGCCTGGTTGCAGAGCGGGTTCTTTATATTATGCCTGACATGATGAAATGCTGATATGATAAGAATTCCAAGCTTATTCTGGATGATCTGTCCCTTAAGATTAGGCCGGGTGAATATGTTGCTGTCGTGGGTAAGACCGGATGCGGCAAGTCTACTCTGGTGCGGCTCCTTCTGGGATTTGAGAGACCCGAAAAGGGCGCGGTTTACTATGATGGAAAAGAAATCGGCGGTCTCGATCTTGCATCGCTTAGAAAGAGGATCGGTACGGTTTCACAGGACGCCTGGCTGTTTCAAGGCGACATTTATTCAAATATAGTGATCTCAGCGCCGCAGCTGTCAATAGACGATGCCTGGGCGGCAGCGCATCATGACCGCCCGCGCGATCGCTCCGAATCCCAAACTCCTTATTTTCGACGAGGCGACAAGCGCACTCGATAATAAGACACAGAAACAGGTCTCCGAAGCGCTGGATGCGATGGGATGTACCCGCATAGTGATCGCGCACCGGCTCAGCACGATCAGACATTGTGACAGGATCCTTGTGCTGGACGGAGGCAGAATTATCGAGGAAGGTACATATGACGAACTGATCGGCAGCGGCGGATTCTTTTCGGAACTGGTCGAGAGACAGAGGCTGGATGCGGTCAGATAACAGACATATCAATTATGTCAATGAAGGAGAGATTTTAGGTAAAGGTGCAGGATCTTCCGGTCGCTGCACCATTTTTCTGCCTCAAATTCGGCGTAGGAAAGGTGCGAGCGGTATTCCGGCGTAAATACCGGATATTCCAGCGAGTAGGGAGAGTTTTCCGGGAGCGGGAGGAACACACCTTCGCGCTTTGAATAGCAGGTTGCGGGGCTCGCCTTAACGCGGTGATCCCTGTCGACAAAGCGCGCTACGGACTTATGTACTGCACAGTCTTCATCCGGGAGATAGTAGTAGTTCGAGACTTTGCCTGGGAAAAAGTATTTCAGGGTTCCTTTAAAGCATGCAATGTGAAACCCGGAGGTCCGGCCCGTAAAGGATATCAACGCGTATCCGTTTTCCCAGGAAGCACTGCATGGAAATTCATAGGGCATGGAAAGCCTGACACAGAGAGTTCCGGAGTCAGGAAGAGAGAGTTCCTCCAGGCTGCCGTCAGGGCTTTCGGCGAAATCGTTAAAGACAAGACAGCGCGACATGAAAGCAAGCGAGCGGAGGTCTTCCTGGCTGTGCGCAAGGAGTCTTTCCCTGCAGTTTTCAGTGCGTTCCTTTTCCCATTCGGAATATTTTTTTACAAGCTCTTCGCCGGAGATTCTGTCGCTGCGGCGGAATCCGAGCCTGTTCTCAATATCATATTTTCTCAGACTGGAGAGTCTTAGGCGTTCTTTCCAGGGAGCAAGCATCTTCTGAAGGCAGAGCACTTCGGTCCCGGAAGGCAGAAAATCCCCGTCCTCGTAAGTATTCCAGCGTTCCGAGAGGAAGCGGAGGACGAATGAGTAGGCGCCGAAGAGCACGAGCCTGCGGGAGCCGGAGATCGCTTCGCGAAGAGCGCCCAGCAGTGCTTCCTCATCCCTGCGCGCCTCTGCGAGCAGGGTGCGGCAGTTCATCTCAAGGGAAGACCCCTCGCAGCCTTCGGCGAGGACCGCCCAGCCTGCCATGAATACAAAGCATGAGGAGGGCCGGAGGCCGGTGGTCTCAATATTGACCAGGATGTCCCCGGGCCTTAGGGAAGGATATATGTCCTCAGGAAGGGACATGGAATTAACTCTGCTTTCTATCATATCAAGCGGTGCCTCTGTTCATAAAAACGCTAATTAAACGCCTTGTTTTGCCAGTTTCATGTCTTTATGGTATTATAACATAAGACATGCAGGCAGGTATTCTTTTTTGCCTGCTCCGCAGGCGGGAGGAACAGGAAATGATAGCATTTATTTCCGGTGAAATGGAGTACCGGCTGAAGGAATCCGCGGTGATCTCCGCCGGCGGCATCGGCTATGAAGTAATGATGCCGCAGCGAGATCTTGACGCGCTCCCCGAACCCGGATTTGAAGTAAAAGTATATACGCATATGAATGTCCGGGAGGACGGTGTGAGCCTGTTCGGTTTTCTCACCCGCGACGGGCTGCAGATCTTCAGGCAGCTTATCTCGGTGAACGGGGTAGGACCGAAGGGGGCGCTCGCCATCCTTTCGGTGCTTGACGCGGACAGCCTTAAATTTGCGATCGTGTCCGGAGACGCCAAGGCGATCTGCAAGGCGCAGGGCATAGGCGCGAGGAGCGCCCAGAGGATAATCCTGGACTTAAAGGACAAGGTAGATATTGAAGACCTCACCGGCTCTTCGCCCGCAGCGGCCTCAGCAGCCGCAGGGCGCGGCACAGACTTTGAGGACGCGGTCGAGGCCCTTGTCTCGCTGGGCTACGGCAGATCCGAGGCAATGCGCGCGGTATCGAAGATCCCCTGCGCGGAAACTCTTGACGCCGAGGCGCTGCTTAAGGCTGCCCTGAAGAACCTGTAAAAGCTGCGATGCCGGACGGTCCGGCACTTGGAGAATATTGATCTTATGGAAAAAAGACTCATTACTACCTCGTTTTCCGAGGAAGACATAAAGATAGAAAACAAGCTCCGTCCGCAGCTTCTGGCAGATTACGTCGGACAGGAGAAGATCAAGGAGACGCTGAAGATCTATATTGACGCTGCGAAAGCCAGGAAGGAGCCGCTTGACCACGTGCTGTTCTACGGGCCTCCGGGGCTTGGCAAGACCACTCTCGCGGGCATCATCGCTAACGAGATGGGCGGCCACATGAAGGTCACCAGCGGTCCGGCTATTGAAAAGCCGGGGGACCTCGCAGCCATACTGAATAACCTCGGTGAAGGGGACGTGCTCTTCATCGATGAGATCCACAGGCTGAACAGACAGGTGGAAGAGGTGCTCTATCCCGCGATGGAGGACTTCGCGATAGATATCATTATCGGTAAGGGAGCGACCGCGAGGTCAATAAGGCTCGACCTCCCGCAGTTCACGCTTGTTGGCGCTACTACGCTCGCGGGCAGGCTTTCCGCGCCTCTTCGCGACAGGTTCGGGGTCGTGAGCAGGCTTGAATATTACACTGCGCCGGAGCTTTCCGAGATCATCAGCCGCTCCGCGAGGGTCCTTAATGTAAGCATCGACAAGCAGGGAACTGCAGAGCTCGCAAGACGCTCCAGAGGGACGCCCAGGATCGCGAACCGGCTGCTTAAGAGGGTCAGGGATTTTGCCCAGGTCCGCTATGACGGGGTCATAACCGGGAAAGTGGCGAACGAAGCGCTGGACCTTCTGGACGTCGACAAGTACGGTCTTGACCAGGGCGACCGCAATATCCTCGGCACCATAGCCGAAAAATTCGGAGGCGGCCCTGTAGGGCTTGACACGCTTGCCGCGGCGCTCGGGGAAGATCCAGGGACGCTCGAGGATGTTTACGAGCCTTACCTCATCCAGTGCGGATTCCTGCAGAGGACTCCGAGGGGCAGGGTAGTCACCGAGAGAGGGCTCGCGCATCTCGAGACCGGGGCCTAGGCAGGGCCTTTTCCGGCCCTCCGGGAGATGAAACACTTCATAAAAAGCTTATATATTTGACTTTACGGGAATATAGGGTATAATTATTTTAAATTTGTGAGAGAAGGAGAGCAGGCAGCACTATGTCTTCCAGGAATGACGTACAGGTACTCATTGGCGGTAAGGTATATACCTTAAGCGGGTATGAGAGCGAAGAATATCTCCAGACGATCGCATCCTACATTAATAATAAGATCACTGAGCTTAACAGCGTCCCCGGCTATAAGCGCATGGGAACGGACATGCAGAAGACGCTCCTTGAGCTCAACATGGCGGATGACTACCATAAAGCAAAGAAGAGAATAGCGGAACTTGAGTCCGAGATAAGTGAAAAAGACCGCACGGAGTACGACATGAAGCACGAGCTGGTTTCCTCCCAGGTCAGGATCGAGAATTCTGACAAGGAGATCGAGAAGCTGAAGGACGAGATAGTAGAGCTCCAGAAGCAGATCGTGAGGCTGGAGGAGAGAAATGCCGGCCGGAACGCACGTTAAATATTTCCGAGGCTGCCGTTTATCACGGCAGCCTCTTTTGGTTGAAGGAAAATGATCGAAAGACCTGAACTATTATCCCCCGCGGGCAGCTTTGAGGCCATGAAGGCCGCGTTTGCCGCGGGAGCGGATGCGGTGTACATGGGAGGAAGGGCATTCGGGGCCCGCGCCTTCGCGGAGAACCCCGATGACAGGAACCTTATAGAGGCGATCGACTATGCCCATCTTCACGGCCGCAGGCTGTATCTCACAGTCAATACCCTGCTGAAGGAGAATGAACTTCGCAGGGAGCTGCGTAGTTTCATGGATCCGCTTTATGCTGCGGGGGTCGACGCGGTGCTGGTCCAGGACCTTGGCGTGCTCGAAGCCTTCAGGGAATGGTATCCGGACCTTGAGCTTCACGCAAGCACCCAGATGGCGGTTTCTGACGGGAACTTCGGGAGGCTGCTGAGGGATCTCGGAGTTAAGCGGCTGGTCCTTCCCAGGGAGCTTTCCCTCGCGGAGATAGCGGAGATAAAGGAAGAGACCGGGCTCGATATAGAGGCATTTGTCCACGGCGCGCTGTGTTATTCATATTCAGGCCGCTGCCTCATGAGCAGTTTTATCGGGGGCAGGAGCGGCAACCGCGGAAGGTGCGCCCAGCCCTGCAGGCTTCCTTATACATATAACGGGAGCAGGGGGACCTTCCTCTCAATGCGCGATCTCGACGGGCTGAGCTATATCCCGCAGATGCTGAAGGCGGGAGTCGGTTCCTTCAAGATAGAGGGCCGCATGAAGAAACCGGAGTACGTAGCCCTGACCGCAAGTATTTACCGCAGATATCTGGACATGGCTCTCGAAGACCCTGGGTATTACAGAGTCGATAAGGCAGACAGGGAGAAGCTTGAATCGATATTCCTGCGGCGTGGCTACACGGACGGGTATTTTTCGCGGCATAACGGCGCGGAAATGATCTCGCCCCGGGAAAAGACCATGGCAGATCCGGAGGGCTCGGAAAGCCTGCTTAGAGAGATAAATGAGGCCATTCTGGCTGATCTGGATATCAGGGAAAAGGTGCCGGCCTCCGCGGCAGTGAAGGTCAGTACAGGCGAGAAAGCAGTGCTGTCCCTGTCCGCGTGCGGTAAAGCTGTCAGCGTATCCGGCGGTACAGTCCGCCGGGCAGAGAAGGCTCCTCTAAGCGCTGCTGATGTATCAAAGCAGATAACGAAGTCCGGAGGCACACCTTTCAGGATAGAGAAAACCGGGCTTACCCTCTCGGAAGATGCCTTTATGAGCATCGGAGAGCTGAATTCCCTTCGCAGGGAAGCGCTCGCGGCGCTGCAGGAAAGCATCCTTTCTCAGTACAGGAGGGAGCTTCCGGAACATGCGGCGGAGGAGGCAGACATTCCTGCCGGAAAGGAGGAGGCATTTAAGCCTTTCCTCACCTGCTCGGTCATTTCCGAAGAACAGCTTGACGCGGCGCTTTCTTTCGAGGAAGTTAAGCGTATATATATAGAAGCTTTTGCTCCCCGGGAGCAGCTCCCTGGGATGGCGGAAAAGGTCAGGAGCGCCGGAAAGGAATTATACATTGCGCTTCCTGAGGTGCCCAGGATGGAACAGCTCGCGAGGCTCGAAAAGGAATCGAAGCTTATTAAGTCTGCAGCCCCGGACGGATTCCTTCACGGCGGTCCCGGGACCCTGGAATATGCGAAAAATCATTTCCCGGAGGCCCGGAATATCGCGAATTACGGGATCTACTGCATGAACAGCCTGGCGGTAGGCGCGGTGCTGAAGCTTTTCGACGGTTATACGATCCCCGCGGAGCTCCGACGAGAGGAGATACTCCGGCTCACTGAGCGTGAAAAGGCCGAGATCATGGTCTACGGGCGGATGCCGCTCATGATCTCCGCGCAGTGCCCGCTTAAGACCTCTGGCAAATGCCGCAGGACGCCGGGGTTTACCTATCTGCTCGACCGCACAGGGAGAAATATGCCAGTGCGCAGCATTTGCAGTGAATGCGTGAGCGTTATCTATAACGCGGAACCGCTTTACATACCGGAAGCCGCACAGGAAGCCGGCAGCGCAAGGATAGTTTTTACCGATGAGGACTTCGCGGCTGCCCGGAAAGCGCTGAATGATATTTCCGGCCTTATTAAGAGCGGAAAAGCACCCGGGAATCTTTCCGCAGGATTTACACGAGGACATTACAGGAGAGGCATTCAGTAATGATAAATCTGATTACCCAGGCAAGCAAATATGCCGTCATCATCCTGATGGCCGTCTATACCGTGAGGAGTTTTACGGTATTTTTCGCCAAAACAGGAAGGACGACGACGGGGAGTTTTGTTTTCCAGACTCTTCTCATGCTGGCCATACATTTTCTGATGAACCTGGTCGTGATCATTAATGTGAGGACCGTGGAGTCGGCGGTGTTTTACGCGGCACAGCTGGCATTCTTCATCGTATTCCTTGTGATCTACAGCAATATATACAAGAACGCCTCGCGGCTCCTGATCGAGAACATGTTCTTCCTGATGATGGTGGGCTTCGTCTACATCTCCAGGCTGGACATGGAGCTTGCGATCAAGCAGTTCGGGATAGCGGTCGGGGCTGTGATCCTGAGCCTTTTTGTGCCTGCGATCATTGAGAAGGCTTCCTTCCTTAAGAGGATAGGGCCGGTCTACGGCATCCTCGGGATACTTCTGGTCGGCTCGGTATTTGTATTCGGGAGCACGGTCTACGGCGCGACCAACTGGATTTCCATAGGAGGCATCGGCTTCCAGCCATCAGAGATCGCGAAGATCGTTTTCGTGTTCTTTATAGCGGCCATGCTCTATAAGGAGCCCGACCTCAAGCGTATTATAATTACGACCGCGGCAGCTGCGGTATTCGTGCTGATCCTTGTGGTCGAGACGGATCTCGGCGCGGCGGTGATATTCTTTATAACTTATCTTGCCATGCTATATATCGCGACAGGGTCATTCAAATGGTCCGGCGCGGGGCTTGGTCTCGGCGCGGTGGCTGCGGTCGCGGCATGGAGGATATTCAGCCATGTCCAGCGAAGAGTCACTGCCTGGCTGGATCCCTGGTCGAATTATGAGGACGCGGGCTACCAGATCGCACAGTCGCTGTTCGCGATCGGGACCGGCGGATGGTTCGGGCTCGGGCTTTTCCAGGGCATGCCGAAGATCATCCCGGTAGTGCAGAGCGATTTCATTTTTTCGGCGATATGGGAGGAATGCGGCGGCATCTTCGCGGTATGCCTGGTGCTCATCTATATCAGCTGCTTCCTTATGTTTTTCAACATTTCGCTGCAGATAACAAATGTGTTTTACAAGCTTCTTGCGGCAGGACTCAGCATAGCTCTCTCGGTGCAGACCTTCCTCTGCATCGGAGGCGTGACGAAGTTCATACCGCATACGGGGGTAACGCTCCCGCTGGTCAGCTACGGCGGAAGCTCGATACTCTCGACTATACTTACTTTTGCAGTAATACAGGGAATCTATCTTCTGATGAGGAAGGAGGAGAGCCGTATTGCCAGATAAAGATAACCGCAAAAATACCGGGAAAAAAGACTCCAGGGTGATCCGAAAGATCCAGCTCGAGAAGGAAAGGGATGTATTTGATCCGGATCCGCTTGAAGAGGTCAAGTTCGACATAAGCGAGGAGGACGTAGAGCGTTACCGCAGGCTCGAGCAGGAGAAGGCGAAGAGAAAGGACCGCGAGGCCGAGAAGCGCCGCGCCGCGGGGAAGACTAAGACCGCGCGCACCGGTTCCAGGCCCGGAAGGGTCATAAAGAAAGAGAACCTTGAAGAGGTGGACGAAGCCTGGCTCAGCATGGCGGCAGCCGGCTCCGATACTGTCTTCGGCGGAATGCTGAAGCAGAGAGACACCAACAAGGAGATACTGAGGCTGAACCTGGCCGTCCTGATCATTTTCTTCGGGATGATAGCTTATTTCATCTATTTCAGCACCGCCAGGGCGAAATCTGTGGTAAATAACCCGCACAACGGGCTTCTCTCCGTGCTTGAGGACAAGGTGGTCCGCGGGGATATTATGGCTTCGGACGGGACCGTTCTCGCGACCACTTTGGTGAATTCCGACGGGACGATGGAAAGAGAGTACCCTTACGGCAGGTTATTTGCGCACGCGGTAGGGACTTCGGAGATCAACCTCTCGGGAGCGGAGCTCTATGCAGGCTATGACCTGGTTAGTTCCGACACTGGGATCCTTGAAGGGATACTGTACGATATTACCGGGCAGAGGCCGCCGGGACACAGCGTTTACACTACGCTTGACCTGGAGCTGCAGAAAGCTGCCTACGATGCTCTCGGTGACAGGAACGGGGTCGTGGTAGCCATAGAACCATCGACCGGAAAGATCCTTGCGATGGTCTCAAAGCCGGATTATGACCCGAACACACTTACATCGACCTACTATGACCTCGTGGATGACGAAGACAATAATGTGCTTTACAACCGCGCTACTCTTGGTCTCTACGCCCCGGGGTCCGTCTTCAAGATAGTCACGACGACTGCTTTTCTCCGCAGCGGGGCGCACACGGATGACTTCACCTACACCTGCGAGGGCAGCATTTACCTTTACAATGAGGACGATTCGGTATCGCCGCTGAACTGCTACCATGGCGAGGTCCACGGGCTTATAGATTTTGAGGAAGCCTTCGCGGAATCATGCAATTCCGCCTTCGCCGACATCGGGATACGGCTCGGGGCGAAACAGCTGCGCGCGGCCGCAGAATCGCTCTATTTTAACAAAGACCTGCCGGGAAGCATTAATACCAGCACGAGCTCATTTACCCTTACGACCTATGACAGCCAGTGGAAGACCGGGGCTACCTCGATCGGACAGGGCGATACACTGATGACGCCCCTCCATGCCGCGCTGCTAGCCAGCGCGATCGCGAATGACGGGGTCCTCTGCGAACCCTACCTGATAGAGAAGGTCGTGAGTTCATCAGGGGAAGTGCTTGAGACGACCCAGGTGAAGGAACCCGGCACGCTGTTCTCTAATTCAGAGCTCAGCACCCTGCTCGAGTACATGAAGGCCGTAGTTGATTACGGGACCGCGGCCGGGCTGAACAGCCTTTCGTATGATGTTGCGGGCAAGACCGGCACTGCAGAGGTGAGCGGCCAGAGCGGGGACAACGCCTGGTTCGTAGGTTTTGCGCCTGCAGACGACCCTAAGATCGCGATCTGTGTCCTGGTGGAGGATTCCGGAGCTTCAAGCCAGTATGCCGTACCGGTCGCCAGGCAGATATTTGAGGAGTATCTCGGAGATTAATTATCCGGGATGAGAACAGGGGAATTGGAATGAAAATTACGGAACTACTTTCAAGCGACAAGCCTACACTCTCATTTGAGGTCTTTCCTCCAAAGACTGCGCAGGGGTATGAATCTGTGCGCAGCGCAGCGCTCGAGATAGCCAAACTGAGGCCTTCATTTATGAGCGTCACTTTCGGGGCAGGCGGAGGGAGCCGCAGCAGGTTCACGCTTGACATATCCACGGAAATACAGAACGAGACGAATGTCCCGGCCCTCACGCATTTTACCTGCGTCGCCTCCACAAAGGAAGGGGTCGATGAGGCCCTCGCCGCAATGAAGGAGCGGGGGCTTGAGAACGTACTTGCGCTAAGGGGAGATCTCCCGAAGGATATGGATTCCATACCGGAAGGCGTGCCTTTCCGCCACGCGAACGAGCTCACGGCTTATATAAGCGAGCGTACCGATTTCTGCATAGGCGGGGCCTGCTATCCGGAGTGCCATCCCGAGGCCGCCAACAAAAAAGAAGACATCGCGAACATCCGCAAGAAGGTGGAGGCCGGGTGCGGCTTCCTTACCACCCAGATGTTCTTTGACAACAGCATCATGTACAATTATCTCTACAGGCTCAGGGACGCGGGGATCGAAGTGCCGGTCTGCGCCGGCATCATGCCGATCACCAATATTAAGCAGGTGGAGACGAGCAGACAGCTTTCCGGCTGCATCATGCCCGCGAAGTTTACAGCGCTGGTTGACAGGTTCGGCGATGACCCGAAGGCGATGACGCAGGCCGGGATAGCCTATGCCACGGAGCAGATCATTGATCTTATCGCGAACGGGGTCAACCATATCCACGTATATTCCATGAACAAGCCTTCCGTTGCGAAGGCGATACGCGATAATTTGTCAGACATCATCGTGCTTTGAGGTAAGCGGCTTGAAAGTGATCGGGGAGATTCCGTTTGAGATAAGGCGGAGAGAGATTTACAGGTATCTGGGCTACAAAAACGGGGCGCTTCCGGATGAAAATGTGAAAGCCCTCGCGGAAGAGTGCGTCGCAGAGATCCGGAAAGAAGCGGTTCCCCGCCTGGTCTACAGGATAGACCCGGTATCCTTTGAGGAGCAGGGAAAAGTCATATTCGCGGGGACCAAGGTGCATTCGGAATTCCTCTCACGGAACCTCGCCGGATGCAGCAGGGTGATAATATTTGCCGCGACCCTTTCCTCGGGGATAGACGTGCTGCTCCGGAAATATTCTGCTATCGACGTCGCAAAGGCCATGACACTGCAGGCAGCGGCAGCGGAGACCATAGAGAGCTATATAGATGCTGCCGTCGCTTTAATAAAGGAGCGAGAGCTCACCGGGGGCGAAAAGCTGAAACCCCGCTTTTCGCCCGGGTTCGGGGACTGGAGCATAGAGGACCAGAGGAAGGTCCTGGCTTTGCTTAACGCAGGGAAAACTATAGGGGTGACGACCGCAGGGGAATCTAGCATGATGCTGCCCAGCAAAACGGTCACTGCAGTTGCGGGAGTATATAAGAGCAAATGAGAGATTTTATCAGGGAATCAATAGAAAACAGGACTTTTATACTTTATGACGGAGGTATGGGGACCCTCCTTCAGGAAAACGGCCTTGCTGCGGGAGAGCTGCCGGAGACCATGGCTGTGCGCCGCCCTGAGGTGCTCAGCGGGATCCACAGGCAGTATCTTGAAGCCGGGGCAAATATTATCCTCACCGATACTTTCGGCGCGAACCGGCTCAAATTCCCTGAAGGCGGTGAGTATTCCCTTGAAGAGATCGTTAACTCTGCGGTACGCGCCGCAATCAGTGCCCGCGACAGCTTCATTAAGGAAAACCCGGGGGCGAAAGCCTACATTTCCCTTGACATCGGCCCTACCGGAAGGCTCCTTAAGCCCATGGGAGATCTGGGCTTTGAGGAGGCCGTCGATTTTTTTGCTGAGACCGTAAGGCTCGGGAGAGACGCAGGAGTCGACTGCATCACGATCGAGACCATGGGAGACACCTACGAGCTAAAGGCCGCAGTGCTTGCAGCAAAGGAGAATTCAGAGCTTCCGGTTTTTGCGACCGCGATATTCGGGGAGAACGGTAAACTCCTGACCGGGGCGGACCCTGCCGCGGTGGCAGCCCTGCTTGAAGGGCTCAGGGTAGACGCTCTCGGCGTGAACTGCGGTTTCGGGCCGGATCTCATGAGGCCTGTAATAGAGGCCTTCTCGGAAGCCTCCTCGCTTCCGCTCATTCTGAACCCTAACGCGGGGCTCCCTGAGGAGAGCACCGACGGGAAGGTAAGCTACAGCATAGATGCCGCTGAATTTGCCGCGGCCGTAAAGGAGATAGCAGCGGAGAACTCCGGCGTAATATTTGCGGGCGGGTGCTGCGGCACCACGCCGGAATACATTAAGGCTTTGAAAGCGGAGCTCTCCGGAATCAGGTCGAACCCTCCGGAAAGGAAGAGCGGTACGGTCGTTTCCTCCGGGATGCGGCATGTTTACCTCGACCGCGGGCCGGTGATCATCGGTGAGAGGCTCAATCCTACAGGGAAGAAAAAACTTAAAGAAGCCCTTAAGAGCGGGGACATGGAGTACATCCTCCGCACAGGGGCAAGCGAGGAAGAGCAGGGCGCTCACATCCTGGACGTAAATGTCGGGCTGCCGGATATCGACGAGGCTGCGGTGCTTTCGGACACGGTGAGCGCGCTCCAGGGGATCACTCCGCTTCCTCTCCAGATAGACACCAGCAGCCCGAAAGCCATGGAGAGGGCCCTGCGGATCTATAACGGCAAGCCGATGATCAATTCGGTGAACGGGAAGCAGGAGAGCATGGACCAGGTCTTTCCCCTGGCAGCAAAGTACGGCGGCGCGGTGGTTGCGCTCCTCCTCGATGAGTCCGGAATACCTGAGACCGTTTCCGGAAGGCTCGCGGTGCTTGACAGGATCCTTGCCGAGGCCGCTAAATACGGGATAGACCAGAAAGATATCGTCCCGGACGCCCTAACGCTTACCATAAGCACGGACATCGGGGCGGCGAAGATCACTCTCGAGACGGTCAGAAGGATACATGAGGACTACGGGCTCTGCACGGTGCTCGGGGTCTCAAATATTTCCTTTGGGCTTCCCAGAAGAGACCTGATCAACGCCGCGTTCTACACAGAAGCGCTTGCGGCAGGGCTCTCGGCGGGGATCATTAATCCCGGAGCCGAGCTCATGATGAGCGCCTATGATTCGCACATGACGCTAAGCGGTCTGGACCCGCAGTGCGGAAATTACATAAATAAATATGCAGGAACTACCGCGGCGGCTCAGGTCACGGCTGCGGCCCCGGCTGCCGCAAATGGAAGCCAGGCTCCTGAAGGAGCGGGCGCAAAAGGGAATCTTGCGGCCCTAAAAGCTGCGATCATCAAGGGCCTTAAGGACGGAGCGGTGAAGTACACCGAAGAAGCCCTCGGATCCGGAGCGGAGCCGATGAGCATTATTGACGGAGCGCTGATGCCTGCGCTTAACGAGGTCGGAGAGGCTTTTGAAAAGGGGACCGCATTCCTCCCGCAGCTTCTGATAAGCGCGGAGAGCGCAAAGGCCTGCTTCTCGGTGATCAAGAGCCACATGCCCGCAGCAGGGAGCCCCGGAGCCTCGGCCTCAAAGGGCAGGATCATTCTTGCGACGGTGAAGGGCGACATCCACGATATCGGGAAAAACATCGTGAAGGTGCTGCTCGAGAATTATTCCTACGAAGTGATCGACCTCGGGAAGGACGTCCCCCCAGAGAAGATAGTCGAGACCGCCCGCGAACAGAATATCCGGCTGATCGGCCTCAGCGCGTTGATGACCACCACGGTCTCCTCAATGGAGGACACCATCCGGGCCGTCCGCGAATCCGGGACCGGCTCGCTTGTCATGGTCGGCGGGGCGGTGCTTACGCAGAAGTACGCCGACATGATCGGTGCGGACGCTTACTGCCGCGACGCCATGGCAGCAGTAAGGTACGCAGACTCGGTGTTCGGAGAATAATTAATCATTGAATTCTTAGGGAAAATATTGTAGAATATGGCTACATCTGTAGCTCAGTGGATAGAGCAGTGGTTTCCGGAGCCACGTGCGAGGGTTCGATTCCCTTCAGATGTATTTATTTATGCCAAAACGGCAGCGGCGGTCCCTCAGTAAGTCCGAGAGCTGCCGGTTCTGGAAATCTCAGCCCGGCATATTGGGCAAAAGGAGAATAATATGGAGAATCAAGACACCAGGAACAATAAGAGCAGTATTCTGATAATAATCCTTTCGGTTCTGGTAGTAGCGGCGATAGTTGCTGGAGCGGTCACCTTTGTTACCGGGAAGACCGGGAAGAAATCCTCTTCTTCCGCGACCCCTGCGGCATCTTCCTCCGCGGACAGCCAGAGCGTCAGCATTATCGAGAATACGAACGATCTGGAATTCAATAAGTATCCCGAGATCGCAGACCTTGTCTCGAATTACAGGCAGGCCGTTCTGACCGGCGATACCGCGCTCCTTGCCAGCGTTTTCAACACCGACGAGGAGATCAATGTGGACATCCTCAAAGGGACCGCAGAGATCATTGAATCCTACAATAACACCCAGTATTACACCAAGGACGGGCTCGCAAAGGGCGAGAAGGTCGTTTATGTATTTGACGAGCTGAAGCTCGCGGGCATAGACACCAAGGTGCCGAACCTCTCGATCTACTATGTAAAGACCGCCGAGTCCGGAGCCATGTACATCTACCGCGGCGTATATGATGACCAGACCGGTTCATACAAGTACGAAGAGGACGTGCAGAACTACATCGAAGGCCTTTATGAGAACAAGGACGTTGCCCAGCTTGTCGACACGGTAAATACCATGATAGACAGTGCCTGCGCGAACGATCCCGAGCTTAATGAATTCATCGAGAGGCTTAGGAGAAGGGCCGATGTAGAGACCCAGACAGAGACTTCGACCGAGACGGAATCGGAGACTGAGTCTGAGTCTGAGTCCGAGACCGGAACTGAGACTGAGAGCGAGACCGAGTCAGAGTCTGCTCAGCAGTAGTTATTGCAGAAAAACGAATCAAAGAACTTATTATCTGGAGGATGCCGTCGCACCCTCCAGATTTGTGAAGAGGGAAAATGGGCGACAGGATCAATAAATGGCTGAGCAACGCCGGGGCCTGCTCCCGCCGGGAGGCTGACAGGCTGGTCGAGGCAGGCAGCGTAACCATCAATGGCGTGACCGCGGAACTCGGCTCGAAGGTAGAAGAGGGCGACATCGTCGAGATAAAGGGCAGGAGGGTGAACCCTGTCAGGAAAAGAGTGATAATCGCTTTTAACAAGCCTGCGGGAGTAGTCTGCACGACCGACCGGATCAGGGAGAAGGACAACATAATCGACTACATTAATTACCCGGAGCGCATCTATCCGATAGGACGCCTGGACAAGGACTCCGAGGGCCTGATCCTCCTCACCAATGACGGGAGCATAGTGAACGGTATCCTCAAGGCCCGCTATTACCACGAGAAGGAATACGTGGTTACCCTGACCCGCCCCTACGACGAAGAGTTCATAGAGAAAATGGCAGCCGGCGTCGACCTCGGCGACACAGTCACGCGAAAATGCAAGGTGACTCCGGTTTCGAAAGTCACATTCAGGATAGTGCTGACCCAGGGTATAAACCGGCAGATAAGACGCATGTGCGAAGCCCTGGGGTACCGTGTAAAATACCTTAAGCGCATCCGGATAATGCATATTGAGCTCGGAACGCTCCCGGTCGGGCAGTGGAGGGACCTCACCCACAGCGAGATCAGGAAATTAGAAAAGATATTTTTTTAACAAACATCTTGAAATTATTCCGGCGATTTCGTATAATAGTAATGTTCATGAAAACGTTTCCAGTAAAGTGAAATACGGGCTTCGGAACCCGTGAAAGGAAGGGAAAGATATGGCAGTTAGAGTTGCGATCAATGGTTTTGGACGTATCGGGCGTCTTGCTTTCAGACAGATGTTCGGACTTGAAGGATATGAAATAGTTGCGATAAATGATCTCACAGTTCCGGGAATGCTCGCGCATCTTCTTAAATATGATTCAGCGCAGAAGAGGTATGAGGGTCATACTATCGAGGCGGGCGAGAGCACTCTCGTGGTCGACGGCGTTTCGATCCCTGTTTACAAGGAGAGCGACGCGAACAATCTTCCCTGGAAAGAGCTTGATATCGATGTAGTGCTCGAGTGCACGGGCTTCTATACTTCCAAAGAGAAGTCAATGGCACATATCAATGCCGGCGCGAAAAAGGTCGTTATTTCCGCTCCCGCAGGCAATGACGTTCCCACGGTAGTTTACGGAGTAAACCATGAGATCCTTACCAAAGAGGACACCATCATTTCCGCAGCTTCCTGCACCACGAACTGCCTTGCTCCCATGGCAAAGGCCCTGAATGACGCATATCCGATTAAGAGCGGTATCATGCAGACGATCCACGCTTACACCGGAGACCAGATGCTTCTTGACGGACCTCACAGGAAGGGTGACTACCGCCGTGCAAGGGCAGCAGCGGTCAATATCGTTCCGAACTCCACCGGAGCTGCCAAGGCTATCGGACTTGTTATCCCCGAGCTTAAGGGCAAGCTTATCGGCACCGCACAGCGCGTACCCGTTCCTACCGGATCGCTTACCATCCTCATCTCTGTAGTTGAGGGCAAGGACATCACCGTTGATTCCGTAAATGCGGTCATGAAGGCTGCTCAGAGGGAATGCTACGGATACACCGAGGAGGAGCTGGTATCTTCCGATATAGTTGGAATCACCAATACCCTGTTCGACGCTACCCAGACTATGGTAAATCCTATCGAGGACGGCCTCTACGAGGTACAGACGGTAGCATGGTATGACAACGAGAATTCCTACACCAGCCAGATGGTGCGCACAATTAAATATTTCGCTGAGCTTTAAGATGGTGTATACTGATTAAAGGGCATAACAGACGGCCGGGCAGGCGATTGCCCGGCCGTTCGTTCATTTTTAACTGATAATTATTTAAGGAGGCTGACATGCTGAATAAAGTTTCTGTGGATGATATCGATGTTAGAGGGAAGAAGGTCCTTGTGCGCTGTGATTTTAACGTACCGCTTGCTGACGGGGCGATCACCGACGACACCAGGATAGTGGCATCGCTTCCCACGATCAATAAGCTTGTGGAAGGCGGCGGAAGGGTGATACTCTGCTCGCATCTTGGAAAGCCGAAGGGGACCGTGAAGCCGGAGCTTTCGCTGAAACCGGTAGCAGAGAGGCTTTCGGAGCTTCTTGGGAAGGAAGTTAGGTTCGCGGCTGATCCCGAAGTAACAGGACCTAATGCAAAGGCGGCTTCAGAGGCTATGCAGGACGGCGACGTCATTCTCCTTGAGAATACACGCTTCAGGAAGGAAGAGGAGAAGAACGAGGACAACTTCAGCCAGGAGCTTGCGGCTCTTTGCGATGTTTATGTGAATGACGCTTTCGGCACCGCTCACCGCGCTCACTGCTCGAACGTCGGGGTCACCAAATATGTTCCGACCGCTGCAGTCGGATACCTTATGCAGAGAGAGATCGAGTTCCTCGGGAACGCGGTAGATAACCCGGCAAGGCCTTTCGCGGCAGTTCTCGGCGGGTCCAAGGTCTCCAGCAAGATCTCCGTTATCAATAACCTCCTGGAGAAGGTGGACATCCTTATAATCGGCGGCGGCATGGCCTACACATTTATAAAGGCACAGGGCGGTTCCATCGGCAATTCGCTTGTCGAGGAGGATTATATCGAGTACGCGAAGGAAATGGTAGAGAAGGCAAAGGCGAAGGGCGTGAAGATGCTTCTGCCGACCGATACTGTGGTCGCTGATAGATTTGACAACGAGGCCAATTCGAAGGTCGTTCCTTCCGGAGAGATCCCGGAGGGATGGATGGGCGTTGATATCGGACCCGAGACTATCGCTGCGTTCTCGGCAGCGGTTTCCGAGGCAAAGACCGTGGTATGGAACGGACCCATGGGAGTCTTCGAGATGGAGAACTTTGCCGCAGGTACCCGCGCAATGGCTGAGGCCCTTGCAAACGCTGACGCAGTCACAGTCATCGGCGGCGGAGATTCCGCAGCAGCTGTAAACCAGATGGGCTACGGCGATAAGATGACCCACATTTCCACAGGCGGAGGCGCTTCACTCGAGTTCCTTGAGGGCAAGGTGCTTCCGGGCGTTGCAGCTGCGACAGATAAAGGCCGCAGGAAGATCATCGCAGGCAACTGGAAGATGAACAAGACCCCTTCCGAGGCACTTGCGCTGATAGAGATGCTTAAGCCGCTCGTAGCCGGCGCAGATGCAGACGTAGTATTCTGCGTACCCGCGATCGATATTATTCCCGCAGTCAGTGCGGTGAAGGGCACCAATATCCACATCGGCGCAGAGAACATGTATTTCGAGGAGTCCGGGGCTTATACCGGCGAGATCTCTCCGGCAATGCTTACCGACGCGGGCGCTGAGTACGTGATCATCGGCCATTCCGAGAGGAGAGGCTACTTTGCAGAGACCGACGAGACCGTAAATAAGAAAGTCCTGAAAGCTTTCGAGCACGGCCTTATTCCGATCATCTGCTGCGGCGAGTCTTTGACACAGCGCGAGCAGGGCATCACGATCGAATGGGTACGCCAGCAGATCAAGATTGCTTTCCTTGGCGTAAACGCTGACCAGGCGAAGACTGCTGTCATCGCTTATGAGCCTATCTGGGCAATCGGGACCGGAAAAGTCGCTACCGACGAGCAGGCTGAGGAAGTATGCTGCGCGATCCGCAAATGCATCGAGGACATCTACGATACCGATACAGCGGCAGCGATCCGCATCCAGTACGGCGGAAGCGTGACAGGCGCGAGCGCGGCAGGGCTTTTTGCAATGCCTGATATCGACGGCGGCCTTGTAGGCGGCGCATCCCTTAAGGAAGACTTCGGTAAGATCGTGAATTACGATAAGTAAAAAACGCTGACGGTCCATGATGGTAGATTTTCTTTTAGAGAGAAGACTAAGGACCCTATCTTCAGAGCTTCACAGCCGGATGAAGGACAGCGTTTTTTGTGCTGCAGAACATGTATACGGGGAATCAAGAAAATGATCATTAAATAATTCCAGAGTGGAGAATATCTGACATTAGCCCTGGAGGGACGTCTGGACACCACGACCGCGCCTCAGCTGGAGAACGAGATCAAATCCTCTGTCGAGGGGATCACAGAGCTCAAGCTTGACTTTTCGGGTCTAGACTACATTTCTTCTGCAGGACTGAGGGTACTCCTTTAGGCGCAGAGAATCATGATCAAGCAGGGAAGCATGAAACTGACCCATATAAACGAGACGGTGATGGAGATCTTTGAGATCACCGGATTTTCTGAAATCCTGGAGATCGAATGAACCGGAACAGTAGAACGGTTTTTCAGGGAGGCTTTAGGCTATCGGAAAGTCTCCCTGAAAAATTCATTTGCCTTCGCTGTCGAAGCATGATACTATAATACATACAGAAGGACGGTTAGCTCAGCTGGGAGAGCGCCCGCTTGACGTGCGGAAGGTCATGAGTTCGAGTCTCCTACCGTCCATCATAAAAAAACTCTTTTGTCTAACAGGACAAAAGAGTTTTTTCCTGCTTTCAGCGTAGAAACGGCCTGGAAACCCTGGTGTACTTTTTGCGTTTCTTTGCTCTGTAGAGCAGACCTTGCGAGCAGACGCGGTCACTACGGTCGATAAGACACACCCCCGCAAGCCATTGGAAACATTGGATTTGCGGGGGCTTAATTTCATTGAATAGCGGGGAAAGTACGGGCGGTATCGTTCATTCGGATCGAGCCGCGTTGTCGGTACTCTCGGTTTGGCTGATAAATCGACGGAACATAAGTGATGTTATCGCAACACCTGCTGCTCCAAAGAAAATCGGCAGCCAAACCCATGTTGCATCGTTAAGTACACCGAACAGCATTTCACCAGCTGCTCCCGATGCAATGCTAACCATACGAAGGGTTGCAGAGACACGGCCCAGAAGGTTTTTCTCAACACCGGTTTGCAGCATAATCTAAGAAGTCATCTGCATTGGAATGGCGGCTGCTATGGTTACACAGTCAAAGATCGTGATCAATACTACGGACGCTGCGATGGGTATGATTTGATTGATTCCGCACAGGGCGCAGATTCCAATCATTAAAATGCCAGCTGCGATAATAAGGGTGGCCATGAAAAAGAGTTTTTTAGCAGGATACTTCTTTACGAGCGGCACAGCAAAAAGCGGAACAATCATACTGACAGCAGCAGTTACAGAGCAATAAGCGCTATATACCCACGCTTCAACACCGTATGTTTGCCGCAGCAGATAAGTAACGCTGATCGCAAAAGTTGCACCGAAGAATGCGTTTGCCAGCGACATGACCTTAATGAATCCGCGCAGGAATGTGTTTTCACGAATGCATTTCAGACCTTCCTTGAAATCTTTCCAGATAGAAGATCTTTGCGCCGATTTCTCATGTTCCACCTCGTATTTGGGGCGGATGAGTGCCTGAAGCAAGAAGGAAAGGAAATTGAGCAGCGCTATAACCGCAAAGGCAGCGCCAATACTCAAGTTGTCGTAAATTAAAGCAGCAGCCAAGGGTGCTGCAACCTGAACGATCCCGTCATCGACCTTCGAGATGGAAATAGCGTCTTTGAGTCTGTCGGGGGGAACCAACTCCGGCAGAATAGCCGCTTCGCACCCGCCATAGAAAACCTCGCCTGCTTCCAGAACAACAACAAGTACATAAACGAGCGCGATGCCGATGGTCATTGTCTGGCCGAGTACAAAGTATATGCCCAGAACTATAGCCTCATCTAAGAGGATCAACGACATCATGCGGCTTTTTCTAACCCTGTCAGCCATAACGCCAGCAAGCGGGGTTAGCAGGATACGAGGAAAGATAATGATAGAGAGCATCGACGCGAATAGTGTTGCAGATCCGGTCAGATCCAGCACGTAAAGGGACAGTACATACTGCAGAATATTACTGGCACCCATTCCGAAGGAGGAAGCAAACCAGAACAACCAGTAGTCTATTTTTAGGCCTTTATAGCTTTTCATACGAATAACCCTCACACGGCAATAAATCATTGCATAATGCGTGTCCAATTCGAATAGTTAGATTAGACTAACTGACTAACATTATGCACTATACCTCGCCATATTTCAAGATGAAAAGCATGCTTCAGAGAAAAATGACCTGCTGTGCGTGTGTGTGGTACACTTTTGGGTTTTTCTTTGCATGACCGAAGCAAGGAGCTTAAAATGAAGTCAGACTCATCAAAGAGTTGTTCAAGGGGTAATAAATAATTTATTTTTGTTTAAAGTTCCTTTAAGGTAGCTCCGCTATACTCTGAGCATAGCAAAACTCTATCTGAAAGGAGCCTACTATCATGAAAAAGATTAAAAGCAATAAAATATTTACAGTCGTTATATTAAGCGCAGCAATGGCAACCGGACTTGCAGGATGCGGAGCAGCATCTTCCTCATCCTCATCTGCATCATCAAGCAGCATCGCGGTAGAATCCACCGAAACCGGGGAGACCGCAGCAGCAACTGAGACCACAGTCGAAACTGCTGCAGAGACATCGGCAGAGACAACAGCAGAGACAGAGGTGGAGACTTCCGCAGAGACCACTGAAGAAGCTAAGAGCGACGACAGCGGCTATTTCACAGACCGTGACCTCAGGCAGACCGCGGATACTTCCGAGGCCACGACGATCACCGTTGAGAGCAACCAGGACATCACGATCACCGAGGAAGGTGTCTATATCCTGACCGGTACCGCAGAGAATTCTACGATCATTATCGACGTTGAGGATGAGGAGGCGAAAGTCCAGCTCGTACTTGACGGCCTTAATGTTACCAATGACGACTATCCGGTAATCTACGTAAAGAACGCCGACAAGGTCTTCATAACCACGACAGACAGCGAGAACACCCTTACCGTTACCGGGACGTTTACAGCTGACGGCGATACAAATACCGACGCGGTAATATTCTCCAAGGACGACCTGGTACTGAACGGAGTCGGTACCCTCACCATTAATTCCACCGACAACGGCATCAGCTGCAAAGACACCCTGAAGGTGACCGGCGGGACCTACGTGATAACAGCTTCCTCCGACGCGATCGAAGCAAACGACGCGATCTACATTTACGACGGCACATTCAACATAACCAGCTACAAGGATGCTTTCCACTGCGAGAACGACGATGATGACACTCTTGGAGAGATCTACATCAAAGACGGTGACTTCACCATAAATGCTTCCGACGACGGCATTCAGGCCACCAGCATTCTTACAATAGACGGCGGAACTTTCAATATCAGCGCAGGAGAGGGCCTTGAAGCAACCTATATTATAATCAACGACGGCACCATCTATATCGAGGCATCTGATGACGGTATCAATGCTTCTCAGAAGAGCTATTCGTACTCGGGCGGCATAGAGATCAACGGCGGAGACATCACGATCGTGATGGGAGCCGGAGACACCGACGGCATCGATTCGATCGGCAGCCTCTATATTAACGGAGGCACCATAGATATTACCGCGAATTCACCTTTCGATTATGAAGGCATCTGCGAATTTAACGGCGGCACGGTCTACGTAAACGGCGAGCAGGTCACTTCGATCACGAATCAGTTCGGTGATATGGGCGGCGGAATGATGCCCGGAGGTGACCAGGGTCAGGGCGGCGGAATGATGCCCGGCGGTAACCAGGGCGGCGGCAGGCCGTAATAAACCCTGAACTTTTTCTGAAAATCCCGGTTGATTCTGTCTGCCTTATGTGATATAATATCCCGGTCTGATTCGGGAGGAATTTAAATGAGTGCAGCAAGAATCTTTATTATGATAGTTTTCATCGCGGTTTGCGCGTTCCTTGTAT
>JAIKVW010000041.1 GCA_024685315.1 Lachnospiraceae bacterium
GTCAAAGATCCCGTTTTCCAGGTCTCTGACCATGATCTCCTCGAAGGGATTGAAGTATCCGTCTTCCTTCGCGAATACTCCGGAAAGCCCTTTTCCGCCGTCGCGGGGGCGCTTGATATCCGCGAAAATGCCTTTCTCAAGGGCAGTGAAGAGGCCGGTCCGCTCGATCTGCCGGAGCAGGTCCGCGGCTTTTTCGAGGACCTCGGCCGCGCGGGTCTGGATGATCCCGCCTTCTTTGAACTCGATCTCGTTTCCAAGGTCTGCCATCGTGCGGAAAATATACTCCGCGTTCTCTATCGAGATGGCCCTGTCGGACATGAACGGTGTGTGGATCGCCTCGGTCATCATGCCGAGCAGGTGGACCTTCTGGTTCGTGAGGATAGTAACCATATTGAAGAGCGCGTCCTGCACGTTTCCGCGGAAAATGTCCCCGGTCATGAACTTGGTTGGAGGCATGTATTTAAGCGGGGCGTCCGGGAATATTTCCCTGGCCTGCTGAGCCTGCGCAAGCTCGTAGAGGAAAGCGTCCTTCATTCCGGGATCCATCTCGAAGGCGTGCCCGAGCCCCATCTGAGAGGCCGGGAGATGCGCGCGGAGGGCGAGCTGCTCGTTGATGAACTGGCTCGCCAGCACGGTGTGGGCGGACTCGAAGGCATCGTCGGTGGTTAGGTAGTTGTCTTCTCCGGTATTAATAATGACGCCCGCGTAGGAGTTGATCAGCCTTGAAAATGACTGGTCGATGAGAGTCCGTTTCATATTGATGTCGCGGAACAGGATCCCGTAGAGGGCGTCGTTCAGCATCATGTCGAGGCGCTCGAGGGCTCCCATGGCCGCGATCTCCGGCATGCACAGACCTGAGCAGTAGTTGCAGAGGCGGACGTAGCGGCCGCGTTCTGCTGCGGTCTCGTCGAGAGCCTTCCTCATGATCCGGAAGTTTTCCTGAGTCGCGTAGGTGCCGCCGAATCCCTCTGTCGTAGCCCCGTAGGGAACATAGTCAAGAAGGCTCTGCCCTGTGGTGCGGATCACCGCGACGACGTCTGCTCCCTGGCGCGCGGCGGCCTGGGCCTGCACAACGTCCTCGTAAATATTTCCGGTAGCGACGATGAGGTAGAGGTAGGGGCCTTCCTTGTCGCCGCCGAAGGAATCTATCATTTCATCGCGGCCGCGGCGGTTTGCCCTTATGCGGCGGCAGCATTCCTCCGCGGCGGGGAGGACCGCGTTCCGGATCTCATCGTCTGAAGAAACCGGGAGTGCAGCGAGGTCGAGGTCCCCTTCGGCGATCTTTTCAGCGATCTCCTGAGGGGTAAGCCCCGTATGGCACATCGCGTTCCCGATATGCCAGGCCGCGCCTTTGCCAACGAGCCCCTTTTCGGCCATGTGGTCTGCGACGACGTTCGGCATCGGCACCTCGAATTCATTTACACCGTCTATCCCGATAAGCCTTGATACCGCGCGTTCTATGGCCACGGTCGTGTTTGCCTCAACGTAGCGCTGCACGTCGTCGGCAATATGCGCGGCAGATGCGCGGGCCTGGTCTACCAGGGCGGTGTTAAGTCCGATCTTGCTTTTCATTTATTTCACCTTGATATTGTATGGATCGTTCCGGAAAACGTAATTCTCCGCTTTCCGGCCGCTGATCTACCAGTTTTGCTTGCGCTCGTTCCTCAGCATCTTCGTGGGCTCGATGTAGTGCTGTCCGATGCCTTCAGCGACGTAGGCTACGCCTGAAAGCGGAACGAGCGGCTTTACCTTGCCGGTGCAGACCGGGCAGTGGCAGACGTTTTCGTAGTGGTCGGGCTCGGTGTAGGAAGTAATGACGCCCTCGAAGTTCCTGAGTACGACCTTCCTCGGGGTCTGGGAAATGAGGTAGGTAGGCATTACCGGGGTCTTCCCGCAGCCGCCGGGCGCGTCAACGACGAAGGTCGGCACGCAGAAGCCTGAGGTGTGGCCGCGGAGCGCCTCAATGATCTCGATCCCCTTCGAGACCGGGGTGCGGAAATGGCTGAGCCCCAGGCTGGGATCGCAGTTGTAGATATAATAAGGCCTTACGCGGATCCGGACGAGCTCATTTACCAGCTTCTTCATCACGTAGACGCAGTCGTTTACGCCCGCAAGCAGCACGCTCTGGTTGCCGAGAGGGATGCCGGCGTCGGCGAGCCTTGCGCAGGCGGCAGCGGCTTCTCCGGTGATCTCGTTCGGATGGTTGAAATGCGTGTTCAGCCATATTGGATGGTACTTTTTCAGCATCGCGCAGAGCTCGGGGGTTATTCTCTGGGGACATACCGCTGGGGTCCTGGAGCCGAGACGGATGATCTCGACGTGGGGGATGGCATGGATCTGGGAAATGATGCGCTCAAGCTTCTCGTCGCTTACCATCAGGCAGTCGCCTCCAGAAAGAAGGACGTCGCGAACTTCCTCGTGATTCCTGATGTATTCGATGCCCTTTTCGATCCTTTCCATCGGAACGCCCTGGTCGCACTGCTCGACAAAGCGCCTTCTGGTGCAGTGCCTGCAGTACATTGAGCACTTGTCCGTGATAAGGAGAAGGACGCGGTCGGGGTAGCGGTGGGTCAGCCCTTCGCAGGGGCTGTCAACGTCTTCATTCAGCGGGTCGGCAGCCTCGTATGGAGCGTACTCAAGCTCGGCGGTGGTAGGGATGGCCTGCTTCCTCACCGGGTCGTAGGGATCCTCAAGGTCGATGAGAGAGAGGTAATAGGGGGTCACCGCCATGCGGAGACGGCTCGTGGTCGCCTCGATGCCTTTCTTCTCGTCATCCGAGAGCTTAACATTATATTTCTCAAGGTCCTCAAGGCTCCTCGCGCTGTTCGCTGCCTGCCAGTGCCAGTCGTTCCACTGTTCCTCGGGAACATCTGCAAAAAGTCCGTTGCGTGTTTTCATTTCGGTTTCCTCATTTCCTGATCAAACGTATTTTCTGTCAAAAAGCTCGCGGATCTTCCGGTTTTCGCGAAGCACATCGAGGGTGATCTCTGCATGGCCCTTGGTGTAGCCGTTGCCGATCATCATATCAACATCTTTGCCGCAGCCTTCCGCTCCGAGGGCCGCGCGGGTGAAGCTTGTAGCCATGGAGAAGAAATATACGATTCCGCCGTCGCGGACGGGGAGGATCGCGCTCATCTCGCAGGCGGGGGCGTTCACGCAGCAGATGCTGACGTCGTATTCGCGCCCCTCATTCGCCGCGAGGGCTTTTTCGAGCACCTCAGCAGGCTTCTGGCAATCTGCGGAAATGAGTTCGGTGTAGATGTCAAGTCCCCTGGCAAGCTCGAGGCTTTCGGGATCGAGGTCGATACCGACGACCTTTCCTGCGGGGCCGACCTTTTTAAGGGCTTCCCAGGCGCAGAGCACGCCGGACTTTCCGCTGGCGCCGAGTATCAGAACGCTTTCGCCTTCCTTCGGGAGTTTGCGGGCCTGGGCCGGCGCCCCTGCAACGTCGAGGGCTGCAAGCGCGAGCGGTTCCGAAATATCATCGGGAAGCTTCGCGTACAGGCCGGTCTCAAAGAGAACTGCCTGTCCCTTTATGTCGACGCGGTCGATCGAGCTGTGGACCGCGGTTATCTCATCGATCTTAAGAGGAGTGAGAGAGAGGGAGACAAGCGAGCCTATGCGGTCGCCGGGCGCGAGGTCTATTTTTCCGTCAAGTTTGCTTCCGATGCGGGAGACCGTTCCGATGAACATTCCGCCGGAGCCGGTCACGGGATTCTGCATCTTTCCGCGTTCATTCACGATATCCATGATCATCCGGGCGATCTTCGCCTCGTCGTGCCCGCAGGCCTGCTCGATCTGCGTGAAGGAGGCGGAATCGATGTTCAGCGAGCTGACGTCGCAGAGGATCTCGTTGTCATAGAGCTTCGACATGTCATTGTCGATCCTGGCAGCGGCCTGCGTGAGCACTCCCCGGGGCTCGATCACGCGGTGCGCGCCGTATTTATTTCCTGATAATTCCATTGCGTTTCTCCTGTTATTAATATATTCTTCAGGGCCCGCGGTCTTTATGCCAGCCCGAGTATTCTTCTCGCTTCGGCGGGGGATGCGATCTCGCGGCCGTGTTCTTTTGCAAGCTGAACGACCTTCGCGACGAGCTCCCCGTTCGAGCGGGCTTTGACGCCCTTCTCGAGGTAAATATTGTCTTCGAAGCCTACGCGTACGTGCCCGCCCATGCTTATGGCAGCCTCAGCCATAGGGAAGGCGGCTTTGCCCACGCCGGTGCCGGTCCAGGTGGACCCTGCGGGGATCGCGTTAACCAGCCAGGCAAGGTTTCCGGGCGTGAAAGGCGTGCATCCGGGCACTCCGAGAACGAAATTGAACTGCATCGGCGCCCCGGGGACTTCGCCCTTCGCGGCCATTTTCACGATGGTGTCAACGTGGCCCATCTCGAAGCATTCGTACTCAGGCTTAATATGGTTCTCGAGCATCCTTTTCCCGAAAGCCCTCATGGTGGGCATCGAATTCTCAAATATTTCGTCGCCGAAATTGCAGGTCCCGCAGTCCAGAGTGGCCATCTCCGGGTAGAGCTCGGTCGCCTGCAGGCGCTCCTCGGGAGTCATCCCCACAGCCCCGCCGGTGGAGGGGATCATGATGATATCCGGAAGGACGGTCCTTATCGCGTCCATGACCTCCCGGAAGCGTTCCCTGTCCTGGGTCGGGGTGCCGTCGTCATGCCGCACGTGTATGTGCAGGATCGCAGCGCCGGCCTCAGCCGCGCTTACGGCTTCCCTCACCATCTCATCGACAGTATAGGGAACGGCAGGATTCTGCTCTTTGGTGACCTCGGCCCCGCAGATCGCAGCTGTTATAATAAGCTTTTCCACTATAAATCCTCCCTCAAGCGGTCCGTGATCAGTGGCTGATCCTCTGGCAGTCCTTCGGGACCACGCAGGTGCCGTGCGCGCGGCATACCACCACGGGCTCAGCAAGGACCTCGGCCGCGCTCTCCGAAATGTCAGTGCGGGCGGTGATCACCTTGCGCGCCTCGAAGGTCATCTTCCTGGAAGTATTTCCCGCGGACTCGATCTCGCCGTAGGCCTCAATGAAGTCTCCTGCGAATACCGGCGCAAGGAACTCTACGCTGTCGTAGGCGCAGAAAAGGCCTTCGTCGCAGTCATATTTTATAAGAAGTTCTGTCGCAACGTCTCCGAAAAGCTGGAGCATATGCGCCCCGTCGACAAGGTTTCCGCCGTAGTGCGCGTCGCCTGCTCCCATTCTCACCCTGATAAGGGATGTGATCTTCTCTTCTGACATAGTTTTTCCCCCTGTGCAATGATTATTAATGCAATAAAAATAGCGCTCTTACAATCCGTTAAATGTAATAGCGCTTCGTATACTTACGACAGTCGCAGAGCCATGTGCCTCTCTGCGCCCAAGCTTTCGCTTTCGGCGGATCCCCCCTTCGCCGCCCCGGAATCAACCGGATCAGGCTACCATGGCATCCGCGCCTCTATGTACTTATATTATTTTTTTTCCTGACATGTTATATTATAAATGTTAAAAGCGGGCTCGTCAATTTAACGGGGTAAAGTCTCCCGGCATCTTAAGAGGGCTCCGCGGGAAGGGCAGCAGATGATCCTGGAAGATACTTCAAAGCTTAAAGGTAAGGTCCTTGCGGTAGTTGGCCTCTGCAAGAATGCGGGGAAGACCACCGTTCTCAATGCTGTCCTGGATGACATATACAGCCAGGAGGCGCTTATCTTTCCGGGCATTACGAGCATCGGCCGCGACGGAGAGACCGTAGACCTCGCGACCGGGACCGAAAAGCCCAGGATATTCGTGCGCGAGGGAAGTATCATAGCTACTGCAGCGGACCTCCTCCGGAGCTGCGATATCACCGCGGAAGTGCTCATGAGCACAGGATTTACAACGCCTCTCGGGAGCGTTTACATCATACGCGCGCGTTCAGGCGGATGGGTGCAGCTGGGCGGCCCCTCGATAGTGAGCCAGATGGAACGACTTGAGAAAGACATGCTCATCCTCGGCGCGGACTGCGTGCTGGTGGACGGCGCCGCGGGGAGAAGGTCTCCGGGAAACGGGACTTCCGCAGACTATGCGATCCTTGCGAGCGGGGCAAGCCTCGGGAGAAATATTGACGAGGTCGTGCGGCAGACCGCATTTACCGCGGAGCTCATGCAGCTGCCGGTGTGGGAAACGAACTGTGCGGAGAGCGGTACACCGGAGGACTGGGAAAGTGCGGAACACAATGCGGAGCTTATGCTTCCCGGAGCGGTCACCGACAGCGTGCTCCTTGAAGCGGCAGCAGGCAGCAGACCGCCATCCGCAGTCATCGCGGACGACCCCTCAAAGCTCCTTTTCTCATACACGGCTTATGAGAAATTCCTGCGCACCGGCTCAAAACTATATGTGAAGACACGCCCGCAGCTTCTTGCGGTCACGGTAAACCCGGTGTCAACCGGAGGCTGGCGCTTTGACTCGGACGAATTTCTTGAGAAAACTGCCGGGAAGCTGTCCGTACCGGTAATAGACGTTGTTAGAAATATTAAGGCATAAAAGGGGAGGTTCCTTTGACTGATAATATGAGAAATGAAGTGCAGCAATCCGGGCTCATCCCGGTGCCTCGCGAGCTTGTAAGGAAATCAGGGCTTCAGTACGTGCTGGACCGGCTGTCGCCGATGTCTCCCTTCGGTGCGGAAATTCTGGCGAACTTCGCGATCTTTGCGGACGGAGAAGCCCTTGTCCGCGAACGCCGGATGGTTTCGGAGCTCGCGGGAAGCGCGGATTTCCGTGAGCTTCGAGATGAACTGGACATTCCGCTGATGAGGCTTAGGGACATCAGGGGAAGCCTTTCAAGGTGCGCCCGGGGAGAAGATCTCCTGATCACCGAGCTCTTCGAGCTCAAAGTCTTCGTTCTGCTTCTCCGGCGCATCAGGGAGATCCGCGGCAGAAATCCGGCGCTTTGCAGGATAGAGCTTCCGGATCCCGGACAGGTGCTTAGTTTACTCGATCCCTCGGGGAAAGGCGAGGAGCGCTACCGCATAGAAGACGATGCTTCTCCCGAATTAAAAGAGATACGCAAGGAGAAGAGGCAGGTCGAGAGCCTGATCTATGCCGCAAAAGACAGTGCGGAAAAGGAGAAGTTCCGTGCGCAGCGTGATCAGATCTGCGGGGCAGAAGAGGCTGAGGAGCGAAGGCTCCTCCATGAGATAAGCGCCGGCCTCTCTGGCCTTTGCGGCGATCTCACCAGGAGCTGCGGCGCGCTCGGACACATTGACATACTACTCCGCAAGGCCGATATGCTGGGCTCGCAGGAGACCGTGATCCCGGAGAGAGCAGAGGAGATCATTTTCCGGGATATGATAAACCCGGAGATCGCGGCTCAGGTCGAAGAATCCGGCGGCAGCTTCGTGCCGGTATCAATTGAGCTGTCCCGCGGGGCAGCGGTAATAACAGGCGCGAATATGGGCGGCAAGACGGTAAGCCTTAAAAGCCTTGCGCTTAATACGCTTCTCGCGATGGGCGGGTATCCGGTGTACGCAAGGAATGCGGCGCTCCCGGACATTTCCAGAGTGATGCTTCTTTCAGGAAATGCCGAGGATCATGAGCGCGGGCTCTCTTCCTTCGGAGGCGAGGTCGTCCGTATAAAAGACGCAGTCGACAAGGCCGGACCCGGAACGCTGCTTCTCCTCGATGAACCTGCGGGAGGGACCAATCCTGACGAGGGAGCCGCGATAGTAAGGGGGCTTGTCACTTACCTTAACGGACGCGAGGCGTTTTCCGTAATAGCGACGCATTATGACCGGGTCGCGCCCTGTGCGGGCAGGAATTACCGTATTAAGGGGCTCCAGGGAGAAGACCCGGAGAAAATAAAATCTGAGATCGAGAACTCCGCAAGCGGAGTGCAGGTGATCGCAAGGCATATGAACTACGGCCTGTACCCCTGCTCCGCGGAAGAAGAGAGCCCGCGTGAGGCCCTGCTGATCTGCAGGCTTCTGGGCCTTCAGGGGGATCTCATGGAGTGCATAGAGCAGCAGTATTCGGAGTGAGTGGTTTTAGCGGCGCCTCCAAATGGGGCCGCGATGCATAAACAGACAGGAGGATCAAAATGGCTGAGCAGAATAAAGAATTTGATATCGAAGCCTTTAGAAAGGCATTTAATGAAGGGAACCTTTTCCCTAAAAGCATAGGAGCAAGAATCACGGTGCTCAGGGAGGGCTACGCCGAGGCAGAGCTCACTCTCCGCGAAGATCATCAGAATTTCAGCGGAAGAGTGCAGGGCGGCGTGATGCTTACTCTTGCAGACTGCTGTGCAGGGGCCGCCTCCAGGTCCTACAATGTCGACATCGCCACCCTGGAGATGAAGTATAATTTCATACGCGGGATTACCGTGAAGGGGCAGACTATCAAGGCGGTCACTGAGGTCATCCACGCAGGCCGCAAGACCCACGTGCTCGAGAGCCGGATCTATGACAGCGACGGGAAGCTCGCCGGGATGGCTACGATAACCAATTATGTGACCGGAGACCTGAGGAAATAGAATAATCTGCCCGGCACCGGCTGACAAATCTTGCGAATTCTTCCCTCAATGTTGACAATTATTGCCTTCTGCCTTGATTTGGCACGCGGGATAATCCTTAATATTAATGTAAGCTGTTTGAAATGCTTTAACATTAATAGAGGGAAGGCCTGGCTTTGGGTGAATACATAAGCATTCTGGGGATAATACTGTCAGTCATCCTGTTCGTTTTCCTCTGCTACAGGAAAGTGAACGTCGTCCTTGTATCTCTTTTTGGTTCGATTTTCATTTCTTTAATGTCCGGGATGAATCCGTTTTATGCCATCTCAGAGACCTACATGAGCGGTCTGGGCGGGTTCATTGTAAAATACGGACTGATTTTTGTGATGAGCGCTCTGTTCGGGAAAGTCATGGACGCTACCGGAAGCGCCAGAAAGATAGCTCTTTCCCTCGCCTCCGTGACATCCCGCACCAGACACTGCAAATACTGGACAGTTTTTCTGCTCCCGGTCTTATATATGGTGCTGTCCTACGTTGGAGTCAGCGGCACCGCGATCATTTTTACCGTTATCATTATTGCCAAGGATATGTTCAAGGAGCTCGATATTCCCTGGGCTCTCTATCCATACGGCAGTGCCGGGATTTTTCCGGCGCTGATCCTGGGCGGTTCAGCCTACTCTTCAAATATCATAGTTACGGACGGCATGGGAATCAGCCTCTATGACGGTATGGCGTTTTCGGTCATTCTCTTTCTGGCTGCCATAGCAGGGCTAATGCTCCTGCTCTTTTTTGACATAAAGGCGTGCGAAAAGAGAAGCGAAGGGTTCCTGCCGAGCGGGGCAGATATAGAGAAATACGGGATTTCGCTTGGGGACCATCCGGATCCAGACAGCCAGAATCTTCCAGGGATAATAACTGCCGCCGTTCCGCTGTTCACGCCATTAATTCTTATCCTCTTATTAAAGGCAAATGTGGTCGCTGCGCTTGCGGCAGCAATTACCGTATGCATCCTGCTTAATATCAGGAGGATCTCTGATCTTATAACCGTTCTCTCTCAGGGCGCAGTCATGTCATACGGGCCGCTGATCACGGTCAGTGCCGCAGTCGGTTATGCGGGCGTCATCAAAGCTACGTCCGGTTTCGAAATGATTCTGCGGGGACTGGATAACCTTCCTCCGCTGCTAAGCGCAGTGCTTTTGGGGATGATGACCAGTGCCGCGGTTGCTAATTCCGGATCATATATATCACCTATAGTAAGTATCCTCTCAGAAAAATATGCAGCGGCCGGAATCAGTGCAGCAACAGCCTCTAGAATGGCCCTGGTCTCTGGGTGCGCTTACTCGATGCCTCATAATTCAGGGATCGTCAACGGGCTGTCTCTTGCGCGTCTTGATTATAAGCGAGGCGTGATCACTTACTTCAAGACTACATTTATACCGGGAATAGCGGCTCTCGCTGTCGGAATCGTCCTGATCTCTCTCAAAGTATTTGTTTGAAAAAATGTTTTTCTGAGACTAAATAGTAAGAAAACTATGGCAAATACTGCACTTTGTATACCCTTTTGTAAGAAATTGATAAATATTGACGGTTTTGCGTCCATCATTGCTCATAATTGTTAAATCTATTGAAATTATATGGGCATTTTTGTATAAAAGAATCACCTGAAGAGAGTCCGAGGTTGGTGATAATACCCCAGAGGTAAACCTTGTCAACCCATCTCTCCCGCACCTTCTTCAGGATTAGCTTTAGGCAGCAAATGCATTTTTTATTTTCAAACAAAAGGAGAAGAAAGTATGAAAAAAGTTGTAGCAGGGATTTTAGCTGCATCCATGTGCTTAATGATGGCAGCATGCAGTTCCTCCAGTTCCAGCAAAGCTCCCGAGACCAAGGCTCCCGAGACTTCTGCACCTGAGACTACTGCTCCGGAAACAGAAGCTCCTGAGACTGAGACTCCCAAAACGGATACCGATTATCCGAAGGCACCGATTACTGTAGTCGTTCCTTACGGTGCAGGCGGAGGAACAGATCTTTTCGCGCGTGTAATTGTAGATAAAATGTCAGAGATCCTTGGCCAGCCTGTAGAAGTTGTTAATAAGCCCGGCGGCGGTGCTACTATAGGAGCAACAGAAGTAGCAAATGCAAAGCCTGATGGATATACCCTTGGCTTTTCCGTTTCATCTCCGCTGATTCTTATGCCTTTATACGGCGAAACAACTTACTCATTTGAAGATTTCCAGCCTATCTGCAGTGCATACAGCAATTCATATGTGCTTTGCGTTTCAGCAGATTCTGATATTCAGACCGTTGATGATCTTTTAGAGAAGATCAAAGCTGACGGCGGCAAGTTCTCATACAATACAGCAGGCGTTGGAAACTACGAGCATCTTACAATTGAAGAATGGTGCCAGCAGCTCGATATCGAGAATCTGCAGACCACCAATGTTCCTTATACCGATGGCGATTCCGCGCAGGCACTTGCTCTCATGTCCCATGAGATGGAAGTAGGCGTACTGCAGATGCAGGGAGCTAAGTCTTATGTTGAAGAAGGAAATATCAGAGTCATCATGGCATTTGGAGATAAGTGCCCTCAGTGGATAATTGATGACGGTCTTGATGTTCCTACCACAGAAGAGCTCGGATACAAGTGCACGATTTCTCCTATCATCGGATTCTATGCACCTGCAGGCATCGATGAGAGCGTTATAACCGCAATCGACAATGCTTACGCTCAGACTATCCAGGATGAAGAAGTTCTTAAAGCAATTGCTAACATCGGTCTTGAAATCGATTACAGACAGGTTGATGAGTATACTCAGATGCTTGAAGATGGAAGGCCTGTTATGGAAGAGCTCCTTAAAGGCTTAGGAATGATCGAATAGTTTAACGCAGATATAGTAGAATATTCAATTCTAAAATAGCTTTGTGCCACGTAGTTCTGAACCTTTAAGGAAAAGGGTGTAGACATACCCACATAATGTTCTGCAAGGAATTACGTGGCACTTTCTAATCTTTGCAATTGTCATTTTTGCAATACATTGAAAGGTAGTTAGAAAAGTGGCAAAGAATTATTTAAAAGAAAACATATTTACCCTGGCATTGGTGGTGCTTAGTATTTTTGTTATTGTCAATATACCCAGCCAGGTCAAAGAATCGCTTCTTTCTGCCTCTACCATTTCGCCCAGACTTTTCCCATATATAGCTTCCGGCGGTATTTTAATTTGTTCGATACTTAATCTGATCTTAGATTTTATTGGGATGGTCCTGAAGGTAAAACGGGGAGAAGAAATTCCAGAGAAGAAGCGAAATGAGAATGTAAGTGTATACAGGGCAATAGGTACTGTTGCGCTGGTATTCGTTTGGCTGTTCATATTAGAGAAGATAGGTTTTATTATCTCCACAATTATAATTTTGTTTGTACTGAGTTTTATGATGGGAAACAGGAACAAGATCTTACTGGTATTGTTCCCGGTATGCTTCACTCTTTTAATATACTTTGTGTTTGGTGAATTGCTGCATGTTTCTCTCCCTGAGATTCTGTTTTAAGTGAGGGAGGAAGAAAATGTTAGAAAATATACTTGCCGGGTTAAGCGGCGTTCTGACGATCGATTCTCTTATAGCGATGGTTATAGGCCTTGCAGTTGGGCTTTCCTTCGGAGCTCTGCCCGGACTTAATTCCACCATAGGCATTACACTTCTGCTGCCTGTAACATTTACCCTCTCACCGGCCCCGGCTATGCTGATGTTGCTAGGAGTGTACTGCGGAGCCACATACGCAGGTTCTATTTCTGCGATTTTAATAAAAACGCCGGGTACACCGGCAGCAGCTGCCACCGTTCTTGACGGATATCCGATGACTCAGCAAGGAAAAGCCCCGAGAGCACTCATGATTGCTCTAAAGGCGAGTGTTGTCGGCGGTCTTATATCAGGTGTTTGCCTGCTCTTCCTTGCTCCCCAGGTAGCAAAGGTAGCTCTCAAATTTGGATCTCCGGAATACTTCACGCTTACGATATTCGGACTTAGTATTATTGCAAGTGTTTCAGGTAATAATATATTCAAAGGACTTGCGATGGGCTTTTTCGGGCTCCTTGTAAAGTGTATTGGAGTTGACCCTCAGCAGGGCATTTACAGGCTCACATTTGGATCGCAGGTTCTTACCAGAGGCGTAGACCTTGTTCCTGCGTTAATAGGTCTGTTCGCTGTCAGTGAACTGTTTACGCAATGCGAGAAGAAAATTGCTCATTTACAGGCACCTCCAAATGTCACAATTAAACACGCATTCAGTTGGAAAGAGCTTTTTTCATTCAAATTTACGGTGCTTCGTTCAGCAATAATGGGCATTATTGTCGGAGCGTGTCCTGGGACAGGATCAGCAATTGCATCGTTCCTTTCATATGGAACCGCGAAGAACACATCAAAGCATCCGGAGGAATACGGAAAGGGTTCATCAGAAGGACTGGTTGCTTCAGAAACTGCTAATAATGCCGTGACCGGCGCAACGCTTATACCAATGCTTACTCTCGGCATCCCGGGAGATGGTGTAACAGCTATCCTGATGGGCGCTCTGACTATACAGGGATTAAGTCCGGGTTCGCAGCTTTTCACAAAGTACGCTCCGATGACGTACTGCGTCTTGGTCGGATTCGTTGTGATACAGATACTTATGTATTTCATGGGAATAGGTTCTATAAAGCTGTTCTCGTATCTTACTAAGATACCTTATTACATCCTCATGCCGATGGTATTTGTGTTCTGCATGGTTGGAGCATATGCCTGCGGAACCAGCACGATAGATATGCTCATTGCAGTCATATTTGGATTGATTGCATATATCGCCTCGAAATTTGGATATTCGATCACACCTATGCTAATCGGTATCGTGCTGGGCAGTATTTGCGAGCAGAACGTAGTTAAGACGATAGGCGTTTACGGATCGCTTTCAGTTATCCTTACACGTCCGATCTGCCTGGTATTCCTGGCTATATCAGTAGTATTTATTGTCATTGGTGTCCGTAACACATATAGAAAAGGGGCTAAATAAAGAATGCATTATTCGCCAGCAAAAGATGAATGCCCGCTTGCCCGTGATCCTTTTAAGGCATGCGTCGCTCCGCGGCCAATAGCCTGGATCTCTACTGTCAGTGAAGACGGCACCGACAATCTGGCTCCTTTCAGCCAGTTCCAGATCATAGGATACTCGCCGGCACTTGTGATGGTAGCTATAAAGGATACTCCTGACGAGAATGGGAAAAGCATCCACAAGGATACCCTTAACAACATTGAGAGCACGCGGTGTTTTGTATATAACGCTGTTACATATGAACTAAGAGAATCCATGAATATTACAGGCAGAGATTTTCCACCTGAAATCGATGAGTTTTCAAAGGCCGGTGTGCATAAGACGGACTCAATATGTATTCCTGCAAAACGGGTTGAGGAATCGCCGATTCAGTTTGAATGCAGGTGCCTCCAGACTCTGAGAATTCCCGGTACTGATCCTTCAGGAATCGAAAATACGAACATTGTAATTGCCGAGGTAGTCCAGATACATATTAAAGATGAATTTATATTGCCTGATGGCAAGCTGGATTATGAAAAACTGAAATTGCTTTACAGGGCAGGATACACGGATTATGGAGTTATGGAGAACACGTTTTCCATGGTCGTTCCCGGAGTGGATGAAGCGCATGTAAGAGCAATGGAAGGGCAGAGATAGTGCGGGACTATTTTAATTGCTGCATTACAGAACACACAGTTGCATTTTAAGGAGCAAACTAAGTTGAATAAAGCAGAGATCAATATGTTTGGAGAAGCCTTTTACAGGGCCTGCTTATCTCATCAGCAGATCGATGTTCCCAGCCTTACACATCCGGATATCAGCTACGAAGAAGCTTACGCCATCCAGAATGTCTTTGTCGATTTCCTGAAGAAGGACGGATACACCGTGTCCGGCAAAAAGGTCGGCCTGACAAGCAAGGCCATGAGGGAAGCCGCCAATATTTATGAGCCGGATTACGGTTATATCTTCTCCGAGATGGCATATGAAAACGATAGCGTGCTTTCTTTTGATAATTTTATAGTTCCGCGCATCGAGTGCGAGCTAGCGTTCAAGCTTAAGAAAGATCTCGATATGCCGAACGTTACGGTGAAGGACGTCATGGAGGCTACGGAATACGTGGTGGCATGCATGGAAGTGTGCGACTTCCGGCTTTACCGCGACAAGGTGCAGAGACTGGTCCAGGACAGCATTTCGGATAATGCTGCATTTGCGGCCTATGTGCTTGGAGATATGCCTGTACCTGTGAAGGACAGGGACCTTTCCCTGGTTCCCTATATTTTCAGCGTGAATAATCATGTCGTCGAGGCTTCCTGCGGGGCGGCGGTATATGACAACCCTGCGCTCTCGGTAGCCTGGCTGGCCAACACTTTCAACAAGCTCAGCGACCCTCTGAGAAAGGGTGAGATCATTCTTTCGGGGTCGGCGGTAGCATCTGTTGCGGTGCAGCGCGGCGATCATTTCAGGTGCGGTTTCGGAGACTTCGGCGAAGTCAGCTGCACATTTGTCTAAAGGAGGAAAAAGCTATGCCTATGACTGAAGAACAGCTGCGGGATCTTGCCTTAATCTCCATAGACGGGGAAATGAACCGCCACTCCATAGACCAGTTCTGCCAGACTTATCCGGACATCACCGAGATGGAAGGGTACAGGGGGCAGGAGATCAGGCTCGCCATCATGGAAGAGAAGGGTTTTAAGCCTGTGGGCTACAAGCTTGGCGGGACCAGCATGGCCAAGATGGCGCAGATCAAGAGCGATATTTACTCAAGCGCGGCAGGCGTTACAAATTCTTCCCAGATAACGTACGGGATCCTTATGGATTACATGAGGATGGAGTACTGTGCGGATCTTCACCTCTCGAACCATATTCATCCGAAGGTAGAGCCCGAGATAGCCTTCATTATGAAGGAAGATATTTCAGGTCCGAATGTTAAGGCAGTCGACGTAATGTTTGCCACTGAGAAGATCTGCCCTGCGTTTGAAGTGATAGACAGCAGGTTCCATAATTTCAAGATCGGCAGAAGGTATGACGCCCTTATAGACAACACCTCATCTTCAGCGTTTATGCTCAGCCCTGAAGGGATAGACCCGGTAGGAAAGAACATAAGAGATATAGGGATGAAGCTTTTCTATAACGGCGAATATGTAGCCTTCGGAGCCGGTGCTTCGACAATGGGACATCCGGCCCGCGCCGTTGCGGAGCTTGTCAGGATGCTTTCAAGAGTCGGCGGCGGGCTTAAGGCCGGGGACATTATCCTGTCCGGCGCGATAACCGCTTCAAGGCCGGTCCATGAAGGCGATTACATCAGGGCAGACTTCGGCGGCCTGGGATATGTGGAAACGCACGTTGTCTTATAATTTCGGAGGAAAGCGGCGATGATGCTGAACGATTTGAAGGAAAGGATGAAGGCCGGCGAGACCGTATACGGGATCTTCATCAATTCCGGAAGCACGATAGCCTGTGAGATAGCAGGCCTTTGCGGATTTGATTTCATGATGATCGACAGCGAGCACGGGCCTACGGACGTGCTGCTTAACCGCGATCTTATAACTGCGGCTGAGTACAGGAACTGTCCTCCGCTTGTGAGAGTATCCAATGCTTCCTATGACCTTATACTCAGGACTCTTGATGTAGGAGCTCACGGGGTAATGGTCCCTCAGGTCAATACGAAAGAGAAGGCCGAGGCGATAGCCTATGCCGCTCATTATTACCCGGAAGGCCTTAGGGGCGTTGCTTCGACTCGTTCCTCTGACTACGGTTTCTGCTCGCCTTTCCCGAAGTATTTTGAGATGGCAAATAAAAGGAACCTTGCCATCGCTCAGTGTGAGAATGTGGCAGGGGTTCCCTATCTTGATGATATATGTTCGGTGGAAGGGATCGACGTGATATTTGTTGGACCCTATGATCTTTCATCTTCCATGGGGCAGCCTGGGCAGGTCGGATACGCGTCCATCAAAGAAGTGGTTGACAAAGTCCTGGAAGCCACCAGGAAGCACGGAAAGATCGCCGGAATATTTACCAAGGATGCCGAAGAGGCAAAGATGTACTCAGATATGGGTTTCAGATTCATAATCGTAGGAACGGATATCGGCTGCATGGTATCTGGGGTAAAGAGTATTGTAAATTCGCTGAAGTAACAGCAGGCGGGTCACGAAGGCTTGTATATCGTGGGAGTGATCGGTATATTCCTGCTTTCCCTCATGGATTGCTGATATTTGCCCGGAGTAGTTCCGACAAAGGACGCAAAGGTACGGATAAAGTTTTCCGTGGAGGAAAAACCGGACATCTGCGAGACTTCTTTTACGGAATAGTCCTGCTTAAGGAGCATGCAGGCAAGCCTGACACGGTTCATGTTGACGTAAGTGACTATAGTAATACCGGCCTTTTTCTTGAAGTTATGGGCAAGTGTGTACTTGTTCATATAGAAATAGTCTGCAAGGCTGTCAAGTGACAGTTTTTCGGTCAAGTGCTCGTCAATATAGGAGAGCACCGGTCCAAGCTGGGGATCATCGTGGAAATAGGCTCCTCTTTCCTGGCTCGGCGCGATCTGCACCATCGGATAGATCGCTACAAGGATCTCCGCGATAAGGGCCGCACAGGAAATATCATATCCGAAACTGTCGGGAGAGAGGGACAGGAATCTCTGGAACAGCGAGTATACCTTGCTGAAGGATACCTTTTTCAGGTTGATGCAGCAGGTACATTCCGCATAAGCAGAATGCAGGTTCGTAACATCTGAAGACAGGGACTTCAGAATGGACGCGTCATAGTGAATGACGTAGCTGTCGATGGCTGCGGAGTTGTTGTTGAATTTCTGATGCAGCGTGCCGCGCGGTATCAGGACAAGAGAGCCTTCCTGAAGATGATAGGTATGCTGGTTTATAAGCATGGTCGAATCGTCATTAAGCGAGAAGAGGATCTCATTTACATCATGAAAGTGCGGGGTGCGCTGGTATTCTTTCTGGCGGGTATAGTGTTTGAACTGTATCGAATCCGTTAACAAGCAGGATCACCTCCCTGTACTTGTGAAAATCATACAATCAGTCAATTTAAGTCAATTTTAGCTCAAAATCAACAATATTTCAATGTATTGTTTTCAAAATGAAAAAGGATTCCTGAAAGGGGGAAGTTTTTATGGCATTTATTGTTAACTGCTATGACCTTTTGATCAAAAACGGAACAGTTGTTGATCCCGGGAACGGGATTCATAAGAAGATGGATATCGGTATCTACGGATCCCGTATCGTCGACGTGTTTGAACCCGGTCAGAAACCCGGTAAGATTTGCGGGGGCAAGGTAATTGACGCCACCGGGCTTACCGTCGTTCCGGGCCTTGTAAACGGGCACTGCCACCTTCTTCCGGGTCTGAGGTTCAGCTATCCCCCGGAAGAGATATGGAAGAGGGGCTTCACTGCTGCGATCGATATGGGCAGCATGTCATCCGCATCCTTCAACCGCCACCGCTATCTGGTCGACGCAAGCCCCTGCACACTGAATGTATGCCTTGGGCTTTCAAGCATGGCTGAGACCCAGGGAGAGATCCCGCGTTACACCCTGCTTGACAGAGAAGTAGACAAGGAGAAGATCAAAGATCTCTTCGAGATGCACCCGGACGTCCTGATCGGTATCAAGGTATTTATCGGACATAATGACAGCCCCGGAGCTGAGCTTACTCATGCAGTCATGAAGAAGGCCAGGGAAGTCTGCGATTACGTCGGATGCCGCATGTTCGTGCATGTAGCTAATCCGGACATTCCTTTCACGGAGCTTATCCAGTACTTTAACCCCGGCGATAACTTTACGCACACCTATAACAAGGGCAACATTCTCAATGAGAACGGTGAGGTCTATCCGGAGGCGTTCGAAGCGCAGAAGCGCGGGATCATTTTTGACAGCGCAAGGGGTTCCAGGAACTGGAGCGCGGAAGTCGCAAAAGCAGCGTTCGCGCAGGGATTCTATCCTGATGCCATCACAGATGACCTTACCTGCTTGAGCAACGATCCTCAGACCAGCCGCCTGCATGTTCACATGGGCGAGTGCATGGCTCTGGGAATGAGCTTTGACGATGTTCTGTACCGCGCGACCAACGTTCCTGCAAGCTACATGAAGGGAGTGCAGGTCGGCATTCAGAGAGGAAATGCTGCAAATATTACCATTCTGGAGCTTCAGAAAGGCCCTCATATGTACACCGACGCTTTCGGAGTTGAGTACGAAGGAGATACATTTATCCAGCCCAGAGCTACCATCTACAAAGGCGAGATAAAGTACAACACTATCTATACAGATTATTGATCATGCCGAGGATTCCAGGCGGGCTTTCCGCCGGGTATCAGATTATGAAAGGAAGGAAGAAAAATGCCTTTTGTAACTATGTATGTCCCCAAGGGACTTGATGACAAGGCTCTCGAGAAATCCATGCGCGAGATCACTGACGCAGGAGAAGAGATCCTGGAGAATACGCTTAAGAGGATGGTACGCGTGACCGTTTTCGAGTCAGAGCCTGAGAGAGTTTATGAGGGCGGCGGGCATTCAGATGAGCTCCGTCCTGTAGTGCTTTTCCGCGTAGGCCCCGGCCGCAGCGGTGAGGCAAAAGACCAGTTCATGAACAGGATAGCAGATATCCTTCATGAGAACCTTAAATGCCCGAAGGGAAATATCCGCGGGTACGTGCTTGATAACGAGGAAGGCCACCATTTCACTCTTGGCGGCAAGCCTAAGGATTTTACGAAGAAGGTGAAATAAATTATGCCGATAATGTGTACAGTTCAGCTGCCTAAGGGCAAGAAGCAGGAGCAGATACAGAAAGCGCTCACAGATATTTCCAATGCGCTGATGGAAGATTTTGGAGCAGATCCGAAGCAGGTGCGCGTGACAATAGAAGAACTCCCCCGCGGAAGATATATTGCAGGCGGAGTCATGGATTACGAGATGCCGGATTTTAATCAGGATGAGATTTCTGAGTGATTACGGGAAAATTTGATCATTATTTAGTAACGGAAGGAGATCATCGGGATGGATACCAGAGAGTATATTGAAGACCTTATAAGCAAAGCAAGGGCCGCTCAGCAGGAATTTGAGACCTACACACAGGAGCAGGTCGACAGGGCTGTCCGCGCCATCGGAAAGATAATTTACGATAACGGCGAGATGCTTGCAAAGATGGGCGTCGAAGAGACAGGAATGGGCAGGTACGAGGACAAGATCGTCAAGAACAAGGCTAAGGCCAAGATCACCTGGTACAAGCTCAAGGGAGTTAAGTCGCGCGGCATCATCCGCAGGCTTGATGACATCGGAGTTGTCGAGGTCGCAAAGCCGATAGGTGTCATCGGCTGTGTATCTCCTACTACGAACCCTACAATGACTCCCAACCACAATGCGATGATCGCTCTTAAGGGCGGAAACGCCATTATCGTTTGCCCTCATCCCAGGGCAAAGCAGACCGGTATCGCTACGGTAGAGCTTATGCGCAAGGCGCTTAAGGATATCGGGTGCCCGGAGGATCTCATCCAGATAGTTGAGGATCCTACCATGGAAGCATCAGCCCTTGTAATGAAACTCTGCGACGCAACTATCGCCACCGGAGGTCCCGGGATGGTCAAGGCAGCTTATTCAAGCGGCAAGCCTTCATTTGGCGTAGGAGCTGGCAACGTTCAGTCGCTGGTCGACACCGACGTTGACCTTAAGGTCGTGGCTCCGAAGATCGCAAAGAGCCGTACTTATGACAACGGCGTGCTCTGTACCTGCGAACAGTGCGTACATGTACAGGCAGATCAGTTTGAAGAGCTTAAGGATCTTCTGGTAGCTCAGGGTGCCTATTATATCGGCGGCGAAGAGGAAGTAAATGCGGTCCGCAAGGCTATGTTCCCTGACGGGGAGATCAATAAGGACGTTGTAGGCGGATCTGCAGTCGGCATCGCGAAGCTGGCAGGCATCGAAGTGCCCGAGGACACAAGATTCCTTCTTGTAAAGGTCGAGAAGAGCGGCGCCGATGAGCCCCTTACCAAGGAAAAGCTCTGCCCGGTACTCTGCATCTCTGCATATGATAAGTGGGAGGACGCAGTTGAAAAGGCTTATATCAACCTCATCAATATGGGGGCAGGCCACAGTGTAGTTCTCCATTCCAATAATACAGCCCACGTAGAGGCTGCAGCGCTGAGGCTCCCTGTATCCAGGATCGGCGTTAATGTAGTTGGTTCAAGCGGGCTCGGCGGCGGTTTTGACGTAGGCCTCAATCCTACCGCTACTCTCGGCTGCGGAACCTGGGGAAATAACAGCCTCAGCGAGAACTTATGGTGGCACCATCTTGTAAATATCAGCAGGATCGCATACCAGATGCCTGATAATTATGTCCCGACCGATGAAGAGATCTGGGCAGAATAATAATTATTAAAAAAGGAGATTTACCGCCATGATGGACGAATTTGATTTTATGCTTTCCGAAGACCAGATAGATCTGCGCAATGTTGTAAGAGACTGGTCACAGAATAAGGTCATGCCTGCCTGTCAGAAGGCAGAGATTGACGGAAATGTCCCGGATGAGCTTGTAAGAGAAGCCTTTGATATGGGCCTTCATCTTGTAACGATCCCTGAGGAGTACGGCGGACTCGGAATGAGCAATCTGACTCACGCGATACTCCGCGAGGAAGTCGGACGCGCTGACGGAGGCTTTGCGTCCCGTGTATTCGGTTTCGGATGGGAACCTTTTGAAATGACCGGTACCGAAGAGCAGAAGCACATGGTTGCTGACGCTCTTATTCCCGGAGGAATAATTGGATACGCACTTACCGAGGAGACCGGTTCCGACGCGGTCAATATGAAGACTACCGCGAAAAAGGTCGGGAATCAGTATGTAATTAACGGCACCAAGACATTTATCTCAAATGCCGACAGTGCTGAGTTTTTCGTGCTTTTCGCATTCACGGATAAGGAGAAGGGCCCGAAGGGCATGACTGCATTCCTTCTTCCTAAGGATGCGCCAGGACTTACCCGCGGACTTCCGGAGAACAAGATGGGCAACCGCTGCGTTCATGTCTGCTCGCTTTTCCTTGATGATGTTGTCCTTGACGAGAAATACCGTCTGGGCGAGGAAGGCCAGGGCTACAGCCTGTCCATGAATATCCTCCACCGCTCACGTCCCTGCGCAGCAGCAGTTGCTGTAGGTATTGCGGAGCAGGCACTTCAGGAGGCAATTAAATATGCGAAGGAGCGCGTTGTCTTCGGAAGGCCGATCTGGCAGCATGAAGGCATCGGATTCCTTCTTGCGGATATGGATATGAGGGTCCAGCAGGCCCGCCAGCTCGTGTGGGCAGCATGCAAGAGCCTTGACGCAGGCATCGTAAATAAAAAGCTTTCTTCCGAAGCTAAGTGCGCAGCCAGCGACGCGGCTATGTTCTGCGCTGAGAACGCGGTACAGGTCATGGGCGGAAGCGGATACATGCGTGAATACCCTGTAGAAAAGCTGATGCGCGACGCCAAGATCTACCAGATCTTTGAAGGCACCAACCAGATCCAGAGACTGATCGTTTCCGGCCAGCTTTGCAGGTAAACAGGAGGAAAACGCAGATGAATGGACCATTGGAAGGCTTAAAAGTAGTTGAGCTCGGCACACATGTTGTCGTTCCGACTGCAGGCCGTTTTATGGCTGATCTGGGAGCTGAGGTGATCAAGGTCGAGAACAACAGAGGAGAAGAGTGGAGGAAGATCGGTCCCTCTTACAAGACCCCGTCCACGACCGAAGAGAATCCTATTTTCCAGCAGCAGAATGTGAATAAGAAGCTTATCGCCATTAACCTTAAATCAGATGAGGGCAAGGAAGTTTTCTTTAAGCTCATTAAGCAGGCAGATATTTTTATCACAAACGTCAGGATGAAATCTCTTGTTAAACTGGGACTTGACTACGAATCGCTTAAGGCCATGAACCCGGGGCTCGTGTACGGACATTTCTCCGGGTACGGATTAAAGGGTCCGGAAGCCGCAAGGCCAGGTTTCGACTTTTCGTCGCTCTGGGCACGTTCAGGCGCTTTCCGCGACTGGACGGATCCGAGCTCCATACCCTTTAAGCCCGTAGGCGCATTCGGTGACTGCAGCTCCAGTACGGCGGTAGTAGCCGGGGTCATGTCAGCGTATGTCTCAAAGCTTAAGACCGGAGAGGGCAGGTTCGTGACCTCCTCACTTTACAGCTGCGGAATATGGTACAACATGACGGGAATCACCTCCGCCCAGTACGGAGTAAACTATCCGCTCTCCCACAAGGCTGCAAGGAACCCCTTCTACCACATTTACAGATGCGGAGACGGCGAGTACATTGTCATCATCGTTGTGGACTATACCGGTAAATATAATACCATCATGGAGATCATGGGACTTGAGCAGTATAAGGATGATCCAAGGTATATGTACCGCACGGGAGACTCGCTGTTTAAGGACGATCATGTCCGTGAGATGATCGATATCCTTGACGATCAGTTCCTTACGAAGAGCGCCAAAGAGTGGTGTGAGATATTCGGAAAAGCAGACCTTGCGGCGGAGCTTCTTGTTTCGATGGCCAGTGTTCCCGAGGATGAACAGGCTATAGCAAATGGATATTTTCATAAATATTCTTTCCCGACATCGGGCAAGGAAGTTTCCTTCCCGACCGTACCGGTTCAGTTTAACGGGTACGAAAATCCTGATTTTGTTCTTCCGGGAGATCCAGGAAGCAACAGTGAAGAAGTTATGGCAATGCTCGGTTATTCTAAAGAAGAATATGAGAGCCTTAAATCAGACGGAACTGTCCGCTGATACTATCTAGTTTATTCAAGTACCCTGCAGAAGGTGGAAGTCCAATGATGCTGACTGTTCCTTTTGCAGGGTACAAATAGATAGGGCAGGTGCAATAATAATGGAATATAATAAGCAGCTTTATTTTGAAGACGTGAACATAGGAGATTTCGCGATTTCGCCGGGGCGGACGATCACCGAATCTGACGTAGTCCAGTTCGCCGCTCTTACCGGTTGCTATGACCAGATCCATACTGACGCTGAATTTGCGCTCAATTCATTTGCAGGGCAGCGCGTAGCTCATGGACTCATCGGGACCTGCTATGCTTCCGGCCTGTATTCCAGGACCCTGCTCAGCATGGCACTTCAGGAGCAGATGAAGGCCTTCGCAGAGCTTACCTGGAAATTTAAGGGACCGATACTGATTGGAGACACAATTCATGTAAAGCAGGAGATCGTTGACAAGATCGACAAAAAGCCCGAAAGCGACGCGGGAAAGCTGATCTATCAGGTCACCGTATATAACCAGAGGAACGAGGTCATTCAGGTCGGAACTAAGCATATACTTATCCGCAAACGTCCGAAGGAGTGAGATTTATGAGCGATTTTTTAATGGAAAGGCATGGGAAGACCGCGCTGTTCATCCTTAACAGGCCTGAGAAATATAATACTTTCAGCATTGATATGATGTTCCAGATGCATGACGCGCTGAATGAGTTCATGGCGGACCCGGAGCTCCTCACAGGGATCATCACCGGGGCGGGAAAAGGCTTCTGCGCAGGCGCAGATGTAAGTAACTGGCTTCCCTACGCAAAGGAAAATCTCGAAAAGCCCTGGAACATTCCGACAACGCCTATGAGGGGAATGTATGTGACCAAACCGCTCATTGCCGCGGTGCACGGAGCAGCATTCGGCGGAGGCGCGGAGCTGGCCATTTCATGCGATTTCCGTATCGCGGCAGAGAATGCTTCCTTCAAGTGGCCGGAAGCCGCCATCGGTACTTTCCCGAGGCAGGGCGGTACCCAGCGCCTTCCAAGACTTGTAGGGCTGAGCAGGGCTTTGGAGATCATGATCACTAATGAGCGGGTCGCTGCGGAGAAAGCCCTTGAGATCGGACTCGTAAATAAGGTAGTCCCGCAGGAAAAGTTGCTTGAAGAGAGCTTCGCATTCGCAGATAAGATCAATAAACTTGCGCCGCTTGCTGTGCAGGCGATCAAGAAAAGCATGTATGAAGGCTATGGAAGGCCTTTGGAGGACGGGCTTGCAATTGAGAGCCACCTTGGCAAGCAGATGTTTTTTACCGAAGATTATGAGGAGGGCACCAGGGCTTTCAGAGAGAAGAGAGAGCCTCAGTTTAAGGGCAGATAGAAGCAGCAGATGAACAGCAAAGAGGAAAGACAATACGAGAAAATGGTGCTGCTGCCGGTGGAATCACTGGTAGTCAGACTTGCGATCCCCACCATAATCAGCCAGATGGTAACGATGATCTATAATCTGGTGGATTCTTACTTCGTGGGGAAACTCGGGACAAGTGCGAGCGCCGCGGTAGGGATAGTTGTGAGCCTTCACGCTCTTTTCCAGTCCGTAGGGCTTATGTTCGGACATGGCGTCGGGACCAATCTAAGCATCCTCCAGGGTCAGGGCAAGGAAGAGGAGGCAGACCAGTTTCTCGCTGTTGGGCTTACTATCTCGCTGGTACTTAGTTTAATTATAATGGCCCTCGGGCTGGTATTCCTGGATCCCTTAATGCGGCTTCTGGGGAGCACGGAGACTATCCTTCCGTATGCACGGACATACGGTTTTTATATATTGATCTCCGGACCTGCATTTGTGGCCAGCTGCATGCTGAACAGCATCATGAGGTATGAAGGCCGCGCGGTGCTCGCAATGGTCGGCCTTGTGTCCGGAGGAGTCCTGAATATGATCGGGGACCCTATCCTGATGTTCAGGCTTGGAATGGGAATAAACGGTGCAGGCCTGTCTACCGCCGTTTCTCAGTACATAAGCCTCGGGATACTGCTGTACATGTTCTTATCCGGGAAGACGATCAGTCACCTTGCCCTTATTAACTTTTTCAAATATCCCGCCAGGATCATGCGCATCGTGAAAAACGGCCTGCCAAGCATGATCCGCCAGGTAATGAACAGCGTCTCGACTGCGGTCCTCAACAACTGCGCGAGGCCTTATGGCGACGCTGCAATTTCTGCAATGACCATCACCGGAAGGGTCATGATGTTCCTTGCCGCGATCGCGCTCGGGCTGGGCCAGGGCTTTCAGCCCGCAGCAGCTTATAATTACGGCGCAGGCAAATATTCCCGCCTCCGCAGGGCATTTCGGTTTACTTTTATTTTTGCAGAGTGTCTGCTGGGATTCTTCAGCATCATCGGACTTATCTTTCCGGGCAGGATCGTTGAGATATTCAGGAACGATCCTGCCGTTATAGCTATTGGTATCCCTGCTATCCGTTTTATGTGCCTTGCGACCATCGTACAGCCCATAAACCTCCTGGCAAATATGATGTTCCAGGGAATAGGACGGAGCCGGGAAGCCGCTCTTATGGCAAGCATGAGGAGCGGGATCTTCTATATTCCTCTTCTGATAATCCTTCCGAAATTTATTGAGATCACAGGCATACAGTGCGCCCAGCTTATTGCCGATCTTATTACTCTTTGCGTGGCAATTCCGATCCTTATAAGGTTTTTCCGGACCATTCCTAAGGAAGACTACCGTTCGGAAATCGACGAAAAGTATTCCCTCGCTATTGTTTCTGAAAGGGAATGAGTGTTATAATCACTTTCTGAATGAAGCGGCACAGATGCTGCTGGTTTCGGAGGGATAATATTGCAGATCTATTTTATGCGTCACGGACAGACCGAATACAATACGCTGGGGCTGGTGCAGGGGAATACCGACATACCGTTAAACAGCACGGGAATAGCCCAGGCGGAGACTGCGCGCGATTATTTTGCCGCGCAGGGAATATCCTTTGACGCGGTCTACAGCAGCCCGCTCATCCGGGCGGTGAAGACTGCCGCGATCGCTGCGGACATTCCCGAGGAGGACGTCATCAGGGACTGCAATATCGTTGAGATGGGATTCGGCGAGGCTGAGGGACAGATGTATCCCGTGATCCACAATCTTTTCTTTCATCCCGAGAAGTACGTGGCTCCCGAGGGGGGCGAGACGATCGACGAGGTCTGTGCCCGCACAGCGAAATTCCTAGATGAGATGGCGGTGAAATACGGAAGCACGGACAAGGTGATCCTCGCGTCCACGCACGGGGCGTCGCTCCGGGCGGTCATCCAGGCGGTCATGCCGGTGCCCAGGGAGGGCTTCTGGCGAGGCCGGATGGACAACTGCGTGTGCTGCAAGATAAATTATGACGGCAGCAGGTATACATTGGAGAAGATGATCTATCCTTTGAAGGGAACGGAACTGCCGGTGCGCGGTCCGGAGGATCTGGAAACTCCGGAGAAATGAACGGTGCCGGGAAAACGGACCGGGCACGGGTGATGCGTGCCGGAGCGGGGAGACGAGATGATTAAAAAGATTAAGGGGCTGATCGACGCAAAGCTCCTGAGGTTCATAATAGTAGGGCTGATCAATACGGCTGTCGGAACGGCGATAATGTTCGGGCTTTACAATATCGCCGGCGCGAGCTACTGGGTTTCTTCCGCCGCGAATTACATCCTCACCAGCATACTCAGCTTTTTCCTGAACAAATTTTTTACCTTCAAGAACAAGGGCTGGTCCTGGGGGCAGGTGCTGCGCTTTGCGATAAACATAGCTGTGTGTTATCTGCTGGCTTACGGGATCGCGAAGCCGGCTGTGTCCGCGCTCCTCGCAGGCTATGGACAGAAGGTACAGGAGAACGTTGCAATGCTGACCGGGATGGTGCTCTTCACCGGATTCAATTATCTGGGACAGAGGCTGTTCGCGTTTAAAGAACAGGAGTGAATAGGCTATTCTCTTTTTCCCTGATATCTGCTATAATATAGTCGGTAAGAATATGTAATAACTTGTGTACGAAAAACAGGAGGCGATATCATGGAATTTTGCAAATGCAATAAGTGCGGAAACTTTGTATATTTTATTGAAGGACCTCACTGCACCCCGGTATGCTGCGGCGAGACTATGGAGAAGCTCGTAGCAGGCACCACCGACGGCGCTCGCGAGAAGCATGTGCCTGCAGTTACGGTCGAAGGAAATGTCATCACCGTCAAGGTCGGCGAGGTAGAGCATCCTATGATGGAGAAGCACTATATCCAGTTCATAGCTCTCGAGACTTCGGCCGGATGCCATATGAAGAAGCTTACCCCGGCTGACAAGCCTGAGGCAGTTTTCATCCTGGCTGAGGGTGAAGCTCCTGTTGCAGCATATGAATACTGCAACCTTCACGGACTCTGGAAGGCTGATATCTAAGAGGGCCTGGATGGCCGATGCAATAATTAACGACCATGACAAGAAAAATTCAAAGATCAGGAAGGACTTCGGACTCATAATGAGCCCGAAGTCCTTTTTTCAGCTTTATCCGATGTTATAATTAAAAAAAATATATAAAAAGGCGGTAGACATATGGAAAGACAAAACCGGCTCAGGAAAATGATCCGCAGACTTTTGGGAGTGCTGTTTTTCATTCTGGCACTTTCCCTGCCGACTTCCCTCGCTTACGCTGACGAGGCTGAATAGGAAGTCCTGGTCGACAACGGCATACCGGTCGTATATCTGAACATTGATGAGTCCAGGGGCACCATTGATGATATGCATGCAAGCACGGATCACGATGTTTACTGCTACGGCACCATTTCGATCGTAGTGCCGGAGGGCTTTCATTACCCGGATTTCCCGGATCTGGACTGCGAGAGCCTCGAAGGTCTGGAGATGAGCATCCGCGGGAGAGGGAATTCCACCTGGAACGAGGAGAAGAAGCCTTACAAGATCAAGCTGGATAAGAAGACGGACGTTTTTGGGCTTGGGAAGAATAAGCACTGGGTGCTGCTCGCGAATTCCAAGGATGACACGCTCCTTAGGGACCGCATTACGGCCTGGCTCGGCGACGGGATGGGCTTTGATTTCACGCCGCGCGGGGTGCCGGTGGATGTCGTAATGACAGGGGAGTATTTCGGCACACAGTACCTTGGGAGTTATTATCTTAGCGAAAATGTCCGCGTGGATGACAACCGGCTCGAGATAGAGGAGCTGGAAGAAGGGGATACGGATCCCGATATCATTACCGGCGGGTATCTGCTGCAGAATGCACTGCAGGTCCGCAAGGGCTCGCCTGACCGTTTCTATACATCCCGCGGCGTAGACTGGGCTACCCATACTCCTTCTTTTGATACCGAGGAGAACGCTCTTTACTACAGCCTGGGTGCAGAGGGCGGGGAAGCGGGCGAGAATACTTTTGCTGCTGCAGAACTTTCGGACGCCTACGAGAACCCGGTCCAGCAGGAGTATATCCAGCAGTATATGCAGCTCGTGGAGGACGTCATATACGAGGGGACGACGGCCTACCGCGACTACATGGATGTTGAGAACTCCGCGAAATACTGGCTCGTAAACGCATTCACCCTTAATAATGACGCCTATGCGACAGGCAGCACATATATTTACAAGGACAGAGATCCGGAAAGTGGGGGAAGCAAGTTGTACTGGGGCCCGCTCTGGGATTTCGACTATGCCTGGAATTTCAACACCCGGGTCACCGGCCTTAACTGCGGCCACAAATGGATCAAGCCGCTGTTTTATGACAAGGAAGAGGGCGGCTTCGTCGCGGAACTGCACAAGCAGTGGCCGGGTATGAAGGAGCTCCTGGAAGAACTCATCGCAGAGGGCGGCGTGATCGACGGTTATTACGAAGAAACCAGAGCCTCCGCAGAGGCGGACGCGGCGATCTACCATCCGGAATCTGATTTTGATTACCAAGCGCGGGTAGAAGCACTCAAGGACTGGATCCGCCGCCGTATTGACTGGGTGGATGAGAACTTTTCCATGGTGGACGATATGGTCCACAGGGTGACTTTTGTCGCGGACGGAGAATTATTTGCGTACGAATATTATGAGGCAAGCGATTACCTGGACGGCGAAGAGGACTTCCCGGAGAAGGATGGCTACACCTTCGTAGGCTGGGCCGACGAGGACGGGAATGTCATCCGCTCCCAGACCTTTGTCAGTGAGGACATGATCCTGACGGCACAGTACGTTCCTGACGACACTCTGACTCATGCGAAAGATTTAGCCTTCGCGAAAGACGGAGACACCATCACCTACAACGCTATTTTCCGAAGCTACACCATTCCTTATGTAATTCTCCCCGTAGATGCTGAGGACCAGCGGGTCACATGGACTTCTTCCGATGAAAACATCGTGAGGATCACCCGCTATGGGCAGGTCGTATACGAATCGCCCGGGGTCGTTACTTTTACTGCAAGCCTGAGGCTTGGCGGGACCAGGACCTTTACTCTTACTATCACAAATGGCGATCTGCCGGTTGCAGAATCCATCAGCCTTGAGGAGGACAGCCTGCGGCTCAGGCTGGGTGATCAGGTTCCGTTAATGATCCGCTCGAATCCGTCCGATGCGAAGATCTTTGAATACCGTTACGTTTCTGATAATGAAAATATCGTTACGGTAGGTGACCTGGGAGTCGTGACTGCTGTCGGGACGGGGCGGACCAGGGTACATGTGTATGTGACGGCTATGGGACCGGATGGAGATGATATCGAGCTGGAGGCGAATGCTTCCGTGATCGTTTCGGATCCCAGAAAAAACGAAGAGGAGTCTGAAGGATCTACGGAAGAATCGATCATATCCGCTGAATCTTCCTCCGGACAGAATCTTGGAGCAGCACACGAAAACTCCGGATCCGCTGGATCAGGGAGCCATATCGCGCTATGGGTAATTCTCTGCGCGGCCGCAGCTGCTTTTATCGCATTCTTCGCGCTCCATTCCAGAAAGCACTGATGAAAAGATAGCCTGGCTATGGGGCTCTTTACGAAGACAAGCGGCCAGGGAGGGTCATTGTAAAAATATTCCGGCAGCCGGTGACCAAATAAAAAATGCATATATAAAGCAGGATCCCCGGGGCCTTGTGAAAGCAAGGATCCGGGGATCTAAAATGCCTGCCGCGCTATTGCGAAAGAACTCGTTTTGGATTATTTTCCTGTATAATTCGGCTTGCGCTTTTCCAAAAAAGCAGCGAGTCCTTCTGCTTTATCCTCTGTAGAGAACAGCATTGCGGCCAGATCTCTCTCGATCTCTCCGGACTCCTCGATGTTCAGATCCGCGCAGCGGTTTACTGCGATTTTGCAGCAATTGATAGCGATAGAGGAGTTGTTTAATATGAGACGCATCTCGGCGACCGCTTCCTTAAGAAGTGCTTCCGGATCGCAGACTTTTGTCACCAGGCCGATGGAAAGGGCTTCTTCCGCGGAAATCATCCTGCCTGTCAGGATCATCTCTTTTGCACGGCCGAATCCGACGAGGCGCTGCAGCCTTTTGGTTGCGCAGTAAAGAGGCATGAGGCCAAGGGTCACTTCCGGCTGGGCGAAGATGGCGTTGCCCCCTGCAATACGGATATCGCACATCATTGCAAGCTCAGAGCCTCCGCCCAGGGCATATCCGTTCACTGCCGCGATGACAGGCTTTGGATAGTTTTCAATATAGTTGCAGATGTACTGATGTCCGTAAGCTGCAAAATCCCTGACCTCCAGCGGTCCCATGTCAGTAAAAGCAGTGACGTCGGCACCTGCACAAAAAGCCCTGTCGCCGGCACCGGTCAGAATAACGCCACGAACGGAGTTATCTTTTTCTAAGGCTTCAAAAGTCTTCCTGATCTCATCAATCATTTCCAGAGTGATGCGGTTTAAATACTTTGGGCGATTAAGGTAAACAATGGCAATATCATCCTGGCGATCTAATGCGAGGGTGTTCAGTTCCTTGCTTAATTCTTCAAAACTCATGACCGTTCTCCTTTTATAAAAGCGATGTAAAAATAAAAATTACAATGAGAGCATATCATGCTTTTTTGGGGTTGTCAATTTAAACTTTACAACAAGTGTCATTTATGTTTATACTAGAGAAAAGGAGATGTTTCTATGAGAATCAGCGCAAAGTGTTCTGTGGCAATCCATTGTCTGTTACTAATATCCGAATATGGCGGCAGGCTGAAAATTACCAGTGCCCTGGCCGCAGAGAGTACGGGAGTAAATCCTGCCGAGATCCGTGCCCTGATGAACCTGATGAAAAAAGCCGGATTGATCGATGTTAAACGCGGGGTTGGAGGGGCGTACCTTATGCGCAGTACAGAAGAGATCACAGTCTGGGACATTTACCAGGCCGTAGACCCGTACGGGCTCGAGAAGATCATGGGGATACATCCGAATCCTTCCGACACTTGTCCGATCGGCAAACGCATAGAAAGGGTCCTTGAGCCGTCCTATACAAAAATCGAAGAGTCGGTAATGCTGTCTATGCAGCAGCTCAGACTTTCGGATTTTGTTGAAACTTTTCGGGAAATGCGAAGGAAAGAAAGGGAGGAAAGAAGAACATGAACAGGGCATTTGAGAAGTGCCGGCTCGGGAATGAGGTATATGAGAACCATATCGTGCGTTCTGCGACGTATTGGCCGCTCGGGAATCCTGACGGAACGGTATCGGAGGCACAGATCGCACTGGGGAGAGAACTGGCAGAAAATCATGTGGGCCTGATCATCACCGGAATGGTTACGGTCTCAGAAGAAGGAAGATACTCAGCCATACAGAACAGGCTTTATGATGACCGCTTTATCGAAGGACATAAAAAACTTACGGATGCGGTCCGTCAGGCGGGCGGAAAGATCGTTTGCCAGATCAATCACTGCGGGGCTGCAAGTGATTGCGGGCGAAGGCTAAGTCCATCCGGTATCCCTTACCCGCAAACGCGAAATGCCCCCGCGGTCGAGATGTCTGCAGATGATGTAAAGCGTATCACGGGGGAGTTTGCAAATGCTGCCGTACGGGCGAAAGAGTCAGGCTACGACGGAGTTCAGATCCACTGTGCGCATGGATATCTGCTGTCTCAGTTCATCAACCCGCTGTTTAACAAAAGAACGGATGAATACGGCGTGGATGGAACAGGACGCTTCCGCTTTGCGAAAGAGGTCCTGGAAGCCGTTATTGCTGCTGTGGGAGAGGACTATCAGGTTTCTGTGAAGATCAATTCCAATATTGAGGAAAACGACGAAGCTTATCTGCCGGATTTCCTGATGATGTGCAAAGAAATGAAGAAGCTTGGGGTTGCTTTTGCAGAGATCTCAGGCTGCAATTTCACACCGCTTGGCAGAGCTGGGAAAAACAATTATTACCTGGAAAGAGCAGCCCTGGCACGCAGAGAAGCAGATATTCCGATCGTGCTTGTGGGCGGAGTGCGTTCTCCGGAGGATATGGAAAAAGCTCTGGACAGCGGCATTGATATGATTTCGATGTGCAGGCCGTTCTTGTGTGAGCCTGATTTGGTAACGAAGCTGATGGGAGGGCAGGATAAGCCGAAATGTGTCAGCTGTTCCAAGTGTTTCGTATTGGCGTTTAAATATACCCCGGGCGGACCGAAGTGTATCCAGCATCCATAGCGCCCTTGTACGGAAAACAGATAGAATACGGGCTTGTTCAAAAAGCGTATAGCTACAGCGGTGATATCCGCATGAAAGCTGTAAAAAAGAAAAGTCCCCGGAACCTCTGAAATCAAGGATCTGGGGATCTTTCAAACGCGTGCAGTTGGCGGGACTTGAACCCGCATGAGTGTAACCTCACTAGAACCTGAATCTAGCGCGTCTGCCAATTCCGCCACAACTGCGTGCTCAGATATAATATCAAAATTCTTTTCGGAATGCAAGGAAAAAATGAATTATATGCAAGCTTAATGACCAATTTTTCGGCTTTGAGGCGGGGTGCTGAACAATTTTCAAATTGATATCCTTACCCGGCTGTGATATTCTCAAAGTACAGATATTAGTACAATTTGAGCAGATTTAAGACATGTACTGTCCGGGCAGGGAGGGCCATGATATGCCGGAAATCAATGATCTCAGTATTGCGAAGCTTAAAGAATGGATAAAAGAGTCGGACAATATCGTTTTTTTCGGCGGCGCGGGAGTGTCGACCGAGAGCGGGATACCCGATTTCAGGAGCGAGAACGGTATCTACAATACCGTGCACAAATATAAAGTGCGCCCGGAGGAGATCCTCTCGCATTCGTTTTTCATGAGGGATCCGGAGACCTTCTATGATTTCTACAGGTCCACGCTTGTAGCCGAGGGGGTGCAGCCGAACGCTGCCCACAAGGCGCTTGCGAAGCTTGAAGAAATTGGTAAGCTTAAAGCCCTGATCACCCAGAATATCGACGGCCTGCACCAAGCAGCAGGCTCAAAAAGAATATACGAGCTCCACGGGACCATGGCCCGCAATTACTGCATGAAGTGCGGGGCAGAGTACGATATGGACTTCATGATAAAGTCTGCTGATCCGGTCCCGCGCTGCACGAAGTGCGGAGGGATCATTAAGCCTGACGTTGTGCTCTACGAGGAGCCGCTCGACGGCGAGGTCATCGAAGGCGCGGTCGAGGCGATCGTGAACGCCGACGTGCTGATTATCGGCGGGACTTCGCTCAACGTCTACCCTGCGGCAGGATTTATCAGCTATTACGAGGGGCACAAGATGGTGCTCATCAACAGGGACGCGACGCCCTATGACGACAGGTGCGACCTGCTTATCCGCGACAGCATAGGAAAAGTCCTCGGCATGGTGACCGAGGACCTGTAAGTCAAATATTGGGAGCTCATTTTCCGCGGCTGATCCCGCATGAAGAGCAGGTTTTCAGTAGCTGATCTCTTCAGCCTGAAGCGCCTCTTCGGGGATCTCGATCGTGTCAACGGTATTATAGCCGTTCACCACGATGGTGATGTCCATTTTGGAGAAGGTGATTTCTACGCCATCCTGCGTAATGACGAAAGGCTCGGTAAGAGCCACGCTGCAGGAGGTGAGCTCATAAGCGCCCTTCTGGCCGGAGACGGGGGAGAACAGCATATCCATAGTGTAAGCCATGGATCCCATTTCTATGCCCATATCGGACATCATGGTCGAGATCTCAGAGTTTTCAGAGAAAAGTTCATTAAACTGCTCGCCGCTGACGGCGCCTGTGACAGTGCAGGTGCCGTCTTCATTTTCCGTAAAGGTGTATTCTTCGGGCGAAACGGTTATAAAATCATAATTATTGACTCCGGAATAGCCCTGAAGGGAGCTGACGTCAAGGGAGGCCTTGACCCAGCCGCTTTCTTCTTCGCCCATAATAATATTGGAATAGCTTACATAACTGTCTCCATCTTTGGCTGCGTAGCTGTCCAGAGTATAGGCCTGTTCTGAGCCGAGCGAGGATACTTTCATGTCCCCTAAGATGTGCGCGACCTCAGGGTCCTGGGTCTCCTGGATATCGCAGTCCATCAAAATGGAGGCATCGACCGTTATTCCCATCTGGCTTGCTTCCATGTTGCAGTCCAGGACCATGTCCATATCCTGAGACGCAGCGGCATTGCTTCTCTCCTGTGCGGAAGTGATTACGCTTTCAAGGGTCGGGGCTGTCTCTTTGCTGCAGCCCGAGACAAGGGTAAGCGCCATGGCTGCGCCCAGCAGGAGAGCTGGTATTCTAAGCTTTTTCATTTCATTTCCTCCTTGTAAATAAAGTGCATAGTCCACATTTTCATTATACTCAGTAACCGGTCCTTTTTGCAAGCAGTACGAGCCGTCCGTCCTCGGTGTGGTAACTGCAGGTGGAGAGCGTCAGGAACTCATCTCCGAAATCCGGCTCGTTGTCTTCGTCATAGTATGAAGCCAGCTCTTTCACGCCTGCCAGGTAGGCTTCAAGCTCCTCCGGGCTCCCGGCCTGAATAAAGTCCAGATAGTGGAAATGATCCGTATCCTCTTCTTCGTAGATCTGTGAAAGAAATACCGCAAATATGATATAGCTGCCGGGACGGTCGGGGGTGTCGAAGCGCACATTGTGGTGCTCCCGCACATAATCGTCCTCGTTGTCATAGAAGAGCCCGAAGCTCCCGAACATGGTGCCGCTGCTCATGCGGTGCCCGTAAATTATGGTGTTGGTGCCGATGTTCCCCGGATCCATGCTGCAGCGGGAATCTATGAAGAGTGTTCCGGAAAGAGAGTATGACCCGTCGAAGGCCCTGTGAAGGTAGTACTGAGGATCATCCGGGGTGTACATAACCGGGTAGTCTACATTTGTGCCTTCGATCGTGAGCCATCCCGCAAAGTCCGGGTTAAGTTCTGTGAGGCTTCCGTATTTTGCCCGCATGGCCGCGCGTAGCTTCTCTTCAAGGTCCAGGGCGGCAAAGGGATCTCCTGAAGATATGTCTTCAGAGGAGGATTCTCCCTGGCTGTCTTGATATTCCATGATTTCGGATCCATCAATAAGTTCTTTCAGCTGCTGAACTTCTGACTCGCTTTTCCCGATGTTGTACGCGTAAATACCCAGCCTGATGCAGCTGTACGCGAGCAAGGCAAAAGCCAGAATTATCAGCGCTTTCCTCGCAAATTCCAGCTTCCGGCCTTTACCTGTGCCGGTCAGTTCTTTTCTGCGTTTTCCCATAAAAAATGCGCCTCCGATCTCCATATAATTTTTAATGGTCATTTATCGGGCGCATTTATATCCGGACGGGTCCGGTCCTTATTCTGAAGGCCTGCCCGGCAGCAGGGCCTTATTTATTACTGGAGAAACCGGAAGTTTCTCCATGCAGTAACAGTATAACACATTTATACTATTGAAAATATGCGGAAATGCGGTGTAATAGCAATACAAAAACTGCGGATCTGAAGGTTTTAGAGAAAAGCAAACTTGATTGTTAATTACATCACAAAATTGCATGTTAAAAACCATTGTGCTATTATGTACATAAATATGTAGTCAGTTAACTGATACTACCAAGGAGGAAAATAAGATGAAGGTACTAGTTATTAACTGCGGCAGTTCTTCCCTTAAGTTCCAGCTCATGGACATGGAGACTGAATCCGTAGAAGCAAAGGGGCTTTGTGAGAGAATCGGAAGCGAAGGCAGCCGCATTGTCTACACGCCCGTCAAGAAACCCGAGTTTGGCAAGATCACCATCGAGAGCCCGATGCCTACTCATAAGGAAGCGATCCAGATCGTTATCGACTGCCTTACCAACGCTGAGCACGGCGTGGTTGGATCTCTTTCCGAGATCGACGCTGTCGGCCACCGCGTAGTGCATGGCGGAGAGAAGTATGTTGATTCCGTACTTATTGACGACAGCGTTATCGCTGCTGTTCAGGAGTGCGCAGAGTTCAGCCCTCTTCACAACCCCGCAAACATCATCGGCATCAATGTATGCCGCGAGCTGATGCCCGGAGTACCTGAGGTCGCAGTTTTCGATACCGCTTTCCATCAGACAATGCCCAGAAAAGCCTTCATCTATGGCCTTCCTATGAAAGCATATACCGAGTACGGGATCAGGAGATACGGCTTCCACGGAACTTCCCACAAGTTCATCGCAAGGCAGACCGCCCAGTTCATCGGCCGTCCCGCTGAAGAGCTCAAGATCATTTCCTGCCACCTTGGAAACGGCGCCAGCATCTGCGCTATCAACGGCGGCAAGAGCGTTGACACCAGCATGGGCCTTACCCCTCTTGCAGGTCTTGTAATGGGGACCCGTTCCGGTGATATCGATCCTGCTATCCTTGAATTCTACGGCAGGAAAGAGGGCCTCGATGTCAGCCAGGTTACCGAAGTCCTGAACAAGAAGTCAGGCGTATTCGGAATCTCCGGCGGCAAGAGCGATTTCCGTGACCTTGAAGAGGGATTCTATGCAGGCGATCCCGGATGCGTTGACGCTATCGAGATCTTCTGCTACAACGTTGCAAAGACTGTCGGCGCATACGCTGCAGCTATGAACGGCGTTGACGTTATCACCTTTACCGCAGGTATCGGCGAGAACAGCGCATTCGTACGCGGCAAGGTCTGCGAGTATTTCGGATACCTCGGTATCAAGATCGACGAGGCAGCTAACAAGGAGAGAGGAGAGCACGTCATCTCCACTCCGGATTCCAAGGTGACCGTATGCGTCATCCCTACCGATGAGGAGCTCATGATCGCAAGAGATACCAAGGCTCTTGCAGAGGCACAGTAAAATATTTTTTCACCCTCCGGCCTCAGGGCCGGAGGGAGTATTTTTTTACCCGAAGGGCGCTTGTTGCAGAGAGGCGGAAGTTAATGATAGGCAAGAGGAATAAAAAGCCTGCGGAAAATAAGGAAGGGAACGATGCGGTTCTCCTCAGCAGGCCGAAGATAATAGCGGGAGATGAGGTTTCCGATTACAGGATGATCGTATCGGTGATCTTTCTTCTGATGTTCGGCCTTATCATGATCTACAGCGCCAGCAGCGCATCCTCCGGATTGTCGCCGGTCTTCAGGCAGCTCCTGTTCATTGGCATTGGAATGTTCGGCATGTTCGTCGCATCCAGAGTAAATTATCACTGGCTGGTCCGGCATGCCTGGCCGATATTCGTGCTGGCATTCCTCTCGGTATTCCTGGTAAGGGTCCCGGGACTCAGCTACACGAGCCACGGCGCCAGCCGCTGGATCGAGATATTCGGTTTTACCATCCAGCCCGCCGAGTTTTTGAAGCCCGGCATCATCCTTCTGATGTCGTACATCCTCGTGAAGGAAGGCGCCAAACTCAAAAAGGTCCTCGTGACGATAAAGGTCATGATACCCGCGGTGATCTCTGCGGGAGTGGTTCTGATAATCACATCGAACCTCAGTACCGCTATCATTATTTTCGGAATAGCGGCGATCATGCTTTTTGTTGCCTTCCCCGGGAGGAAGGTATGGGCCTGGATCGGAGTTATCCTTCTGGCCGTTATCATAGCCGCCTACGCCTACTTCAACCTGGTGCTGAAGCCCGCTGACGAGCAGAATACCATCGTCTCCGAGCAGTCGCTTACCGAGGAAGAGCAGGAGGAGCTTGAGATCGGCTACCGTACCAAGCGAATTCTTGCATGGATCTATCCGGAGAAATATTCGGACGAATCCCTTCAGACCAGGTATTCGATGTACGCGATCGGCTACGGGGGAGTTTTCGGGAGAGGTCTTGGAAACGGAACGGTCAAATACGTCCTTCCTGAGCCGACGAATGACTTCATATTCGCGGTAATTGCGGAGGAGCTTGGGATAGCCGGGTGCCTCGCGGTCATGGTGCTTTTCATTTACCAGATCTGGAGGATCATCGAGGTGGCGCGGCACGCCCCGGACAGGATAGGGTGCTTCGTTGCCGCGGGCGTAGGGATACATATCTCCCTGCAGGCGATATTCAATATCGGCGTGGCAATGAACGTGTTCCCGAATACCGGAATAAGTCTTCCCTACATCAGCGCCGGAGGCTCGGCCCTGATCCTGCAGCTGGCCGAGGTCGGAATGGTGCTCAACGTGAGCCGCCAGATCCACGGCAAGAGGATCACGGTATCGCATCCGGAAGTCGCAGATATAATCCCTGAAGAGGAAATGGCGAACTAAACTGACCTGCCGGAAAAGCTATCCGGCCAGACATTATAAAAAGGACTCCCTGCTTATTTAGCAAGGAGCCCTTTTTTGTTAAAGACGCTGGTTCCGGCCTTTAATACCCGTAGGTCATCAGGTGCCATTCGCCTCCGTCTTCCCTGGCAAGGTACCAGGTCCAGTCGGTATACTCGTAATCTGAATTAAACGAGGAGTCTGCGTCCGGTTCAGCCGGGGTATGGAAATCACTGATGAATTCTATGCACTGGGTAAATGTTATTCCCAGCTCCTTTCCTTCGGAAAGCTGGTTCATCCAGGCAATGTTTTCTTCATTATTGCATTCGTCCGAGGCATATCGGAGGCTGTGTAATTCGCAGCCTTTCCACTGTTCGAACTCCTCGAGGATCACCTGGATGGCTTCGTCCATATCTTCTCTGGAATAAATATCGGAGCTTCCGTATTCCACCGGGAAATCATACAGCTCACCGCCGTAGCTTACATAATCGCCGATCGCAAAGTCCACTACCCTCAGTTCGGAATTATCCAGGAACCATATCTGTCCGGGCATCATCACAGCGTAGCGGACAGGCTCAGAGTAGGGGTCTTCTCCAAGATAGACATAGGGGACCTTTCCGTAAGCCCAGACAAGGTCTTCGGGAATGGCGGCCGAAACCTCATGCTCGGTCCAGGTCCATGCTCCGACCAGGTCTTCAGCCTCCTGTTCGGGATATTCGTCTGCCGGGACTGATTTTTCAAGCAGTTCATCCAGGTCAAGATCATTTATGCTGAGTATGCTGCAGTTTCCGCTAAGGGCTCTGTATATGGTGACTACTGCAAGCGTTGTGTCCGCTCCGGGGACGATAACGGTGCTCTTTGCAAGGAAAGCGTAATTCGTTCCCGCAACCAACTGTGTGCCGAGAAGGGTGATCGGCTCATAACCGGTTCCGTCAAGTCCGTCGAGGGCTTTGTCCCAGACCTCCTGGACTTCTTCGCTGATAGGCTGGCCGCTGGCTTCGCTGTGATCCCAGTAGTACGCACCCCTGCCCTGTACGTTGTAGCCTGACTCGGCGAGCATTTCAAGAAGATCCCTGCTTATCTGGGGAACGCTTACATCCGTGGTGGACATTGCGTATATCACTGTCTGGCCCGGCCAGGTCTCTGCAATGTCATCGACGATAGCCCAGACCGCCGCGCCGGATGTGAACAGGTCAAAATCGACATCGTAATGCTCGGCCTGGGAGACCAGGACCGGCGCTCCGGAGACTTGGAAAGTTACATCTTTTTCCTCAACGGGATAGGCAGTATTTGAGCTCCCGTACGCAACTATCATATTGCTCCCGTCAGCGAGCTTCAGATATCTTCCGTAAATGGTATAGACTCCGTCTGCATATCCTGTCGGTGTCATCTCCGTATTCTCCTCGGTTTCTGTTAACTCTGCTGTTTCGGACGGCTCTATTTCGGAAGGGGCAGTGCTGCTCCCGCTGCTGCAGGCCGAAAGCCCGATAATTGCTGCCGCTGTGAGGACGGCCGCTAAGGTCCTTATGAGTTTCAAAATGATTTACCTCCTATCTTATAAAGTCCGGCCTTAAAGAAAAAGGCGTATGACATCTTTCCTATATTAATTATACGTGCCGGAGGAGCTTTATTATTGCACAGGATAAAACAATCCGGACTGAGTTTAATGAAAAAGGCTGCGGACCTTAGGTTCACAGCCTTTAACAGTTTCAGTTGCGGTCTTCCATGGGGATGTAGTCCGCATGGTGGCCGACGTATTTGTATGCAGGACGGATGATCTTTCCGTCGTTTGCGAGCTCCTCAAGCCTGTGGGCGCTCCAGCCTGCCATCCTTGCGATCGCGAAGATCGGGGTGACGAGCTCTGAAGGGATCCCCAGCATGGAATATACGAAGCCGCTGTAGAAGTCGACATTTGCGCAGATCGGCTTGAAGAACTGGCGCTCGCTCTTCATAAGTTCGATGGCGATACGCTCAATGCGGTCTAACAGCTCGAACTCATTCGTAAGATTCTTTTCCTCCGAGAGCCATTTGGCGTATTTCTTCAGGATCACGCATCTGGGATCGGAGAGGGTGTAGACCGCATGTCCGATTCCGTATATCAGGCCTGCGCCGTCGAAAGCTTCCCCGCGAAGGATCTTGAGAAGGTATTCTCTGAGCGCGTCCTCGTCAGTCCAGTCTTCCACATTTTCAATGATGGATTTGAACATCTGCATGACCTTGATATTCGCGCCGCCGTGCCTCGGACCCTTAAGCGAGCCGAGCGAAGCCGCGACGGTGGAGAAGGTGTCCGTGCCGGTCGAGGTCAGGACGTGGGTCGTAAATGAGGAGTTATTGCCGCCGCCGTGTTCCGCGTGAAGTATAAGCAGGATATCGAGGACCTTGGCCTCAAGAGGGGTGTATTCCCCGTCCTGGCGCAGCAGGTTCAGGATATTCTCGGCGGTCGAAAGGCTCGGCTTGGACCGCCTTATAACCAGGCTCTTGTCGCGCACATAGTGCCTGTAGGAATGATAGCCGTACACGGAAATGAGAGGAAGCCTTGCAAGGAGCTGCAGCGACTGCCTCAGCACGTTCTTGACCGAAATATCCTCCGGCGCGTCATCGTATGAATACAGCGTAAGCACGCTCTTCTGGAGGATGTTCATCATATTGTCGGTGGGGGACTGCATGATAATGTCCCTGACAAAATTATCGGGCAGCGCGCGGTAGTTCCCCAGGATGTCTATAAACTCATCGAGCTGAGTCTGTGTCGGAAGATCTCCGAACAGAAGCAGATAGGCCGCCTCCTCAAAACCGAAACGGCTGTTGGCGGATCCCCTTATCAGCTCGTGGATGTCGTAGCCCTGAAAATAAAGCCTTCCGTCAACGGGCACAACGCGGCCGCGCTTTGACGCGAAACCAATAACGTCGGAGATCTCGGTCAGGCCGGTGACAACGCCCTTTCCGTCGGAATCCCTGAGGCCTCTCTTAACGTCATACTCCGCGTAAAGATCAAGGTCAAATTTTCTGGAAGACAGGCACTGGTCAGCCAACTTATCCAGCCTGTCATTAAATTCAGCGAAATCTTTCTCCAAGTTTGGCACCTCCTATCTGTCCTTTTTAGTGTTGAACATTACTTTATCACATCAAAGTATCCTTTGCAAGCATTAGCGGTATATGGAATTTGTCCGTGATATATGGTATATTGTTAAATAGTAAATCAGGAGGTGTGCCATGGAGAGAATTATCATGCTTGGTACCGGCAGTCCCTGGGCTGTCAGGTGTTACAACAGTTCTTTTTTGATCGAGAATAACGGCGAATATCTTCTGGTCGGTACCGGCGGGGGGAACGGTATTCTCCGTCAGCTTGCCGATGCCGGTATTTCCGTGAATGATATTCACAATATTTTCCTTTCTAACGGGCATCCCGACCACGTGATGGGTATCGTGTGGCTGATCAACGAGATCTCCGCGGCAATGCGGGATGAGACTTACGAGGGAGATCTTAGGGTCTACTGTTCTACGGACATTATAGACCTGGTAAAAAATGTCTGCGGACTCCTGCTTCCGAAGAAGCTCACCTGGAATTTTGACCACAGGATAATATTCGTTTCGATATTCGATACCGACGTCAGGAAGATAGCCGGCTACAGCTTCAGCTTTTTTGACATACGAAGCTCGAAGGACAGGGAATTCGGCTTCTCCGTTACGCTTGGAAACGGCGAGAAGCTGACATATGCCGGCGAGACCCCGCTGACCGAGGCCTGCTTTGATGCCGCGCGCGGGAGCGACTGGCTGATCCATCCGGTCTACTGCCTGCACTCGCAGGTCGACCGGTACGACCCTTACGGGAAGGGGCTCATGACGGTCAAGGAAGCCTGTGAGCTTGCCGGGTACCTGGGAGTTCCGAGGCTGATCATGTTCAGCACTGAGGACGACAGTCTCAGGAGGCGCGAAGACCTCTACCGCGCCGAGGGAAGGCTGTATTATAAGGGAGAAATATACGTTCCTTCCGACCTCGAGACGGTCACTTTCAGCCAGGATGTGGGGGATTCTGTCTGAAAAGTGGCGAAAACCCTTATTTTTGGGGCTTCAGACGTAAAAATACTTGACAAAATTATCTGAAAATAATATATATAATTGTGAAGAGTTACTATGTTTCCGGCTTTAAGCCGGACAGGTATTGAGGAGGATTTTACCTATGAACAAAGCAGAATTAGTAGCAGCTATCGCAGCAAAGGCAGAAATCACAAAGACAGATGCTGAGAAGGCTTTAAAGGCTTTTGAAGAGACTGTTAAGGAGACTCTTGCTAAGGGTGAGAAGATCCAGCTCGTTGGTTTTGGTACTTTCGATATTTCCGAGAGAGCAGCTAGGAGCGGCAGGAACCCTCAGACCGGTAAGAAGATGAAGATCGCAGCTTCCAAGGCTCCTAAGTTCAAAGCAGGCAAGGCTCTTAAGGATGCGGTCAACGTTAAGAAGGGCAAAAAGAAATAATTCTTTCAGACCTGAATTTTGATCAATGATCAATGCCGGGACCTTTGGAATCCAAAGGTCCCGTTTTTTGCGCGATAAGGCCGAATGCGCGCGCCGAGCTTGCTCGAGCGCACATATGAGGCCAACGTACAGTGAGAGGCGTGTGCCTCGAACTGTGCGCATCGCGCAGATCGGATGGGAGGTTTAATTCCGTCCATTCGATCAACTGTTCAGCATCCCGAGCCTGGGGCGCTGTATAGTCACCATTTTTAGTTTTAACAAGCGGGGAGTTAGGATATGAGGCTTGACAAATACCTCAAGGTATCGCGGCTTATAAAAAGGCGCACGGTGGCCAACGAAGCCTGCGATGCGGGCAGGGTAATGATCAACGGCAAGGTCGCCAAGGCAGGATCGCCGGTTTCCGTCGGGGACATTATCGAGATCGGTTTCGGCACCAGGACCGTGAAGGTCGAGGTCCTTGACGTGCAGGAGACCGTGCGGAAGGACGAAGCGAAAGATCTCTTCAGATATATTTGAAAAGAGGCTTGCATTTTGCGTCAGAAATAGGTAGAATGTAGAATGTAAAAGTTTTTACAGTTTATATATTCTGGGTGGATTCTATGAGTGGACGCAGGAAAAGTTCGATAAAAAATACCAAGTCGCAGCACGGCGCAAGCATGAAGCTTATCGCGGTACTTGTCATCGCGGTCTGCAGCGTCCTGGGGTTCCGTACATGGCGGGTGAACCAGGAGACGAAGCAGTACGCGGAGGTTCGTGACGTACTGATCGAGGAGATCAAAGAGGAAGAGGCACGCACCGGCGAACTCGAGGAGAGAGCCGAGTACCTCAGCTCCGATAAGTATATCGAAGACGTTGCAAGGGAGAAGCTCGGACTCATTTATGAGGATGAGATCATTTTCAGGAAGAGCGGACGCTGATACCGGTTTTTCCGGCGGCACAGGTCCTGCTTTCCGCGTAAGATATATTGTTTAAACAGGAAGCCGGTATGTGCATGGCATACCGGCTTTCATTATAAAGAGGCGGTGAAGGGTGATGGATGCTCTTACTATCAGAGTCTGCGAGCACATTAAAGAATCGGAACTAATTCTTCCGGGGGAGTCAGTGGTCGCCGGGATATCCGGGGGCGCCGATTCCATGTGCCTGCTTTACGTTCTTCTGGGGCTGCGCGGGCCAATGAAGATATCCGTGACCGCGGTGCATGTTAATCACTGCATACGCGGGGAGGAGGCAGACGCGGACGAGGATTATGTGCGTGGCATCTGCGAGAAGGAAGGGGTCCCGTTCGTTTCTTTCCGGGAAGATATCACCGGACGCGCCCGGGAGCAGCATCTCTCGGTCGAGGAGGCAGGCAGGATCGCCCGCTACGAATGCTTCGAGAAGGTGCGCCTTGAGAAAGGCGCGGACCGGATCGCCGTTGCCCACAATATGGACGACCTCTGCGAGACCGTGTTGCTTAACCTTGCGAGGGGAAGCGGCGTGCGGGGCATGGCAGGGATGCCGGCGAAGCGCGGATATATTGTGAGGCCTCTGCTCCGCACCGGCAGGGAAGAGATCGAGGAATACGACCGTAGGAATAATATCGCTTTCCGCACCGACCGGACCAACCTGGAGCGGGAATACGCGAGGAACCGGATAAGGCTGGACGTGCTCCCTTACCTTTGCAGGAATATTAATTCCAGGAGCCGCGAGCACATCGCCGAGATGGCCGCCATGGCAGGGGATCTGGCCGCGCATGCCGCAGCCTCGGCGGAGGAAGCCGCAAAAGAGGCGGTAAGGGAAGAGACCGGAAGGATTTTTATAGATATTGAAAAGCTGGAGAGCCTTGACGCGGCGGTATCGCAGGAGCTGATCCGGCAGCAGGTATGCCGGGCCGCCGGCCGCATGAAGGATATCGGCGCGGTCCACTACCGGAGCGTGATGAAGCTTGCGCATCTGGAGACCGGGAAAGCAGCGGACCTGCCTTACGGGCTCATGGCCGAGAAGAGGTACGGGGAGATCTGTATTCGCAAGAGAGAAGAGGCGGCCCCGGTGGAGACCGAGATAACGGTGCCGGGAGAGTACCCCCTTGCAGGCGGCGGATCGATGGCATTTGCCATGATCCCTTACTCCGGGACTGAACAGATTCCGAGAAATAAGTATACGAAATGGTTTGATTATGGTAAGATTTGTTATGGTCTTTGCCTGAGGAACCGTAAGGAAGGGGACTATATGTCCTTATCCGGACAGCACAAAAAGCTCAGCCGCGTCCTTATTGACGGCAAGGTCCCGAAAGGCGAGAGGGACAGCATGATTTTCCTGGCGGACGGCGGCCACATCCTGTGGATACCGGATACCGGAAGGATAAGCGATGATTACAAGGTCTCCGAACGCACGCAGTACGTGCTTGAAGCCAAATATTTTTTATCAGGAGATGAAGGGTTTGAATAATAAGATAAGCGTCCTCATTTCGGAGGAAGAGGTTGACAGGAGAGTAAGGGAGCTGGCGGACGAGATCAACAGGGACTACGCCGGCAAAAGGATACACCTTATCTGCGCGCTTAAGGGCGGAGTGTTCTTTATGTGCGAGCTTGCCAAGAGGATCACGGTCCCGCTGACCATGGATTTCATGGCGGTATCCAGCTACGGGAACGGCACCTCCACCTCGGGCGTTGTCAGGATCATCAAGGATCTTGACGAGCCGATCGAGGGCAAGGACGTGCTTATCGCAGAAGATATCGTGGATTCGGGTAACACCCTTCACTATCTGGTCGATATCCTTAACAAGAGGCATCCCGCGAGTCTTAAGATCTGCACCCTCCTTGACAAACCCGACCGCAGGACCGCCGACGTAAAGGTCGATTACACGGGCTTCTGCGTTCCTGATAAATTTGTGGTAGGCTACGGGCTCGACTATGCCCAGGAATACAGGAACCTGCCCTTCGTAGGCGTAGTTGAAGAGTTATAGGCATCGGAGGTTATTTACTTGAATACTAACAGCAGAAGACCGGTCAATCTGTGGATGATCATGCTCCTCATGGGCGTTGTCCTCATAGTCCTGAGCAGCCGTTTATCGAATACGAACCTGAACGACTACTCCTACACCGACTTCCAGGAGGATTTCGGCAGGAGCGGGGATGACATAGACTCCGTCGTGATCCGTCCTAACCGCGAGGCTCCCACGGGCATCGTGGAAGTGACTTTCGAGGGCGGGGACAGCAAATATTTCTACGCGACGGACATAAGTGAAGTTGAATCCTGGCTGATGGAGCAGGGCTTCGACGATTACACCGTGACAGACGTAAGGAACCGTATCTCCTGGTTCTATTATAACGGGGCGGCCCTTGTCGTAGGTGTCCTCCTCGTCTGGTTCATGTTCTCCTTCATATCCGCGCAGCAGGGCGGCGGAGCCGGCGGAAAGCTCATGGACTTCGGAAAGAGCCGCGCGACCCTCGCGACCGACACCAAGGGGATCAATTTCAGCAGCGTCGCCGGGCTTCAGGAGGAAAAGGAAGACCTTTGGGAGATCGTGGATTTCCTGAAGAACCCGCAGAAATACCTGAGCGTCGGCGCGCGCATACCTACGGGCGTTATACTTACGGGCCCTCCCGGAACCGGCAAGACCCTTCTCGCGAAAGCGGTCGCAGGAGAGGCAGGAGTTCCCTTCTTCTCGATCTCCGGATCCGATTTCGTCGAAATGTATGTCGGCGTCGGAGCTTCCCGTGTGAGGGACATGTTCGAAAATGCTAAAAAGAACGCTCCCTGCATCGTATTCATCGATGAGATAGACGCCGTAGCAAGGCGCAGGGGCACCGGCCTCGGCGGCGGACACGACGAGCGCGAGCAGACCCTGAACCAGCTTCTTGTAGAGATGGACGGCTTCAAGGCAAATGAAAACATTATAGTAATGGCGGCAACCAACCGTGCGGATATACTGGATCCTGCTATCCTGAGGCCGGGAAGGTTCGACCGGAAGATCGCGGTAGGCCGTCCCGACGTGAACGGCAGGCGCGAGATCCTGGCCGTGCACAGCAAGGGCAAACCTCTTGCAGAGGACGTTGACCTTGAAGAGATCGCAAGGACCACCGCGGGCTTTACCGGCGCAGACCTTGAGAACCTTATGAATGAAGCTGCCATAGACGCCGCGAAGGCAGGAAGGGGCTTCATTACCCAGGCCGATATCAAAGAATCCTTCGTTAAGGTCGGTATCGGGGCGGAAAAGAAGAGCAAGATCATTTCCGATAAGGAAAAGAAGATCACGGCCTACCATGAGTCCGGCCACGCGATCCTTTTCCATCTGCTTCCGGACGTCGGGCCCGTATATTCCGTCTCTATAATACCTACCGGCCTTGGCGCGGGCGGCTACACCATGCCCCTGCCTGAGAAGGACGAGATGTATTATACGAAGAGCAAGATGCTCCACCAGATCATGGTTTCCCTGGGCGGGAGGATCGCAGAGCAGTTAATATTTGACGATATAACCACCGGCGCTTCACAGGACATCAAGCAGGCGACCGCGCTTGCGAGGGCAATGGTGACCGAGTACGGAATGTCCGAGAAGGTCGGCCCCATAAACTACGGCGAGGACAGCGACGAGGTCTTCATCGGCAGGGACCTGGTCCATCCGAAGTCATACTCGGAGGACACCGGGAACCTTATCGACAGTGAAGTTAAGCGCATAGTGGATGAGTGCTACGAGGAAGCAAAGAGGATCATTACCGGGAACATAGATGTGCTTCATGCCAGCGCAAAGCTCCTTCTGGAGAAGGAAAAGATTACAAGAGAGGAATTCGAGGCGCTGTTTGAGGCTCCCGTTATAGAAGTTAATGATCAGGAATCCATCTGAAACAATTAAGCTGCGGCAGTACCATGTCGGGGCAGGGAGCTTTGACGTAAATCTGCTGTTTTCTGACGGAACAGAATATTACCGGAAATATTCGAAAACGGACCGCGGGTGGGACGTGCGGCTGCGGCTGCGCGCCCCTTCCGAGGGCGTGTTCGGCGTTTCGGTCATCACAGAAAGCGGTGAGGGCTTTGCCATGCACCGCTTTGAAACTGCGGGGAAACTCGCTTATTTCGAGACGGTCATACATTATCCGGAATGCGGAAGGAAATACTGTTTTAAGATAACAGGGACCGGCAGCGGCGAAGATTCGGGGCAGACGGTCTGGTATCTTAAGGACGGAGTTTCTTATTATCCGGAGGGTGACCGCTTTTTTGTGATACTTCCTGAGCTCTCCGTGCCGGAGTGGGCAAAGGGAGCAGTGATCTACCAGATCTTTACCGACCGCTTCTTTAACGGCGATCCTTCCAATGACGTGACTGAGGGAGAATATTATTATCTCGGGACCTGCGCGCACAAGGTCTCTGACTGGGATTCCTATCCTGCCTCCGACGATACGCAGCGATTCTACGGCGGCGACATCAAGGGGATCTGGGACAAGCTGGACTACCTCCAGGATCTCGGGGTCGAGGTGCTCTACCTTAATCCGATCTTTGTTTCGCCTTCTAATCATAAATACGATGCCCAGGACTACGCCTATGTGGATCCTCATTACGGAGTGATAGTGAAGGACGGGGGAGAGCCTCTTCCGGAGGGATGCTCCGACAATTCCCAGGCATCCCGCTACATAACCCGCGTGGCCTGCGCTGAGAACCTCGAGGCCGGAAACCGCTTCTTCGCAGACTTTGTGAGCGATGTGCACCGCCGCGGCATGAGGATAATCCTCGATGGGGTATTTAACCACTGCGGTTCCTTCAATAAATGGCTTGACCGCGAGAAGATCTACCACGGCAAAGAGGGCTATGAGCCCGGTGCGTTTGTGTCAGCGGAGAGTCCCTACAGAAATTATTTCAATTTCACATCGGAAAACTGGCCCGACAATACTGATTATGAGAAGTGGTGGGGGGTCGCGACGCTCCCGAAGCTGAACTACGAGGCTTCGGAGGAGCTGTTTAATATTGTCATGGAGACCGGGCGCAAATGGGTGTCCGCTCCATACGGAATAGACGGCTGGAGGCTTGATGTCGCGAGGGACGTCGGGCATTCCGAGGAATACAACCATTATTTCTGGAGGAGCTTCCGGAACGCGGTAAAGAGTGCGAACCCTGACACCGTGCTAATAGCGGAGGAATACGAAGACCCCTCTGCATGGCTTAATGGCGACCAGTGGGACACGATAATGAACTATCGGGCCTTTATGGAGCCTGTCGGCTGGTACCTCACCGGGATAGAGAAGCACAGCGACTATTCGCGGCCCGACCTGAAAAATAATTACGAGGAATTCGCATCTGCGATGAAGCGCGAGATGGCAGCGTTTCATCACGAATCGCTTTTCTGTTCCATGAACGAGCTCTCCAATCACGATCATTCCAGGTTCCTCACCAGGACGAACGGAAAGACCGGGAGGACGCGCGAGATGGGCCCGGAAGCCGCGAACGAAGGAGTTTCCGAGGCGGTAATGCGTGAAGCAGTGTTGATCCAGATGACCTGGCCCGGAAGCCCGGCCGTGTATTACGGAGACGAGGCCGGAGTCTGCGGGTGGACTGATCCGGACGACCGCAGGACTTATCCCTGGGGGCATGAAAATCTGAATCTTCTGGAGTTCCACAAGGCCGCGATCGCGCTCCACAGGGAGCATTCCGCGCTCCGCGCGGGCTCATTTAAGATGCTGGGCGGCGAAGGCGGAGTCATGGCCTACTGCCGGTTCAACCGCGAAGAAAGCGTGATCGTTGCGATAAATAACGAAGAGTTTGAGGTTTCTGTCGATATCCCCGTAACCGAGGCAGGGGCAGGCAGCAGCGCGGAATATCTCTGCAGGCTTATTACCAGCCGGACCGGATTCAGCAGGGATGCCGGATCGTATACCGTTACCGACGGATATCTGCATATAAAAATGCCGCCGCAGTCAGGCGCAGCATTCTGCAGCGATGCATTAAAAAATGATTCTTATTAAAATAGAGAGGAATAGAAAAAATGGAAACAGCAATTGCATGTCACTATGTGACCCCGGCCGACGCCGACCACTACAACATTCTTTATTCCGCCCGGGCGGCCGAGTGGATCATCGATTGTGCGACCGTGAAAGCGACGCAGGTTCTGGGGGAGAAGCATTTTGCATTTGTAGCAATGAAGGACATGTCCTTTAAGAAATCCGTTCCCGTAGGAGCGATCGTGATCCTGGAGGCAAAACTTGCCCAGGCCGGAAGGAGCAGCCTTACGATCGACGTATCCATGAACTGCGGAGAGACGGAAGTCCTGACTGCAGCTATAGTATTTGTCTGCATCGATGATAACAGGGATCCGATGCCTCACGGAGTTACGCTTTAACCGCCGATCTGAACGTCGACACCGTAAGAGGAGACGATGTCCTTCAGCATTTCCATATATGAATTTTCGGGCACGGTGAAGGTGCGGTGAATCAGCCTCCCGAGGCTTTCTTCCTTCGACTCGCCGAGCCTGTGATAGGGGAGAAGATGTATCTTTACGTCTTCTCCCAGTTCATTTTTAACGAACTTTGCCGTGGCTGCGATGTTCCCGGTGTCGCCGTTATGATCCGGGACGGTCGGGACGCGGATGATGACCGGGATCCCAAGTTCGTTATTCACGTGCTTAATATTATCCAGGATCTGCTCGTTGGGGACCCCGGTGAGCTTTTTGTGGATCTCGGAGTTCATGTGTTTTATATCGATGAGGCCGAGGTCGACATACTGGAAGACCTGGTCTATGACCGCCCTGCTCGCGAAGCAGGTCGTTTCAATCGCGGTGTGGATCCCTTTGTCCTTGGCGGCCTTAAACAGCGCCTCGCAGAAGTCGTGGTGCACGAGCGCCTCACCGCCGCTTACGGTCATGCCGCCGCCTGACTCGTCGAGGAAAAGCTTGTCCTTAAGCACTTCGGAAATGATCTCGCCAACGGTCATGTCCTTGCCCGCAATCTCCCTGGCCTTGGAGGGGCATACGGAAACGCATTTCCCGCAGTTCACGCATTTATCCCTGTCGGTCACCGCGAAAGGCTTGGACTTGCCGTCGTCGGGGACGAAGATAGAGATCGCTTCATTAGGACACTCGGGGATGCAGAGGCCGCAGGCGGTGCACTTATTTGAGTAGGTCATAAGCTGCGGGTAGCTTTCGTTTGATTCCGGGTTCGCGCACCAGATGCAGCGTAAAGGGCAGCCCTTCAGGAACACGGTGGTCCTGATCCCGGGACCGTCGTGTATGCAGTAAGTCTGGATATTAAAAACCGGTGCTGAGATCTCATTATTCATGTGCCTGCCTCTCTTCTTTTGATCGTATACAAATAATTGACAGCGAAGATTTTATGCTATAATACAGCCATAATAATCATAATCTATATTTATCTTTGATACAAACGCAGCTTCTCTGTATGGAAAAACATGTAGGAAATGCACATCCTAGGCATTCACTAATTAAGCAGCGGGCATAATTATTATGCGGCTGTGCAGCCGGAGGCGGAGTATGGCAGACATTTCTTTTATTATTGATGAGCTTGAGGGCCACGTTCTCAGGAAACGTGTTCCTGTTCCTATAGTCCATGGGATCAAAGGGATAGTAATGGTCGACGGGACCCAGAAATTCTATCCGGAGTATATTTATGTTGCTGACACGGATGCTTACGCACACTGGCTTTGGGAGAATCCGCCTTCAGAAAAAGTCACTCTGTTTACTGCGGGAGATTGCTTCCTTCTGGATCCCCTGTTTAAAATGAAATCTTTCAATATCGTAAGTACGGATCTCAGCGTTTTTTCCCTTTACAATATTGTAAACCGGGTGATCATCAAATACCGCGAGTGGAGGAATTCAGTTGTTGACGACATCGTCAAAGGGAAGAGCATCAGCGAGATGATAGAGGCAGCATCCGAAAGGCTGAACGGATATGTCATTCTCACCAACCCCGGCGGGAAAGTGATGACATCTTCCGTTAAAGGCACATTTGAAGATCCGCTGACACAGGAGATCATTGACCAGGGATTTACTCCATACAATACCTCTCTGTTCTTCCGCGCAGAGCTTAAGTCCTGCGGGAAGAGCTATCCGGATCTCATGAAAGGACTTTTCCCGGACAAGGGAGTCACCTACTACCTTAAGAAGATCAGGATTGAGGGGGGCACTGCTGCGGAGCTCCTGGTCACGCTGCACAGCGCCGATAAAGCCTTCGATACGGAAGCTGCCATAAACGGTTTCGGGAACGTGATAGGCGCGATACTTGCAAGGTCTAAGGAGAAATATCTGATCCACAACAAGGCTTTCACAACCCTGCTGCAGGATCTTTCAGACAATAAGCTTGAAAGCGACGCCGAAGTCAGGAACCGTTTCAGGCTGCTGACCGTCCCGGTGGAAAAATATGTATACTGCGTGATAGCTGATTTTGAGGAAGACGGAGTTTCTGACGAATACATTCTTCACCAGCTGGACAGCGTCTTCCCGAACGCCAATATCGCCAAGTGGAACAACCAGTTCGTGATAATGGTCTCCATGCCCACTCACGAATATAACCTGGATCGCATAATGGATGTCGAGGCGGTGAACAAGGTGCTGAAGCCTCTTTCGGGAAAGGCTATAGTCAGCTATGCGACCTCGAAATACGACAAGTTCAGGACGATCTACAGGCTGACGCACAGGCTTCTGGAGATCATCAAATGCCTTGACGTTACCTCGAATTACGGAAACATCTACAGGTACATGGATTATATGATCTACCTTGACATCGACATGATGGCCAAGACCTACCAGATGGAGATGGGGCATTCGGATATCATCTACATGGCCGACCACGGGATAATAAGTCTGGCTAGGTATGACGCGGAGCATAAGTCCGGCCTTGTGGACGTGCTGATGAACTATCTCCTGAACGGCTCCAATGTAGCGAAGACCGCGGAGGTCATGTATATGCACCGCAATACGGTGCTCAACAAGATCAACAGGATCAACAAGATAATAGAGGCCGATCTGTCGGACGGAATGACCCAGCAAAGGCTCCTCTATTCCTGCCAGGTCGTAAAATATTATAAAGAAGTAATGGCCAATACCCTGAGGATCTGATGATCCGGCAAAGACATTAAGGCCTGATGTGATTCCGCACAATTTGGATTTGTCCAAAATGTGCGGAATCACATTTTTTTTGCCCCGGAATTGATAATTGTTTCACAGACTAAGTGCAGATGATAATGTTAGACCAGAAAACCAGTTGAACCCAACATGTTTTTTAGGAGGTATAAGAACATAATGACAGACCGCGTTGCACGTATGAAAGAAGCACTTCGTATCAACAAGTATCCACTTTGCGTAGAAGTATTCCGGCTTGCCAATGAGTCTTTAGAGAAGACAGCCGGAGAGCCGATGCTGCTCCGCCGCTCTAAGCTGCATGCCAATATCCTGGACAACATCACGATATTCATTGAACCTGATGATCTCCTGTGCGGAAGCGGCGCCTCCAAGCCCTTCGGACTCGAGATGAGCTATGAGTACGGCGTTTGGACCAAGGACGAGGTCGAGAGCCTTAAGAGCGAGATCTACACCATCACTCCTGAGGATGAAGAAGAGCTTTATAAATTAAATGACCGTTTCGCAGGAAACGCATCAAACAGCAACCTTGTTGAGGAAATGGGAAAGTCCCTCGGAATGAACGAGCGGCTCTGGCCTTTCATGAAGTCCGGCACCATCCTTCCTCCCTGGAAGGACCGCAAGGGCGGCTCAGGCGGCGGCTTCGCAATGAGCGGCTACGGCCTTGGCCCCGGCTTCGCGCTTGTTTGCGTTGATTACGCCAAGGTCCTTAACGAAGGCGCAAAGGGAATCATAGCAGAGGCTAAGGAAAACCTCGCGAACATCCGCTATGAAGAGCCCGACATCATGGAAAAGCGCGATTTCTGGGAAGGCGTTGTGATCGTATTCGAAGCATGGGTACGTTTCGCGAACCGCTATGCAGATCTCGCTGAGAAGATGGCAGCAGAGGAGAAGGATCCCGCGCGCGCAGCAGAGCTCCTCAAGATGGCAAGGATCTGCCGCAAGGTTCCCTATGAGCCCGCAGAGACATTCCGCGAGGCCCTTCAGAGCTTCTGGTTCACATTCCTTATGTGCTGCCCGAGCCCTACCACCAGCGCAGGACGTTTCGACCAGTACATGTATCCTTTCTATAAGAAAGACATCGAAGAAGGCCGCATAACTGATGATGAAGTCCTCGAGCTCCTCGAGATCCTCCGCATCAAGAACATGAAGCTCAACCGTGTTTCCGGAAAAGCTAACCGCGCAAAGAACGCCGGAATGGCTAAGTGGTACAACTGGACCATCGGCGGCCAGAAGGCTGACGGAAGCGACGCAACGAACGAGCTCAGCTACCTGCTTCTCGAGGCAGCTGCAGATACGCATATTCCTCATCACACCGTTACCGTACGCGTGCACAAGGGAACGCCCCAGAAGCTTATGGTCAAGGCTCTCGAGTGCGTACGCACCGGTATCGGAATGCCTGCATTCGTAGGCGATGACAGCTATATTAACTTCTTTACAAATCAGAGCGAGACCAACAGGCTTACGGTCGAGGAAGCCAGAGACTGGTGCTGCACCGGCTGCGTAGACGGCAACGTCCAGGCGCTCACCCGCACCCAGGTAGCTTGCTTCTTCATCATCCCGCAGGCTATGGACATCGCGCTTCACAACGGCTACTGCCGCTACACTAAAGAAATGGTCGGCAAGGAAGTCGGAGACGTTACCGAGATGGAGACCTTTGAAGCGGTCAAGGCAGCAGTCTTCGAAGAGATCCGCCACCTCATGCGCATGGCAAACGAGAGGATCAACGTGGAGATGATCGCAGAGCGCGACCTCTTCCCGGATGTTTTCCGCTCAAGCCTCATGAAGGACGGCGTCAAGGTCGGCAAGGATATGTACAACCGCCGCTTCGATTTCGAGAACGGCGCAGTCCTTGGAGCAGTAGGCGCGGTCAATGCCGGCAACGGCCTCTTCGCTATGAACGAGCTTATCTTCAAGCAGAAGAAATATACAATGAAGCAGCTCATGGAAGCTCTCGACGCTGACTGGGAAGGCTACGAGGAAATGAGAGAAGATTTCAAGTCCCAGCCCAAGTACGGCAACAACGTTCCCGAGGTCGACGAGCTCGTCGCTGAGATGTACAAGCTTCATTCGGACGTTTGCTACTCACTGCCCTGCGTATACGGCGATTCCCTCAAGCCGAACGCTATTTCGATCTCTGCTCATCAGCCGGGCGGCGCAGTTACCGGCGCTACACCCGACGGACGTAAAGGCGGCGAGATCCTTGCGGACGCATCGCTTTCACCCGCACACGGCACCGATACCCACGGACCGCTTGCAGTATTCAACAGCGCGATGCATGTAGCACAGGATCCTTATCAGGGCACTCTGATGAACATGAAGTTCGCTCCGGACAACTTAAAGACCGAGGCCGATCTGGAGAAGCTCGGCAGCATGGTCAAGACCTACCTCACCCACGGCGGAAAGCACGTACAGTTCAATGTCGTTACCAAGGATGAGATGGAAGACGCAAAGGTCAGGCCCGACGATCATTCCGAGCTCATCGTACGTGTGGCCGGCTACAGCGCATACTTTACACGCCTCACGCCCGGCATCCAGGACGAAGTTATCAACCGCGTAAGTCAGGAACTGTAAAGAACAAAAATATGCTTTAATTATAGAGGAGGATCAATTATGGCATTAACTCTTTGTATCATTGCAATCATTGTTTCCATTATTGTAGGCTGGAAGTTCAAGCTTAACACCGGCGTTATTGCCCTTGCATTCGCTTTCATTATCGGCAACCTCGTAATGGGAATGAAAGTGAACGACATCATCGCGTTCTTCCCTGTAACCATCGTTGTTTACCTGATCTCGATCGCTCTGTTCTTTAACTACGCGACAGAGAACGGGACCATGCAGGTTCTCGGCCAGAAGCTTCTCTACGCTCTTGGCGGAAACGCAAAGCTCATCCCCATCGTTATCGCAGCCGTTTCAGCTATCGTCGGCGGACTTGGCGCAGGCGCTTCCACCCCTGCTATCGTTGGTCCTTTCTGCTTCGTAATGGCTCTCCAGGCAGGCGTAAGCCCCGTGCTCTGCGCAGTAGCGATCACATTCGGAAACCTGCTCGGATCCAACAACCCCTTCAACGGTTACGGCGGAATCATCGGCCTCAACCTGATCAAGGATAACGGAGTAGAAGAGGGCGCAGCTATGCAGACCGCTATCTACTGCTGGATCAATACCGCGATCATCGTTGTTATCGTCCTCATTGTTTTCTACGTAGCAATGAAGGGCTTCAAGGCTAAGAAGGTTGAAGTCGCTCAGCCGCCCGCATTCAATCCTATTCAGAAGAAGACCTGCACTCTTGTCATCGTAGCATTCTGCTTCATGATCATCCCTGCTATCCTTTCTGCATGGGTAAAGACACCTTTCATTAAGACCCTCTCCGCATTCTGCCAGCCTCAGGTAGTATTCGTAGTATGCGCAGTCATCGCCGGATTCATGAAGCTCGCTGATGAGAAGACCGTCATCCGCAAGATGCCTATCAACATGATCGTTATGATCTTCGGTGTGTACACACTGATCAAGGTCGCTGCAGCAGCAGGACTTGTAGACGCTATCTCCAATGCACTTGCATCCTCTATTCCGAGGGCGCTCGTACCCGGAGCGATCGTTATCTTCGCGGCATTCCTCAGCTTCTTCTCAAGCTCGACCTCGACCGTCATGCCGCTTATGTATCCTATGGTCCCGACCCTTGCAGCATCGCTCAGCCTTAACCCTGTAGCGCTTTACACCTGCATCTTCTTCGGAGGCCTGTCAACTGCATGCTCACCGTTCTCCACCGGCGGAGCTATCACTATCGCAGCATGCCCGGACAACGAAGTAAAGGATTCTCTCGGAAACAAGATGATCATTGTAGCGCTCATCGTTCCTGTGATCACCTTCATTGCGGCAGAGATCGGACTGTTCAATTTCTTCCACGTATAATACATCTATACATGCTGCGGACGCAGCCCATACAGGGTTCCGTGCCCTGACAAACAGCGGAAAACAGCCTGCGCGGGTTTGTCCCGTGCAGGCTGAAAAAATTTTTAATGTTTATGGATTGTCAAAGGCATGAATCGTATGATATAGTAAATGCATCAACATGTTTATTTAAACATGATTAAAAATACGAAGGGAAAGAGCTGCTATGAAGAGAAAGATGAACCGCTGGGTGTACGCGCTCTCGGGCGTAGTGATCCTGCTTATGGCTGGTCTTGTATATGCATGGTCAGTCCTGTCCAAATCGATCGCTGCCGAGTTTACGGCCTGGACCAAAACAGAACTGTCTCTCACATTTACCATCACGATGACCCTGTTCTGCATAGGCTGCCTTGTGGCCGGGATCCTGGCAAAGAAAGTGCATCCGAGGGCATATCTCATCCTCTCCGCGTTTCTTTTCCTGGCAGGGTTTATGATAGCTGCCTCCGCGCAGAGCCCCGCCGTGCTTTATCTGGGCTTCGGCGTTTTATGCGGGCTCGGTTCGGGATTTGCCTACAATGCGGTCATGAGTACGATCTCATCATGGTTCCCGGATAAGCAGGGTCTTATCTCAGGGATTCTCCTGATGGGATTCGGCCTCAGCAGCTTCATAGTCGGAAAAATATTTGCGTTCATGGCTCCCGCGGACGGATCCGGCGCTTGGCGCTCGACTTTCAGGATCTTCGCGGTCGTGATCTGCATCATCCTGGTGCTCTGCAGCTTTGTCTTTGAGAAACCCGCTCCGGAAGACCTTGCGCAGTTCTCCGGCGGAAAGAAGAAGAACGTCAGGCCTCCGGCATCGGAAATGACCACCGCGCAGATGACGAGGAACCGCTCATTCTGGCTCTACTACCTCTGGGCAATACTTCTCAGCGGCGCGGGACTTGCGCTCGTGGCCCAGGCCAGCGGGATCGCAGGCCAGGTCGGAACATCAGTAAGCGACGGGACCATCGCAACCGTAGTCGGGCTTATTTCCATACTTAACGGCATCGGGCGCGTGTTCTTCGGCACGCTCTTCGACAAGAAGGGCTTCAGGCCTACGATGATCCTCGATATGATCATATTCATTATCGCAGGAGTCATTCTGATTATCGCGCTCATTTCCGGAAACTTCATGTTCATAATCATCGGATTCGTCGTAGGCGGTTTCGCGTACGGGGCAGTTACCCCTACCAACTCGGCCATCATCAGCGATTTCTTCGGAAGGCGCAATTATCCGATGAACTTTTCAATCATTAACACGAACCTTATCATAGCTTCTTTCGCGTCGACCATAGCCGGAAAGCTCTACGACATGAGCGGCTCCTACCTTAGCACGATAATTATGATGATAGGACTTACGGTCGCAGGTTTCGTGGTATTCCTGGGAATCAGGAGACCCGTTGAGAGACACGAAAATACAGAATCAGAATAAATGATCATCTCATAAGGAGGGAATTAAAATGGCACAGTTTATCACCGCTGCTCAGGCAGCAGAGCTTATCCCTGATAACGCCACAGTCGGCATCGCCGGCATGGGCCTCTCCGGATGGGCAGAGGAGATCGCATGCGCGATCCGCGACAGATTCGCAGCGACCGGACACCCTTGCAACCTGAACCTCAAGCAGGGCAGCGCCATCGGCGACTGGGGCAACGGCAACAACTACATCGGCTGGGACAGGACAAAGCGCGACGAGCCTGACAGGGCTCACGGAAACCGCGGCGTCACCAGGCTCGGCGAAGCAGGCCCCGGACTTGTGACCAAATGGACCAGCGCTCACATCGGCAGCGCTTTCACCCTCAATAAGATAGCAGCTGAGAAAGGCCTCGAAGTTCACTGCCTTCCCCAGGGCGTTACGATCAACCTCTGGAGAGAGATCGCAGCCGGCAGGCCCGGACTTATCACCAAGGTCGGCCTCGGCACCTTCGTAGACCCCCGCGTAGAGGGCGGCTCCATGAACGGACTTGACACTGAGGACGTAGTGCGCCTCGTAGAATTTAACGGCGAAGAGTATCTTTTCTACCCTTCATTCAAGTGCGACGTTGCGCTGCTCCGCGGAACGATCGCCGACGAGAACGGCAATATCTCCTTCGACCATGAGAGCGTCATGAACGAAGGCTTCGACGTTGCTACGGCCGTTAAGAACTGCGGCGGTATCGTTATCGTACAGGTAGAATACCTTGCAAAGAAAGAGACCCTTAACCCCAAGGACGTAAAGATCCCCGGAAAGCTCGTAGACTACGTAGTCCAGGCGAAAGACCCGATGTCCTGCTGGCAGGCAGAGGGCGACTACTGGCAGCCTTCATTCTCCGGCCATATCAGGATCCCGCTTGACTCTATCGAGCCGCTTCCTTTCGATGAGAGGAAGGTCATCTGCAGGCGCTGCGCTATGGAGCTCAAAAAAGGCGACCTCGTGAATCTCGGCGTTGGTATTCCCGCCGACATGGCAAAGGTCGTTGCAGAAGAAGGGTTCATTGAAGATGTAACGATGAGCACCGAGAGCGGAATGGTAGGCGGCGTTCCGTCCGCACTCCCGAGCTTCGGAAGCGCTTATAATCCGGAAGCCATCATCACCGCAAGCGATATGTTCGACCTCATCGACGGCGGCGGACTTGACATGACCTGTCTCGGCATCGGCGAGATCGACGGAGACGGAAATAACAACGTAAGCCGCATGGGCTCAAGGCTCACCGGCCCCGGCGGATTCATAGATATTTCAGCTGCGACCCCGAAGGTCATCTTCGCAGGGACCTTAATGGGCAAGGCAAAGTACAAGATCGGTGACGGAAAGATCGAGATCGTTCAGGAAGGAACTATCAGGAAGTTCGTAGATAAGGTCGGACAGATCACATTCGCGGGCCAGTATGCTCCTGAAGGCCAGGAAGTGCTTTACATCACCGAGCGCGCAGTATTCAAGCTGATCGACCACAAGATGACCCTCATCGAGATCGCTCCCGGAATCGACCTTGAGAAGGACGTCCTCGCAAATCTCGGATTCAGGCCTGAGATCTCTCCGGACCTCAAGCTTATGGACTCTGAGATCTTCAATGAGACCTGGGGCGGACTTGGAAAGTATTTCGAAAAAAAATAATAACTATAAAGCCGCCCACAGCTCGAAATGCTTTGCATTCCGGGCTGTGGGCGGTTAGGGAGTCTTGAACTCCGGGCAAGGGGTGCCGAAAGGTTTACAAATGAAAAATGCCCTGACTGGATCAGAGCATTTCTCCTGAGACGTCTTCCCCGTATGCCTCAAGGCATCTTAGAAGCCAGGTAATGTAAGAATTTTCGCGGAGGATCGCGCCGTCAAGTACCATATAATCTCCGCAAGCGCTGGTCCCGATCTCAGGCCGGGTCCCGTTATAGGTATCCTGCATGATAGTCTGCAGGCGCTCGCATTTATACCGGTGCTGGGCGAGCTGGCTTTGGAGGAGAGCTATGAAGCTCTCGTTAGGGGCGAACTCGGAGAAGAAAGTGCGCAGCCGGAAGATGTCCTTTGGAGTCTGCTCGACCGGCTCATCGGTGACCAGCCATTCGCGGAACTCGCGGCTGCCCTCCGGCGTAACTGTATAAAGCTTCTTTTCCAGCGTATTCCCCTGGATAACTACTTCATATTTGACAAGGCCCTCCTTGACCAGTTTGTTCAGTTCAGGATAGATCTGGCCGTGGGTCGCGTACCAGAAGTTTGAAAGGGCATGATCGCTGAATTCCTTGGCTATATCGTATCCCGTCATGGGGTTCTGGCTCAGAAGGCCGAGGATCGAATATTTAAGTGTGCTCATTGTAAATACCTCCATGCATGTTAATTATAACATGTTAGACTTTCCAAAACAAGGACCGGACCCTGTGCGGCCGCCTTCATGTCAGCCGGTGTATAATGTGCACATTTTACAAATTGAAAGAATATGCACTTTGTTTTCCAAAAACCGTTGACAAACCGGGAAGAGGGCAACTATAATATAAATATAAACATGTTGAAATAAACATATTCGTAAATCAGATTATTTTTTAAGGAGGAAAGAGCAATGTTATTTGATAACTTTTTCACCGAGGACCATTTTGATATCCGTGAAGTAGCAAGAGATTTCGCAGAGAAGAGCCTTGCTCCCGTAGCGCTCGAGATCGACAAGACCGAGCATTTCCCTGAGGATATCGTTGATACCATGGTTGAGATCGGCTTCCTTGGGATCAAGATCCCCGAGGAGTACGGCGGAGTCGGAATGGACATGAGAAGCTACGTATCCGTTATGGAAGAAGTAGCAAGGAAATGCGCTACCGCTACTCTTTACATCTCTTCAGCTAACTCCCTTTCATCAGCTCCCATCCTCCTTTTCGGAACAGAAGAGCAGAAGCAGAAGTATCTTCCGGGCATCGTTGACAATACCGCTCCGATCGCTTTCGGTCTTACCGAACCCGGCGCAGGCTCCGATGCAGCATCCCTTTCCACCAAGGCAGTTGAAGACGGAGACAGCTACATCCTGAACGGCCGCAAGACCTTCATCACATTCGCTCCCAAGGCTAAATATACATCCATCTTTGCAAAGACCAGCCCCGAGAAGGGCGTTAAGGGCATCACCTGCTTCATGGTAGATATGGACACCCCGGGCGTATCCCTCGGAAAGCCTGAGGAGAAGATGGGCCAGAGAGGCGTTCCGGTATCCGATATTATCCTTGAGGACGTTAGGGTCCCGAAGGACTGCATACTTGGCAAGGTTGACGAGGGTTTCATCAACGCTATGAAGACTCTTGACCTTGGACGTATCGGTGTTGCAGCTATGTCCATTGGTATTGCTCAGGAAGCTATGGACCTCGCTGTTGCTCACGTAAAAGAGCGTGTTCAGTTCGGCAAGCCTCTTGCAAAGCAGGAAGCTATCAGGTTCATGCTTGCTGATATGGAAGCAAAGCTTAACGCTGCCCGTCTCCTTACCTACCAGGCAGCTTACATGATCGACCAGAAGAAGAGCCTTGCAGACCGTGATGACGCAGCTACCAAGTTCGCATCCATGGCTAAGTACACCGCGGCTGAGTACGCTAAGGAGATCGTTGACAAGTCCCTCCAGCTCCACGGCGGATACGGATATTCCCAGGAGTACGAAATCGAGAAGCTCTACAGGGATGTCAGGATCAACTCCATCTACGAAGGCAGCTCTCAGGTACAGCAGATCGTTATCGCAGGCCAGCTTCTCGGATAATCCCCCTCTCCGGCCGGCGGGACGCTTTATGTTAACCACATAAGGCGGCATAATGCGTAATTAAATAAGTTCGTCAGGAAGGCCTGTGCTATAATTATTGCGGAGATCACCGAAATATAGCACAGGCCTTTCGGCTTTTCAGAGGGATCGGTATCAGGAGGAGCAACGCGGTATGAACGGGCTTGGTTTAGCTGAAAAGTATTACTTTGATATAGGGCGCAGGCCGCTTTTAGACGCCTGTCCGGATGTCCCGGGGTGGGCTGCGGGACTCGCGGGAGAGGGTTCCGATTGCCTTGGATTTGACGATGAGATCTCGAGGGACCATGACTGGGGACCCGGCTTTTGCATCTGGCTGAACGATGAAGACTTCAGCCGCTATGGAGAGGCGCTTCAGGCGGCCTACGACAGCCTTCCTGCAGAGTTCATGGGATTTATCCGGGAAAATATGCCCCTGGCCGGCAGGAGGGTCGGAGTTTTCAGCACTTCCGATTATTATAAACGCTTTCTAGGCAGGCCCGGGCTTCCAGCCACTAATTTCGAATGGCTGAATATACCGGAAGAGTACCTCGCGGTCGCCGTGAGCGGAAAGGTATTCGAGGTCTACGGCAAAGATGCAGGCTTTGAGTCTTCTTTCTGCGCGGTCAGGGAGGGGATTCTGAACTTCTATCCGGAAGATGTCCGGCGGAAAAAGATTGCTGCGGATCTTGCCAGGATGGCCCGGGAAGGCCAGTACAATTACTGGAGGTGCCTCGAAAGAGGCGAGGCTGCGGCGGCTTACATGGCGCTTTCCGGATATATTTCCTCGGCTATAAAAGCCATATACCTGCTGAAAAAACGCTATGCGCCGTACTATAAATGGGCTCTTCGCGGGCTCAGGGAGGTTCCGGGCTGCTCAGAATTCTGCAGCATTATAGACAGGCTTGTGTCCGCACCTTCGGATATGGCAGCGCTCTCGGACGCAAATGTGCGCGAACGGAAGCTCGCACTCATCGAGGAGATCGCAGGAGAGATCATAGGCGAGCTAAGCGCCCAGGGATTAAGCCGCGGGAAGGAGAGCTTCCTTCAGTCTCACGCGGAAGAAGTCCTTGCAGGCATAAGCGATAAAGAACTTAAGAGCATTCACATACTTGCAGGATAGGATCATGGATATTGAGAAGATAATAAATTTTGACGGAAAGCTCGCCCCTGACATACCCGGAATCATCGTCAGGGAATGGCAGATGTTCCAGAAGGTCAATAATGAAGGCGGCAGGGCATACTGCCAGGACGACCTGATAACATTTTACATAATGAGGGCCGCCCAGTTCAGGAACTGGCCGGAAGCACTGAGGGACAGTTATTTCGCGGATCTGGGAGCCGCATCAAAGGAAGGGAAGAACCTTCTGGCTTTTAAATACGGCTACATGATGGAGTACACTTCCCCGGAAGCCTTTGAAAACATAAAGGCGCAGCTTCCCGCGGTCACGACTGAGCGGCAGGAGAAAGCGGACAGGATCACCGCGGCCCAGGTCGCTCAGTTCCTGGAGCTCTCTGAAATCTATCCGAACGTGACCGGGAGAGCGAGGAAAGCAAGGTCAGAGCAGGACCGGGCTTTCGGAGGCACTTCATTTGAGACCTACCTCCGGGGAGAACTGAAAACTTACTCCGGGGATACCCTTGAACTTTACAGCAGGTTCATGGAGAGCCCCGGAGCGGAAAACCTCATTTATAATATTTACAATGATACTGTGAGGATGTACGGGTATTCCTCAATGGAAGACGCTGAGAAGAAGCTTAACCGCTGATCTCGCCGGCCATTCTGGTATAGCTGTCCGCCGATTTTTGATCGCCCATATCAGCGTATACCCTTGAGATATTATTGCAGCAGTTTACGTAATCTATATTTTTTCCATAGATCGCCTCAGTCTTATTGAGGGCGGTCAGGAAAGCCTCAAGGGCTGCCTCGGGCAGTCCTTTTTTGTACAGCACGGTGCCGAGGGTATTAAGAGAAGCAGGGTAGTGGAAGTTCATGCCTCCGTCAATGTCCTTTAGGATATCGATGCTCTGGTTTATAGCTTCCTCGGCATTGTCAATCTGACCCTGCTTAATGTAAATGCAGGCAAGGTTATTCAGGGTCGTTGCGCGCTGAATGTCCTTGTGGCCAGGAAGGTACCTGAGGGCCTCGATGTCATACGCAGCGGCCTGATCGTAATCCTGCATATCCTGATATACCAGGGAAAGGTTATTGTAAATGCCTGCCATAACGTAGGAATACTTCTCTGCCTCCCCGAAATCCAGAAAGAATTTCTCGCTCTTTTTGAACAGCTCGATGGCTTCATCATACTTTCCCATCAGGCGGTAGGTCCCGGCCATATTCATTCGGATCGTGGCGTAGTTCGCGTTCTTTGTCTGATAATGCTGTTCAAGCTCCAGGAGAGCCTCGTTAAAATATACGAGGGACTCGTCAAGCTCGGAAATATTCCTGAGGAAGCAGGCATATTCGTTGCAGACGGTCACATATTCATAATTGCATTCAGGGGACTCGACACAGAAAGGACAGGAGGTCCTCATAATGCCCGAACCGTAGAGCCCGCGGGTCTCATCCGCCATTTTCTGCAGGAATGCCCGGGTCTTGTCATTGTCAAGGCTGCGGTAGTGACTGTCAAGCTCTTTATAGAATTCTTGTATCTCAAATGCCATCGTTTTCCCTCCATTATCTCAGTCCGCTGAAAACAGAAGCGCTGCAATGCCGCAAAACGCAGCAGGACCCTCCTTTATTTATTATAAAGGAGGGTCCCGTAAAGGTACAGAAATCAGTAAAAGAATGTGCAGACTCACCTGTCTATGAGCCGGTATTTGGTCCATTTGCCCGATTTGTACCTGATAACAAAGCAAATGATGCGGACTACCCAGTCGAGGTACATTGCAAGGAATATCCCGACCACGTATAGGCCCATAACTGTTCCAAGCAGGTATGATCCTGCTATCCTTGCGAGGAACATCGAAGAGACGCCAACGATCATGGTATAGTTTACGTCTCCTGCGGCGCGCAGCGCATTCGGAAGAGTGAAGGAAAGCGCGTGCATGAGCGGTATGGTGATGCACTGTATCTTGATCAGTGTCTTTACGACCTCCGCAGCTTCCGGGGTGATCGTGAAGAGAGGCAGCAGGACCGGCGTAAGCACCAGGAGCAGCAGCGTTGTGGCCAGCGAAAGCACCATATTCAGCAGGACGAGCTTCTTGATATAGTATCTTGCCTGAACGTAGTCGTCCGCTCCGACGCATTTTCCTATTACCGGGATGGTGGCGAGGTTCACCGAGACCGAGCACAGGCACCCCATGGTACTGAAAGAGTGCATAACTCCGTTTGCGGCGATCTGGTAAGTCGCGTAGGTAGCAACTATGCTGGACACCAGCACGCGCCCGAGCTGGAAGAGCCCGTTCTCGATCCCGTTAGGGAGCGCGATACGCAGGATCTTCTTCATGATCCTGGGCCTCCAGGAGAAAATATCCTTCAGGACGATGGAGATCTCATTCTTATGATTAAATGCCAGCGCTGTCATAAGTACGCCGGCTACGGCGCGTGAAATGAGCGTGGGCCACGCGACTCCGGCGACTCCCATATTGAACACGTAGACCCCGAAATAATTCCCGACGACGTTTATTGTATTCATCAGAATCGAGACCCACATGGTGGTCCTGGTCTTGCTCATCGCGCGGTAGAGTGCCGCGGTGCTGTTGTATATTGCAAGGAAGGGGAATGACAGCGCGGTTATCCCAAGATAGATGACTGCAGCGCTCATTACCTCCGGCTCGAGGGAGCGATAGAGGAACGCGAGGATGGCGGTCTTTCCGGCTTCCGAGATCCCCATCAGGACCAGGCCGAATACCGCGGCGGCGATGAAAAGCTGGGACGCCGCTAGGTTTGCGGTCTTCTTATTTCCGGCTCCGAGGTACTGGGACACCACGACCGTGCCTCCGGTTGCGAGGGCCGCCAGTATGGTTATCATGAGGAAGTTTACTTCATTTACGAGGCTGACGCCTGATATGGCTTCCTCGCCTACGCTGGATACCATTATCGTATCTATCATTCCCACCAGCATGGCGAGGAACTGCTCCACCATGAGCGGGAGTATGAGTTTTCTTAAGTCGCTGTTTGAGAACAGCCGGTTATTGTCTGACGCCGTTTTGGACACTTCTTTCTTCTAAAAATATCGTAACTATTCAGCACCCCAGACTCGGGGTGCTTTGCGCCCCTCGCTGTGAGCGGTCAGCAAGGCTTCCGCCTCCTGGCCGCCCAGCCCCAGAGCCGAAAATCTGGCATTTAAGCAAGCTTAATGTCCGATTTTACGGCTCTGGGGCTGGGGTGCCGAATAGCTACAAATTATCTGTTTTTAAAACAATTACATAAACGGAGGGCTTTGTCAATCACAGGAGTCATGCAAAGACAGTGAAATAGCGGCCTGCACCGCAAAAAATGCACTAAGTGCAAGTTGCACGGACCGCCCATCGGTGATAACCTACAGATGACAGTTTTTTTGGTGATTTTCAAGGGGATTATCAGCTATGCATTTTAAATATTGCCCGGAGTGCGGGGCGCTTCTGGTTGACAGGGATGCCGGGGACGACGGCAAAGTTCCCTACTGCGAGAGCTGTGGAAAGTACTGGTTCGACCAGTTCGCAAGCTGCGTTATCGTTCTGATCTATAATGAATTTGACGAGATAGTGCTGTCGCGGCAGAATTATCTGTCCGAAAAATATGCGGTCTTTACTTCCGGGTTCATCACTCCCGGCGAAACGGCCGAAGAAGCTGTGAAGAGAGAAGTAAAAGAGGAGCTTGGTCTGGACCTTGAGGAGCCGGAGTACGCGGGTACCTTCTGGCTGGCAAGGAGAGACCAGCTGATGCACTGCTTCCTTGGCTTCTGCAGGAAAAAGCCTCTGGTGCTTTCGCCGGAGCTGGACGGCGCGGAGTGGGTGCCGGCAATGGATGTCCCGAAGTATGTTTATCCCGAGCGAGCCGGCACCGCGATCTACCCTATGTACCGCAGGTTCCTGAAGAAGAGGGGGCTTGCGGAGCCGGGGAAGGGGTCAGAACCTGAGTGACAGGCAGCTTAATCCTCCGTCAATTTTTCTGAATTCAGAGGTGTCGACCGTGAGCACAGGATAGCCGGCTTTCTCAATGGCCTGACGGACTGCCGGGTACCCTTCGGGAACAATGACCGTGCCGTTCACCCAGATGCAGTTCGCGGCATAGGCTTCCTCTTCGGGGATCAGTATTTTGTGAAAATCCGAGAAGAGAGGGTTTTCAATGAATTCACCGGAGACCAGGAGGTTTCCCTGTTCGATATAGTTTACTCCGGTCTTCAGGTGCAGGACTTTCTTCAGAGGGACCTCAATCCCTTTGAGGCCCCAGCCTGCAAGGATGGCCTTGAACTGTCGGATGCCTTCCGCGTTAGTGCGCGCGGAGCGGCCCACGTAGAAACGGTCTCCGACCATCATTACGTCGCCGCCTTCGAGCGTTCCAGGAGATTCTATCCGGGCGATGCTTTCTTCAGGAAAAAAGCTGCGGATCGTGGGCAATATCCTGTCCTGCTCGCCTTTCCTCGAACTGGCGCCGGGGTTCGTGATGACCGTGCCGCAGCGTGTAATGACGGCCGCGTCTTCAACGAAACATGAGTCCGGGAAGTCGTCATCGGCCGGAAGGACAGTGACGGTGACGCCGCATTTCTTCAGCGCTTCTATATAGGCTTCGTGCTGCCGCAGCGCCTTCTCGTAGTTGGGCTTACCGAGTTCCGGGGCCGACGTGATTCCGTTTATGACAGCAGGGCACGGAGTTCTGACGATAACATTTTTGAACATGAGATTCACCTCGAGATCTGATCCCGGCCGATGTGCCGCCGGGGGATTTTGTTTCTTTATATTCAGATTTTAATACAAAAAGGGGAGGGCAGCAATAAAATGGAAGGCGGGACAGTAAAGTATAAATCTTATAAAATAACGATTTTTCACACGCCATCTTCTTTAGAGGGTGGGACGGGACATCAAGAACTAAGGCTCGTACCTCGCCAAGTGCTTGATATGCATCGCACATAAGCTCCCGCTGCGTTACACTTGCGCGAGCTAAGTGCTCATAGCGATCTCACCCGCTCCGCGGGTTCGGTCCGATTTAGCAGTCTGAAAAAAGAGGCCATCCGGAAGGATGACCTCTTTTTTCAGAGCGCGAGACGGGACTCGAACCCGCGGCCTCGACCTTGGCAAGGTCGCGCTCCACCAACTGAGCCACTCGCGCATGTTTGGATATTTAGTTTTCAGGTTTCCATTACCTGAAAGCAGGTGATGGGAATCGAACCCACGTATTCAGCTTGGAAGGCTGATGTTCTACCATTGAACCACACCTGCGTGCCCAGGACCGGAGTCGAACCAGTGACACGCGGATTTTCAGTCCGCTGCTCTACCAACTGAGCTACCTGGGCGTCCCGCGTCTCAGCGACGCATATTATAATACCCTATTCCCTGAGGTTTGTCAATACGGGAAACTTTGGAAAAAAATTATTTTTGGTTCCTTTTCAATGCGAAACTGCTGGATGCCGGGCGTATTTTTTTTAAATAAGCCCCATGCTTCTCAGGATATACAGCCACACCGGGAGAGTTATGGCGCTTAGGAGGGTGCTTAGCATGATTATGCCTGCGCTGACGGTCCCCTCGTGTCCGAGATTCCTGGCCATTACGTAGCCGCTTACGGTGGCGGGGCTGGCGAGCATGGCGAGTGCGGCTACCAGCTTGTCATCCCGGAAACCGAGCGCTATCGCGACGGGGACGAAGAGTACTCCGAAGCCGATGAGCTTGAGCGCGGTCGCGGAGAATATCTGTTTAAGGTGGCCTGCGGTTTTTTCCAGCTTGAAGCTTGCGCCGAGCGCCATGAGCCCGAGCGGGGTAGCGGTGGCGGCCACGCTGCTGACGGTCTTTTTCAGGATCACCGGCTGGGGGATGTCTATCAGGGACCAGATAAGTCCTATCAGGATAGAGAGGATTATCGGGTTCGTGATTATTCCCTTAAGGGTCCTGAGGATCCTTGTGCCGGAGGCGGTGTTCTGCTCGGTGTTCTCCGGGGAAGTGATGGCGAGCGCGGCAACTGCGGCTACATTGTAGAGGGGTACGGCGCCGATGAGGAGCAGGGAGACGGCTTCAGAGCGGCCGTAAATATTCTGAAGGAAGGCTGCGCCGAGGAGCGCAACGCTGCTGCGGTAGCTTCCCTGTATGAATTCTCCGCGCACAGGCCGGTCTTTTATGGCCAGGCTTGCGGCTATGGAAATAATGATCGATATGAGGGTGGCCGCAAATGAGTACAGAACGAAGCGGCTGTCCCAGAATGAGAAAAAGTCGGTCTGGGAGAGGTCTTCAAAGAGCATGACCGGGAGGGCGGCTTTGAAGACATAGCCGTTAAGTTTTGAAGCGGTTGCGTCATTAAATAAACCGGCCTTTTTCAGGAAGGTCCCGAGCACCATAAGCAGGAATATGGGGACTGTTGCGTTTAGGCAGTATATCAGGTTCTCGTACATCGGAAGCCTCTACTTTCGTATTGCTGCATTCTTACAGGGCGGCAGGCCCTGAGGTGATAAATATTTCTATTCCGATGGCTATCAGGATGATCCCGCCGAGGATCGATGCCTTGCCGGCAAGGATCGTTCCGACCTTTTTGCCGATGACAAGGCCGCCCATGCAGATAGCGAAGGTCACAGCCGCTATTATCAGGCAGGCGATGAGCGCCATCCGGAGTCCGTATTCAGTGATGGTGAAACCGACCGAGAGGGCGTCGATCGATGTCGCTATTCCCTGAAGGAGCAGGACCTTACAGGTCAGGGATCTGGTTTCGTCCGGTCCCTCCCCGCGGATGCCTTCGCGGATCATGTTGACTCCTATGGCGGCGAGCAGTATCAGCGCGATCCAGGGTATGAATTTCTGCAAGACCGTTAAGTAGGATACTATGCTGTGAACACATATCCAGCCGATAAGCGGCATGAGGAATTGGAATGCCGCGTATACCCCAGCGATCAGGGACATTCTCGGGAATTTCATTGTCGGCTCGTTCAGCCCGTTTGCGCAGGAGACCGAGAAGGCGTCCATGGCGAGCGCGGCGCCGAGCAGCACGCTGTTAAGGAAAAATGCGGTGTTCATGGCTCTTCTCCCGGATCTTCCGCGGCCAGCTCGATTATGCCGCCGATCCTGCTGAGAACGTGTTCATAGCCTCCGGGCCGGTGAGGCACCAGGCAGTCTTCGCAGGATTTTACGCCGTTCGGGAGTATCCTGTAATTGCCACCGCATTTTGGTCCCAGAGCATAGAGAGGGCAGTAGCAGAACAGGCAGTTGAACGAATCCGGATCAGCTGTCTTGTGGCAGGGAAAGTATTCGCAGTCTTTGTTGCAGAAAAAACGGCTGCTGTTCTCCAAAGCGCTTGCCTCCTCATTTTCTGTGATTGTAATAGATTATATCATTTCCGTGTGAAATGCACCACACGCAGCTTAAAGAACAAAAAGCTTAAAGAACAAAAAAGGAGCGGCCGCAAGAGGACAGCGGCAGCTCCGAATAGAGGAATTGGATTCACTTTTTAATATTAGAGCAAGCGGCAGGAATGCTGCCCGCAAAAATGCCATTACAGGAAAAAGGCTGCAAATCTGTGAGTGAATCCCTTAAGGAGATTGGATACTTTCCTGCCGGACCTTCTGCCGGAAGCAGCGCCGGTGATCAGGGTGAAATCATCGCAGTACTCATATCTCTCATTTGTTGCCCACTCAGGGACAGCGGGCTCAAAGTTTCTATCATAAACATCGATCATTGTAAGCATTTTAATTATCCTCCGTATTCTTCTTTATCTTCCGGGGCGCCTGCCCCTCGAACTATTATTATGATATCAGAATTGTATACAATTTCTACATGCTGACATCCAGAAAATCATGTGCCGAATTTGTGCTGACATCACAATAAACATGTTGTATAATGGCAGAAAGAGAAGATTCCGGAGGTAAGAAATGGGCTACACTATTGAAGACATGCTGGCAGGGTCGGGCAAGAAATACCATATGAACATGGTTGCCGGGGACAAAGGCTGGTCGAATTCCATAAGCTGGCTCATCATGATAGAGGATTTTACGGTGCTGCGCAATTTTTCCGGGAAGGAGCTCGCGGTCACAACTGGGCTGGGCTTCAGGGAAGAAGATAAGCTGATGAGGCTGGTGAAGCTTCTCAGCCAGCAGAGCGCTGCCGGGCTTATTATAAATACAGGCTATTACATTATGGAGGAGGAGATCCCGGATGATGTGAAGGCCTGGTGCAGCGAGAACGCGCTGCCGCTGATCACCGTGCCCTGGGATGTGTACCTGGTTGACATGATAAAGGACATCAGCTTCCGCGTGTTCACCCAGGGCTCGGCGGACCTGCAGATTTCCACGGCGCTGATCCAGGCGATCTCCGACCCGTTCGCGAAAGAGCGCTATGTTAGCGACCTCCTGCCGTATTTTGACCTGGACGGCTCTTTCCAGGTGGCGCTGATAACCACGGAAGACCTGGACAAAATGGACACCGTAGACCGGAAAAGGCTTGAATACCGGATCCAGATCTATCTCATGAATATTTCCCACAACGGCCATTTCTTCTACTATGATTCGAATTTCGTGCTTGTCATGAATGCGATTGAGGAGCCGGTGGCCAGGGAGATAATAAGTGAGTTCGCGGGGCGGGCAGCGGCGCGCTTTAAGGATACCCCGGTGTATATCGGGGCCGGGAGCCGCGTGAATGACATTACGAACCTCGGGACCGCCTACAGGAGGGCGAGGGCCGCGGCAGAATTCGCGATGAAGGAAAAGAAGCCGCTGGTGTATTTTGATGAGATCGGGATCTACAGGCTGCTTTACTCGGTCGAGGACAAGGCCCTGCTCGAGGAAATGTACCGGAAACCGCTTAAACCGCTGATCGATTATGACATTGAGCACAATTCGAACTACGAAGAGACGCTGGAGGAGTACCTTGCCAGCAACGGGAGCGTTAACGCGGTCTCGGAGAAGCTCTTCATACACCGGAATACGATCCTGTACCGCATCAGGAATATCAAGAAGATGCTGGGGTGCGAGCTGAAGACCCCGGAGGAGAGGCTTCCGTATCAGATAGCGTTTATGATCAGGGAGATAATGCCGTAAGCCCGGGAAGGCAGGTGAAGTTATGGCAGAAGAGAGAATAATAGATTTCGAGGACCTCGGAGCTTACTGCGAAAATGAGTGGATAGAAGCGAAGAGCGCCGTGGGAGGGCTTCCGGAGAGCATCTGGGAGACTTATTCCGCCTTTGCGAATACCGGCGGAGGGTACATTCTGCTGGGCGTGCAGGAGCATAAAGACAAGTCGCTTTACGCGGTGAGGCTGCCTGACCCGGAAGGCCTTATGGAGGAATTCTGGATACAGGCCCGCGACCGCATGAACATCAGTGCAAATATCCTTACGCAGGATGATGTTTATTTCCAGCCTGCAGGGGAATACACGATAATAGTGATAAGGGTGCCGCGGGCGGAATGGCCCTACAGGCCGCTTTATATAGCAGGCGACCCGCACAATGTGTATGTGCGGGTCGGTGAAAGTGATGTTATGGCTGATCCGGAAGAGATCCATTAGCTCTCTGAGCTATCGATCCCTGCTGCGAGGTGCTCGGGGATCGCGGGTTTCCGGTTCAGGATAAGCATGAATTCCTCGCCGGTGATAGTCTCTTTCTCATAGAGGTACTTGGCAAGTTCATGCAGCTTCATTTTGTTGTCTTCAAGGAGCTTGTAGGCCTTGTCGTGCTGCGATTTGACGAGCTCGACCGTCATCTGGTCGATCCTGGTCTGGGTCTCGGGCGAGCAGGTGAGCGATGCGTCGCCGCCGAGATACTGGTTCTGCAGCTGCTCCATTGCGACCATGCCGATCTCCTCGCTCATGCCGTAGCGGGTGATCATCGCGCGGGCAAGTTTTGTGGCCTGCTCGATATCATTTGAAGCTCCGGTGGTGCAGGAGTGGAAGATAAGCTCCTCTGCGCACCTGCCGCCGGTGAGGGTGGCGATGCGGTTCGTCAGCTCTTCCTGGCTCATAAGGTAATGGTTTCCTTCGTCCTCCACCTGCATGGTGTAGCCGAGCGCGCCCGAAGTCCTGGGGATTATCGTGATCTTGTGCACCGGCGCAGAGTCGGTCTGGAGGGCTGCGACAAGTGCGTGTCCTACTTCATGGTAGGAGACGATCAGTTTCTCCTTGTCGGTCATGACCTTATTCTTCTTCTGATAGCCGGCGATGACTACTTCGACGGCTTCTTCAAGGTCCGACTGGACCACGAATTTCCTTCCTGAACGTACCGCGCGGAGGGCGGCCTCGTTGACTATATTCGCGAGCTCTGCGCCGGAAGCGCCGGGAGCGGTCCTGGCGATCGCCGCGAGGTCAACGTTCTCGCCTAAGCGGATCTTCTTTGCGTGTACTTTCAGTATATCTATACGGCCCTGGTAATCCGGGAGTTCCACGGGGACCCTTCTGTCGAAACGCCCCGGGCGGAGAAGCGCCGGATCAAGCGAATCGGGCTGGTTGGTCGCTGCCAGGATTATTATGCCGTTATTTGAATCGAAACCGTCCATCTCGGTAAGGAGCTGGTTAAGGGTCTGTTCGCGCTCGTCATTTCCGCCGATCGAGGCGCCGCGCTTTTTGCCGATCGCATCGATCTCATCGATGAAAATGATGCAGGGCGATTTTTTCTTTGCCTGCGCGAAGAGGTCGCGGACCTTCGCTGCGCCCATACCTACGAACATTTCTACAAATTCAGAGCCCGAGATCGAGAAGAAGGGAACGTTTGCCTCGCCCGCAACTGCCTTTGCGAGGAGGGTCTTGCCGGTTCCGGGAGGGCCTACGAGAAGCGCTCCCTTGGGGATCTTCGCGCCGATCTGGGTGTATTTGCCGGGATTCTTGAGGAAATCGACCATCTCGGTGAGGAGCTCCTTGGCCTCGTCCTCGCCCGCAACATCCTTGAAAGTAATGACTTCGCCGTCTTTCTTTTCATACTCGCGGGCGTTGCTCTTTCCGAAATTCCCGAGCCCGCCGAAGCCCCCGAGGCCGCCTCCGCTTCCCATAGCGCCGGTGATACGCTTGCTCATCCACCTCCAGAGCAGGAAGAAAATAGCTAGCGGGATGACCCAGTTTACGAAGAAGGTGAGGAGCGGGCTTGCCTGCTGCACGATCTCCTGGTCAAATTCTACCCCCTGCTCATAGAGCTGCTGGAGTATCTGGGCTTCCACAGTTTCGTTGCTCAGACGCCCGGTCTTGTATATGACGCTGTCACCTTCGGATTTTAGAGTGTAGTAAATGGTATCTGTCTGCAGCTCCACCTCTTTAATGTCGCCGGATTCCGCGCTTGTCATGAACTCGGTGTATGCAGCTTCCTTTGTGCTGGCGCCGCTGAGCTTCGGGAACAGATAGACGTTCAGCAGAATGACCACCAGCATGATCACCACGGCGTAAATAAAGAACTGCTCGCGGTTCCTGGGGTTGCTCCCCTGCGGACGCCCGGAATTGCCGGAACCTCCTGAGCCTCCGGAGCCGGATGAGTTCTTGTTTCCGTAAGAGTTGTTTTGATTATCCATATGTGATTTCTCCTATATAAAAGTGAGTATCTGAGTATTTGCTGAGAGGTATTATACCACAGGCCTTGGCACTCATCAAGCTAGAGTGCTAATAAATCTATAAACTTTCAGTGAAATATTGCCTTGAAGATAAAATATATGTAAAGCGTGCTTGACATAACTATATAAGGGTGCTATTATGCCTAATGTAAAGCTAACTTTACATAACAGAAGGATGGTGATCGGTTGAAGAACCATATTGAAGAACTGCGAAACGCACAAGGAATGCGGCAGGACGAACTGGCAAAAGCCCTGGGTGTCTCCAGACAGACGATCAGTTCGCTGGAAAACGGCAGATATAATCCCTCGATAACGCTTGCGTATAAGATCGCAAAACTATTCAGCTTGACGATCGAGGAAGTATTTATTTTTGAGGAGGATTGATCATGTACTATAATAATAAAAGACTGGCGCTCAGCATTTTCTGGGTCATCCTGGGGGTGGTGCTGGTAGTGCTTTGCGTAACCGAGGTGCTGGATTCAAACATTTATTCCGGAATGGGCGGGGCCCTGATCGGTGTGGGGATCCTTCAGATCATCAGGAACCTGAAATACCGGAAGGACCCTGAATACCGGGAAAAGATCAATACCGAGGCCGGGGATGAGCGCAACAGCTTTATCCGGAACAAGAGCTGGGCCTGGACAGGCTATATTGTTATAATTGTTCAGGCGGTGGGAGTGGTCATTGCTGTCGTTCTCGGGCAGCATGCCATTCAGATGGTGCTTTCAGGCTGCGTCTGCCTGGAGCTCGTCGTGTACTGGATCGCCTACCTCGTGCTCAGCAGAAAGTATTGATACCGGGAAACAGACGATTTATGCCGGGGCCGCGCGCCCCGGCTTTCGCATTTTAAAAAGCAATGAAATAATGGACAAAAAGGACATTCCCAAATTATAATTAAAAATGAAGGCGCTGTTGTCTTAGCTGAGAGCATGGGAGGTAGCAGGAGATGCTTATTCTGGCTGACCAGGTCCGCGAGGACGAGAGAGAATATTTCGAAGAATTTGCGAAAGAATACGGTCTGGAAATCCGTCTTAATGAAGATATGACGGATATAGCGGCGCTTGAGTCTTTCCCGGAGCCCGCGGGATATTCGGTCCTGGGAATGCACCATTACGGGCCGGAGCAGATGGCCCTCCTGGCATCGAAGAACATAAAATACCTTTCTACCAGGACGATCGGCCACGACCATATTGACCTTGACGCTGCGCGGAAATACGGGGTCAGCGTCTGCAATGTCGCTTACGGGCCGAACGGGGTCGCGGATTACACCGTGATGATGATCCTGCTGTGCCTCCGAAAGTATAAGCAGGCCCTCTGGAGGATGCAGGTAAATGATTTCTCGCTCCAGGGGCTTCTCGGAAGGGAATTGGCGGATCTGACGGTAGGAGTCCTCGGCACCGGACGCATCGGGTCAGCGGTGATCCGCGAGCTTTCAGGGTTCAGATGCCGGCTGATCGCCTATGACAAGTTCCGTGATCCGGAAACTGAAAAATACGCCGAATACGTGCCTTTTGACACCATCCTTGAGGAAAGCGACGTGATAACCCTTCATCTGCCGCTTCTGCCCGAGACCAGGCATATTATCAATTCACACACCATAGCGATGATGAAGGACGGGGTCGTGATAATAAACTGCGCCCGCGGTCCGCTTGCGGATATCAAAGCTCTTACGGAAGGGATAGAGACCGAGAAAATCGGGGCTCTCGGAGTCGACTGCATAGAGACGGAAGAGAAGTTTGTCCACCAGGATCTCAAGACCGCGATAATCCACAATCCCGATATCGCCTACCTTAAGCAGTTCAAGAACGTGGTCTACACCCAGCATATGGCCTTTTATACGGATACCGCGGTCCGCGACATGGTGAAGTACGGGGTGCTCGGGATCCTGCAGATGGCGCGCGGGGAAGAGTGCCCGACGCGTCTGGTCTGAAAGCATGAGAGAGAGGAAGATGGAAAATGATTAAAAGAAAGCTCATTGTTGTTATCTTATGCGTGTCGATGATAATTCCGTTCTTTCCGGACATTTTTAATGAAGGCATTACGGCAGAAGCGGCAACAGGAGATCTTGTAGAGACCGGATACTGCGGAGAGGCCACGGAGGATGATCCTGACGGGACCAATATCGTCTGGACCGTATATGAAAATGGTAAATTCACCGCTTCGCAGCCTTATTACAGACTTGTGATCTCAGGCTCCGGCCGCATGAATGATTATTACTCGGATAGTTATCAGCCGTGGTATGATTATTCAGCATATATCAACGATCTCGTTATTTCAGGAGATATCACCTACATAGGCATACGCGCGTTTTCCGGGTGCAGCCGGATAGTAAGCGAATTCAGTATTCCTGACTCAGTTGAAGAGATAGGACACTATGCCTTTGCTGACTGCAGCAGAATGACAGGGACGCTGGACCTTCCGGAGGGGCTGCAGAGCATCGGAACGGACGCCTTTCTGTCCTGCACTAAGCTTACGGGGGATATCCTGATCCCGGATTACGTAACATCTATCGGGAAAGAAGCTTTCTATAAATGCTCCGGTTTTGACGGCACGCTGGTCCTCCCGGAGGGTCTCTATGAGATACCTGATTATGCCTTTGCGGAATGCAGCGGCCTTACGGGAGATATAGTTATTCCGAAAGGAATAGAGAGTATTGGCTACGGAGCATTTGCGGAATGCAGCGGGTTTGACGGAGAGCTTATACTTCCGGAGAGCCTGCGCTATATCTATGACGGCGCGTTCGCGCTCTGCAGCGGCCTTCAGGGCGATCTTGTGATACCTGCGGAGACCGGATGGATAGGGAACTACGCTTTCTCCTGCTGTTCCGGATTCGGGAACCTGAAATTCGAAGGCGGCACAGCGTATTTTATTCAAAAGGGCGTATTCTACGGCTGCAGCGGTCTGGCAGGAAAGGCGATCCTGCCGGATGATCTTATCTACGATCTTAGCAGATACGAGGTGATCAGCTCTGCCTCGGGGTCTTTCACGCAGGAGCTTTTCATGGACTGCAGCGAGCTCACCAGCATCTGGTTCTCCGACAGCACGGAGGATAAAAGCTATGAATATTATCAGAGCTACAGTATAGAGGAAAAGGCCTGCTATAACTGCACTTCTCTTACGAATATCTGGATCCCGGATACCGTAGTGTCAATAGCCGAAAACGCCTTTGCGTGTGATTCAGGGAAGACCATACCCCTTACGGATATTTATTATGAAGGAAGCGAAGAAGAATGGGCTGCGATAGAGATAGATCCAAGCAACGAGGCCCTTCTAAAGGATACAGTAAATATCCACTATAATTATCCCAAGGATTACCTGGTAAACGGCGTGGTATACAAGGTTGACAAACTTGACGGCAACCAGTGCGTAGTGGCCGTCAAGAACCGTGACGGAAATGCGCTGAGAAACGCCTCTGTACAGGTCTCGGGGATGGAACCCGTTCAGACGGACCGCTATGGCTACGCGGTCATTTCAATCGATCTGACGGATCAGACCGTGGATACCTTTGAAGAGCTCGAATTCAGTGTGACGCATGGAGATTATCTGGAGCAGACCGGAACGATCGAGTGGGAAGATCTCGGGAAATATGTCCCCGTAGTCATGCTGCGTGACGGAGAGGAGCTTAAGCTGAGATTTGCGAAGTATTATGATACTTCAGCTTTATACTCTGAAAACCTGAAAGGCAAAGATATTCTTGCGAAAGTCTGCAGACTTAACAGAAAAAGCGGAAAGGCCAGCCTTATCACGATAAAGTGCGGGGCTTACACCGAAGAAAGCGTTACTTATACTTTGTACCAGGGAAGCGAAGCCATTGCTTCTTCAGCAGACGGTGTGTTTGAAGATCTCACATTCTCAAAATTTGAGGACGGGGGAAATGTACACGTCAGGGTTTTCAGGAGCGACGGGAAATATTCGGACACCTACCTTAACCTGATCTTCGAGACGGTTGAGACCAGTACGGGTTCTCTTTCATTTGGTTCTAAAAACAGCTTTACGGTACCGGGAGACATTCCTTTTATAGGCGGAATGGAAATGAACTTCGACTTTCCGATCCTTCCGGTAACTTTCCAGTATGTCGGAGAGAGGGATAAGATCCAGGTCGGTGTAAACGTTGAGTTTTCCGAGGACCCGAATACAGCGGCAGACCAGATAGATGACCTCAGGAAGACAGTGAAACAGCTGAACAAGCTTAAGTCCGGCGGTTATCCCGGGAATGACCTTCAGAAACAGATCAATTCTCTTACAAAGAGCAAGAACAAGGAAGGAGCTTTCGGGCCGGTTAAGGTATCGGTTGAAATAATTGGATACGGAGAAGGAACTCCTGACGGTAAGGGCAACTGGAACGTTAAGATATCCGGAGGGATATATCTGAAAGCCTCCGTGACATACCAGGGGCCGACGGTAGTTGTCGGAGTCGTTCCTTTCACTTATTCAGTGAAGGTGACCGGCAAGGTCGGGATAGTTCTTGATGTGGAATATGACTGCGAGAAAGATTACTGGTCGGGAGATCTCCTGATGCCTGCCTCGCTGAAGCTGGCTCCCTTTATAGGAGTCGGAGTGGGCGATCTTGTGGGGGCAGGTATTTACGGCGAAGCTGAAATTGACACGGAAGTTCAGCTTATGAGCGCGGTCATAAGTCCCGGCCTCAACAAAGCGGATCTTACGGCAGAGCTTGGAATAAAGGGATATATCGGTCCGCTCGAAGCCTCGCTGACCTTTGCGAAGGCCACATATCCGCTGTATGAGAGGGGAAAGCTGTTATCATACGGCAGCTCCGGCTCTTCCGGGGAAATATATTCTGGCGAGGAGTTTTATGCTGCAGGAGGAAGGGGAGTCCTCTTTGATGAAAGCGCGTATGCCCTTCAGGATACTTCTTACCTGTCAGAGAAGGAAGAGACCGGTTTTGGAGCAAGCGCGCCCGCAGCAGGCGGCATTGCCGTGAAGGAAACGGACACGGCAGGCCTCCCCGCGCGGACAGAGGCAAACGGAGACTCTTCCGGCGGTTTCATGCCCCTGATCTCAAACAGCTACCGCAACAGCGGACCGCTCCTTGCAAAGGCCGGGAGCCTTCTGGTCATGGTCTATATGGACGCGGATACGGAGAGATCTGCGGCAGACGCGCCCATACTTAAATATTCTGTATACAGCAACGGGGTGTGGAGCGATCCCCTTCCGGTTAATGATGACGGGACCGCTGATATTGACTATGCTTTCGCTTCTGACGGCCAAAACGCATGGCTGGTCTACACCAGCGAAGCGGCCGGGTTCGGTGACGGGGCAGAGCTTTCTCTTCAGGACATAGGAACGGGGAGCGAGGTTTACGCTGCTAAGTTCAGCAGTGAAACCGGCGCCTTTGGAGAGTCTGTCCTCATCTCCTCGGCATCTTCCGGGGAAGACCGGATCATAAGGATGCCCGTGATCTCTGTCATAGACGGAGTTCCTGTGGCCGCCTGGGTCGAAAACAGCGATACCGGTTCGTATTTTGGGACGAACAGCACCAACTCCATTATGGTTTCCGGCTACGTTGATAACGCCTGGGCTTCCGGAAATGAGGCAGTCTCCGGACTGAACGCTGTCACATGTATGGCTCTGGGAGCAGATGGCAGCACCGCGGTTCTTGCAGCAGTGACTGACGGTGATAACGACCTTGCGACCGATGATGACAGAACTCTCTATACCGCGGAGGCTGACGGGATCAGCGGCGCCGTTGAGGAGGCGGCTTATGGAAGGATCCTTTACGCAGAGTATGCTGTCCTTCCAGGAGAGTCCGGAGAAGAGCTCCTCTACGGGACCGGAGAAGGGATCTTCAGCATTTCTGATGAGGATGCGGTAGTGAGCTCAGGTGAAGCAGGAGCCGGGTTTACGGTCCTGTCGGACGGCATTATTTACCGGGGGATCGACGGGACAGTATCTGACGAGGAGGCAGCTTCCTCAGACACAGAGGAAGGATCTGTATACACAAATATCTGGAAGATCGCATATATAGAGGGTGAGGGCTGGGCTTCGCCCGTAAGGCTTACAGACCAGACCAGATATATCCAGTCCTATGACGCGGAGGTGACGGAAGATGGGCTTATTATCGCTGCACCTCTCGTATCCGCGGCAATAGCGGACGGTGATGGCGGGGAAGCTGCGGTTGCGGATCCGTGCGATCTCTGCTGGATCCTTATCGCGGAAGATACCCATGAGATCACGGTCGACAGCGCGTACGCTGATCCGGATGGGGCCGTGCCTGGAGAGGACCTTTCGGTGACTGTGGAATTTACCAATGCCGGCACTGCTGTACTTGACCAGGTGACTTTTGTTATAACTGACGATGAGGGCAGCACGCTCGCATCGCAGAGTTTCGACAATTTAGGCCTTCTTCCGGGAGAACAGGGCAGCGCGGAGATCATTATGCCGGTCGGAGATCTGACAGGACCTGTCTCCTATACGGTAGAAGCTGTTCTTGACCTTGAAAAGGACAATTCCGACAATACTGCGGACTTTGTGATCGGATACAGCGGCCTTGAGATTTATTCTGAGTTTATCCGTGTCGGAAGCCGTTCTTCGGCAGTGGTTACGGTCACAAATGCGGGACTTGTAAGCACCGGAGGCGAACTTCGGATATATTTTGGAGAAGAAATATGCAATACTGTCCGGATATCCGAACTCGCGCCCGGAGAGATGTCAGTATTCGAGATAGAGGTTAATGAAAACACTCTCGGCGGGGCTTCGGATGGCGTTCTTGAGGCAGTAGTGGTGCCTGATATTGAGGGCGGAGATGAGATCAGCAACCGGGACAGCGTTTATGTGACCCTGGAGGGAGAGGAAGAAGCAGATGAGCCTTCGCCGGTCCTTGTGAGCGAGATAACCGTGGACGCGGAGAACGCTTCATATAACGAAGGACTGATCACTGTTCCCGCAGGAGGAGCGCTCAGGATGACGGCGGAAGCCGGCCCTGACAGCGCGGACAATAAGAACATTATCTGGTCGCTCGAGGATTACCATGACGATACCTATGATATCGACAGGGCGGCGATCGATCCCGAGACCGGAGTACTTACCACGTATTCCGCGGGGAGAGTCACGGTAGTGGCATCCTCCGAGGATGGCGGATGCGTTGCGAGGAGGAGCGTAATGATCCTCTTCCAGGATATGACCAACAGCTCGAGCCCCTTCTACAAGGGGGTATACTGGGCAGTTGACGAAGGGATCACCTACGGTGTGCAGGATAAGTCCGGTTATTTCCTGATCTTCGGCGAAGAGAGGACCTGTACGCGCGCGCAGATGGTGACGTTCCTCTGGAGACTTGCGGGAGAGCCTGAGCCAACCGGAAACAGCGACATCACCTTCACAGACGTAACGGAGAAGGATGCGAATAAGTACTACTATAAGCCGGTGCTCTGGGCAGCCGAGAAAGGCATCACGGTAGGAACGCAGCAGAAGGACGGCACATATCTCTTCAAGCCTCAGGATCCCTGCCTGCGCCGTCAGGCTGTGATGTTCCTGTGGAGGATGGCAGGAAAGCCGAAGGAAGAGTGGACGGTAGATCCGTTTGATGACGTTCCGTACAACGACGGAAAGAACATCTGGTACGAGCCTGTCATGTGGGCAGCCCAGAACAATATCACGACAGGCGTAGTCGGAGCAGGGTCACGCGTATTTAACGAAGGTGGACTTTGCCTGCGCCGCCAGATGGTGACCTTCCTCTGGAGATACGCTAACCCTGGCTGGGATCAGGAGTAAGGTTTGACTGGATAAGCAGTAAGTTTTACGAAAATCGAATAAATAATGCGCAGAGAGCAGATGGGCGGATGAAAAACGAAAGCTTTTTCATCCGCCCTTGTTGTATAATCTGCAGATGCGGATTATTTTTTTAGTCCCTTCTGAACTACACTTTCGGGTGGGGCGTGTTTTTAAACTTTCTTTTATAATCAAAAAAGCAACTATTTAATAAGGTTTACAGCGGTAGACGCTTTCATTAATGCAGGACCAGTCTGAAAGAGAGGGAACAGATGAGCATCAGAGCATTGAGAAAATACATAGCATGCATAGTATTGGCGCTGGCGACCGCAGCTTCTTCGTTTGTTATTACAGCGAAAACAGCCTATGCGGAAGAAGAAAGCATTTATGAGATCAACTGCACTGAGGAAGAGGCCTATAACAACGGCTATGAGTTCTACAGGTTCTGGTATGTCATTAATAAAGGAAATGCCAGAACGCTCATAGAAGATTATAAAGGTCCCGAGTGGGGCTTAGTCAATAAGAACCGCTATGGCTGGTCCGGCGCGGCATTCAAAAGCGAAATGGCATACTGGCGCACGCTGACTTTTGATATTGACGACGTAATACTTCACTCTAACGCGCAGAAAGTCAACTGCACCGCTATGCTGTTTAATCTCCTGTACGATGCAAATTCGGAAACCTTTGCCGCATCTCCCCTTACCGGGGCGGTCGATGTGTCCGGAAATATCATCAGTACGGAGAAAGCAATAAATGACATTTTGAAGCAGATGGGGGCGAAAGAGTGGTCCAAGTGCCTTAAATATCTGGATGAATACAACGAGATCTATGATATGGACATCAGAACGATACAGGATCTGGAGGAAAATACTTCTGCGCTTGAATATTTAAATCTGATGGCATCTAAGTACAGCACTTTCAGCAACGGGCTGAAATATGCCGGCAGTGCTGCCAAGATATTAAAAAACTGCATTACGGTCAGTGAATATATTGAAAACACATATAAAATCGGAGTGATTGCGGGAAGCAGCTACAGATTGGCCGGACTGTTAAGCGATATGAGCAAATATACGGATGATGAGGCCTACAAGAATGCGCTTAATGAATTTTCCGTATATCTGCAGCCATACTATGAAGACGTGGCAGATGAATTATACACTATGTCATTTGCTGCGGACACTTTTCTCAGGGAAGCGGCGGATTATTCCTTCAAGGCTATAGTCAACGCGCTGGGGGAGGTCAGCGGCGGAGCCAGCGCAGGTCTTCTCATAGGAGCCTCTCTCGGCAAATTCGGCGGTGAGCTTCTGACCGGAGAAGACGGCAAGTTCAAAAAATTTAACGAACTGGAAGTGTATTATGATTTTAACGTACTGTTAAGGTCCCAGCTTAACAGGTACGTAATGGATATAAAAGACGGTATAAACGTAGAGGACAATGTCGAGAAATTCAACGCAGGGTATACTCTTCTCAGAAACATGTACTCAGTCGAGAGAGACTGTCTGCTGGAGTATTATGAAATCCTTTATAAGGAAGGCGTTATTAATCAGGCTTTCCCCGATATAAACGAGGACAAGTACAGCCATATAGCCTACAACACGGCCGAGTACGTGAATGCCGTCGAAGAGCTTTTCGAAGCCGATGAGCAGAATTTCAAGGAGGCATACGAAGAAGCAGCGGCAAAATATGATCCGGACTATGTGGCATACGACATCATACAGGTGCCGGATGTTCAGGACAACGAGGAGAGCAATAAGAGCATATTCGATGATTTAAGGCAAATATTCGGCATGTGTGTCGAAAATGATCTGACACTCTCGGAAGATGTTGAGACATATGGTGTGCTGAGAGTAGACGGAGGAACCCTGGATCTCAACGGAAATACTATCACCGTTTATGGTGATCTTATTATTACCGGAGGCACCGTGACCGGCCCCGGAATGATCGAGGTCACAGGAAGCGTCATGCAGACCGGCGGAACAGTAGAACTTACAGCAGACACAGAACTGGTTGTGGGCACCGGTGCGGACGGAGAGCAGATCTTAGGAGATTACGTGCTGCAGGAAGGCAGTCTTAAGATAGAAGAAGGCAGACTGCACGTAACAGGTGACCAGATCATCGGTTATGAAGGGATAACGAACAGCAATAAGATAACTTATACTGTCTCCGGCAATGCCGATATCGAGATAGAAGGCGAGTTCCTGGCCTACATGCTCTTTACCGGGTACCAGCATGCAAATTATAATTCTTTCACTTCGGGTACGATGACCATCGGAAAGAGCGCGCGGGTATTAAACGGTACCTTGAATGGCAGCAGTTCTTTTGAAATGACATTCTCCGGAAGCGAAGATATCACGCTGCAGAATATCGAGGGCGCTGCCGTCGTTATTGAAAACGCCGGCGGGCGCGGCCTGGTATTTAAAGACAAAGTAAGGCTTGCTGCGCTTTATGGCGATGATATGACGATCGCGCCGGAAGATCTGTTCTTTGGCGCAGTCCTGAATCAGGACGTGGTGTTCAGCGAAGGCCTGACGATCTCGAAGGACACCGATTTAAATGGCCAGGATCTCACCGTTAACGGAGACCTCTCCATGAAGCGTGATTCAAGCACGGAAAGCGTGGGATTGTCCTTGTCGGGCGCACTTACGGTATATGGAGATCTGATCCAGTTAAGATCTACTGAATATACATCAATTAAAATTGATTCCGAGGGTATTCTGGATATCAGCGGCAATTTTGAGCAGCAGAAAGGCTGGCTTGAACTTAGCGGCGGAAGCCTGAAAGTTGGCGGAGACCATATCATCGGGTATGACGGCATCCAGAACGTAGATTTTGGGAATGTTACCGGTTTCCAACGTGTTGCATATATCATTTCAGACGGCGGCAGCGAAGAAATAGGCGGAGACCTGATAGCCTACAAGCTTTTTGAAAAATACGGAAGCACCAGCATAAATTCCCTTAGCTCAGGCAGCCTGACGGTCGGAGGAAGCGTGAGGGTGCTTAACGGAGAGCCGCTTAACTGTTCTTCAGGCTTCACCATCACATGCACCGGAGACGAGGACCTCGTCTTGCAGAATATTTACGGCGGCACGATGATCATCGAAAATGCCGGCGAGCGCAGCCTGGTATTCAAGGACAAGGTATTGCTCGCTGAGCTGCAGGGCGATGATATGACGATCACGCCGGAGGATCTTTTCTTCGGGGCAGTCCTGAATCAGAATGTGATATTCAGCGGAGAAATGGGCATTTCAAAGGATACTGCTCTCAACGGCTATGATATGACTGTTAACGGAGACCTCTCCATGAAGCGTAATTCCAGTACGACCGTGACCTTGTCTCTTTCAGGAAGGCTTATCGTAGAGGGAGATCTGATCCAGTTGAGATCATCTGCTGATTATACATCAATTAAAATTGATTCCGAGGGCATTCTGGATATCAGCGGCAATTTTGAGCAGCAGAAAGGCTGGCTTACACTTAGCGGCGGAAGCCTGAAAGTTGGCGGAGACCATATCATCGGGTATGACGGCATCCAGAACGTAGATTTTGGAAACGTTAGCGGTTTCCAACGTGTTGCATATATCATTTCGGACGGAGGCAGCGAAGAAACAGGCGGAGATCTGCTTGCCTACAAGCTTTTTGAAAAATACGGAAGCACCAGCATAAATTCCCTTAGCTCAGGCAGCCTGACGGTCGGAGGGAATGTGAGGGTGCTTAACGGAGAGCCGCTTAACGGTTCTTCAGGTTTCACCATCATATGCACCGGGAACGAGGATATCACTTTGCAGAATATCGATGCCGGGGAGATTGTGATAGAAAATGCGGACAGCAGGGAGATTGCTTTTAAGGAAGAGATGCACTTATTATATCTGACTGCCGACGGTGCCGACAGCCTTAGCGTTACCGCAGAAGATCTGGAACTTGGCTGCAGACTGAATACGGATCTTTATGTTGCCGGAGATGTGGTCATTGACTATGCCACCAACCTTTACGGGCATAAACTGATGGTAAACGGCAGCATCCTCCAGTCTAACGGAAGTGTTACGATAAATGAGGGAACGCTTGAAGCTGCAGGTGATTATTATATTGCGAAGCTGAACAGCAGCGGTCAGTACGTTTCCGCAAGCTCCGCGTCTCTTATTATGAAACTGGCTGGCGACAGGGTTATCGTCGGAAATGACATGCTGGTGTACAGCGGGAGCAAATCCACCCTGACAGACGGCGTTCTCAGCATAAAAGGTGATTTTACGCAGATCGGGAGTTCCGAGAAAGCTAACTTCCTGTGCTCGGGTAATCATCTGACGGTACTTGATGGGAACGAGCTGCAGACGGTCACATTCGGAACATATTCGTCCTCGAGGTTCAATATCCTGGAGCTGGGACAGCCTCTGGAAAACTACGTTTTCTCACCGGATCCATGCTGGAATACACTTATAGAATACTGTGAGCATTTGAATACGGAACTGAGAGACGCAGCGGAGGCCGGATGCCTGACCGAAGGGTATTCCGGCGACCTGTACTGTACGGATTGTGGCAGGCTGATCGAAGCAGGAAGTGTGATCGAAGCTCTTGGCCATGATCTCGTCCATCACGACAGGGTAGAACCCACCAAGACTTCGGAAGGATGCGAGGAATACTGGGAGTGCACTCGCTGCGGATGTCTCTTCAGCGATGCCGAGGCTGCCGCTGAGCTCTCTGAGCTTGTCATAATACCCTCTACATGGATCCCTGTAACAGATGTAAGCCTCGCTGACAGCGAAGCCGTGGCAGGCGATACGTTTCAGATGACTGCAGCCGTACTGCCTGCAGATGCTGACGACCAGACTATCACCTGGTCGCTCGAGGATTACCATGACGATGACTACGATATCGACAGGGCTTCGATCGATCCTGCGACCGGAATCCTCACCGCGAACTCCGCAGGTAATGTGACGGTAGTTGCGACATCTGTGGACGGCGGCATCATCGCGAAGTGCAATGTGAAGATCCTCTTCCAGGATATGACTAACAAGTCGAGCGCGTTCTACAAGGCAATATACTGGGCCGTAGACGAGGGTATCACCTACGGCGTGCAGGATAAGTCCGGTTACTTCCTGATCTTCGGCGAGGGCAGGACCTGTACTCGTGCGCAGATGGTGACCTTCCTCTGGAGACTTGCCGGCGAGCCCGAGCCGACCGGAAACAGCGGCGTCACATTTGCCGACGTAACGGAGAAGGATGCCTCTAAGTACTACTATAAGCCGGTGCTCTGGGCAGCCGAGGAAGGTATCACGGTAGGAACGAAGCAGAAGGACGGCACCTACCTCTTCAAGCCTCAGGATCCATGCCTGCGCCGGCAGGCGGTAATGTTCCTGTGGAGGATGGCAGGACAGCCGAAGGAAGAGTGGACCGTTGAGCCTTTTGAAGATGTGCCGTATAACGACGGGAAGAACATCTGGTACGATCCGGTCATGTGGGCAGCCCAGAACAACATAACGACAGGAGTTATGGGCGCTGGTAAGCGCGTATTTAACGAAGGAAATGAGTGTCTGCGCCGCCAGATGGTGACCTTCCTGTACAGATACGCGAACCCTGACTGGGATCAGGAGTAAGGTAATGCAGGTATTTCAAAAAACCAGCAGGAACCCCTGCGCGATCAGGAACTGCGCCGCGACGTAGGTCTCCATTATGCCTTTTTCTGAAGTTTTCCTGAAGGCGGCCGAGGCAAGTATGAAATCCGAGGCCATGAAGAAGACGGAACCAATAAAGCTTATAACAGGGCCTTTTTCTGCAGGGAAAAGCAGAGCCATTCTGCAGCACATGCTGTAACTCATTGCCAGTATTACTATGATATAAAGTGATACTGGCATTTTTAATTCTGCAGGAACTCCCCTGATGATCTTTCCGGAGAGAAGGATCCCGCAGATGACGTAAAAGGGGATCGGAATAAGGACGATAAAAGACATCCCCCCCACGGACATGAATACGTCCGCCCATGCGCTTGCAATGTAGAAAATGTGGCCGATGAGAAAGGCTATGGCTCCCCAGACGAAACCCTTGCCGTCCGGCAGCAGGAACACGTCGCCGAGGCAGCCGAAAACAAGTCCGACGGTTATCAGGACTATGAGCACGGGAGATACCCCGCGGGTGATTGCCGAGATCACGAAATACCCGGCCAGTATCGGCATCAGCAGCGGTTTCAGCACGCGTGGGCCGTTCTGCTCGGCAGCCATGCAATCCAGGACACACAGCACCAGGTACACTATAAGGATCGAAGAGGTGATCATTCTTACTGCCATGTTTATTTCTTATCAGCATCGGCAGGAGCAGGAGCCGCAGCGGCCTTTTCCCTTGCCTGTTCAAGCTTTTCAAAATACTCTTCGTGGTAACGCATATGCCTCTCATTGAACCACTCGCTTGAATGGTGCAGTTCGTGGGAGTACTCGTGAGGCTGGATGCCCTTGACCTCAACACGGGAAATGATGGAGAGGCCGACGTTGGAGCAACTGTCTGACATACGCTCTATATCGATCAGAACGTCCAGGAAGATCATCCCGGCGTAAAGGCTGCTCTCACCGGTGCGGAGCCTGTCGAAATGGTTGCTGTTAATAACGCCCACCATGTCGTCGACGACCTCCTCAAGAGGCTCGATCTCACGGGCGGCAGCAATGTCCCTGTTCTTAAATGCCCTTCCGGTCTTTGAGAGGACCTCATTAATGAGCTGGGAAAGGACGTCCAGCTCCGCGTATCCGGTGGCGGAAAAGGCTCCGTCTCCGGCTGCAAGCTTCTGGGCGAACTCCGCAAGGTTCATCGCATGGTCGCCGAGACGCTCAAATTCCGGCAGGACTTTTTCATACTCTTCGAAGATCCGGAGCTCATTGTCGGTCTTCAGGTACGGCGAGAGCTGCATCAGATATTTGCTGGTAGCGTCGGTAAGCATATCAATGGTATGCTCGTCATCATATATCTTCTTAAAGTCTTCTTCATTATACTTCTTCAGAAGGTTCATCGAAGTGCGGTAACTGGCCACGGACATGTCATATATCCTGTTCATGAGATCGTAGCAGGACCGGAGAGCCAGCGCGGGAGTATCAAAGAAAGTCGGGCTCAGCGAATCGAGCAAAGCTGCGGCCGGCGACACTTCGGCGGGGGCATCCTTGATAATCTTCCGGCTCAGGTTCTTCATTGCATTGAGGGCCGGGAAGAGGACGACTGCGCAGACCAGGTTGAAAACGGTATTAATGTTTGCTATAGATCCCGGAGACATAACATGAGGCACCAGTCGGCTCAGGACTCCGGCTTTTCCAAGTATCAGCACCAGGGCAACTACCACGACGGTCTTGCCGATGTTGAAGATCATATGGACCATGCCCACTCGTTTGGAATCAGGCGTTGATGAGAAAGAGCAGACAAGCATTGTCGTGAGCGCGGCGCCTATGAAAATACCCAGGAGCACCAGATACACTGAGCTGAAAGTCATTGAGCCCGACATCGAGAATGCCTGCAGGATAGCTATAGATGCGGAAGCGCTCTGCAGGATGCAGCTCATCAGCACGCCGGTGAGGTAGCCCAGGGCCGGTTTGTCGGAAAATGTCGAGAAAAGCGTTTCAAAGATCCCAGTCTCAGAAATAGAATCCACCGCCTCGGTCATTCCCATAAGGCCGGTGAAAAGGATGCCGAAACCCAGGAGTATGTTGCCTGCCATCTCGGAGTTTTTCCTCTTTCCGGTCAGGATCAGCAGAATGCCGAATATAAGCGCGAGCGGCGCGAGAGTTGAGGGCTGGAAGAAACGGAGCACGCTGAAACCGTCGCCTTCCACGCCGAGAAGACGCACGATCTGGCCGGTGACCGTGGTACCAAGGTTGGCGCCGATCACGATGCCGAGGGACTGCTCAAGCGTCAGGATCCCCGCGGCGATAAGGCCTGAGGTAATTACGATGGTAGCGTTGGAAGACTGGATGACGGCGGTTATCCCAAGCCCCAGGACAAAAGACTTTATGTGGTTATTGGTAACCCTTTCCATGGCACGCTTAAGGGCACCCGAGGATCCTTCCTTGAGTCCGTTGCCCATGAGCCTCATTCCGTACAGGAACATGGCCAGGCCGCCAAACATTGAGATTATGTCAAATATATCCATTTATTATTTACCTTTTCAGCGTATTTTAAGCGCGGAGGCAGTATTTCTGCCAAATTCCGCCATTATCATTTTAACATTTCTGATTATTTATCAAGACTGGATAATTTAACAAAAATTGGGTGCGGCGGAGAGGTTTTATATATGTTTTTTACTAATATGTTCCTAAAATCCCACAAAAATGGTACAATCACGGTGTTATCAAGTTGTTTGCATGATCCCGGAGGAACGCGGTATGGATAAGAGCGCCATTACGGGAAGGCCGGTCCTGTGGATGGTCATTCCCTGTTATAACGAGGAAGCAGTGCTGATGAAGACAGCCCCGATGTTTCTGGACGAGCTGCACGCCCTCACCCAAAAAGACCTTATTTCCGATAAGAGCCGCATACTTTTCGTAAATGACGGCTCGAAGGACCGCACCTGGGAGATAATCCGCTATTTTGCGGAAAAGGACAGTCATTTCATCGGCATAAGCCAGAGCCGGAACCGGGGGCACCAGAACGCGGTGCTCGCAGGGCTTATGGAGGCCAGGGAGAACTGTGATTTTACGATTTCCATAGACTGCGACGGACAGGACGATATTTCCGCCATGGAGAAGATGACGGAGGAGTACCTTGCCGGAGCCGAGGTCGTTTACGGCGTGCGCAGCAAGCGCGAGACCGATACATTTTTTAAGCGTTTTACCGCGGAGACCTTCTACAAATTTATGAAAGCGCTCGGTGCGGATGTTGTATACAATCACGCGGATTACAGGCTGATCAGTTCACGCGCGCTTGATGAGCTCGCTGATTTTGAGGAAGTGAACCTTTTCCTGCGCGGAATGGTCCCGCTGGTTGGTTTTAAGAGCGCGGTCGTGACCTACGAGAGACATGAGAGGCTGGCCGGCAAGAGCCATTATCCTCTGTCAAAGATGCTGAGGCTCGCCATGGACGGAATCACAAGCCTCTCAGTGCGCCCGCTTTCAATTATAGCCGGCGTGGGGGCCGTGGTCGGGGTCATCGGACTCATCGGAATAATCTGGGCGATCGTCACCGCGCTTTCCGGTAATTCGGTACAGGGCTGGGCTTCGCTGGTGTGCGTGGTCTGCTTCCTCGGCGGCATACAGCTGCTTTCCCTCGGAGTCGTGGGCCAGTATATAGGCAAAATATACCTGGAGACAAAGAGACGCCCGCGGTATATAATAGCGGAGCGCACCTGGGAACCATATGAGAGGAATTATAAAGGAGGAGTGAATTAAAATGATAGAGTCGAAGATATATATTGGCCTGAATGATATGACAACCAACACACAGCTTTTTGACAATCAGGAATACATCAGTGTCCTTCGCAATGTGTGCTATTCATACGAAATCCCGTTCTCCTTTAATGTGCAGGAGGGCGGATACATCTATGAAAACGGCGATTATGCCCGGGAGACGAGCCTGGTGGTCACCCTTGTGGACGTACCGAAGGACACAGTTGAAGAGATCGCGAAGGACCTGTGCGCTTTCTTTCACCAGGAGTCGGTGATGGTCACAGAGACCGAGATACAGGTGCGTTTTGTAAAGGAAACACTGTGATTTTCTTTAGTTTTCCGCGGCCCTAAATACATAGAAACTTTCAACAGACCCGTCTTCCGTAAGGCGGGTCTTATATTTTTTCACGGCCTTAGAGGGATACTGGTAATTGCTGTGGGTGTCGTCTGGCAGCAGGTATACCGCGCCTTCAGACAGCGATTCTTCAAGGCACTCCGCAGCTGTCTTCGTCCCGAGGTTCCCGTTCAGGAACATGTCGAGATATTTGTGATACATACCTAGCGGATTAAAGAAGAACGCAGCCTGGTTGTCAAGGATGTAAACCTCATGCCCGAGGGAGGTCTCGCTCTCAATGAACTCATCAACCGCGACGATCTCCGAAGCCCTTTCGCTATCCATGAAAATCCCTTCATAGCAGGGGATGTCCGTCTGAAATTCCAGCCTGTTTATAATGTCTGCAGGATTGATGGAAAGGAGATATACAGCTGCGGCGAGGCACGCGAGCCAGGCCGCGCCGTCAATGATCCTCGGAAGCCTGCCTTCGGGCCTCGTAAGGGCGATATCATTAACAACAGCTGCCGCGATGATCATGAATGGGATAAATGAGCAGGCCACGTGGAAGAAATTGGCCAGGGGGACCATGTTGATAAGCCCGGCCAGGGAATAGACCAGAACGATCAGGGTCATTCTGCCGTAGGGGCCCTTTACCCGGAAACTGCGGATCAGCCCGAGCACTGCGCACAGAGGAAGCGAAACGCCCAGTATGAAGAATCCCGCATTCTCCTTCATCATGGAGAAATATGAATATTTGGAACTGAATTCACCGATCCCCGCGACGCACATATCCCAGAAATCTCCGAAAGTGCCGGTCGCGAAGAGGAAGACCGCGAAGATCAGGCAGGGGATCATCGAGAATAAAAAACGCGAAACAGCCGCTTTTAAAGCGGCTTTCCTTGATCCGCCGCAGGAGCGGAGGATAATGTATCCGCAGACCCAGCATCCTGCGGCGACAAAAGCCCCGTAGGTCTGCTTGCTGAGTATCGCGAGCCCGCAGATCACACCGGTGAGCGCGTGAATGGCAAGCGGCGGCTCGTCCGCTCTGGCTGGAAGGCAGGCGGCCTCGCGGCCGTCCTGGCTTGTGCAGCGCGCAAGGCATTCGATATCCTTTCTTATGGAGAGCATCATCACGAAGAGGATGAAGTCCGAATATTCGAAGAAAATATTGGTGTAAAAGAACATGAACATCCCGAGAGGCGGCACAACGGAGAGCTGCCTGTTGACTCCAAGCGCCCGGCAGCTGCGGTACATGTTCCAGGCGGTCCCGGTGAAGAGCGCCGCGCCGGCCAGCCTCATGACAAGCACGTGCTGCCCAAAGATCATGAAGAGCGTTCCGTTAACGAATGCGGAAAAGGGCGTCTGGAGCATGTTGAAGTCCCGGTAGGGCAGCAGCCCCTTCGCGACGCAGGTCCCGAAGGTGAAGTTCCACATTTCGTCAACATTCGCGAGCTCACGGAAAAAACAGGATGCAAAGGACACTGCTGCGAAAAGCAGCAGCACTAGAGCGTCCTTTTTCTGCATCCTGTTACTGTTCATTGTTCCTATTCCTTAAATGTTTTAAAGGTCATTTACCAGTCCGGTGAAAAGAATGGTCCCGGACCCGGTGTCGCGGATCACATATATAAAGGGCCGGTCAACTATGAAGTCTATGCCTCCCTCAGTCAGCATTCCGGTCGCTTTCATCGCGATCTCCGTGACTGCGGCGGCGCGGCTCCCTTCCTCGTCAACTTCGATCCGGGCCCTGTGGGCGATCGAGCTTATACAGAGCTCATCGGACAGAGAGCTGAAATCCGCATCTGAAGAGAAGCATATCCCGAGCCCTATATTGATCAGGCAGTTATCCAGGTCTTCAAAAGTAAGGTCCATGGTAAATTTCGGGAGCTGGAGCGTCCTGATCAGCTGCTCATCTACGGTCGAAAGCGATTCGAACAGCTGGTCAGAGTTCAATTCGGTAAAAGCGCTGACGATATCCTCGCCTTCGGGGGCAAGGAAAATATCCATCTCGGCCCCTCCGATGTACGGAAGCGCGATCCCGGTAAGTTCTGAGGAATCATTCCTTACGGTAATGCAGCGGGCCCAGATATCCGAGCTGTGCATCATGGGCACCGAAACCGTTGCGGAAGCTCCGTAGAAATCACTGTCGAAAGTGTTCTGGGCAGAGAACTTCTCCTGCCATTCTCCATAGAAATATACCGCGTTGAGAAAGTCTGCTACGGTCTCAGGGCCGGAGATCGACTTGTAGTCCGGGATCATTTCGTTCGTGTGCTCTTTTACCCAGGCGGAGATCTCCTCCCTGACCTTATCAATATTTCCGGCGAAGTCCGCGGTCAGGATCTCTGCCCCGAAATATTTCTCGAGGGGAGCCGCGACCTTCTCTTCATAATCGCCGCTTAAAGTGAGGCCTTCGGCCAGCCAGAGAGAGTTGGCACAGATGAACTGCGCATCATCCTCCCGGCCTTCTTTTACGGCATAGTTCTCGATGAAAGCCTGCAGATCCTCGCAGTACTGAGTGAGGTCATCGATACCAAGCACTTCCTCGATAGCAGCCTTTGTATCGCCGTTCGCGGCAATATCTGCCATGGCGAGGGCGGTGCTGATGCTGAAAGGCGAGTAGAAAAGGTTGCTGCCTTTATATTGCGCCGCCTCGGAAAAGAGCTTCCAGTTGAACTGGTTGACAGATGCGGCAAATGTATCGCTCACCGAAGCGGAAGGGGGTTCCGCGGTCTCGGTCTCCGAGGACTCAGTTTCAGAGGAGATCTCCGAGGCCTCTACTGTTTCTGCAGATGTCCGGCTCTGGGACGAGCTGCTTCCGGAGCTGCAGCCCGCGAGAAGCATTGCCGCGCATATGATGGCGGCGGTCAGTCTTTTCTTCATCCAAAAAACCTCCTTAAAAGGACAGTAACACAAAAACATTATATTTATTATACGAACAAATGAGAATATTTTATTGACTTAATTGATAAAACAGTC
>JAIKVW010000002.1 GCA_024685315.1 Lachnospiraceae bacterium
CGTAAGGCATCCCTTTACAGCCACTTTGCCAATAAGCAGGATATTCTGGATACTGTCGTCGAAACCGTTCTGAAAGGATATGCCGACCATTCGATTTTTGTACGTGCTGACTGGGACGATCCGGAATTCACAAAAGATAAGACCGGCATGAATGCGGAAGATGTGGCAAAGCTCGTGCAGAGACAGATGCGCTACATCCTGCATGACCCGCACATCAGCAAGGGCAGGAAGATGCTCATGATCGAGCAGTTCCGCAATGCAGAACTGGCAGAGCTTCAGACGAAACAAAATTATCGGGATGTCCTGAAATATTTTACAGGGATGATGCGATTTCTGATCCGTGAGGGAACTTTGAAGGATGAGGATCCTGAGATTATGGCCGCGCAGTTCTCATCACCGATCACCGTCTGGATCAACCTGTGCGACCGGGAACCGGAGCGCGAGGACGAAGTCATGGAACTGGTCAGGAAACATGTGATGCAGTTCTTTAAGATCTATCGGAAGTAGATCCTTTTGAATGGGGATTTACGATGGCCGGTCAGATCGGAGACGGTTGACCGGTTTTCTTTCGGGTATAAAGCTAACGAACGATAGGACGGAGAGAAGGATGATCATGGCTTTTGGCATTATCGGAGAAAAAGACTTTACGATCCGCAGGTTGTCCGAAAATGAAAGACAGACCGTACTGGATCTGGCATGGGCAGTGTTCTCAGAATATGAATCCCCGGATTATTCTGCGGAGGGAACAGATGAGTTCAGAAAATGTCTTCACGACGAAGGGTATCTGTCAGGGCTGCATTATTACGGTGCTTTTGATGGAGAAAAGCTGGTCGGTGAGATTGCCATCAGACCGGACAAGAAGCATATCTGCTTCTTCTTTGTGGACGGAAGGTATCACCGACAAGGGATCGGTACAAGGTTGTTTCGGCGTTTACTTGAAGATTTTCCGGGCGTGACGATCACGCTCAATTCCTCACCGTATGGTCTTCCCTTCTATAAGGCGATCGGTTTTGTGCCGACCGATGAGGAAAAGACGGTGAACGGCATCCGGTTTACACCGATGAAATATGAGGGCAAATAACATGGAGACTGAAAGGTTGATTATAGATCCTATCAGGGGAACCGATAAAGAAGATTACTTTATCAATATCTCGCACGACAAACAGGTGCTGGAAACCTTTATCTGTCGATATGCGGATTCATTGGAGGAATTCGACTTTTCTACCTATCCGGGAAGACAGGACCTGTTTGCGATCCGGCTGAAGGAAACCGGGCGTCTCATCGGGATTATTCTGTACTTCGATGAAAAAGAGGATTCCTGTGAGATCGGCTATGGGATCGGCTCTGCATTTTGGAATCAGGGCTATGCAACGGAGGCCGTAAGACGGTTTCTGGAATACCTGTTCCGGGAGAAAGGAATGCATACGGTATACGCTTCTTTCTTTACCGGGAATGACGCCTCCCGCCGTGTGATGGAGAAGTGCGGCATGACCTACGATCACTTCTCGGAGAAAGAATTGACTTATCTGGATGCCCCCCGGGATCTGACCTATTATGCGATTCACCGAAAGTATATAACTCTGCGGGACGAGCCTGAGCTGAAGAACGCAGCGGCAGCGTGGTTCCACAGCAAATGGGGCGTCCCGGAGCAAGCCTATCTCGACTGCATGACGGCCTATCTGAACCGGGAGACGGAATACGGCTGGTATCTGTGCCTGGACGGAGACAGGATCATCGGCGGCCTGGGGGTGATCGAGAACGATTTCCACGACCGAAAGGATCTGACACCCAATGTCTGCGCGGTCTATACCGAGGAGGCCTATCGCGGGCAGGGCATTGCCGGACAGTTGCTTAATATGGTAGTAGAGGATATGCGGAGCAAGGGCATTTCTCCCCTCTATCTTGTCACCGACCACATCGGCTTCTATGAGCGTTACGGCTGGGAGTTTCTCTGTATGGTGCAGGGCGACGGCGAGCCGGGGATGACAAGGATGTATATCCATCGTTAATGGAAAATGAAGATAACAGATCTGGAGGGAAATAGAACCATTATGCCGGTAGAAGTTGACCCAAAGGAGACAAGCAGGGCTCTCGCATATGAACTGTGGATGCAGGCTCCGAACCCGATGGTTACGTTTTTCAAGACTATGGATGTAACAGAACTGGTACGGACGAGCAGGAAAAGAAAACTGAAGTTCAACATGCTGATGGACTACTGTATAGTGAAAGCAGCTGCTCCTGTAAAAGAGTTCTATTTACTTCCGGTCGGTGACAAGCTGATGCGGTTCGACACGATCGCGGTAAACACGATCGTTAAGAACAGGATCGGAGAAGTAAGCTCCTGCGATATTCTGTTCACAGATGACCTGGAAGCCTTCAATCGTGAATATTTGAAACATACCGGACAAGTTGCGGAAACCTGTGTGGATCGGGATCTGTCATCTGACAGTATGGTCATCGGCACATCCGCTATCATTGATACCGAAATTGACGGGGCTGTCGGGATGGACAGCGGGATTTTCAACAACCCGTTTATGATCTGGGGAAAATACAGAAAAAAGTATTTCCGGTATTACTTGCCGGTATCCTTCCAGTTTCATCACACGCAGATGGATGGAGCTCATGCAGGCAGGTTTCTGGAAAATCTACAGAGAGAAGTAAACGATTTGGGAAAACGGCAATGAAAGAATTGGCATTGTACATCCACGGCAAGGGCGGCTGCGCTGGAGAGAGCGAACACTACAGGCCACTGTTTCCAGAATGTGAAGTCGTCGGTCTGGATTATCAGACTTTTACTCCATGGGAAACTAGGGAGGAGATACGAGAGGCGGTCACAAAGCTGAATGCCGAATATGACAATATCGTCCTGATCGCCAACAGCATCGGTGCTTTTTTCTGTATGAATGCCGGGATCGATGCCATGATCCATGGAGCATACTTCATTTCTCCCGTGGTTGATATGGAGAAGCTGATCCTGGACATGTTATCCTGGGCCAATGTTACGGAGAAGGAACTGGAAGAAAACGGCGTGATCCCTACTTCGTTCAGTGAAGATCTGTCCTGGGAGTATCTGTGTTATGTCCGAGAGCACCCTGTCTGCTGGACTGTTCCGACCAGGATTCTGTATGGGCGCCGGGACAGCCTGACATCCTATAAAACGATAAATGCGTTTGCAAAGGCTCATGGCGCTGAATTATCCGTGATGGAAGAAGGAGAGCACTGGTTCCATACGGAGGAGCAGATGCGATTTCTGGATAACTGGATCATAAACGGAAGGAGCATACGATGAAGATATTGGTTTTGAACGGAAGCCCCAAGCGAGTGGGGAGCGATACCATGCACATCACCCGTGCATTTCTGGATGGCATGAAGGAAGCGACACCGCAGGATGTACATATCATACACACCGTCGACCAGCACATTGAATACTGCACCGGCTGCTTTTCCTGTATGCGAAACGGAGGCACCTGCATTCATAACGACGACATGAAAGCGATTTTGGAGGAGATCCTGGACAGCGATCTGCTGCTGTTCAGCTTCCCCCTTTATTGCTATGGAATGCCGGCGTCCCTGAAGGCTCTGATGGACCGAACACTTCCCCTTTCCAACATAGCGATGCAGAAGGTCGGCGACCGGTACGAGCATGTGGGGCAAGCTGATTTCAGCCATCTGAAATACCTCATGATCTGCGGCTGCGGCTTCCCCAACAGCAGGCAGAACTTTGAGCCGGCGGTCATGCAGTTCAAGCTGTGCTTTCCCTGTAACCACACGGTCATCACCGTTCCGGAGAGCCCGATGTTCAACACGCCGGAAGCGGCAGTCGTGACTATTCCAAGACTGGATATGATCAAACAGGCCGGACGGCAGTACGCTGAAAATGGCGAAATCGAGGCTTCTCTGCTGGCAGAGATCACTTCTCCCATGATCCCCGAGGATCAGTACGCTGCCTTCGTGAACAGCGGCGTGTGATCCGGGGACATGAAAGCAAGTCTGACCGTGTTCTTCGAGGATCCTTTCTGGGTCGGCGTCTTTGAGCGGATCGAAGATGGAAAGCTGTCTGTCTGTAAAGTGACTTTCGGAGCAGAGCCAAAGGATTATGATGTCCTGGATTTCGTTCTGCATCACTACTATGAACTGCTTTTCAGCCCAGCCGTCGAAACAGAAATCAGACAGGCGGCTGACAATCCCAAAAGAAGAAGCCGGAATGCCAGAAAGCAGCTGGAGAGCATTGGTATTGGTACTAGATCCCAGCAGGCCCTTCAAAGACAGCGGGAAGAAATGAAAACGGAGCGCAGGCAGATCAGCCGGGAGGAACGGGAGGCAGAGGCCCAGCGCCGTTTTGAAATGAAGCAGGCGAAGAAAAAGGAAAAGAGGCGCGGACATTGATCAGAAGGAGGATACCGAATATGAGAAGATATATTGCCTATTGCGGTCTGGACTGTGAGACGTGTGAAGCCCGTCTCGCAACCGTGAACAATGATGACGCATTGCGCCAGCGAGTCGCCAAAGAGTGGTCAGAACTGAACGGCGTAGAGATTACGGCTGAGATGATAAACTGCGTTGGCTGCAGGACCGACGGGATCAAAACGCCCTACTGCGAAGCTCTTTGCCCGATCCGCCAGTGCGCTCTGGATCGGCGCGTGGAGACCTGCGGCAGCTGCGGGGACATGAAAAGCTGCGAAAAGCTGGGAGCGATCCTCAAAAATAACGCCGGAGCATATCGAAATCTAAAGGGATAGCAAGCAGGCATTTTGCGGCAGTGCGAACATAAATGAAACGAGACATTATGACAAAAATGGATCCTATGAGAGAAAAACTTCATAAAATACGGATGCCAGAGCGGTGTTCCTTCGGAAGGGGGCTGATCCACACTGCGGCATGCTTTGCAGCAGGCATTGTGCTCGGTATTATTTCCAAGTGGTTGGATAATCTTGCACTGGACGGTGAAATCTGGTGGCATAGATGGATCGAGGCCGTGGATCTTGGCAATTTCTTTTCTGATATCGCGGTCTGGCTGCTGCTTGCACTGATCATCGCTGCCTTCAGCTCCTCGGCATTGCGGGCGGCAATCAATGTTTTTATCTTCCTTGGGGGAATGTGCATTGCTTATCATGTCTATTCCATAGTGTTCAGCGGGTTTAACCCGTCATCATATATGATGATCTGGTACGGAATCACATTGTTCTCTCCGATCCTTGCAGTTCTTTGCTGGTATGCGAAAGGGACAGGCATAATCAGTATCCTTCTGGATATCGGGATCCTTGCGGTATTCTTTCTGGCCTGTTTTTCGATTGGCATATTCTACATTGATTTGAAAGGAATACTGTATCTTCTGGTGTTTTGCGGAGCAGCTGCAGTTCTTTACAAAGACTTCAGGCAGTTTATGATATCCTTAGCGATCGGGATCTTTCTGGCTTTCCTTATGAATCCGATCTGGCCCTATCATTAAACCGTATCCGTGTAATAAATTAAAACCGATGATCAGGAAGCATTCAACAAGGATCTAATAGGCCTTTCATCCTGTCAGATGTTCAGACCGGAAGGACCGGGTGCAGTATTATAAAGCAGCAGCGTTCCTTCAGTTTTGTCCTATCTGACATCATTTTGAACTTCATCCAGAAAATAATAGTTTTATATTCTCCCGGATAATTATCCATACAGGCAATAAGAATATTGACGGATACCGGTAATGCTTTTGACCAGGCCTTTTTCATAGAAAGGCCTGGTCTGTGTCATGCAGTGTTTTCTGATAATCATAGTATCGTTTTATGATTGTTTGATATAATAGAAACTGCCAGTGTGGCTTGCCAAAAGGGGCCTGCCCGCGATACTGTCATTTAACGAAAGACTTTATTCCTGACAGGAGTTAAGCCAGGCCATCCAACAGATATGAAAAAATATCACTGCGGTGCATCTTGTGAGGCTGCAGGAAGAAGAACGCGCCGTTCTGCCGCCGATACTGAGATAGATTATTAAGGAAGAGCAAATGCCAGATAAACACCACATTGTCCACCCTTTCCCCGCGACCTATGACGCGGATTCCGAAATATTGATCCTGGGGAGCTTCCCCTCCGTGAAGTCCAGAGAAATGATGTACTTTTACGGGCATCCGCAGAACAGGTTCTGGAAGGTGGTCGCGGCGCTGTACGATGAGCCCGTGCCGGAGACCGTGGACGAAAGGAGAAGATTTCTCCTCAAAAACCATATCGCGGTATGGGATGTTATAGGAGAATGCGATATAATAGGGTCCGCGGACAGTACTATCGAGAACGCGGTGCCGAACGACCTCACCGGGATACTGGAGACCGCGCATATCAGAAAGATCTTCGTGAACGGACGCAAGGCGGAGGAGATGTTCATCCGCTATCAGGAGAGGCTGACCGGGCGGAAGGCCGTCTGCCTTCCCTCGACCAGCCCCGCGAACGCCGCCTGGAGCCTTGAGAGACTGGCACAGGCCTGGAGCGTCATAAAAGAAAAAGGAATGCCCGAGGTGGATAAAAGATGAGCGAAAGAAATAACAGCTATAATACCCGCCAGACCGTGCTCTCAGCAGTCATGCTCGCGCTTGGCATAGCATGCATAATAGCCGGGTTCTATATTGCCAGGAGCACCGGCCAGAGGATGGTATTCACCGGGCTCAGCATTCCCGCGGCCATCCTCATTGTGAGCGGCGCCTGGAGGCTTATCGGGCTTATCAGAGCAGCCTCGGATCCGCTGGCAGGCGCGGGGAGCAGCCGCAGCGGACAGAGCACTTACGCCGGCGGAAAGGTCTACCCTGCAAAGAATGAATTTGACGCGGAGGTCCTCGGAGTGACCCGCAATATCCGGGTCGAAGGTCAGAAGGAAGTTTATTATATCGTCTGCAAGTACAGGGAAGAAGAGACCGGGAGGGAGTTTACCTACACCAGCCGTCCGCTGCGCGAGTATCCCGGAAGGCAGGTCATCGGGAAGAAGGTCCATGTCTCGATCGACCCGCGGGATCCTGATAATTACACGGTAGACATCGACCCGCTGCTTAAAAAATGATCGCGGCATTTATTGTGTGACAATACATAGAACTTATGATATCCTTATTTCCAAACACTTTGAGGTGAGTAAAATTGAGTAAATTAGGAAGAAAGAACAAGAATTCCAAGGAAGCCGAAGCTAAGAAGATGAAGCAGCAGCTCGAGGCTCTTAAGAGGAAAAACGAGAAAAAGAAGTGACTTCTGACATAACCACTGAGATCCGGAATAATCCGGACATGCCGCTCTCACGGAAGGCGGGGATCTCATGGAAGATAAGTCTTCCCACAATAATCGCGCAGATGACCAGCATCGCGATGCAGTACATCGATTCCGCGATGGTGGGAAGCCTGGGAGCGGACGCGACCGCCGCGATAGGGCTGGTATCCTCGACGATTTGGTTCTTCAACGGAGTGACCTTCGCCGCAGTCTACGGCTTTGCGGTGCAGATAGCCCAGGCGGTCGGCGCGGATAATTCCGCAAAAGCGAGAAATATTTTCAGGCAGGGGCTTAAGGCTTCTTTCCTGTACGCGCTGCTTATGGCGGCTATATCCGGAGCCATTTCGGGACGGCTGCCCGTATGGCTCGGCGGGGAGAGCGCGATAATAAAGGACGCGAGCGCTTATTTCCTCACGATAGCGGTATTTATGCCTGTAAACCAGATCCGCTTTTACTGCGCAGGATGCCTGCAGGCGACCGGGGATACCAGGACCCCGGGGATCCTTTCGGTGCTGCTCTGCGTTCTAAATGTGATCCTGAACGCGTTATTTATCCCGGGAGAAGGAATGATGACGCTCGGGACCTTTTCCTTCAGGATGCACGGGCTTGGACTTGGAGTATTCGGAGCCGCGCTTGCAACGGGGCTCTCGGGGCTTGTTATCGCGGCTGCGATGTTTTTCGCCGCGGCAGTCCGGAACGGTTCCCTTAAGATCGTGAGGGGAGAGAAGGCAGGCTTTCAGAAGGAGATCCTCCTTAAAGCATTACGCATTTCGGCCCCGGCGGCTTTTGAGCAGGGAGCGATTTCAGGCGCAATGGTGGCAACTACCAGAATCGTCGCCCCGCTCGGAACGGTAGCGGTCGCGGCTAATTCCCTCGCCATAACGGCAGAGAGTTTCTGCTACATGCCGGGGTACGGGCTGGAGGCCTCTGCTACAACGCTTGTGGGGCAGAGCATCGGGGCCGGGCACGGCAGGCTCGCGGTCAGTTTCGCCTGGATCACCACCGCTATGGGAATGATAATGATGACGGCCATGGGAGTGCTGATGTATTTCATCTGCCCGGCGGTATTTGTTTTTCTAACGCCGGATGCAGCGGTCAGAGCGCTTGGGGTCAACGTCCTTCGCATCGAGCTCTTCGCGGAACCCTTTTTCGGGGCTTCGATAGTAGCGGCCGGAGCGCTTCGCGGCGCGGGAGACACTCTGATACCGAGCATCATGAACCTGGCCAGCATCTGGGGAGTGAGGCTTACGCTTGCGATCCTTCTGGCAGGAAGGCTGGGGCTCACAGGAGTCTGGATCGCCATGTTCATCGAACTGTGCTTCAGAGGGATCATTTTCCTCATAAGGATGAAGCGTGGAAAGTGGATGAAAGCGGCCCTTTAAATATGTACTTGACAGTTGATTTTATATAGAAATGGAAAAAGGAGAAGTAATGAAAGCAGGTAAGTTTATCGCAGCAATCCTTTGTGCAGGTATGGTCTTAACATTCGCGGGATGCAGTTCATCCTCTTCCTCAGCATCTGAGACCCCAGCGCAGTCCGAGGCCGCAGAGGCGGAGGGTACTCTCGCAGAGATACTGGCAGAAGGCAAGATCACTATTGGTATGGAAGGCAACTGGGCTCCCTGGTCCTACCATGACGAGCAGGATAATCTCACCGGTTTTGACGCTGAGGTAGCGAGGGAGATCGCAAAGCGTCTCGGTGTTGATGCAGAGCTCGTTGAAGCGCCCTGGGAGAGCCTTTTCGCAGGAATAGACTCCGGCCGTTATGACCTCGTTATAAACGGGGTTGACTACACCGAAGAGCGCGCGGAGAAATATGATTTCTCGGATCCTTACGCATACAACAGGACCGCGCTGATCGTGCGCAGCGACAATGACGAGATAAGCTCCTTCGAGGATCTCAAAGGCAAGACCACCGCTAACAGCATCAGCAGCACATACATGACGCTTGCCGAGAGCTACGGCGCGACTGCAGAGGGCGTTTCGACACTTAATGAGACCATGCAGCTCGTTATTTCCGGAAGGGTCGACGCGACTCTCAACGCGGAAGTTTCGTTCTACGATTTCCTTGCGGAGCAGCCGGACGCTGAGGTAAAGATCGCGGCCATCCATGATGAAGTGACTAACGTCTGCATACCGATGACAAAGGGAGAAGTCTCCGCTGATCTCCTGGCGGCAGTCAACCAGGCCCTTCAGGACATGCGTGACGACGGGACCCTCTCCGCGCTCTCAGAGCAGTTCTTCGGCGGGGACATTACCAATAACAACTGATGAGTGAAAGATTAATAAATATAATTATCGACTCGTTCTGGAAGATTCTTCTTCCGGGACTTAAGATGACGGTCCCGCTCACCGTGATATCTTTTGCTATCGCGATGGTGATCGCCGTACTCTGCGCGCTGGCGCAGTTCGCGGACATTAAGCCGCTTAAGCCGGTCATCCGGTTCTACATCTGGGTGATACGCGGGACGCCGCTGCTCGTGCAGCTCTACGTGCTGTTCTACGGGCTTCCGAATATTGGGATAACGCTGGATCCCTTCCCTTCCGCGGTCATAGTATTCGCGATAAATGAGGGGGCCTACGCTTCCGAGACGATCCGCGCCGCGCTGGAATCAGTTCCTTCGGGGCAGATCGAGGCCGGGTACTGCGTGGGAATGAGCTATTTCCAGATCATGAGGCGGATTGTGCTTCCGCAGGCTTTCAGGACCGCGTTCCCTACCCTCGGGAACGAGCTGATCTCCATGGTCAAGGATACCTCCCTTGCGGCAAATATTACCGTAATGGAGATGTTCATGGCGACCCAGAGGATAGTTGCCAGGACCTACGAGCCTCTCGCGCTGTACATAGAGGTCGGAGTGATCTATCTGATCTTCTCGACTGTCCTCACGAGGCTGCAGCGCTACGGCGAGAAACGCCTGGCATTCTACGGGAGGCGCTGATATGATGCTTGAAGTCAATCATGTTAGAAAGAGTTTCGACTCCGCAGAAGTCCTGAAAGACGTCAGCATTTCTGTGGAGAAGGGCGAAGTGGTCTCCATACTCGGGCCTTCGGGGAGCGGCAAGACGACGCTCCTTCGGTGCATGAATTTCCTTGAGAGGGCCGACAGCGGTGAAATGATATTTGACGGCAGGAGAATAGACCTGGCCGCCGCCAGTGACCGCGAGATCGCCGCGATCCGCAAGAAGACCGCGTTCGTATTCCAGAATTACAACCTGTTCCTGAATAAGAACGCCCTCCAGAACGTTACGGAAGGACTTGTGATCGCGAGGAAGATGGACAGGGCCAAAGCTGACGAGATCGGAAGGCAGGCGCTTGCCAAGGTCGGGATGCTCGACTGGAAGGATTCCTATCCGAGCCAGCTTTCCGGCGGGCAGCAGCAGCGTGTCGCGATAGCCCGCGCAATAGCGGTCGACCCCGAGATCATATACTTTGACGAGCCCACTTCCGCGCTCGACCCGGAGCTTACCGGGGAGGTGCTTGACGTCATGAGGACTCTTGCCGACGACGGAATGACCATGCTTGTCGTGACGCACGAGATGGGGTTCGCAAGGAATGTTTCCAGCAAGGTCTGTTTCATGGAAGGCGGAGTCGTGGTCGAGAGCGGTACGCCGGAAAAGATCTTCGGAGATCCTGAGAAGGATAGGACCCGGGAGTTCCTGGGAATACTTGAAAAAGAGCAGTGAACCTGCCGGAAATAATATATCAGAACGGCTAATGAAAGCCGCCGCAAAGGCCTGCGCGCTCCGAAGGGGACGCGCGGCCTTTTGCGCGTCTTGCCGGGAGGATAGGCAGGGACCAAATACCTGCGCCTGGGATCAAGTTTTTATTGTTTGGTAAACCCTTCATAAGTTATAATAAGAACAATTTTAGCAGCAACAGAACTGGAGGAATTGTATTTTGAAGTCAGGAAAGATGATGAAGAAAGCTCTTGCCTGTGTTTTCTCGGCGGCCATGGTGCTTTCATGCGCAAAACCGTCATTTGCAGGCGTAGAGACAGGAACGGAAGCCGAGGCCGAAGTTCAGGCCGAAGCAGAGCCGGAAGTGGATGCACAGACTGAAACCGAAGCAGAACCCGGAGTGCACACCGAAATTGAGACCGAAGCCGGCGTGCAGACAGAGGCTTTGGCAGAAGACCTTTCTGATATGCAGGATGAAGTTCCCGCCGAGCTTTCCGGCGTCCTTCCGATATTCGGCTGGATACCTTCGCCGGATGATATCGTCCGCATATCCATCGTGCTCGCAGACAGCGCTACTACGGACATCTATTCTACGACGAATATCTCATCCAACACTCAGGCCATAAATTACCGCCAGTCCCTTAAGGCAAAGCAGGACGAGGTAACGGCCAGGATCGAGAATGAAGTCCTCGGAGGAGAGGGGCTTGATGTCGTCTGGAATATCACTCTCGTCGGGAACATGATCTCCGCAAGAGTACGTTACAAAGACATCCAGGACATCAGGAAAGTCACCGGAGTAAAGAACGTCATAATTGAAACACGTCATTACCCGGATGTGGTTTCTTCGTCAGCAGCTGACCCGAATATGTCCACTTCCGATGAGATGATCGGCTCGCCCAGCGCGTGGGAGCTCGGATACACCGGAGCAGGATCCAGGGTAGCCATAATCGATACCGGTATCGACACCGATCATGAGATATTTAACGGCGGCGCGCTCGAATATTCGCTCCGGCAGAATGCAGCGGCTGCAGGCGTAAGCTACAGTGATTATCTTGCAGATATAGATCTGCTTGATTCTGACGAGCTTTCCGGGCTTTTCAGCCAGCTTAACGCATACAAGGATCTGAAAGCGAGTGCTTCAAAAGCTTACCTTTCCGCAAAGATCCCTTATGCGGTCAACTACGCGGTAACTACTATTGACCCTGTTACCTACGTGGAAAATGACGAGATATGCTCGGAACACGGCTCGCACGTTGCAGGTATTTCCGCTGCAAATAAATATATTCCGAGCGGAAGCTCTTATGTAAGTTCTCTTGAGAATGTATATACCCAGGGCGTTGCCCCTGACGCCCAGCTCCTTGTCATGAAGGTCTTTTCGAAGGACAGTGACAGTGACGGAGACGGCGTATATGATTCTTACGGAGCCTATGACAGCGACTATGTTGCTGCTATTGAGGATGCTATCATACTCGGGGCCGACAGCATTAACCTTTCGCTTGGGACTTCAAGCGCGGGCATGACCCAGGAATTCAACTACGAGTACGCTGACATATTTGATTCCCTGGCAGAGAGCGACACTGTGGTATGCATTTCCGCCGGGAACTCCTACGCCTTCGCGGAGGAGAGCTCTGTCGGCGGGACATACAGCGTGGATACCAACTTTGACACCGGCGGTTCTCCGGGATCTTTTACGAATGCTTTTACCGTTGCGTCCGTAGACAACACCGGCCTTACCGGGACCCCTTTCAGCGTTGGGGGCAGCAAGATCTATTACTCAGAGACCTCCTACACAAATGCTGCATTCACGACCCTTGCAGGGACCCAGACCTATATCCTGATCGACGGCTACGGCACTTCGGCCGAATGGAACGCGCTTAAGAGCATCGTGAGCGGGAAGATCGCGGTATGCTCCAGAGGCAGCATCGGCTTCAGCGATAAGGCAAACAATGCCGCTTCCGCAGGAGCTGCAGGTACTATCATTTACAATAACGCCGCAGGGATGATCTCCATGGATCTCTCTGACTACACAGGCACCGCTCCGGTCATCAGCATCAGCCAGGATGCGGGCGAACTGCTGAAGAGCAGCGCGACCCAGAAGACCTACAAGTCAGGGAGCACCACATACACCTATTATGAAGGCACAATGACGGTAACGGCGCAGGTAACTGTTACCCAGACAGACCCCGATTACTATACCATGAGCGACTTCAGCTCCTGGGGAGCCTCCTCATCTCTCGAGCTTAAGCCCGAGATAACCGCTCCCGGCGGAAGCATTTATTCCGTAAACGGGCTTACCGGCGGTTACGAGAACATGTCCGGTACTTCGATGGCAGCTCCTCAGATATCAGGTATGAGCGCGGTCGTTGCACAGTATGTCAGGGAAAACGGCCTTGCAGAGCAGGAGGGCATCTCCCCCAGGACACTGATACAGAGCCTGCTCATGTCGACAGCGGATGCTCTGTACGAGTCGGACGGTCTTTACTACAGCCTGCTTAAACAGGGGGCCGGCCTTGCCAATGTCGGAAACGCGGTATCGGCTCATTCATATATCCTTATGGGCCCGGACGCGAACGACAGCTACGCTGACGGCAAGGTTAACGTTGAGTTCGGCGACGATCCGGACAGGACAGGCGTGTACACATTTACATTCACTGTAAATAACCTTTCGGATGAGGACGTCACGTATTTTCTTGATACGGATATATTTACCCAGGCGATAAGCGGAAGCTTCCTCTCGCAGAGCACGATGAATCTTGACGCGGAGGATACGTACAAGCTTGGCGCGGACGTTGATAAGGACGGCGATACGGATGACGATGACGCTCAGGCTGTCCTTAACTATATCGTGGACAACAGCCTTGGAAGCAATTATGACCTCGATGCTGCAGACTATGACGGCGATGGTGCGATCACGACCTATGACGCGTACCTTATTCTCATGTCAGACTACACGGACGAACTGCAGTTCACGGTCAGGTCCCGCAGCTCGAAGGAGATCTCCGTAAAGATCACTCTGACCGGCTCGGCGAAGTCCGCCCTCTCGGCATATACGAACGGGGCTTACATCGAGGGATTTACCAGGATAGAGCCCGTTACCACCGAGGAAGGTCTGATCCCTGACGTAACATACTCTATCCCGATCTACGGGTTCTACGGCGGCTGGGGCGAGGCGAGCATGTTCGACCACTCCAGCTATGCTGACTATAGTTCGGGTTCGTCGGGGCTGGTGCCTTATTCGTACGGATCGATGGGATATGCTGATCCGACGGATGACGACGTGTCAACTATCCCTTACTACAATAACGTTATCTGCTCGATGAACACGACCTACTCGAGCTACGGTTACTCTTATCCTACAAGCCCGAAGAGCTACTCCGCGAATTCGGTCAACAGCATCAGCGCGAACACGACCTTAGGATACTATTACAACAGGCTTATAAGGAACGCCGCTGTATACACTTACATAATTACCGATTCGAACGGAACGATCAAGAAGATCGGCGACCTGCAGTTCAATAAGTTCCAGATGACCTGCGTCAACTCAAGCTACGGTTTCTGGAATTACGGGTATGAGAACAACTGCACCATGGACCTCTGGTACGGGTACAGGCTTACTATCCAGCAGACTCCCAGGCAGCTGGGATTCTCGACCAGCGGGACCACGTTTACGCTTACTGCGGTAGCAATCCCTGAATACTATATTAATGATATGGACACTGTGAACACCACCACTATCAAGGCGCTCATCGAGTCCGGCGTGCTCGGGGACGGATGTTTCCAGAGCCTGCAGTTCAGAGTTGCCAGCACCGTAACTTCAAGTTCGGCAGATACAGAGACAGGTGCTGAGAAGCTGGCAGAGACTGAGATACTCGATGAAAGCGAAGCAATTGAAGCACCTGCAGCAGAGAGCGAAGCCGGGACAGAGGCAGTGCTTGAGACCGAAGCGGTGGTTGAGACCGGGGCGGAGACCGGGATGATGGTTGAAACTGAACCGGAGACCGGGACCGCGGATATCAGCGAGAATGAAGCCGTAACAGAGATCGAGTCGGTGGTTGAGACCGACACAGATACTGAGGGCGAGCCGGATCCGGAACCTGGTCCTGTGCCGGATATCGAGATCCTTCCGGAAGAGAAAGAGGGATCCGCAGGGAACCTTGTCCGTGTGGCCTATGTCAGAGGCGCGGGCGTAAACTCCATTTCGGCTCCCGACGTTTCCGACGATGACAAGGACGGTGCGGTATCCGTTGCGATCATCAGCGGCAGCACGAACGGACTTTTCACAGTTACATATGACTCGTCCGTACTTACTTACAAGAGCACCACAGCTATCGATGAGTATTCTGCATATAATGACGGTACCACCGGCACGGTTGTAGTGGATTTTGCGAGAAGAGAAGCTGCGGACGGCATCGTTGCAGCGATAGATTTCACTTATGACAGAAGCGCAATTTCTGAGACGACCATTACCAATGTCACGATCGCCGCAACGGAAGATGGGGAGAATGTTTCTGCCTCCTCGACTGACACCGCGGCAGTTACCCTTTATCCTGAGGAGACTGTTTTAGAGAAATATACCGTAACCTGGAAGAACTGGGACGGCACGGTGCTTGAGACCGACGTGAACGTACCCGAAGGGACCACTCCTGAGTACAACGGAGCGACCCCTGCAAAAGAAGGAGAGGCACAGTATTCGTATACATTTGCAGGATGGACACCTGAAGTAACGGCGGTAACAGGCGACGTGACCTATACCGCGGCCTTTACGCAGACCGTAAATTCCTATACGGTTACCTGGAAAAACTACGACGGCAAAGTGCTTGAGACAGATACGGCCGAGTACGGAACGGTCCCGACCTACGACGGCAGTACGCCGACAAGGACCGCCACCGCGCAGTATACATATACATTCGCGGGCTGGACTCCGGAAGTCACGGCAGTTACGGGCGATACAACCTACACCGCAACATATACCCAGACCCTGAATTCCTATACTGTAACATGGGTCAACTGGGATAATACGGTTCTCAAGACAGAGGTACTCGATTACGGCACGATGCCAGAATACACCGGAGCGGATCCGGAAAGGGCAGCGACCGCGCAGTATACATACACCTGGTCCGGATGGACCCCGATACCTTACAAGGTAATAAGAGATGTGACCTACAAAGCCACATTTACCGCAACAGTCAACACTTATACGGTTACCTGGAAGAACTGGGACGGCACCGTGCTTGAGACCGACGAGGATGTAGAGTACGGCACGGTTCCGACATACGACGGCGAGACCCCGGCAAAGGAAGCCGACGCGCAGTACACTTACGTCTTCACGGCATGGACCCCTGAAGTAACTTATGTTGCCGGCGACGCTGAGTACACAGCCGTATTTGCCCAGACCGTCAACAGCTATGCAGTGACGCTCCTTTATGACGAGGCGAATGTTGCCGCATCCATTGGCCCTGCGGCCGAGGACGGAGAATATGATTACGGAACCGAGCTTACCCTCACAGCCGCAGCCGGAGATGACACCGTGCTTAGGAAAGTGACCGTAAACGGCACTGAGATTGAAGCTGAAGAAGGCGGTACCTACAGGCTCACAGTGACCGGAAGCACCGAAGTTATTGTATACTCGATGATGTTTACCGGCGCGGATACAGTGGTTTGCGGACAGACTGCGGAGCTCTCGGCAGCCTGCTATCCTGAGACCGGTGCAGAGATCACATGGTCTTCTTCCAATACCGATAAAGCAACTGTTTCGGAAGGTGTTGTGACAGGCATCAGGGCAGGCCTTGCCACCGTGACCGCCGAGCTTGCAGACGGAACTGTGATGTCGAAAGATGTCCAGGTACTTTACAAGGATGTCACAGACCCTGAAGAGTTCTGGTACGAACCGGTTTACTGGGGGACCAATAATAGTATCGTTTTAGGCTACAGTGATCTGACCCTCTTTAAGCCTGCTAACCAGTGCACACGTCAGCAAATGGTGACCTTCCTGTGGAGACTTGCAGGAGAGCCTGAGCCTGAGAGCATGGAAAGTCCGTTTGCTGATGTCACAGATCCGGATGCCTATTACTACAAAGCAGTCCTGTGGGCAGTTGAGAACGACATAACTACAGGTGTCGCAGGAAGCGATCCGCTTATCTTCAACCCGACAGGCAACTGCCTGCGCCGCCAGGCCGTTATGTTCCTGTACAGAATGGCAGGCGAGCCTGAAGAGGATTATTCGGATCTTGAAGAATTTGCAGATGTTCCGGAGTACAATAAGAACGGAAAGGCAAACATCTGGTATAAACCGGTCATGTGGGCCGCTAAGCATGGCATTACTACCGGTGTGGTCGGCAGCGATCCGCTTATCTTCAACGAAGGAGGCGACTGCCTGCGGCGCCAGATGGTAACCTTCCTTTACAGATATTCCAATGAATATCCGGAGGCAGGGGTAAAGTAAAATTCAAAAAAGTGTAAATTTCTGATCAGTGGGCGTATGAAAACCGGTTTACGGTTTTCATGCGCCCTTATAGCATGTCTGCGGGCCGGATGTACGGCTTTGCCAGAGAAGGGAGAGGATGCCTGACTGTAATCCTGACAGCAAAGACATCCCGGGTGATTTTTTGTCGAATGGGATCAGTTCCTCCCCCATACTTCTTCCGGCATACCCTGGTGTATGCCGGATCATGCCAGACAAGTCTCTGGCACCGCATTCATAAAAAATGATTGTGCCAGTTCTTATGCAGATCAAGTCCGGCATACCTCCAAGTCATACCTTCGCGGGCAGCAGCCCCCTGCAGCTTCAGAGTCAGTACATTTTTACTTGACAATCCTCCCGCCCGGCAGTAAAATTGAAAACGATTTTCATTTTCTTAAAAAACATGCTGGAAAGCGCCAGCGGGCCGCCGGCATTATTATACAGGAGCAGACATGAGCGACAGGAATAAATATAATACGCGCCAGAAGAACGATATCATCGAATGCCTTAAGGAAGCAAAGGGCACCCAGATGACCGTGAGCGACCTTAACTACCGCCTTCACGGGCAGGGAGTGAATATAGGCATGACTACGATCTACCGTCACCTGGAGAAACTTCTTGAGGACGGCGTGGTCAATAAATACACCGCGGACGGCGACAGGTCCGCTTATTTTGAGTACATCGGGACGGAAGACTGCCACAGGCCGATGTGTTTTCACTGCAAGTGCGTGAAATGCGGAAGGCTGATCCACCTCGACTGCGGGGAGCTCTCGGAAGTGGTTCATCACCTTGAGGATTCCCACGGCTTTACCGTGGACCCCGTGAAGACCGTATTTTACGGGCTGTGCAGCAGCTGCAGGGAGGTGGCCTAGCGATGGCGCTTATTACCTGCAGCAAGCTCAGTATCGGCTATGAACGCGAGATCATCTGCAGCGATCTGAACTTTACGGTGGAGCAGGGAGACTACCTCTGCATAGTAGGGGAGAACGGCTCCGGAAAGACCACCCTGATGCGGACCCTGCTGAATCTCAGGAAACCGATGGCAGGAGAGATCATTACCGGGGACGGCCTTAAGCCGAACGAGATCGGCTACCTTCCGCAGCAGAGCCAGGTCCAGAAGGATTTCCCGGCTTCCGTGGAGGAGATCGTGCTTTCAGGATGCCTTGGCAGAAAGGGCAGAAAGCCTTTCTACAGCGCGGTAGACCGGAAGACCGTGGACAGGAACCTTGAGAGGCTGGGCATCTCTGCCCTCAGGAAGAAATGTTTCCGCGAGCTTTCCGGGGGCCAGCAGCAGAGGGTGCTTCTCGCGCGGGCGCTATCCGCGACAGAGAAGGTGCTCCTGCTTGATGAGCCGGTCACCGGGCTAGACACCGAGGCCGCGCTCTCGATGTACTCCCTGATCGAAAAATTTAATAAAGAAAACGGGCTCACTGTTATCATGATCTCTCATGATCTTGAGGCATCCCTCAAATATGCCACCCATATATTGAATATCGGCGAGAAGATCTTCTTCGGCACGAAGGATGAGTACCTGGCCTGGACCCGCGGCGAAAGCGCCGAAGAAGCCGGGGTCGGCGCGGAAGCGCCGGCGGAGGACGCAGGAACTCCGGCAGAAGCCGGGGCCGAGCCGCCGGCGGAAGCGGAGGTGCAGCATGAGTGATATGTTCACCACCCTCGCTTACTATTTCAGCTTTCCGTTTGTCCGCTACGCGGTGATCGTCGGCCTCCTGATAGCGCTCTGCGCCTCGCTCCTCGGCATAACCCTGGTCCTCAGGCGCTTCTCCTTCATAGGCGACGGCCTCTCGCACGTGGCTTTCGGGGCGATCGCGGTAGGAGCCGTTATGGGGCTCTCGAACAATATGATCCTCACGCTCCCGGTCACCATCATCTGCGCGGTGCTGCTCCTGCGGACCGGGCAGAACACAAAGATCAAAGGCGATGCCGCGATCGCAATGCTCTCGGTCGGGGCCCTGGCGATAGGGTACCTGCTGATGAACGTTTTCTCCACGGGCCCGAACGTCTCGGGAGACGTGTGCAGCACACTTTTCGGATCGACCTCGATCCTTACACTTACCAGCTCTGAAGTGTGGCTTTGCTTCATCCTCTCGCTGATCGTTGTAGTGTGCTTCGTGCTTTTCTACAATAAACTCTTCGCGATAACATTTGACGAAGATTTCGCGAAGGCAACGGGCACGAACGCCAGCCTCTTCAACCTGATAATTGCGGTGCTGATCGCGGTAATAATCGTGCTCGCGATGAACCTCGTAGGCTCGCTCCTTATTTCCGCGCTCGTGATCTTCCCGGCGCTTTCCGCCATGAGGATCTACAAGAGCTTCCGGGCAGTAACCATATTCTCGGCGGTGATCTCGGTGATCTGCGCGTTTCTGGGCATCATCATATCGATCCTTGCCGGCACACCGGTGGGGCCTACCATCGTGGCAGCCGATATCGCGGCCTTCCTTGCATGCTCCGCGATAGGCAGAATTGCGGGAAAATATTGACAAAAAGGGCCCGTAGTGGTATAAAAATTTGCATGTAAATAGGAGGAATTCGGATCATGAAAAAGTTTATTTCAGCAATTCTTGTCGCTGCAGCATGCATCACAATGGCAGCCTGCAGCTCCAAAACAGAGACCAGGTACACCATCGCGATCCCGAACGATACGACTAACGAGGCGCGCGCGCTCCTGCTTCTCGAATCTCTCGGATATATCGAGCTTGACGATAACGCAGGCATTACCGCGACCCCTTCAGATATCACCTCGAACCCTTACAATTTCGAGTTTTCTGAGATCGAGGCAGCCCAGATACCGAGCGCTCTTCAGGATATGGACTTCGCGGTCATCAACTCCAACTACGCTATCGACGCAGGGATCAATCCTGTAGAGGATTCCCTTGGAATAGAGGGTTCATCTTCGGCCTACGCGAATGTGATCGTTGTCAAGGAAGGCAATGAAGAGGCAGACGCGGCCAAGGCTCTTGTTGCAGCAGTCAGTAGTACGGCAGTAGTTGATTATATCAATGAGAAATATGCCGGAGCCGTTGTTTCCACAGTTGACGCGCCGACCGACGGCTACGACAGCACCGTTGATTATGAAGCGCTTGCAGGGACTACTATTACCATAGCAGCTACCCCGACCCCTCACGCAGAGATCCTCGCGATCGCGAAGGATATCCTGGCAGAGAAGGATATTACCCTCGAGATCATCGAGTTCACAGACTATGTACAGCCGAATAACGTAGTCGAGAGCGGAGAGGTCTATGCGAACTACTTCCAGCACGTGCCCTATCTGGATGATTTCAATAAAGAGAACGGCACCCACCTCGTTTCCGTAGCGCCGATCCACGTTGAGCCTATGGGGATCTACGGCGGCAAGCAGACTGCCCTGCCTCAGAAATAATTTTCGATAGAAAGCAGATCATTATCCGCGCATTTCCGTGACCAGAGTCCCGGAAATGCGCTTTTGTTGCAATTTCCGGCATCATTTGGAGATAGATAGATGATAGAGATCAGGAACCTTACGAAGACCTTTGCGACCAACGATGGAAGTGTCGAGGCACTGAAAGGCATAAACCTTTCGATACCGGACGGAGTCGTCTACGGTGTTATCGGCATGAGCGGCGCCGGGAAAAGCACGCTTGTCCGCTGCATGAACCTGCTCGAAGTGCCTACCGAGGGACAGGTGCTCTACCAGGGGACCGACCTTGCGCAGCTCTCCGCAAAAGAGCTCCGCGAAAAGAGACGCGAGATCTCTATGATCTTCCAGGGATTCCACCTTCTGATGCAGAGGACAGTCCTAAGCAATGTATGCTTCCCGCTCGAACTCATCGGTACCAAGAAGGACGAAGCCGAGAAGAGGGCTATGGAGCTGCTGAAAATGGTAGGCCTTGAGGACAAGGCCAATGTCTACCCCGCCCAGCTTTCAGGCGGGCAGCAGCAGAGGGTAGCGATCGCGAGAGCCCTCGCCACCGAGCCGAAGGTCCTGCTATGCGACGAGGCTACCTCTGCTCTCGATCCTGCTACCACGAACTCCATCCTCGAGCTCATCCGCAGCCTCCAGCAGCAGCTGAATCTGACCGTAGTGGTGATAACCCACCAGATGAGCGTCATAGAGAAGATCTGCCAGTACGTTGTGATCCTCGAGAACGGCGCAGTTGCCGAGGAAGGCCCGGTCGAGGAAGTATTTTCCCGGCCTAAGTCCAGGGCAGCAAAGAAGCTCGTCTACCCTGACGAGAGCGCTGACGGCGGCATCATAGTCGGCCCCGGCGAGCATTTCCTCAGAGTCATCTACAACGGGTCCGAATCTGCCAGGAAGCCGCTCATCGCCCAGCTTGCGCGTGACACCGGCATCCTTGCGAACATCGCCTACGCTTCGACCAAGTCCGTAAATGAGCGGGCCTTCGGCACCATGATCCTCAGCATCAAAGGCAGCCAGGAGGACGCTGACAAGGCTATGGAATGGATGAAGACGGTGGAAGGCATCATTGTCGAGGAGGTGAATGAAGATGTTAATTAATCCCGGATTTGCGGCAAATATCAGATTTGAAGAGTGGTCCGAGGCTATGAAGGTCTTCAGGACAGAGTTCCCCACCGCGATAGGGCAGACCATATACGTGACGGTGTTAGCGACAGTGCTCGCATTCGCGATAGGGCTTCCGCTCGGGATCCTTCTGGTGATCGGAGAGGAGGACGGCATCCGCCCGCTCCCGAAGTGGTTCATGCACCTTTTAAATATCGTGATAAACCTGCTGAGATCGCTCCCTTTCCTGATCCTGATGATCCTCGTGTTCCCGATAACCCGCGCGATCGTCGGTACCATCGTCGGCACCACGGCTTCGATCGTACCGCTTGTGATCGCTGCATTTCCCTTTGTCGCGAGGCTTGCTGAGAGCAGCCTCAGGGAAATAAACCCGAACCTTATAGAGATGGCGCAGTCTATGGGGGCTTCTCCCTGGCAAATCGTCACTAAGGTAATGATCCCGGAGAGCATTCCCTCCCTGATCTCTAATGCGACGATCGCGATTACCACTATCCTCGGATACCAGGCAATGAGCGGTATCCTTGGGGGCGGGGGCCTTGGCAAGATCGCGATCAACTACGGTTATTACCGCTACAGGACCATAGTAATGATCCTGGCGGTGATCCTGCTCATCATACTGGTGCAGATCTTCCAGACCATAGGGACGAAGCTCGCCGTGAAATCGGACAAGAGGCTCAGGAAATAAAATGAAAAGATGCGTGATAATTTCAGGCGGCGAGTATTCGCCGTCTGTAAAAATAAATGAAAATGATTATATAATCGCCTGCGATAAGGGGTATGAGTATGCCCTGAAAATGGGTGCAGAGCCTGACCTGGTGATAGGAGATTTTGATTCGCTGAGTGCGGAAACAGTTCCAAAAGGCACCATCAGGCTTCCCAGAGAAAAAGACGTGACCGATACTTTTGCGGGAGTCAGCCGGGCTCTTGATATGGGTTTTGAGGAAATAGTTATATGCTGCGCTCTCGGAAAGAGGGCCGACCATGAACTCGCGAATTACCAGACCGCGGCATATGCCGCCGGGAACGGCGCGAGAGTCAGAATAGATAGTGGAGATAACGCAATATATTTCCTTCCGCCGGGAGTCATCCGCATCCCGAAGCAGGAAGGCTGGGCATTATCGGTGCTTTCATTTACCGATAAATGCGAGGGGGTCACGATCTCCGGAACGAAATATAAGCTTGAAAGTGCCGTGCTCACGAACACATTCCCGCTCGGAACGAGCAATGAGTGGGAGAGCCCGGAGGCCGTTATAAGTCACGAGAGCGGGATCCTGACAGTGATAAGAGCGAAGTTGTGAAAAGATCCTGACAGTGGCAGGAGCGAAGTGTAGATATGTAATGTTTATCCGTAAAATGGTTTTAGGGCTGCCTGGCGACCGATCTGTCTGCCAAGCAGCCCTACTTTGAAATTTCCTGAAGTTTCACTTGATAACCTCCAGTCTGAACTATTACTTCATCCTTTGCCGGTCATATTAAAAACTAAACCTTCTTTTGTTCATCTCTGTGGCTGTAACTACTAAAATAAACTTATTCTGGTTTTTGAGGGCTTCCTTTAATGCCCAGGAAAAATCAATTAGAATCAATTTAAACTTTTCGTACGACTTCTTCTTTTCTTCTACTAACAGCCAACCTATGAACTTTAATAATTAAATAACTGATCTGTTTCTGACCTGTAGCATTGAACTTGGTAATGTTCTTTCTACAATGCTATAGTAAAACATAATCCGGAATATGTCAATAGATTTTTGAAAATTTAATGAAGAAAAACACATTTTCGGAATATTCAGAAAAAAACGACTTCGCCGAAGTCCAATCGGGTTGACGTTGCCGATGGTCGATCCCGATGCGCATGTAACCGTGCAGCAGCCCCAGGCATCGTACTCGTAGGCCGCGACTACCTTTCCGGTCGCGCAGTTAACTATCGCGATAACGTCGCCCTGGACATTGTACATGTAGTAGTACGCAGTTCCATTATGCACTGCGGTTGAGAGCAGTGAAGATAGTCAATTACTTTATATTGAAAGGATCATATCCAGGTTTGTTGGTCTTCCAGGTCATTTCTGGTTTTTTATTCTTTTGCCTTTTGTTTAATTCTGCAATTAACTCTTTCTCCTCTTCCTCAGACATATCCGGGTTGTTCTCAAGTGCTTCATAATATTTCTTTAGAGCAACCAGGTCAGTTTTCCTGCGGTGCTTATTTAAGATAGGCGGGTCAAGCTCAAGGTATGTTACCGTCAGCATATTATTGCTATTGCAATAGTA
>JAIKVW010000024.1 GCA_024685315.1 Lachnospiraceae bacterium
CTAAGGGCCCGGCATGTATCGCACGTAAGGCGCTGCTGCGCACCGCCTAAGTGCTCATAACAATCCTCGATAGCTCAATGGTAGAGCACTCGGCTGTTAACCGAGTTGTTGCAGGTTCGAGCCCCGCTCGGGGAGCTAAAAAGAGCACGTAAGTGCTCATAGCAATACCGGACTGCTAAGTTCAGCGGCGGCTGCCGCCTTGCTTCACTAAGGGTCCGGCATGCATCGCACGTAAGACGCCGGCTGCGCAGGCTTGCCGCCGTCTAAGTGCTCATAGCAAGGCCCAGTGGCTCAGTTGGTTAGAGCGCCGCCCTGTCACGGCGGAGGTCATCGGTTCAAGTCCGTTCTGGGTCGTTCATCCGGAAGTAACATTTCGGGTGTTAATTTAATTTTATATGGGATCTTAGCTCAGCTGGGAGAGCACCTGCCCTACAAGCAGGGTGTCACAGGTTCGAGCCCTGTAGGTCCCATATGTGGGTGGTTTCCCGAGTGGCCAAAGGGGACAGACTGTAAATCTGCTGGCAATGCCTTCGGTGGTTCGAATCCACCACCGCCCATTGCACTTAGCGAAAGCTCCGGCTTACGCGAGGTGCGGCCTATAACGCGGGGTAGAGCAGTTGGTAGCTCGTCGGGCTCATAACCCGAAGGTTGTTGGTTCAAATCCGGCCCCCGCTACTTAAAACCCGAAAGTCATTAAGGCTTCCGGGTTTTTGCTTTTTGAAGGAGGCACTGAAAATGAAGACGATTTATCTGGCAGGCGGATGTTTCTGGGGAATGCAGAAATTTATTGACCAGTTTGAAGGAGTGATCTTCACAGAGGCGGGCTACGCAAACGGCCCCGGAGATGAGGTAAGCTATCAGGAAGTCTGCGCGTCCAGCGGGCATGCAGAGACCGTGCGGATCGCTTATGACGAGTCCCGGATCACGCTCACAGAGCTCCTTGAATATTATTTCATGGTGATCGATCCGACCTCGGTGAACCGCCAGGGAAATGACACCGGCGTGCAGTACCGTACCGGCATTTATTATACTGAGCCGGAACAGCTCGGAGAGATCCGCGAGGTATACGCTGCGCAGGAGAAAAAGGCGGGAGAGAAGCTTGAGGTCGAGGTCCTGCCGCTTTCGAATTTCTGCTCTGCGGAGGAATATCATCAGAAATATTTAGATAAGAACCCGGGAGGCTACTGCCATATCCCGAAGAAATTCTTTTCGATCGCAGGGCAGGGCAGATAAAACAGACGCTGCCGGACGTTTTTTCTGTTGCTGAATCCGTAATTTATGCTATGATTTAACATAATGAATACAACAACAAGGAGGCACTTCCGGACTTCGTCCGGGGAGCGGGTTCAGCACAGTTACACAGATTATGGAAATCAGGATAAAGAAGCTTACAGACACCGCGAAGATCCCCACGAGGGGGAGCGAGTATGCGGCCGGGTACGACCTTTACGCGGACCTTCAGGAACCGGTCACGATCATGCCGGGTAAATCCGTCGGGATCCCTACCGGGATCAGCATGGAGATCCCGCACGGTTATTTCGGGGCGATATACGCGAGGAGCGGGATCGCCGTCAGAGAAGGGATCCGGCTCTCGAACTGCACCGCAGTAATCGACGAGGACTACCGCGGCGAATTCAGGATATTCCTGTACAATGACAGCGAAAATCCCCGCGCGATCCTTCCCGGGGAGCGGATTGCGCAGCTGATAATCCAGAAATATGAGACCGCGGAGTTCATTGAGACCGACGAGCTAGGCGGGACCGCGAGAGGGACCGGAGGGTTCGGCTCGACCGGGAGACTGTAGGAACCTTATTCATTCGTTAAGTAAAAACACCATTTTTTAATATCCGAGGAGCAAGAATATGATTGACATTAAACTGATCAGGGAAGACCCCGAGCGCATCAAAAAGGGAATGAAGGCCAAAGAGGTCGACTGTGACGCCGTTATCGACCGCATTCTGGAGCTGGACGGACAGAGGCGCAGCCTCATCGGGCAGACCGAGGCGCTCAAGGCAGAGCAGAACAAAGTCAGCAAGCAGATACCGGCGCTCAAGAAGGCCGGCGCCGATACCTCCGCCGTTTTCAAGGAGATGGGCGAGATCAAGGCAAAGATCGCGGATCTCGACGGGAGCCTCAGGGCCATCGAGAGCGAGTACATGGACAATATGTACAGCCTGCCGAATATGCCGGATGACGATCTGGTTCCCGGCGGCAAGGAAAACAACCAGCCGCTCAGGTATGTTGGAGAGAAGAAAGCCTTCGATTTTGAGCCGAAGAACCACGTCGACCTCTGCACGGGCCTCGGCCTCATTGACTACGAGCGCGGAGTAAAGCTCGGCGGCAACGGATTCTGGATGTACAAGGGGGTCGGAGCCCAGCTCGAGTGGGCGCTGCTCAACTATTTCATCGACACCCACCTTGCGGACGGATATGAGATGATCATTCCTCCGCTGATGCTTGAATACCAGTGCGGCCTTACCGCCGGACAGTTCCCGAAATTTGCCGACGAAGTCTACAAGATCGAGAACCCGACCGACGACAGGCCTCATTACATGCTTCCTACCGCTGAGTCAGCGCTGGCATCGGTATACAGGAACGAGATCCTTTCTGAGGAAGACCTTCCGAAGAAGTTCTTCTCATACACCCCCTGCTTCAGGCGCGAGGCCGGCTCCTACAGGGCTGACGAGCGCGGCATGGTGCGCGGGCATCAGTTCAATAAGGTAGAGATGTTCCAGTACACCCTTCCTGAGAAGTCCGACGAGGCGTTTGAGGAGCTCGTGACCAAGGCAGAGAAGCTTGTAGAAGGCCTGGGACTGCACTTCAGGACGGTCAAGCTCGCGGCAGGCGACGTTTCCGCTTCGATGGCAAGGACCTACGATATTGAGATCTCCATCCCTTCCATGAACGGATACAAGGAAGTCTCCTCAGTCTCCAACGCCCGCGACTACCAGGCAAGGCGCGGAAATATGCGTGTGAGAAGGGCGGACCGCAGCATCCAGTTCATGCACACGCTGAACGGATCAGGTCTTGCAACCTCCAGGGTATATCCCGCGATCATCGAGCAGAACCAGCTGAAGGACGGATCCGTTGTGATCCCGCAGGTCCTCCGCAAATATCTCGGAGGCCGCGAAGTCATCGCAAAGAACTCCGAGGAATAATTAATACGGGTATATCTTATGCATGATTATCTGAGAGCGCTGGGTTTTTCAGGCATACGAAACAAAAAAGAATATGCGGTGCTCCAGAATACCGTTATCCATCTTCCGACCTCGGAGAGCGTAGCTGAGGGCGCGGGAAGCTTTGCGTTTGCCGAGAGGCGCAGGGACTTTCTTCCGAACGCGGGCCTCGCTATCCGCGGGGAGATCGATGAGGACGGGAGCTTTACCAGAGATTACGATTTTCCTTACTTCAACGGAAGCGTCCGCAGTTTCACCGCGGACGTTGATCTGGAAAAGAACGCTGAGAGGGAAGAGTACAGCGGTATAAGCGAGATCCCGGAGCTGGGCGTTTCGGTGATATTTCACCTCAACAGGCTGTCTGATTACATGAACAGCCTCACGGGAAGCCGGACCATCTCGAAAGCAAGTGTAAACCTTTCTGCGCTGTCAACCAAAGGGAAGGTGATCCTTCCTGTAATGGAGGACGCCGGGGACCGCGTGGAGCGGAGCATGGAGACCCGGGAGCACAACCGCATAATAAATGCGGCGAGGAACGGCGATCCCAGCGCATACGAATTTCTGGCGCTGGAAGACCTGGACAAATACACCGCGATCAGCCAGAGGCTCCGCAATGAAGACATCCTTTCGATCGTCGAATCGAGCTTCATGCCCTACGGGATCGAGACCGATCTCTATTCCGTTATCGGCAGGATCATTAGCTGCCGGGAAGAGGTAAATTCCTTTTCGGGTGAGAAAGTCTGCCTGATGGGAGTGGATATAAACGGAATTCCCGTGGATCTTTGCATCAACAGGAAGGACCTGGAAGGGGAGCCGGCCCCCGGCAGGAGATTTAAAGGGTCCATCTGGCTTCAGGGGACACTTGACTTTTAAAGGCCGGAAGAGTATTATAATCAAGCGGACTTTCGTCCGCAAATGTTTCTGTAGCTCAGCAGGATAGAGCGTCCGCCTCCTAAGCGGAAGGTCGTGGGTTCGAATCCCGCCAGGAACATCAAGGTTAGGACAGGAGCGGAGACCGGAGACCGGTTTCCGTTCCTTTTTTGTCAGAAATCTTTATGTATTTTAACGGAGAATAGTTATGACCTTATTTGTCAATGCCTGTGTCAGGCGCGGATCAAGGACCCGGCGCCTTGCCCAGGCGCTGCTTTCCGGACTGGAAGGGCCGGTCACGGAAGTAAAACTGGAAGAGATAGATTTTCCGGTGACAGACGAAGCCTTCCTGATGAGACGGGACGCTTTCATCGAAGCTGCCGACTTTTCCGATCCGATGTTTTCTCTCGCAAAAGAGTTTGCCGCGGCAGAACGGATCGTGATCGCAGCGCCGTATTGGGACCTGTCTTTTCCGGCCGCGCTGAAACAGTATATTGAACAGATAAATGTGCTTGGGATCACATTTACATACACTCCGGAGGGCGTACCGAAGGGGCTTTGCAGGGCCGGGCAGCTCTATTACGTCACTACGGCCGGCGGCACTTACGTCCCGGAGGAATTTGGATTCGGTTATATCAAGGCCCTGGCGAAGAATTTTTACGGTATTCCGGAAGTGAGGCTGATACAGGCGTCAGGCCTCGATATTTACGGCGCTGACCCGGAAAAGATACTGGAAAAAAGCATAAATGATCTTCATATTACGGAGAAATAAAAAATGTTAAAGAAGCGTTTTACACCGGTTCTGCTTTGCGCCGCGATGGTATTTGGCATGACTGCCTGCTCGGGCGGGCAGAAAGCGGAGACTGAGATTTCCGCGCAGACCGAGTCCTCGGCAGAGACTTCTGCTCCGGAGGAAAGCGAGACAGAATCCGCCGAGGAGCCTTCGCATATAATTGATTATGAGGACAAGGAAATTGAGGAGATCCTTGCCGGGATGACGCTCCGAGATAAGGTCGAGCAGATGCTGGTCGTATCCTACCGCGTCTGGGAGAACGATTCTTCCGATAAAAGCATTTATACGGACGTTACCGAGCTCAATGATGAGCTCCGGCAGGCCCTTACTGAGCATCATTACGGCGGAACGGTGCTTTTTTCCCAGAATGTCCGGGATGCGGAGCAGGTAGTGAGGCTCGTTGCGGATATGCAGCAGACAACCGTGAACGGCGGAGGGCTTCCGCTCCTCGTTGCGGCTGATCAGGAGGGCGGCAACGTGTCCCGCCTGGACTTCGGGACCACCGGGGTGGGGAACATGGCGCTCGCGGCTACCGGAGATCCGGAAAACTCCAGGACCATGGCCTCCATATTCGGCGAGGAGCTTTCGCTCCTGGGCATAAATACGGACTTTGCCCCGGTCATGGATGTCAACAATAATCCCAGCAACCCTGTTATCGGAGTCAGATCATTCTCAGATTCTCCGGAGATCGTGACAGAATACGGGCTCAGCTTCATGGAAGGGCTTCATGACACCGGAACGATAGCGACATTGAAGCATTTCCCCGGACACGGCAATACGGACACCGACAGTCACACGGGATTTCCCTGCATTATGAGCAGCTATGAGGAACTGAAGGAGTGCGAACTCATTCCCTTCCAGGCGGCCATTGACGCAGGGGCCGACATGATCATGACGGCCCACATCCAGTACCCGGAGATCGAGGAGGAGACTTACATTTCCATTTCTACCGGCGAGGAAGTCTGCCTGCCCGCGACCATGAGCAAAGTCATTTTGACGGATATACTAAGGAACGATATGGGCTTTGAGGGCGTGGTAATTACAGATGCGCTGGATATGGCCGCGATCTCTGAGAATTTTTCGGATGAGGACGTCCTGACCCTGACGATCAACGCGGGCGTCGATTTGCTCCTTCTGCCCCCGGTCTCGGACGCTGAGACATTCCGGCATGTACTGGATATGACTGAAACGGCGGTCGCCCTTGCGGAAGAAGGGAAGATCGATACTGACCGTATATATGAATCCGTGAGAAGAATATTAACGCTTAAAAAGAATTACGGGCTTCTCGACCAGGCGGATTTCGCCGTGACCGATGAAATGATAAGCGGGGCCGAGGCAGGAGTCGGCCGCACCGAACACAGGGAAGCAGCCTGGGATATCGCCGAAAAGGCACTTACGCTTGTGAAAAATGAAGGAGACGCGTTCCCGATCAGCCTTGAAAGCGGAGAGACTGCCCTGATCCTGTTCGCGGACAGCTGCGCAAGCCGTTTTGCGACAGGCGAGCTGGCCGAGAAGATCATGCGCGAAAATGCGGTCATCCCGGAGGATGCCCGGATCAATGTAATGGTAAATAATACCGAGAACGGAGACGAATGCGTGAAGGCAGCGGAAGAGGCAGACTACGTTATCCTGATTAACAGGGCTTACATGCTTGAGTGCCTCGACCCTGCGACCGAGGACGGGTTCTCCACCGCGGTATTTGACGAGATCATCGCTGCGCGCAATGATAACGGGCAGCAGTGCATAGTTATTTCCTGCCAGCTGCCTTATGATGCAGCCAGGTTTGGAGAGGCAGACGCGATACTGCTTACCTACAATTCCGCGTACATGCCTGAGCTGCCTCCGGAGACCGGCGAAGACAGCGCTTACTGTCCGAATCTCGCGGCGGCCCTTGTGGCCTGCTTTGGCGAGGGTCAGGCGGACGGGAAGCTCCCGGTGAACATTCCGGAAGTGGACGAAAATTATAAGATAACCGATACGATCCTGTACGAGAGGGAAGTAGAGGCAGCGGAATAAGCTGCAGAGCAGATGCATAAGATAGGCAGGTATAATTACTGCTTGACAAAGAATGCAGAACATAATATTATTATGTTCCGTCGGGTAATTCCGGCATAATCAATTAAATAATCGATTTCAAATCGACATTTTGACTAGGAGGCTAAGGGGCAAAGTCTGCCCCTTGCCAGTCAGAATGTCGTTTTTTTATGCCTTTTTATGGCCAGATGTTCCAGGGAAGTAGCGCCATGACCCACAAAGGCGGCGAGCGTACCAAGGGGCCAGGGTCATGTACCTTTATTACAAATGAGCACCGGATCGGCAGCTATAAGACAGATTTGAAAGGATACATAATATGAATAATCTTACTGAAACCTTCTGGGAAGAAAACCTCAGGCATGTTTTGCGGGGAGAATCCGATTTCATGGTCGAAAACCCCTCTATAGAGTTCACAAGGAAAGCTAAAGCCGGCGAATACGATAAAATCAGCGACGAAGAGTATAATGAACTCCTGAATGAGTGCGAAACGGTCTCCGGATTATGGAAAAGAATGCCCAGAAAAGCGGCAGGCGACCTCCTGCTGGAAGGGCTGAAGTCTATTGATCTCAGCATTGAAGATGTTGCCAGGGCAGTGACGATGTTATCCGGCTGCCCGTTCTCGGAAAAATCCGACAAGAATCAGGAAGACGATTTCTTCAGCCTTGAAATTCTAAGTTGGTCTCCCAAAAGCATTTACCGGTTCCTCGACAAAAGAATCCTTGGTCAGGACGAGGCTAAAAAAGCGGCCGCCCTCGTCGTTTACAACCATGTTGAAGGCCGGAGATCCAATACGATCTTCTGCGGCCCTACCGGCAGCGGGAAATCCGAGATCTGGCGTCAGCTTGAAAAGAACCATCCGAAGCTGGTCCGTATGGTCGACGCTTCAAGGCTTTCCGCCGATGGCTGGAAAGGCAGTTTCCACCTGCGGGACATCTTTGAAGATATTCAGCCGCAGGACATTGCAAAATACGGGCTGATCGTCGTCCTCGATGAAGCAGACAAGATAACTTGCGAAACTATATCAGGCGCAAACGGCACGAACTATGCCGCCATCATCCAGAATGCCCTGCTGAAGATGCTGGATGGCGATGTTCTGGAATTCGGCCCTGAAGACGGCAGAAAGCCATTCAAAGTCGACTGCGCGCATATAAGTGTTGTCCTGCTTGGAGCCTTTGAAAATCTGTTGGCAATGAAGTCAAAGGAGTCTTCAAACCTGGGATTTGGAGCAAAAATAAAGACAGCCTGTGATTACAGCAATTCCCAGATCACACCCGCAGACCTGATCAATGCCGGAATGCGCCGCGAGATCGTCGGCAGGATCAACCGTATATCTGCACTTACGCCTCTCTCAGTCAACGATTTTAAAAAGATCCTGACAGGGCCTGTCCTGGCAGACATCCAGGAGCAGACGGGGTGTCAGATCGAAATATCAGATTCCGTCAGAGATGTGCTCGCAGAAGAAGCCGCCGCTACGGGACTCGGCGTCCGGTATATGCGGTCACGCCTTATGAACGCGCTCGATGACCTGATTTACGAAGACCCTGAAGCGGCAAAATACCATATAGATGCGGGTCAGGATTGATTTCTCTGAGGCCTGCCGCTATAATGTGTCGTGTATATATAGCAATCATCACAGCGCTTTGAGCAAAGAGAAAATCAGAGAAGGAGATAGATATATGGCATGGATTATCGGGCCCGCTCCGAGTGAAAGGGAAGCGGGGCTGAGCATTGTTTATAAGTTTGTCAGAAAGGAACTTCCGGATTATATCTGCGCTGCGTTTCTGCAGTCTATTCCGGTCGGAACCGGAATAAAAAGATATGAATTTGATTTGCTGTTATTTGTTCCGCACATGGGAGTCTATGTCCTTGATGTCCGAAACACGACCGGTTTCGAGGCACAGAAGGGGCAGGGAATTTACCGGTACCGGAATATCGATGTATCAGAGACAGCTGACGAAAGGCAGAAACGGCTGATGGATCAAAAGCATGCGGTCCGCCATTATATGAAGAAGAAATTCAACATCACTCCGCTGGTATATGAGCTGGAATGTTTCCCGTTCCTTTCGCTAAGAGACCTGGACCTGAATGCATTGCCGCCGGATATTGACCTGAAACACGTAATTACCGGGGACTACTTTACATCCGTGCAGGAATTTCTCTGGAAACTCATGGACTGCAGTTTGTTCATGCAGCCCCAGCAGGAAAGCAGGTATTATGAGGATCTGAGAGACAAAGATGCGCATGATCTGTATTACTTTTGGGATACAGGTGTTTTTGGTGCAGAAAGGCCGGACAGGCCGCCCACGGTGTTTCTGAGCTATAATCGGAATAATGCCCAGATGTCTCTGGATGTACAGACAGCAATGGAAGACAGGGGCGTTTATGTGTGGCGGGCTCCGAAAGATGTCCAGCTTGGAAAGGATTATTTTCCGGAAGAGATGGACGCGATCGAGGAGTGCGATGCTTTCCTGATTCTGCTTTCCATACCCGCACAGAACAGCGAAGAAGTAAAGAAAGAATTTGATAAAGCGCTCGAACTCGGGAAAGCAATTCTGCCAGTATGGGTAGAAAATGTCCCGGACAGCGAGATCAATTCATATTATGCGGAGAGGCTGGCAAAATACCAGTACCGCATAATGCCGAAGATGGACGAGGCAATCATTGAAGAAATCGTTGCCACAGTGAGAAGGTTAAAAAGAGAAAACGACAAGAAGGCAAAATAACCTTGGGCGGTTTCTTTTCAAAAACCATGAAGAGGCAGCGCTATAGATGAAGCGGGGACCGGAAATGGGCTCTGTTATATTTATTTCCGGTTTAGTTTTCCAGAAACCCGAACGGCTCCTCATCTGCGATGAAGTGCACCAGATGGTGGGCGCAGTTCGCGGAGACCAGCTCCTCCCGGAGGATCCTCCGGACCTCTTCGCGGTCCGCAAGCACGACCTCGATATCCTCAGTGTCTTCCTCGAAGGCATTGGTCGGCTCGCCTGCGGCATATCCGTAGACGATGGCGCAGGATTCATCGGTCATGCCAATCGTCTGGAAGCGCGGGAGCTCAAACAGCGGATCGGCATCGAGCAGCGTGAGAACGAGGCCGGTCTCCTCCCGCATCTCGCGGACCGCGGCCTCGCGGTAGCTCTCGTTCGCGTCGATGATCCCTGAAGGGAACTCATATACATAATCACCGATCGGGTAGCGGTACTGGCGCACCAGGACCACCCGGTCCTTTTTTTCGCCGTAAAGCGCATAAATCGTGACGCCGTCAGGTGTATTTTCGCGGGTCACGAGCTTCAGCTCCTCCACCGATTCGGCGCGCGAAGAGAGATAGTATTCCTTGCGGCGGCCGCTCTTGGTGACCGCGTCTAACGTAAAATAATTTAAAAAACGGTTGTGGGTATCCTGACGGATGTGTTCTATCTTATTCATAAAATTAAGTATACGGATTCCGGAGGAGATTAACAAGGCAAAAATCTGTTTCAATAGACAATCTCCCGAAATTTTAGTAATCTTTATATGAAAGATCTGATAAAAGGCATTCAGATATTAAACAATTTAAGAGAGGGCTTCTGAAAATGGAACCGAAGATAAAGAAACTGCTGTCAGTGCTTATAATTCTGACGATGATCATAGCCCTGCTCCCGGCAGGCAAGGCCCGCGCGGATGAAGAAGCGGAAGGAAGCACCGGAGAGACACATTATATCGCTGTGGCGTCCGACAGGCATGGAGATGAAGAGGCAGTCGTAAAAGCACTGACGGGCATGCCGGACTCTGTGGAGTATGTCTGCATGGACGGTGATATGGCCGGAGACACAGACGGCGAAGAAACGGTGTATAACTATTCGACAATTTTCGACGAGGTGCAATCTGTTTTCACCGAAATAGATCCCAGCCATGTTTCGATCCTCTGCGGCGAGCATGACGCGGGCGCAGTCGACGATTCCGGGGTTGAGGGCGGCATGGTATTCGGCGCGGAGGAAGGCTCCTCTCAGCTGATGTACACCGGGTACAATGAAGACGGAACGGCCGCTTATTATATTTACGCTGTTGCATATTATGATATGTACAGCAGGAGCCTGGCTGAGACCTCGGAAGCAGCATTCGCTTTTATGGACTGGGTCGACACGGTCAAGGATAATTCGATCCCGATCGTCGTGATCTCACATATCCCGCTGCACTACGCAGGCGGCGACAACGGATACGCGGCCGCCTGGAATATGGCGCTTAACTATGCCGCGACCGGCGCGGAGACAACGGAAGAAGGGGCCGATATCATCAGGAACGTTGTCTATCTCTACGGCCACAACCATACAGCTGAAAGCAATTACGAGTATTATATTCCTGCCGGCGCGGCGATGAAGCTGTTTGATGACTCCTGTTCATCGTACATATATTATGAATATGTAACGGCAGGCTACCTTCGCGACAGGACGGCGGCAACCCTGATCGGCATCGATGGCGAAAACATCACGATCACCAAATATCAGGACGGGTCCATTGCAAGCACATTTGCAGGCGAGGGCGCGAAGACCGATTTTTCGGACACATATTATACGGAAGCGGTTCGCGTTATTACCAGGGTGAAACCGGAATTTCTGTTCAGCTATGAATGGGTATTAAATGAAGACGGCGGATATACCGTGACGGGAACCGCGGTCCCTCTTGACGAAAGCGGCTACACGGTCGTTGAGACTGTGGAGGCCGTGAAAGAGATCGTCCGGGAGCCCGGCTGCGAGGAACAGGGCGAGATCCGCTATACCGCAGAGTTTGAGGATGAAGTATTTGCCGTGCAGACCAGGAGCTTTTTCCTGGATGCGCTTGGCCATGACCTTGTACACCATGACAGGGTAGAACCTACCAAGACAACTGTAGGCTACGAGGAATACTGGGAGTGCACCAGGTGCGGAAAGCTTTTCAGCGATGCGGAAGGCACTCATGAGATCGAAGCACCGGTC
>JAIKVW010000048.1 GCA_024685315.1 Lachnospiraceae bacterium
GCGAAATGCACCGGAATGCGATCCTGAAACTCCAGCGCTGGTACAAGGTTGCTTGAGACAAAAAATGGTTGAAAGGCATTGATTTGATCTATAAATAGGAGACGGATAACCCATTGAAGCGGAGTTGGAAGACCGCAATGACGGTTTGAAGAATTACGTCTGGGACGTGGAGCATATCTATGACCTGACGAAAGATAAAGATCGGCAGGAATACATCAAATACTGTATAGACTGCTTCTACGACAAAGACGGTCGGGACGGGCATTCGAAGCTCATGGGCGCAAAGTTCGTGGCGAATCTGGACAGATATATCGAGCAGGACCTGAACCGGATAAAAACCCCGGTGAATAAGAAATAGGAATGTTTGATTATATATGAAAAAGAAATAACATTCGCCCGAGAGGGCGGCTGTTATAGAGTCAATTGCTTGTTTTATCCTTGCTGCAGGTATTGGTGGTCAGTTCCTGCTTTTTACCGGATAGTACGGGCAGTCGTCGCGGATGCACTGAAGATTTTGGTTGAAATATCCGCATTTGGGAGTACTGTCCGGCATACTCACACCGAATATGGCCCCGGTAAACTCGACGGCCGCGCTGATTGCCAGCCTCGAGGTCCTTTTGCAGCATCTGGGTCCCCCGTATGAAGAGATGTTCTCCAGAGCCTTGATCACCATCTTCTGAGGTATGGTCCAGGCATCTCCGCTCATGGGTGTCGATCCCGCGAGAATGCTCACATAGATCCCGGCCCCGGCGGCGGCACCGCAAACTCCCCAGTATCCGCAGACCCCGCCAGGCACCTGCTTCGCCCTCTTTATCGCCTCATAAAGCGATTTTTCAAGATCCAGCTCTCCCCCGTTGTTGCGGTAGGCCGTAAGCAGCACGCAGGGCACTATCACGTGGTGCTCCGGGCCGTGGAGATGCACTTTTTCGTCTTTCATGACAGACTCGAGTATCTTCTGCGGGTCCTTCTCTTCCGTTTTCATAAGGGCAGGCACAAGGAACGAAAGAACTCCGGCGCTGTGGCAGTCGTTACAGACGAAATGCCCGTCCTCACACGCGCAGTTGGCGTCGAATTCCCTGCCGCAGACAACGCATTTTTTTCTCACAGCCCCATCAAAATAAACAAGCGGCTTTCCGCATATCATACAGTCCCGGAAACGGTCGGGAAGCTTTATCTTATTTCCTGTGTTATCCATATTCTGCCCTTCTTTCTTTTATATAACTATAATCCAAATAATAGTACTTTACAACAAAGTTTTGCAGGGCATATAATTCAAAGAGAATAAGTCTGATTAATGAGATCATAACTGAGGAGGCGTGGCATGGACCTGACGGAAAGAATATTTGAGCTGGCGCAGAGCGGCTATTTCTGCGGCCAGATACTGGCAAAGCTCCTGCTCGAGACCATAGGCGAGGAAAACATCGGGCTGGTGAAAGCCATGGGCGGGCTCAACGGAGGCGCGGGCTTCTCTTCCGGGCTCTGCGGCTGCATGACCGGGGGCTGCTGTCTGATATCCTACTTCACCGGCAAGGGCGGCGACACTTCATTTGACGACCCGCAGCACAAAGCTGCCCTCGGCGAATTCACATCCTGGTTCAAGGATGAGATGACCCTGAACTTCGGCGGCACGGACTGCGCGGACATCACAAAAGGCGACCCTTCCAACCAGGTGACGATCTGCCCGCAGGTAATAGCGGACACATATGTAAAATGCATGGAGATTCTCTCGGAGAGAGGGATCCTGAGCGACTTTTAAGCGAATGTATCTTGAAATGCTCCCCTGACCCGTATATAATCGTATTATAAACTGAAACAATCTGCAGGGGGAAGATTCATATGCAGACTGCTGCTCTGATAGTTGCCGCCGGAATGTCCTCCCGTATGGGCGATTTCAAGCCCATGCTCAACATTGGCTCCATTTCGATCGCGAAAAGGATCGTCGCTAATTTTCACCAGGCCGGCATTTCCAAGATCGTTGTGATAACAGGCTATAAAGCCGAAGCACTTGAGCATCATCTTTCGAATGAGGGACTTATATTCCTCAGAAACGAAAACTACGCCTCGACGGATATGGTCGACTCTGCCCGGATAGGTCTCGCCTATCTTCAGGACAAGTGCGACCGTATTCTTTTTACCCCGGTAGACATTCCCCTCTTTACATCCGATACGGTGTCTAAGCTCATGGATTCGGGCTGCGACCTGGCAGTGCCAGTCTGCGACGGCGTGAAAGGCCACCCCATCCTTATCTCGTCAGAGCTCGTTCCCTCCATTTTGGCCGACAGCGGCGAGGGCGGTCTCCGCGGAGCGCTCGAGAGATGCCCGGTGCCTCTGAAGACCGTTCCCGTTGAGGACAGGGGTATTCTGCACGACGCCGACACTCCCGATGATTACAGGGCTCTGCTCGAATACCACAATTCAAGGCTTGTGCGTCCGGAGATAAGCGTTTCACTTCTGAAGGAAAAACAGTTTATGGACGCCAAGATAGCCATGATGCTGACCCTTGTCGACGAGACGAGGTCCGTCAGGACCGCCTGCCAGAGGATGCAGATATCATACTCTACGGGCTGGAACATCCTGAGAGCTCTGGAGACCCAGCTCCAGTGCTGCATCGTCGAAAGGACCCAAGGCGGCTCAGGCGGTGGCAGAAGCAGGCTTTCAGAAAAAGGAAAGGCTCTTCTCGCAGCCTACAACAGTTATGACGCGAGGCTCAAACAGGAAGCCGTGAAGCTCTTTGACGAATACTTTAAAGACATATTCAATGCGTAAGATCTACCTGATACGCCACTGCCTCGCGAAATGCCCGGGCGGCAAAAGGATTTGCCTCGGTCAGACGGACATGCCCCTCGGAAAAGAAGGGAGGCTTCAAGCCGAAGAACTCAAGGAACGCTTTGAAAACATCCCGTACACGGCCGTCTTCACCAGCCCCCTTCTCCGGGCGTATGAAACTGCGGTTTATCTGGGAAATCCCGTAGTCATAAACAGTCTGAAAGAAGCCGGCGCGGGAGACTGGGACGGGCTCAGCTTCGATGAGATAACCGAAAAATGGCCGGAGCTGTACGTGGCCAGGGGCAAAGATCCGAATATCCCGATCCCCGGAGCAGAGGACATAAACCTGGTGCGGGAGAGAATGACCGGCGCCGTCAGAAAGGCTCTGGACAGCTCCGAAGGCGATATCTGCATAGTCT
>JAIKVW010000019.1 GCA_024685315.1 Lachnospiraceae bacterium
TCTATAACAGAAAACGTATGCATTCGTATCTGGGCTATATGAGCCCAGTAGAATACAGGCTGACACACAGTGCCTGAAAACAAGAACAAAGTACCCATATGTTTGACTGACGGCCAGTGTCAAAAAAGCATCGCAGTCCAGTAACGAGATAGGCGATTGGATGCACATTGGGCTGGGTTATTTTACAGGATATAGATAAGGCATTTGAGAAAGCGTCAGGTGCATTGGAGGTGTTTTAAATGAAAAAGCGGATAGTTCTGTTCATTTCGCTGGCATTGCTCATCGTTCTTGTGTTACATAGAATGATCCCGTTTATCATTTCTACTGTACACAGAATAATGACCCCGCCAAGCGTAGAGGATGTAGAATCCTTTGTGACAGAAAACTGGAACGATATTTCCGTTGTCAATGATTATCTGCTGGAGCTTGGAGACAGAGATGCCTATATTTCCGATAACCGGGGCTCTATACTCATTGATCTGGATCACGAGAAGATTGAAGATTATGCGGTGATGCAGTCAGTTCAGTCTCTGTGGAAGAAGGGATGTTATTCGATTTACAAAAATCGTGAATGGAACTCAATCTCCTACTCCTTATGGCATAGAACTATGGGCGGCGTAGGTTGTGGATTTGAGTATGCCATCGACCATACATTGCTTCCAGAAGTACAATACCAAACAGAACTGGTCCCATTATCTGAAGAGGGATGGTACTACTATCTGAGAGAGTATGAAAAATGGCGTTCACAGCAGGGGAGTGAACAACCTACGGTCAATTATCCGCCGGTTAAGAGGAAATGATAATCATCTATACCTAAGCACTCAATAACCCGAGAGGCTTCCAGTCGTCTGGAAGCCTCTTTATGTACTTTATAATAATCGTTCATTTAGATTATTTTCTCAACCGACATACCAGCCCGCCGATAACGCAGCCACACGTATTCAGCACCAGGTCGTCCAGTTCCGATACTCCGGTGCCAAGTACGAACTGCAGGACTTCGATGATCAACGACAGGACAAATCCCATGAGAACTGCCGTTAATAATGGCTTTCCCTTAAATGCGACGAGGTAGCAGCCAAGCGGTACGAACCAGATTATGTTGCCGAAAAACAGGTATATGAATGTAGAAATGTCGTATTGAAGCACGTCCCTGTACTCGGCAAATAATGTTAGATTCCAGTGTCCGCCCATGAAGCTGTAGGCCATGTTCCATGGCCTGATTACAGTTATAAGGAGCAGTATCACTATATAGACCGCAAAGCAGATCACGATTATTTTATTTTTCATATTAATTAAATCGTCCACCTTCCGCTGCAGCCGCAGGGCAGGGCGAGGCCGCTTGAGGTTACGGGGATCCCGATCTCGTCGGAAACGGTGCTCCCGCCGTGCTTCGAGGAGATCGCGCTCTCCAGCATGTAGGTGAGGACGGAGCTCTGGAGCCCGGTGGTGTAGGAATTTACGAGGACAAAGAGCGGGGAATCGGAGAGCAGCTGCCCGCAGAGCGAGATGAATTCGTAGATATTGTCCTCAAGCTTCCATATCTCCCCTTTAGGCCCCCTGCCGTAGGACGGGGGGTCCATTATTATGGCGTCGTAGGTGTGCCCGCGCCTGATCTCCCGGGCGACGAACTTGCTGCAGTCGTCCGTTATCCAGCGGACGCGGTCTTCCGGTATTCCGGAAACGCGGGCGTTCTCCTTTGCCCACTGGACCATGCCTTTCGAGGAGTCCACGTGCGTGACAAAAGCACCTGCAGCAGCGGCGGCAACAGTGGCTGCCCCGGTGTAGGCGAAGAGATTGAGTACGGATGGCCTGCTGCCGGAAGAAGCAGAAGCTTCCTTTATAATATTGTACATCCATTCCCAGTTGACGGCCTGCTCGGGGAAGAGCCCGGTATGCTTGAAGCTGAAGGGCTTGAGCCGGAAGGTCAGCCCGGGGGAGGGGCAGACTATCTCCCAGGTCTCGGGGAGGCTGATGAATTCCCATTCGCCCCCTCCGGACTTCGAGCGGTGGTAGCGTGCGTTCGGTTTCTCCCAGCGGGGGTCGGTCCTATCGGTCTTCCAGATCACCTGGGGATCCGGGCGCACGAGGATATATTTTCCCCAGCGCTCGAGCTTCTCGCCCCAAGAGGCGTCAATTATCTCATAATCGTTCCATTTATCATAAAGCCACATGCCAAAGGCCTCCTGTCTTTCCTCAGTGTAAATAGTAGCATACGGGGCGGAAAATTACGATATTTGGAGCCAAATTTCGCCCCGAAACAGATTGTACCAAAAAAAGAACAAGAATTTGCGCAATTTTTTTCGCTTTTTTTAAGCTTTGCCTTGAATTTATTTTTTTAGTTATGTATAATAATTGAGCTTGTGACATTGATAGCTGTGAAGTGTGAGGTTGCTGCGAGGACCCGGCGCAGGTATTTCCGCGGAGCGAATGTCAAGTTAGAAAACTGGCGACAAGTCACTGTACAAAGCTAAGAACCTCTTATTTAACGACAGAGGACCGGAGTGCGGACAGTCAGGAAACACCCGGGATAGTGTACAGTCACCACTTGTCGTACTTCATCAGAAAAGTGCGCAAAGGAGGCGGCTTTTTTTATGTCAAATCAGGTAATGAGGATAACCCTCAAGGCTTACGACCACAAGCTTATTGATCAGAGCGCAGCGAAGATCGTGGACACAGTGAAGAAGACCGGAGCGAAGGTCAGCGGACCCGTTCCCCTTCCGACCAAGAAGGAAGTTGTTACTATCATCAGGGCCGTACATAAGTACAAGGATTCCCGTGAGCAGTTCGAGCAGCGCACCCACAAGAGGCTGATCGATATCATCTCTCCCACCCAGAAGACGGTAGACGCTCTTTCAAGAGTCGAGATGCCCGCAGGCGTTTACATCGACATCAAGATGAAGACAAAGTAAGCCGGAAACTGATAATGATTTACTTAAAATGTCCTAGCATGCACGGAATTGCTCTAGGATGAACGCGAAAGCGTTCCGCTGTAGAAATCACAGGAGGTGCATTCTTATAATGAAGAAAGCGATTTTAACCACTAAAGTCGGTATGACCCAGATCTGGGACGAAAACGGAATCCTTGTTCCGGTTACCGTACTTGAGGCAGGTCCCTGCGTCGTAACGCAGGTCAAGACCGAGGAGAAGGACGGCTACAGCGCCGTTCAGGTAGGCTTCGGAGCCATCAGGGAAAAGCTGGTGAACAAGCCCGTTGCCGGACAGTTTGAAAAAGCAGGCGTTGATGTTAAGAGATACATCAGGGAATTCAGATTCGAAGACGCCGAGAGCTATCAGGTAGGCCAGGAGATCAAGGCTGACATCTTCGCTGCAGGCGATAAGGTCGACGCTACCGGCATTACCAAAGGTAAAGGATATCAGGGTGCGATCCACAGGTACGGCCAGTCCAGGGGACCTATGGCCCACGGTTCCAAGTACCACAGGCACGCAGGTTCTAACGGTCCTGCGACCAGCCCCGGACGCGTAGCAAAGGGCAAGCACATGCCCGGACATATGGGCGCTGTAAAGGCGACCGTACAGAATCTTCAGGTAGTATCGATCGATGCTGAGAAGAACCTCATCCTCGTAAGGGGAGCTGTTCCGGGTGCCAAGAAGTCCCTTGTTGTTCTGAAAGAGTCCGTTAAGGCTTGATGAAGGGAGGAAGGACAATGGCAAAAGTATCTTTATATAATACAGAAGGCAGCCAGGTCGGCGAGATCGAGCTCAATGACGCTGTTTTCGGAGTAGAAGTAAACGAGAACATCATGCACAAGGCAGTTGTCGCGCACCTCGCAGCAATGCGCCAGGGCACCCAGAGCGCAAAGACACGTTCTGACGTGAGCGGCGGCGGCAAGAAGCCCTGGAGGCAGAAGGGAACAGGCCACGCAAGGCAGGGTTCCATCAGGGCTCCTCAGTGGAAAGGCGGCGGAATCGTATTCGCACCGAAGCCGAGAGATTATGATGTAAAGATCAACAAGAAGGAAAAGCAGCTCGCTCTTAAGTCCGCTCTTACCAGCAAGGTAAACGAAGGCAAGATCGTCGTCCTTGACTCCTTCGAGCTTGACGAGATCAAGACAAAGAAGTTCGCACAGGTAATGAAGAACCTCAACGTCAGCAAGGCGTTCGTGGTACTTGGCGAGAAGAACGAGAACGTTGAGAAGTCCGCAGCCAACATCCAGGGCATCAAGACTTCTACCACAAACACTATCAGCACTTACGACATCCTCAAGTACGACAGCCTCGTGCTTACCCAGGACGCCGTAAACCGGATCACGGAGGTGTATGCATAATGGCAGCCCTTGAATATTATGACGTTATCCAGAAGCCCCTTGTAACTGAGAAGAGCATGAACCAGATGGCTGAGAAGAAGTACACCTTCCTCGTTCATCCGGATGCAAACAAGTTCCAGATCAAGGAAGCTGTTGAGAAGCTTTTTGACGGAGTCAAGGTCGAGAAAGTCTCCACCATGAACTATTCCGGAAAGCCGAAGCGCCGCGGCAACACCGTCGGCACCACCGCAGCAAAGAAGAAAGCAGTTGTCAAGCTTACCGCTGACAGCAAGGACATCGAGCTCTTCCAGGGCCTGTAAGGCGGAAGAGACGTGAGGACCGGCTCGCTCCCGGTCCGGCTATACACGAACAGTGTGATAAATTTTTTAAAGGAGTGAATGAAAATGGGCATCAAGACATATAACCCATATACACCTTCGAGAAGGCACATGACCGGCTCCGATTTCTCCGAGATCACCAAGTCGACCCCCGAGAAGTCACTTGTAGTTTCCAAGAACAAGACCGCCGGCAGGAATGCCCAGGGCAAGATCACCGTGAGGCATCGCGGCGGCGGATCCAGAAGGAAGTACAGGATAATCGATTTTAAGAGATACAAAGATGACGTTCCGGCAACAGTAAAGGCTATCGAGTACGATCCTAACAGATCCGCGAACATCGCCCTTATCTGCTATGCGGACGGCCAGAAGGCATACATCCTCGCCCCCAACGGACTTACGGTCGGGACTACGATCATGAACGGCCCCAACGCTGAGGTCAAGGTCGGCAACTGCCTGCCCCTCTCCGGCATCCCCGTAGGTACCCTGGTACACAACGTTGAGCTCTATCCCGGCAGGGGCGGCCAGCTTGTCCGCGCAGCCGGAAACGCAGCCCAGCTGATGGCTAAGGAAGGCAAGTACGCTACCCTGCGTCTCCCTTCAGGCGAAATGAGAATGGTCCCGATCGAGGCAAGAGCTACGGTCGGCCAGATCGGAAACATCGACCACGAACTTATCAACATCGGTAAGGCAGGACGCAAGCGCCACATGGGCATCAGGCCTCATGTCCGCGGTTCCGTCATGAACCCGAACGATCATCCGCACGGCGGCGGCGAGGGACGCGCTCCTATCGGACGTCCCGGCCCGATGACCCCTTGGGGCAAGCCGGCTCTTGGTTACAAGACCCGCAAGAAGCACAAGAAGTCTAACAAGATGATCGTCAGAAGACGCGACGGAAGCATCGTTAAGTAAGGAGGACGGAAGATGTCGAGATCACTTAAAAAAGGACCGTTTGCAGATGCAAGCTTACTGAAGAAGATAGACGCCCTGAATGCTTCCGGAGAGAAGACGGTCGTCAAGACCTGGTCCAGGCGTTCCACTATTTTCCCTCAGATGGTTTCCCATACTATAGCAGTACACGACGGCAGGAAGCATGTTCCCGTATACGTGACCGAAGATATGGTCGGACACAAGCTTGGGGAATTCGTTGCGACGAGGACCTACAGGGGACATAACAAGGACGACAAGAAGTCCAGACGCTAATGAAAGGAGACCATATTAATGTCTAGAGGGCACAGAACTCAGGTAAAGAGATTAAGGAACGGCGAGAAGGACACAAGGCCCAGCGCAAAGCTCTCCTTCGCCAGGATCCCCGTCCAGAAGGCCTGCTTCGTACTCGATGCGATCAGGGGCAAGGACGTTGAAACTGCACTGGCTCTTCTCGAATACAATCCGAGATATGCATCAGCAGTCATTGATAAATTACTTAAATCAGCTATTGCGAACGCAGAGAATAATAACGGTATGGACAGAAGCAGCCTCTACATCGACGAGTGCTTCGCATCCAACGGCCCCATCATGAAGAGGGTACAGCCCAGGGCACAGGGACGCGCGTACAGGATCGAGAAGAGAATGAGCCACATCACTATTATCCTCAACGAGAAGGAGGCATAAAGAAAAATGGGACAGAAAGTTAATCCTCACGGCCTCAGAGTCGGAATCATCAAAGACTGGGATTCCAAGTGGTACGCAGATGCTGACTTCGCAGATAACCTCGTAGAGGACCATCAGATAAGGACCTTCCTCAAGAAGAGGTTATACAACGCAGGTATCTCCCGCATCGAGATCGAGAGAGCATCCGACAGGGTCAAGGTGATCGTTTTCACCGCTAAGCCCGGCGTAGTTATCGGACGTCAGGGTGCCGAGGTCGAGAAGCTTAAGGGAGAGCTCAGCAAATATACACAGAAGAAACTCCTCATCGACATCAGGGAAGTCAAGCTTCCTGAGTGCGATGCACAGCTGGTAGCTGAGAACATCGCTCAGCAGCTTGAGAACCGTGTATCCTTCAGAAGGGCCATGAAATCCGCTATGCAGAAGACCATGCGCTCAAGGGCAGGGATCAAGGGGATCAAGACCGCTGTCAGCGGCCGTCTCGGCGGAGCAGATATTGCCCGCACCGAATTCTACAGCGAAGGCACCATTCCGCTGCAGACACTGAGAGCAGATATCGAATACGGTTTCGCGGAAGCAGACACCACCTACGGCAAGGTCGGCGTCAAGACCTGGATCTACAAGGGCGAAGTGCTTCCGGTCAAGAACAGCAAGGAAGGGAGCGATAAATAATGTTAATGCCTAAGAGAGTTAAGCATCGTAAGCAGTTCAGAGGATCCATGGCAGGAACTCCTGCCAGAGGAACCAAGATCACTTACGGTGACTGGGGTATCGTCGCAACTGAGCCTGCCTGGATCAAGTCAAACCAGATCGAGGCAGCCCGTGTAGCCATGACCCGTTATATTAAGCGTGGCGGTAACATCTGGATCAAGATTTTCCCCGATAAGCCTGTAACGGCAAAGCCTGCCGAGACCCGTATGGGTTCCGGTAAGGGCGCAACAGAGTACTGGGTAGCAGTTGTTAAGCCGGGCCGCGTTATGTTTGAGATCGGCGGAGTTCCGGAGGAGACAGCTAAGGAAGCACTCAGGCTCGGAACCTACAAGCTCCCTGTAAAGTGCAGGATCGTATCCCGTGAGGAACTGGAAGGCGGTGAAGGCAGTGAAGACTAATGATTATATAAAGGAACTGGAAGGCAAGAGCGCAGAAGACCTTAAGAAAGAGCTCACTGCAGCAAAGGAAGAGCTTTTCAGCCTCAGATTCCAGAGCGCGACCAACCAGCTCGAGAACACCAGCTCCATTAAGACCGTCCGCAGGAAGATCGCCAGGATCATGACTGTTATGAGCGAAAAGGCAAAGGCCTGAGCGGACGCCGGTGTGAATGAAAGGAGAAATTGCCGTGGCAGAGAGAAATCTTAGAAAGGTCAGGGTCGGAAAAGTCGTAAGCAACAAGATGGACAAGACCATCGTCGTAGCTATCGCCGACCGTGTAAAGCATCCTCTTTATAAGAAGATCGTAGATAGGACATATAAACTTAAGGCTCATGATGAGAACAACGAGTGCAACATCGGCGACAGGGTAAAGGTCATGGAAACAAGGCCTCTTTCCAAGGACAAGAGATGGAGACTGGTAGAGATCATCGAGAGGGCGAAGTAAGCCTAGGTTTCAGGAGGTAGTATCATGGTTCAACAGGAAACAAGACTTCGTGTTGCGGATAATACAGGTGCCAAGGAACTGCTCGTCATACGTGTAAAGGGTGGTTCGACCAGAAGATATGCAAATATCGGAGACACCGTTGTCGCAACCGTAAAGGACGCAACTCCCGGCGGAGTCGTCAAGAAGGGCGACGTTGTTACCGCTGTAGTTGTAAGGACAGTCAAGGGCGCGCGCCGCAAGGACGGTTCCTACATCAGATTCGACGAGAACGCAGCAGTTATTATCCGTGACGACGGGAACCCGCGCGGAACCCGTATTTTCGGGCCCGTAGCAAGGGAACTCAGGGAAAGACAGTACATGAAGATCGTCTCCCTGGCTCCTGAAGTACTTTAAGGAGGTAGAGTTCCGTGGCAGGGATTAAAGTTAAAAAGGGCGATGTCGTACAGGTCATCGCAGGAAAAGACAAAGGCAAGTCCGGCAAGATCATCGCTGTCGATCATAAGAAAGGCAGAGTAAGGGTCGAAGGACTTAATATGATGACAAAGCATACCAAACCTTCGATGCAGAACCAGAACGGCGGTATCATCACTACTGAGGCGTTTATGGACGTTTCCAACGTTATGTATCTCGAGAACGGCAAGGTCACCAGGATCGGCTACACCTTCGAGAATGGCGAGAAGAAGCGCGTTGCCAAGAGTACCGACCGTGTAATCGACTGATTCTTACGGGAAGGAGGACTTTTACATTGAACAGATTACAGGAAACATACACGAATGAGATCGTTCCCGCAATGATCAGCAAGTTCGGGTACAAGAATATCATGGAAGTTCCCAAGCTCTACAAGATCGTCGTCAACATGGGCGTCGGAGAAGCTAAGGACAACTCCAAGGCAATGGACAGTGCAGTCGGCGACATGACTATCGTTACCGGACAGAAGCCGATAGTCACGAAGGCTAAAAAGTCGATCGCAAACTTCAAGATCAGGGACGGCATGCCTGTAGGATGCAAGGTCACCCTCCGCGGCGATAAGATGTACAACTTCGCCGACAGGCTTATCAACCTTGCTCTTCCCCGTGTGCGTGACTTCAGGGGCGTTAACCCTGATTCATTCGACGGCAGGGGCAACTACGCTCTTGGTATCAAAGAGCAGCTCATCTTCCCTGAGATCGAGTACGATAAGATCGACAAGGTCCGCGGCATGGACGTTATTTTCGTAACTACCGCAAAGACCGATGAAGAAGCCCGTGAATTATTGCGTTTGTTCGGAATGCCCTACGCAAAATAAGGAGGTAAGTTCATGGCTAAGACCGCAATGAAATTAAAGCAGCAGAGAAAGCCTAAGTTTTCCACCAGGGAATACACCAGGTGCAGGATCTGCGGACGTCCCCATTCCGTTCTCAGGAAATACGGGATCTGCAGGATCTGCTTCCGTGAGCTGGCTTACCGCGGAGAGATTCCGGGCGTCAGGAAGGCTAGCTGGTAAGAGAAGAGAAGGAGGAAAATACGATGACAGATCCTATTGCAGATATGCTTACAAGGATTCGTAACGCTAATGCTGCTAAGCATGATACAGTAGATGTTCCTGCATCAAAGATCAAGGAAGAGATCGCAAGGATCCTTCTCGATGAAGGCTACATCAAAAATTACGAGATAACAGGCGACGGAGCCTCCAAAGACATCAAGATCACCCTTAAGTACGGAAAGGACAAGAACGAGAAGGTCATCTCCGGACTCAAGAGGATCAGCAAGCCGGGCCTCCGTGTTTACGCCGGCGCTTCCACAATGCCCAAGGTACTCGGCGGGCTCGGAATCGCAATCGTTTCTACCAACAAGGGAATCATTACAGACAAGCAGGCAAGAGCTGAGAACGTCGGCGGAGAAGTGCTTGCATTTGTCTGGTAAAAGACGATAACGGAGGTACGGGCATGTCACGAATCGGAAGAATGCCAATCGCTATACCTGCCGGTGTTACGGTAGATGTAGCAGAAAATAAGGTGACGGTTAAAGGGCCTAAGGGGACTCTGAGCAGGGTCATCGCTCCCGAGATGGAGATCAAGGAAGAGAACGGCCAGATCACGGTCGCAAGACCTAACGACCTGAAGCGGATGAAATCCCTTCACGGGCTCACCAGAACGCTCATCAACAACATGGTAGTGGGCGTTACTGACGGATACACCAAGAAGCTCGAAGTCAACGGCGTTGGATACAGGGCTCAGAAGCAGGGCGACAAGCTCACGCTCAACCTTGGATATTCACATCCTGTAGAGATGACCGATCCCGAGGGCATCACCACTGCGGTGGACGGCAATGTCATTACGGTATCAGGCATCGACAAGGAAAAAGTCGGACAGTACGCAGCCGAGATCAGGAGCAAGAGGCTCCCTGAACCCTATAAGGGCAAGGGTATCAAGTATGATACTGAGGTCATCAGGCGCAAGGTCGGTAAGACCGGTAAGAAATAATAAAGGAGGGTGAATTAAATGGTTTCGAAGCCAAATAGAAGCGCAGTTCGTGCCAAGAAGCACAAAAGAATGCGGAGTCATATAGCAGGGACCGCTAACCGCCCCCGTTTAGCTGTTTACAGAAGCAACAAGCACATTTATGCCCAGATCATAGACGATGAGGCAGGCAATACTCTTGTTAGCGCTTCCACCATGGAAAAGGCCGTTGCTGACGGACTTGAGTATACCGATACTGTCGAGGCTGCAGCAGCAGTCGGAACAGCCGTAGCTAAAAAGGCTCTTGAGAAGGGGATCTCCGAAGTCGTTTTCGACAGAGGCGGATTTATCTATCAGGGCAAGATCGCGTCTCTGGCTGACGCTGCCAGGGAAGCAGGCCTTAAGTTCTAGCAGGGAGGAAGTAAATGAAACGCACTATTATTGATACAGACCAGATGGAATTACAGGACAAGGTCGTTGCCATCAAGCGTGTAACGAAGGTCGTTAAGGGCGGACGCAACATGAGATTTGCAGCGCTCGTAGTTGTCGGCGACCAGAACGGACACGTAGGCGCAGGCCTCGGAAAGGCAGCCGAAATTCCCGAAGCTATCCGCAAGGGCAAGGAAGACGCCATGAAGAAGCTCATCACCGTTCCTCTGGATGAGAACTCAAGTATTACACACGACAACCTCGGCATTTACGGCGGAGCACACGTTCTGTTAAAGAGGGCACCTGAAGGTACCGGTATCATCGCCGGCGGTCCCGCTCGTACAGTTCTTGATCTTGCCGGATACCGCAACATCCGTACAAAGTCTCTTGGTTCCAACAACAAGCAGAACGTTGTACTCGCAACGATCGAAGGTCTCAAAGCCCTTTCCACTCCCGAAGAAGTTGCCAGGAAGCGCGGCAAGAGCATCGACGAGATTCTTGCTTAAGGAGGTACGGGAAATGGCAGGTATGTTAAAGATCACTTTAGTAAAATCCACTATCGGCAGCATTCCCAAGCACAGGGCTACAGTTGCTGCCATGGGTCTCAAGAAGACCGGAAGATCAGTAACTCTCCCGGACAACCCGGCTACCAGAGGAATGATCGACCAGGTTAGGCACTTAGTTAAGGTCGAAGAGATCTAACAGGGATTTCAGGAGGTGCACGACATGAATTTATCACAGTTAAGGCCTGCGGAAGGCTCTGTTTCAAGCAACAATTTCAGAGTCGGACGCGGACACGGTTCGGGCAACGGCAAGACCGCCGGCAAGGGACACAAGGGCCAGAAGGCTCGTTCCGGAGCTCCGAGACCGGGATTTGAGGGCGGCCAGATGCCGCTGTACAGGAGACTTCCCAAGAGAGGTTTCACCAACAGGAACACCAAGGAGATCGTAGCGATCAATCTCGGAATGCTTGAGCAGTTCGAAGACGGCACGGTCGTAACGGTTGAGACACTCGTAGAAAACGGCATTATCAAGAACCCCCGCGACGGAGTCAAGATCCTTGGCGGCGGCGAGTTCACCAGAAACCTCACAGTTAAGATGAACGCATTCAGTAAGGCCGCAGAGGAGAAGATCAAAGCTCAGGGCGGTACAGCAGAGGTAGTATAATGGCAGCAAATAATGGATCGAACGGATGGAACATAAGGGGCCTTCTCAAGGTGCCGGATATCCGCCAGAGACTGCTGTTCACCTTTCTGATACTCGTGGTGTGCAGGCTTGGGGCGCAGATCCCTATCCCGGGAGTCTCCCGTGACGTATTCGCGTCATGGTTCTCAGCACAGACTTCCGGAGCTATAAGCCTGTTCGATATGATCACCGGCGGATCCTTCAGCCAGATGTCAATATTTGCGCTGAGCATTTCGCCTTATATCACCGCGTCCATCATAATGAACCTCATGACCATAGTTATTCCGGCTCTTGAGGAACTGCAGAAGGATCAGGACGGAAGAGAAAAGATGCAGGAGTACACCTTCTATCTTTCGATCGCCCTTTCAACTCTGCAGGCAGTGGCAATGGGTATCGGGTTCTACCGCAACGGCTATCTTCAGAATTCATCTGTTCTGGCGCTCATCGTAGCTATCGCAGCTATGGTAGCAGGCGCCAATGCGCTGATCTTCTTCGGCGAACAGATAACGAAGCACGGCATTGGGAACGGGATCTCCATGATCCTCCTCTTCAATATTATTTCAAGGCTGCCGTCCGATATACTGACCCTCTGGTCAAAGTTCGTATCGGGAAAGCATCCGGCGCTGGCTGTGCTTGCCGTTGTAATTATAGTAGCTGTCATTGTTTTCATGGTAGCATTCGTAGTAGTGCTCCAGGAAGCTTACGTCAAGATCCCCGTCCAGAATTCTTCAAGGATCGTGGGCAGGAGATCCATGGGTAGCTCCGGGGACAATATTCCCTTCAAGATCAACACTGCGAACGTTATCCCGGTCATTTTCGCAAGCTCGCTTATGTCGATGCCGGCACTCATCGTGTCGTTCACCGGCAAGGATCCCCAGGGGGTCGGCGGCTGGATCGTGAATATGCTGAGCCAGAATAAATGGTTCAACCCGGGCAGCGCTCTCAGCTGGTCCTACACTGTCGGATTTGTCATCTATGTGATCCTGGTAATCGCGTTTGCTTACTTCTACACTTCGATCATGTTCAACCCTCAGGAGGTTGCAGAGAGACTGAAGGAAAGAGGAAGCTTCGTTCCCGGACACAGGCCCGGCAAAGAGACCGCAGCTTATCTTAAGAAGGTTTCGGACTCTACCGTACTTATCGGTGCGATCGGACTGCTTATAGTAGCCATCATTCCGATACTTCTCTCGGGTCTTTTCGACGCGGACGTTTCGTTCGGCGGAACTTCGCTCATCATTATCGTCGGCGTCATCATCGAGACAGTAAGGCAGATCGATTCCAAGGCAGGCGAGAGACACCTTACAGGTATCCTCAGCAAGTCCGTAAAGAATTAATACCCGCGTTTGTTCCGGGCCGTGCGGTCCGGAACAGAGCCGCGGCGCCGCAGCAAGGCGCCGGGCGGCGCGCAGGGTCTCATATGGAGGAAAGATCATGAAGATCATAATGCTTGGAGCTCCTGGTGCCGGAAAAGGCACCCAGGCTAAAATGATAGCTGAGAAGTGCGGCATCCCCCACATCTCGACCGGAGACATCTTCAGGGCGAACATAAAGCAGGGCACAGAGCTTGGCCGCAAGGCAAAGACCTACATGGACCAGGGACTTCTGGTGCCGGACGAGCTGGTGTGCGATCTCGTGGTCGACAGGATCAAACAGGACGACTGCGAACGCGGATACATCCTTGACGGATTCCCGAGGACCATTCCTCAGGCTCACGCTCTCGAGGATGCCCTCAGCGCCATCGGACAGAAGATCGATTACGCGATCGATATCGACGTCCCGGATGAGAACATCATCGACAGGATGGCCGGACGCCGTTCCTGCCCGAAATGCGGGGCTACCTACCACATCAAGTACAATCCCACCAAAGCCGAGGGCATCTGCGATGTCTGCGGAGGCGAGGTAGTACTTAGGGAAGACGATAAGCCTGAGACAGTCAAGAACAGGCTTTCGGTATACCATGAGCAGACCCAGCCGCTCATTGATTTCTACAGCGAGAGGAACGCTCTTGCCGAGATCAACGGTGTGCAGCCCATGGAAAAAGTATTTGAAGACATCGTCAATCTCATCGGGGCTTAAGAGATGACTGATGATTTCCGTATCGGGCAGCTGGTGCGCTCGAAAAAAGGGAGAGATAAAGGCGGGCTTTTCCTGGTGACTTCGGTCACGGACAGCTTCGTCTTCATCGCCGACGGAGGCCTGAGGAAGATCTCCCGGGCCAAAAAGAAAAACCCCAGACATCTCCAGCCCGTCAATATATTTGCGGACGGAGATCTGACCGACGATATCTACATCGCGCGGTTCATCAAGGAATATGAGAAGACGTCAGAGAAAAAGCAGGAGGGAAATGAATGTCAAAAGCAGACGTGATCGAAGTTGAAGGCATCGTGACCGAGAAACTGCCCAACGCCATGTTCAGGGTAAAGCTTATCGAGAACGATCTTGAGGTGCTTGCCCATATCAGCGGGAAGCTTCGTGTTAACTTCATCAAGATACTGCCGGGCGACAAGGTCACGCTGGAGCTTTCTCCGTATGACCTCACCAAGGGCAGGATCACCTGGAGAGACAAGTAATCGGCTCTTGCCTTGAATGTTTTCTTATGTTATAATATCACGCAGTGCCCTCAAAACGGCGGGCCGTATTTTTCAGAAAGGAGAGATTGCTGTGAAGGTTAGATCTTCTGTAAAGCCTATGTGTGAAAAATGCAAGGTCATTAAGCGTAAAGGAAGCGTCAGGATAATCTGCGAAAATCCTAAGCATAAACAGAGACAGGGATGATTCCCCGGCTGTTTACGCTTTAACGTGCAGAGCAATATCAACTAAGGCGCGAAAAATCTGTTATTTTGTTAAGGTCAATTTGCCGCTCGCGGCAGATCAGCGTAGCAGCTGAGGGATTCCCGGACAGGACTTTCTTCAGCAATTTTGAATTTTTTTCGGAGGTATATATTAAATGGCTCGTATCAGTGGTGTCGACTTACCAAGGGACAAGCGAATCGAGGTCGGCCTTACCTATGTATATGGAATCGGAAGGACGACAGCAGCCCGTCTTCTTAAGGAAGCAGGCGTAGATCCTGACATCAGGGTCAAGGATCTTTCAGACGAAGAAGTTTCCAGGATCACAACTGCCATCGACAATGACAGTATCCTCATCGAGGGTGATCTTCGCCGTGAAACCGCATTAAATATCAAGAGGCTTCAGGAAATTGGTTGCTACAGAGGGATCCGTCACAGGAAGGGACTTCCCGTACGCGGACAGAACACCAAGAACAACGCCAGGACCCGCAAAGGCCCTAGGAAGACTGTTGCCAATAAGAAGAAGTAATTTCTGACATTTAGGAGGTATTCACGAAATGGCTAAAAAAGCGACTAAAAAGGTGGTCAGGAAGCGTGTCAGAAAGAACGTCGAGCACGGTCAGGCACATATCCAGTCATCTTTTAACAATACAATAGTTACTCTTACTGATAATGAAGGGAACGCTCTTTCCTGGGCAAGCGCAGGCGGCCTTGGATTCAGGGGTTCCCGTAAGTCCACTCCCTATGCAGCACAGATGGCTGCAGAGACAGCAGCAAAGGCAGCTCTTCCTCACGGACTCAAGACCGTAGACGTTATGGTCAAGGGCCCCGGTTCAGGCCGTGAAGCGGCTATCAGAGCCCTGCAGGCGTGTGGGATAGAGGTAACCAGCATCACCGACGTAACACCGGTACCGCATAACGGTTGCCGTCCGCCGAAGCGCAGAAGAGTCTGATAAGGAGGAGAGAGAAGAAATGGCAGTTGATAGAACACCAGTCTTAAAGAGATGCAGAAGCCTTGGACTTGAGGCAGGCTATCTCGGAATTGATAAGAAATCCAACAGGAACAAGACCAACGGAAACAAGAAGAAGTCCGAGTACGGCAACCAGCTCGCTGAGAAGCAGAAGGCAAAGTTCATCTACGGCGTGCTTGAGAAGCCTTTCAGGAACTACTTCAACAAGGCCAGCATGATGAAGGGCCAGACCGGTGAGAACCTCATGATCATGCTTGAGAGACGTCTTGACAATGTAGTCTTCAGGCTTGCGCTTGCAAGGACCCGTAAGGAAGCAAGGCAGATGGTCGACCACAAGAACGTTACCGTCAACGGCAAGGTCATCAACGTTCCCGGCTATGAGGTGAAGGAAGGCGACGTTATCGCTATCAGGGATAAGTGCAAGGCTTCCCAGAAGTATAAGGACATCCAGGAAGCTAACGCAGGACGCACCGTTCCGGAGTGGCTTGAAGGAGATCTTGAGAACCTTACCGGTACCGTTAAGACCCTTCCCAACAGAGAGCAGATCGACGTTCCCGTTAACGAGATGCTTATAGTCGAGTTGTATTCCAAGTAATATAAAGTAACCCTCAGTGTCTTTGTATTTATAAAAGGAGGGCCTTTAGTGTTCAATTTTGAAAAACCGAATATTGAGATAACCAAGATATCCGAAGACAAGAAGTACGGACGCTTTGTGGTAGAGCCGCTTGAGCGCGGGTACGGCATCACGCTCGGGAATTCGCTGAGAAGGATCATGCTCTCATCGCTTCCCGGAACTGCGGTAAGCCATGTCAAGATCGAAGGCGTCGTTCATGAATTCAGCTCCATCCCCGGCGTGAAGGAAGATGTGACCGAGATCGTCATGAACATCAAGAGCCTTGCGATCAAGAACAACAGCTCGACCGACGAGCCGAAGACTGCTTACATCGAATTCGAAGGCGAAGGCGTTGTGACAGCTGCGGATATCCAGGTAGACCAGGATATTGAGATAATTAACAAGGACCAGGTCATCGCGACCCTTTCAGGCGGTCCCGACTGCAGGCTGAACATGGAGCTTACGATCTCCAACGGCCGCGGATATGTCGGCGCCGACAGAAATAAGAACGACGATCTTCCTATAGGAGTGCTTGCGGTAGATTCCATGTTCACTCCCGTAGAGCGTGTCAACATGAGTGTTGAGAATACCCGTGTAGGCCAGGTCACCGACTATGACAAGCTCACCCTGGACGTTTATACTAACGGAACCTGCAGCCCCGACGAGGCAGTAAGCCTTGCGGCCAAGGTCCTGAGCGAACATCTGAACCTGTTTATCGATCTCTCCCAGAAGGGAAATGACATCCCTGTGATCGTTAACTCGAAGGATGACACCAAGGAGAAGATCCTTGCGGTTAATATTGACGAACTGGAACTTTCAGTAAGATCCTACAACTGCCTCAAGAGAGCCGGCATCAACACCGTTGAAGAGCTCACCAACAGGACAGCCGAGGATATGATGAAGGTCCGCAACCTCGGACGCAAGTCACTCGACGAGGTTCTTAATAAACTGGCAGAACTCGGGCTTTCGCTTAAGCCAAGTGATTCCGAGTGATGAGTAAGGAGGAAATGTAATGGCAGGCTACAGAAAGCTGGGAAGGACATCCAGCCAGCGTAAGGCTTTGCTCAGGAACGAGGTCACCGATCTCCTCTACTATGGGAAGATCCAGACGACCGAGGCTAAGGCGAAGGAAGTAAGGAAGATCGCAGAGAAGCTCATCGCTCTCGGCGTTAGAGAAAGAGATAACTACGAAGAGGTTACCGTTCAGGCTAAGGCTGTCAGGAAAGACGCTGAAGGAAAGCGCATCAAAGAGAACGGCGCGCTCGTATACGACACCATCGAGAAGAAGATCAGGAAGGATGCTCCTTCAAGGCTTCACGCAAGAAGGCAGATCGCTAAGGCTGTCTATGTGAAGAAGGAGATCCCTGAGAAGGTAGCGAAGAAGAAGGCTAACACAAAGTCTGTTGACATCGCTGAGAAGCTTTTCAACGAGCTTGGTCCCAAGTATGCTAACCGCCAGGGCGGCTACACCAGGATCATCAAGATCGGACCCCGCAAGGGCGACGCTGCTATGCAGGTAGTTATCGAGCTGGTATAATATCCGGCCGCGAGACCGCAGATCAAAGAGAAAGGCGAGGAAGTTTTCCGCGCCTTTCTCTTTTTGCGCGATAAGGCCGAATGCGTGCGCCGAGCTTGCGCGAGCGCACATATGAGGCTAACGTACAGTGAGCGGCTTTGCCGCGAACTGCGCGCATCGCGCAGATCGGATGGGCGGTTTAGTTCCGGCCATCCGATGATTTTTTAGGGTTTTGACCTTGCGGGAGCGGACAGAAATGGTAAAAAAACTCCCGCTTATGCTATTATATATACTAGTTAAAAGTTTTGATCGTGACCTGCTGGACCTGGAAGGATCTTTATGAGTGATTTTATAAAATCAGAAGCCCTTATATATAAATATTCCGAAGCGGACGTGGAAGCCTCGACAGGCAGGGAAGCTGCGCTCAGGGGGATAGACCTTGAGATACCCGCGGGGAGTTTTACCGCGATCGTCGGACCGAACGGAAGCGGTAAGTCGACCTTCGCGAGGCATCTTAACGCCCTGCTTGTGCCGACAGAGGGCAGGGTCTTCGTTGACGGGATGGATACCTCAGACGAAGCGAACCTTCTTCCCGTGAGGGAGAAAGCCGGGATGGTATTCCAGAATCCGGACAGCCAGATAATCGGCGGCACGGTCGAGGAAGACGCTGCCTTCGGACCCGAGAACCTGGGAATACCCTCCCGGGAGATCAGAAAGCGGGTCCGTGAGAGCCTGAGAGACCTCGGCGTCAGCAAATACGCGAAGAAATCCCCGAACACGCTCTCCGGCGGGGAGAAGATGAGGGTCACGATAGCCGGGATCCTGGCGATGGATCCGGAGTGTCTGATCCTCGACGAGCCCACCGCGATGCTGGATCCGGAAGGGCGCGCGAGCGTGATGGAGGCCATCACCCAGCTTAACAAGGAAAGGCACACAACGGTGATCCTGGTGACGCACTTTATGGAAGAAGCCGCGCTGGCGGACCGCATAATCGTGATGGACAAGGGAAAGATCGCGGCCGATGGGAGCCCTGAGGAGATCTTTTCCGATGTGGAATGGATACGTTCGCTGGGGCTGTCCATCCCGCCCGCCGCAGAGATCGCGGAGAAGCTCCGTGCAGGCGGAATGCCGCTTTCTAAGGGGATCTACAGTGAAAAAGGCCTTACAGAAGCAATCGAAGAGGTCTGGAACTAAGTATTTGAAAGAGGTCAGAAGATATGGCATCTGTCTCAGTTAAAAATATATATTTTTCGTACGGAGCTGAGGGCGGCAGCCCGGAGCCCGTCCTTAGAGATGTAAGCCTTGACATCGGCGAGGCCTCTTTTACTGCGGTCACAGGACGGACGGGCTCGGGGAAATCGACCCTCCTCCAGATCCTTGCGGGACTTCTGGCCCCTGACAGCGGGAGCGTTACGATAGGCGGACGGGAGATCTATTCTGCCGCGGATCCCGGTGAGGGAGGCACGAGGCGTTTCCGCAAACAGTCTCAGAAAAAAGCCGCGATCCCGCGAAAAGAGATCTGCAGGCTGGCCGGAATGGTATTTCAGTACCCCGAGCATCAGCTTTTTGAGGCAAGCGTACTTGCAGACGTGATGTTCGGACCCTTAAATATGGGCTTTTGGAAGGAAGAGGCCCGGGAGAAGGCCGAAGCCGCGCTTAAAGCGGTAGGGCTGGACATGCAATACTGCGAAAAGTCCCCGTTCCGGCTTTCCGGAGGGGAGAAACGGCGCGCAGCGATCGCAGGAGTCCTTGCGATGGATCCCGAGATAATAATATTTGACGAACCTACCGCGGGGCTTGACCCCGCCGGCAGGAGAGAGATCGCCGGAATAGCACTTTCCCTCAAGGAGCAGGGCAAGGGGATCATCTGGGCCAGCCACTATATGGACGAGGCCGCGGACCTCGCGGACCGCGTCATAGTGATGGACGCGGGAAGGATCGCGATGGACGGGAGCCCCGCGGAAATATTTTCCCGGACGGACGAGCTAAGGGCCCTTGGGCTCGACTCCCCGGAACCGGTCCGCATCCTTAGTGAGCTCAAAAAGGCAGGCATCGAGGCCGGGGCCGGCGTGACATCTGACGGCGCCGCTGCCGGGATACTGAGAGCATGGAGGGCCCGCCATGATCCGTGATATTACTATAGGAAGATATTACCCCGCGGACTCGCCGGTGCACAGCCTCGACCCGAGGGTAAAGCTCGCGGGGACCCTGGTATTTATGGTTAGCGTGTTCTTCATAAAGGGACTGCCTTCATTCATCTTTGCGACAGCGGTGCTGATCGCGGCGATCCTGGTCTCGAAGATCCCCTTCGGGCTGTTTATCCGGGGGATCCGCGCGATCCGCTTTATTCTGGTGATCACCTTCATCGTGACGCTTTTTTCGACTGCCGGGAGGACCCTGTTCCAGATCGGGCCGCTCACCGCGACATTCGAGGGGCTTTCCAGGGGTGCCTACCTTATAATGAGGCTGAGCTACCTTGTGCTCGGGGCCTCGATCCTGACGCTTACGACCACCCCCACCACGATGACCGACGGCCTCGAGTCCGCTCTGGGCTTCCTTAACCGCTTCAAGGTCCCGGTGCACGAGACTGCGATGATCATGACGATCGCGCTCAGGTTCATCCCGATACTTACCGATGAAATGACCAGGATCATGAAGGCCCAGGGCGCGCGCGGGGCGGATTTCGAGAGCCGGAACCTCATAAGCCGCGCGAAAGGGCTGGTGCCTCTCGCGGTGCCGCTCTTCATATCTGCGGTTCGCCGCGCGGACGAGCTTGCCTGCGCAATGGACGCGAGATGCTACCACGGCTCGGAAGGGCGGACCCGCATGTACCCCCTGAGCTTTGGCGGGGGAGACTTCATAGGGTTCGGAGTCATAGCACTATATATTGTAGTTTTTGTTTTTCTGAGGAAGCTGTAATATGCACAGGATATTGCTTAAAGTCGCCTATGACGGCACGAACTACTGCGGATGGCAGGTGCAGCCGAACGGCACCTCGATCCAGCAGGTGCTCCAGGCCGCGGTAGAAGACCTCGTGGGGGAAAAGGTAAACCTGACGGGGGCGAGCCGCACCGATTCGGGGGTCCACGCGCTCTGCCAGATCGCGGTGTTCGACACGAACAAGGAGATCGAGCCCTGGAAGTACGCCTACGCGCTCAACCAGCGCCTCCCGAAGGACATAGTGGTCCGGGAGTCGAAGGAAGTCGCGGCGGATTTCCACCCCAGGTACCGGAACGTAGTCAAGACCTACGAGTACAAGGTGCTGAATGACCGCATGCCGAGGCCCTGCGACAGGCTTTATACTCATTTCGTGCCCGTAAAGCTGGATCTCGAGGCCATGAAGGCCGCTGCAGCTTACCTCGCCGGTGAGCACGATTTCCGATCCTTCTGCTCGCAGAAGAGCGACGCGGTGAGCACGGTACGCACAATATATAGCATTGCCCTCACCGAGGGAGATAATATCATCACGCTCAGGATCAGCGGGAACGGATTCCTCTACAACATGGTGCGCATCATCGCCGGGACCCTGCTGAAGGTCGGGTGCGGCCAGAAGACGCCGGAATATGTGCGGGAAGCGCTTGAATTTCCGCAGGAAAAGGCCGCAGGACCCACCGCGCCCGCCCGCGGGCTCACGCTTATTGACATAAGTTATCCTGATGATGAGGGGCAGCCGGTTAATAATAATAGCTAATCAGTCGGCCCGGATCGTTTAGCAAAACTAAATAGCTCAAAAAAATAATACACAATATTTTGTGTTTTGGTTGTTGACTTGCCCACAATATGTTGTTATAATGTCTGCTGTACGATAAAAATTAACCCTTTGGAGGCAAATTTTGGACGTGCAGCAGATTTTTTTGAGCGGCGAGGTCAGGCATTCCCTGGTCGACGGCCCGGGGATCAGGTACACGGTATTCTTTCAGGGATGCCCGCACGCATGCCCCGGATGCCAGAACCCGGACACCCACGATATGTACGCGGTCTCCCCGGTCCCGGTCTCAGAGGTGATCGGGAGGATACGAAGAGAACGGTTCCTTGACGGGGTCACATTATCGGGCGGCGATCCGATGGCTCAGCCCGAAACCCTGAAGGCAATCGCGGATGCGGTACATGAGATCGGGCTCAGCGTCTGGACCTACACCGGATGGACCTACGAGGCGCTGCTTGCCGGAGCCGCAGGAGAAGCCGCGATAGAAGCGCTTCATTCCATCGACGTCCTTGTGGACGGGCCGTTCATAATGGATCTGAAAAGCAGCGAATGCCTTTACAGGGGAAGCACGAACCAGAGGCTGATAGATGTTCAGAAGAGTCTGGAAAGCAATAGAGCAGTAAATTGGGAGGATATATAAGAAATGGGAGTTACACACGTAGTTAAGAGGAACGGCGAGACGGTTGATTTCAACGTTTCCAAGATCGAACTTGCAGTCGTAAAAGCATTTATCGCAACTGAAGAGGTTCCGGCCAGGGACGTATCCGCTATCGGCAGGGCTATCGGCATCATGGTCCAGACCAGGCTCGACAGCAGGGACATCGCGACCGTCGAGGAGATCCAGGATATCGTCGAAGAGACCCTCATGCAGTGCAATTATCCCAAGACCGCAAGGGCTTACATCATCTACAGAAGCCAGCACCAGAAAGTCCGTGAGACCAAGCAGACGCTTCTCGACTACAAGAAGCTCGTCGACGGCTACATCGGCGCAGAGAAGGACTGGAGAGTTAAAGAGAACTCCACCGTTACCATGAGCGTAGGCGGACTCATTCTTTCCAACTCCGGCGCGATCACCGCCAACTACTGGCTTACCGAAGTTTACGACGACGAGATCGCAGAAGCCCACAGGAAGTGCTTCTTCCACCTTCATGACCTCTCAATGCTTACCGGATACTGCGCAGGCTGGAGCCTCAAGCAGCTCATCCAGGAAGGTCTCGGCGGAGTAGTCGGCAGGATCTCATCCTCCCCCGCAAGGCATCTTTCCACCCTCTGCAACCAGATGGTAAACTTCCTCGGGATCATGCAGAATGAGTGGGCAGGCGCTCAGGCATTCTCCTCGTTTGACACCTACCTTGCACCCTTCGTAAAGGTTGACAACCTTGACTACCACGAAGTTAAGCAGTGCATCCAGTCCTTCATCTACGGCGTAAACACTCCGTCCAGATGGGGCACCCAGGCTCCTTTCACCAATGTTACCCTCGACTGGACCGTTCCCGAGGATATGGTAAACCTTCCCGCGATCGTAGGCGGCAAGGATATGGACTTCACCTACGGCGACTGCAAGAAGGAGATGGACATGGTCAACAAGGCCTTCATCGAAGTCATGATCGAAGGCGATGCTGACGGACGCGGATTCCAGTATCCGATCCCTACCTACTCCATCACAAAGGACTTTGACTGGTCCGATACCGAGAACAACGAGCTCCTCTTCAAGATGACCGCGAAGTACGGAACTCCCTACTTCTCAAACTATGTAAACTCCGACATGAAGCCTTCGGACGTACGTTCAATGTGCTGCCGTCTGCGCCTCGACCTTCGTGAGCTCAGGAAGAAGGGCGGCGGATACTTCGGTTCCGGCGAGAGCACCGGTTCCGTAGGCGTTGTCACCCTGAACCTGCCCCGCCTTGCATACCTTGCAAAGGACGAGAAGGAGTTCTACGACAGCCTCGACAAGTACATGGATATCGCCGCAAGGTCCCTCAAGATCAAGAGAGGCGTTATCACCAGGCTCATGGACGCAGGCCTCTATCCTTACACCAAGCGTTACCTCGGAACCTTCAACAATCATTTCTCGACCATCGGCCTTGTAGGAATGAACGAAGCTATCCTTAACGCAAACTGGCTCTCCGGCGACATCACCGGCGAGGAAGGACACAGGTTCTCCGTAGAAGTGCTCAACCACATGCGCACCCGCCTCTCCGATTACCAGGAGAAGTACGGCGACCTCTACAACCTTGAGGCAACTCCCGCAGAGTCCACCACCTACAGGTTCGCAAAGCACGACACCGAGGAGTTCCCGGATATCATCACCGCAGGCCAGATGAACGGCGCGCCTTACTACACCAACAGCTCACATCTGCCGGTAGGCTTCACAGATGACATCTTCGACGCACTCGAGCAGGAAGACGAGTTCCAGCAGCTCTACACCAGCGGTACCGTATTCCACAGCTTCCTCGGCCAGGAGCTTCCTGACTGGAAGAGCGCCGCAACGCTTGTAAAGAAGATTTCCGACAACTTCAAGCTTCCGTACTACACCATTTCCCCGACCTACTCGGTATGCTCGGATCACGGATACATTACCGGCAAGCACTTCACCTGCCCGATCTGCGGCAAGGAAGCAGAGGTATACTCCAGGATCACCGGATACTACCGCCCGGTCAAGAACTGGAACGACGGCAAGACCAGCGAGTTCCAGGATCGTCTCACCTATGATGTGACCGACATCGCAGAGGTCGAGGTAAGGCTTGGCGAGTCAGAGCCCGCAAAGGGACATCTGGACCTTTCCGAGTCCGCAGCTGCAGCGATCGCAGAGGAGAATGTAAGGGTCGCTTCCGGATCTGACGTTCCCGTAATGTACGTTAAGGATCACTGCCCGAAGTGCAAGGGCGCAGAGCAGCGCTTCCGCATCGCGAAGGTCGATTTCGAGACCGTGAACTGCTCCGAAAATATTGAGGTCGCAAGAGAGCTCGGGATCACCCAGACGCCTACCATCATTGATCCCGACGGAACAAGGTACGTCGGTGAGAGCGCAGCGATCGAATGGCTCAAGGCTCACAGCAAGTCAGCAGCTGTCTGACGCTAAGGCCTGCCAAAACTTAAGAACTGTCACAGGACCATGCAGTGAGGAGTGCCCCGCTGCATGGTCTTGCTTAAGAAGAAAGGTACGGAAATATGTTTGATATAATTATTGTCGGCGGAGGACCTGCGGGCCTTACCGCGGCAGTCTACGGCAGAAGGAACGGCAGGAGCGTGCTCGTGATCGAGAAGAGCGTATTCGGGGGACAGATCGTCAACACCCCCAAGGTCGAGAACATCCCAGGGTTCGCGGAGATCAGCGGAGATGAATTTGCAGAAAAGCTCCTCGACCAGGCAATGGGGCAGGGCGCCGAGGTGGCTTTCGAGAACGTGACCGGGGCCGAAAAGCGCGGAGATATTTTTGAGGTGACGACCGAAGAGGGAAGCACCTACGAGGGCAGGAGCCTTATACTCGCGACAGGCACCACGCACAGGGTGCTCGGGCTTCCGGGAGAGAAGGACCTGATCGGGAACGGCGTGCATTTCTGCGCGGTCTGCGACGGGGACCTTTATCGCGGCAAAAACGTGGTCGTCATCGGCGGCGGGAACTCCGCTTTTGTCGAGGCGAACACCCTCGTAAATACGGCAGCTAAGCTTGTGATGCTCCAGGACCTCCCGAACTTTACCGCAGACGCGAAGTCCCAGGAGACGCTGTTCTCGCACCACAATGTTGAGACCCATGTAAACACCAAAGTGACGGGCTACATAACGGAGAACGGAAAGCTCACCGGCGTGGCCTACACCGAGGGCGGAGAGGAGAAGACCGTCCCCTGTGAAGGCGTTTTCCTCGCGGTCGGGCTGATCCCGGAAAACGAAGCCTTCGCGCACCTCGCGGCGCTGAACAGCTGGGGATATTTTGACACGGACGAGAGCGGGAAAGTAATGACCCCCGGAGTCTTTGCCGCGGGAGACTGCAGGTCAAAGAGCCTGCGTCAGGTCGCGACCGCCTGCTCCGACGGCGCGAACGCTGCGATAAACGCCTGCAATTTTCTCTCTTGACATTAGGGACTCCATGAAATATAATTTTAAATTGCGGCAGTCTTTGTAAAATTGTGCTTCAAATTCCCGGGAGCAGCGGTTTCAGGGGCTCCGCCGACAATATTCCCTGTGGACGGCAGGCGGTTTACGGACATTTTCCGCCGGCGAAACCCAGGAGAGAAGAAACCTATATCTGGAAGTGCGGAGATCCCGCGCGGCCATATATTTTCAGGAGGTTCATAATGAAAAGCTATACAGCTACCCCCGATACCATTGAGAGAAAGTGGTACGTGGTTGATGCAGAGGGACAGACATTAGGACGTCTCACATCTCAGGTCGCAGCAGTCCTGAGAGGCAAGAATAAACCTACATTTACACCCAGCTTTGACACCGGCGATTATGTAATCATCGTAAACGCTGAGAAGGTCAAGGTCACAGGCAAGAAGCTCAATCAGAAAATCTACTATCATCATTCCGATTATGTCGGCGGCATGAAGCAGACCACTCTGAAGGACCTTATGGCAAAGAAGCCCGAAGCCATTATAGAGCAGGCAGTTGCAGGAATGCTCCCCAAGGGACCCCTTGGCAGACAGATGTACAAGAAGCTTTTTGTATACGCTGGTCCGGAACATCCGCACGCAGCCCAGAAACCTGAAGTTCTTGAAATTAAGTACTGATTGAGAAACAGAAGGAGAAATCATAATGGCTAAAGTTACATTTTACGGAACCGGCAGAAGGAAGAGCAGCATCGCAAGAGTTTACCTTACTCCCGGCACCGGCAAGATCACGATCAATAAAAGAGATATAGATGATTACTTCGGACTTGAGACTCTTAAGGTCGTTGTACGTCAGCCCCTTGAAGCTACCGAGACCACAGGCAAGTACGATGTCATCGCTACCGTTCACGGCGGCGGCTTCACCGGCCAGGCAGGCGCTATGCGCCACGGCATCTCCCGCGCGCTCATTAAGGTTGATGAGGACTTCAGACCTGCGCTCAAGAAGGCAGGATTCCTTACCCGTGACCCTCGTATGAAGGAGAGGAAGAAGTACGGCTTGAAGGCCGCGCGCAGAGCGCCTCAGTTCTCGAAGCGTTAATCAGACCCAACAAGAGTCGAAAAACCCCGGAAATACGCCATTTCCGGGGTCTTTTTATGCCCGTGAATCTTTGACGGTTTTTGATGGCGAATCAGGGATTTTATCGGGGATTTAGTAGTTAATACTGAGACAATAGTTAATGAATGAGACAAAAAATCGAAAATGAGCGAACGTAAGAAGTCTGCTTACTCCCATTTTCGACGATGATACTTAAGACATCAGTAATTGTCTCAGACCACGGTGAACTCATATTTCGGAGACGCAGGAACGTTTAACGGATTCTGATGGAATCTGCACATTCGTATCCTTCTTTATCCGTTTTGAGACGTTCAGCAGAAAGCTCTTCTGCCGGGCGTCTTTTTCTTTTCAGAAGAATAAGCCTCCTTACATAGCCCGGTGACTGTTTA
>JAIKVW010000045.1 GCA_024685315.1 Lachnospiraceae bacterium
TCCGACAGAGGCACCCAGTACAGCAGCGAGAGTTATCAAAGGATGTTGAGGGAGAACGGTATCCGGCAGAGCATGAGCCGAGGCGGATGCCCTTATGACAATGCCTGTTCGGAGAGTTTCTTTGCAACAGCAAAGAAGGAATGCATTTATCAGAAAAACTATGCTACAATAGCCGAAGTAAAGGCAGATATATTTGAGTATATAGAGATGTTCTATAACAGAAAACGTATGCATTCGTATCTGGGCTATATGAGCCCAGTAGAATACAGGCTGACACACAGTGCCTGAAAACAAGAACAAAGTACCCATATGTTTGACTGACGGCCAGTGTCAAAAAAGCATCGCAGTCCACTATTGATTCAGTTGTAGGATTGATATTGAATCAGGCGGAATATTTTTATAATAGTTTCCGCCTGATTATGGTATAATTCACCATAATATAACTATAATCGATTATCATCAGATAAATATATGAATAAGATAAGAAAAATATTAATTACCGTCCTTCTTTACATCGGGATATTTGCGGCTGCGGTCATTATCAGCGACCTTGTGAAGAACGGCGGAATGGGTACCGCGAGCGCGGACGTTACCGAATCGACCCTTCCGGTGGTCTATGTGAAATCCGGAGGCAAGCGAATTAACGCTATGTACGGATTTGTGAATCCTGTTGACGCGGGATATTTTCACGATACAATGACCCCGGTTGGGAGCAGCCTTACGGTAAACCTCGTGGTTGACAGCACTGAAAATGCCGTGGAAGGCATGAGTTATGAGCTTTACAATGACTCTTTTGACGCCCTGATAGAGTCCGGGGACTGCGAGACTCCGGAGAAGAGCGACAAGGGCTGGAATACCAGGCTCGTTTTCCGGAATGAGCTCTATTCAAACAGGGAGTACTGTCTTCGTATAATTCTTGACGACGGCACCGGGAGAAATATCAATTACTATACGAGGGTACACTACGGCGAGTCGCTCTACGTTTCCGAAAAGCTGAAATTCGTGACGGATTTTAACGAGGCCACTTTCGACAAAGATTCCGACGATATTTCCAGATATCTGGAGACCAGATCATCCTCGGGCTCCTCCGGAAGCGATTACAGCCTGGTGACTATCGAGTCGACATTTGACGCGGTCACCTGGGGGAAGCTGGACCCGGTCAGGATAAGCGACCTCAATATAGTTATGAAAGAGATCAACACCGAGACCGGAGTTTTCACCCTGTCCTACAGTGTTGAGGTCGGATCCGGGTCGACCGCGGCCCAGTACATTATTTCCGAATATTACCGCATAAAATATATCGATGACCAGATGTATCTCTGGGACTTCAGGCGTCAGATGTTCGCGCTTCCGGACACGCAGACCGCAAGCTTTTCTGACGGCTACATGTCCCTGGGGATCGGGGATTCCGACAAGCTTTCGATGGTGCGTTTCGGCGACGGAGACCGCAGCATGTGCGCGGTCACTGACGGCAACTGGCTCTGGCTCTATGACGCTACTAACCAGATCGTTACCAGTGTATATGATTCCTCGAATACGCGCTTCTGCTCGGAGCCGGGGGACATGACCAGGCTTAAAGTCATTAGCACCGATCCGAAGACCGGCGACATCTGCTTCATGGTCTACGGCTATATCGGCAGCGGAAGGCACGAGGGGAGCGAAGGCATACTCCTGTACCGGTTCGACCATGAGTCGGTAGCGGTCTACCAGATCGCATATATTCCTTACACCGCAAGCCTTGTGCAGCTGGACGAAGGCGTCGGAGACCTGGCCTGCATGGACGGTAACGGGAACCTCTACCTGAAACTCGACGGCAATATTTACAGGTTCGGGATAGATTCCGGGGATTTCGAGCAGGTCTTCGAGGAGTACAGCGGAAGGAGCTATGCTTCCTCCAACGAAGGCTACGTCGCTTTCTCGGAGGGCGGTGAAGAAGATCTCCCGGGAGGAGGTTCGATCGTTACAGTCGATCTCAGCAGCGGAGATAAGAAGACGGTCGACGGAGGAGGCATGCAGCTGGTGCCGCTGGGATACATTGGCGACGTGCTTATTTACGGCGTTCTCGATCCCGCGCAGGCGGATGCCTACGATCCGCAGACCGGGCTCATGAAGATGACGGAGATTCACCTTGCCGGCACTGACCTTAGCGATCTCAAAGTCTACAGCAGGGACGCATACTACATTAAAGGCATTACGGTCTCCGGAGGCAGCATCACGATCAGCATGATCAAGCGGAGCGAGGCCCTTGCCGGAGATGAAGAATACGCGGATTACATTATTTATAATTCTTCCGCCCAGGACGAAGACACCATAAGTCTCGCGTCCATATCCCGCGGTTCTTCGGGCACTGTAAACGCCATTAGGGTCGGATCTTCGACCTTTGTGCCGATAACCCAGACCGCCAGGACTATGAGCGAGGGCTACGGGATCACCAGAGAGTACACGCAGCAGAGCGAGAGGGCCCAGGTCTACTATGTATATGCTTACGGGCATATGGAGAGGAGCTTTTCTTCCCTTGCGGATGCGGTCGATTTCGCGCATGACACCGCAGGTATAGTAATGTCCGGCAGCAAGAAAGTCCTCTGGCAGTGCGACGGCAGGGCATATATCTGGAGCCTTGATATGGAGGACTATATCAGCGCGGAAGAGGCAGGCGGAAAGACCCTGGGACTCGTTAAGAATATCTGTGCATACGAGGGCTGGAAGGTCCCGGAGGACATCACGGTGTCCGGAGTCTACGATACTTTGAGCAGTGCGCTGCCTGTAAGCGTTATGGACCTCACCGGGATGGAGCTTGACGATGTGCTGCACTTTGTATACAGAGACAGGATCGTCGCGGCCAGGACCGGGAGCGGCGCCTACTGCATGATCATTGGATATGATACGCTGTACATTTACACGGTCGACATCGAGAGCGGGCAGCGGCAGGATTATTCCTGGAGCAGCGCGGAGGAGCTTTTCGAGAAAGCCGGAAATGTTTTTTACAGTTATATAGATTAGGATACGGGAAAGAGATATGGCTGATATCAAGACTATAGGAGTGCTTACTAGTGGCGGCGACGCTCCGGGAATGAACGCCGCGATTAGGGCCGTCGTCAGGACAGGGGCCGCTGCCGGAGTCAGGGTCATTGGGATCAAGCGCGGCTTCACCGGGCTTCTGGACAAAGAATTTGTCGATATGGACCCGGAACGTGTCTCGGAAATAATGGAGCTTGGCGGGACTATTCTCTACACCGCGAGGTGTTCAAAGTTCCTTGAGGCCGAATACCAGCAGATGGCTGCCGACAACCTCGCCCAGAGCGGGATCGACGGGCTCGTGGTGATCGGAGGAGACGGTTCCTACAGGGGGGCAAAGTGCCTTGCAGACCTCGGAGTGCATGTGGTCGGTGTGCCCGGGACCATAGATTTCGACATCGGTTCGACCGACTACACGATAGGCTTTGACACTGCCGTAAATACCGCAGTTTCTGCGATAGACAAGATCACCGACACCTCCACCTCGCACGAGAGATGCAGCATTATAGAGGTCATGGGCCGGAACGTGGGCTACATCGCGCTCTGGTGCCATATAGCGAACGGCGCGGACGGCATACTTATTCCGGAGAAGGATGAATTTGATGAGCAGGCGCTCATAGATTCGATCCTGAATAACCGCCGGAAAGGCCGGAAGCATCACATTATTATTAATGCTGAAGGAGTGGGAAGGTCGAACCGCCTTGCGAAGAGGATAGAGGCCGCCACGGGCATAGAGACCCGCGCGACGATACTCGGATATATCCAGAGGGGCGGAACTCCGACCGCGAAAGACAGAGTTTACGCAAGCACGATGGGGGCATATGCGGTCGACCTGCTGCTCAGGGGCGAAGAGCACAGAGTGGTAGCGTATAAAGACGGTAAATTTATGGATTTTGATCTCGGGGAAGCGATCACCATGAAGAAATCCATTGAGGAATACCAGTTCCTGCTTAGAGGCCTTGAAGGCCGGGAAAGCGCCGGAAGGGCCTAGTAAGGCCGGGTGTTCAGCACCGAGGTGATCAGCTCCTCGCGGCTTATTCCCCATGAGAGGCATCCGTCGAGGTCGCCGAGCAGGGTGAGCGAGCCGGACTGCGTGCGCTGGAATATTTCCTCGAATGAAAGCTCGTAGATCTGTGCGCAGCCGACGTAGGGATACCACTGGATCTTCCGTTCATTCATGAAGTCCTGGGCGTCCGCCGTGAAGTCGAAACGGTTCGAGGAAGAGCTTTTGACGAAAGGGATATTGCTTTTCAACGTGTTTACGACACTTTTGCCGAGCCCTTCGCTCGGATACATGAATTCCAGCCGCCTGCGGAGGCTCCTGATGCCGGCGGCAAGTTCATTTGAAGAGAGGCTGTAGTGATAAACTTCACTTACGGCCTTTTTCAGCATATGGTTTATGGAAGAAGTGTCCTTGCGGCTCAGGTAGAGGAGCGCGTCGACGTTGACCTGCGAAGGATGCATCCTGCAGTGGGACTCGAGCATTCGGCAGTCAATGGCGGTCTCGACCTCGCGGCGCGCCTCGAGCATCTGTGAGCGTCTGCATTTCGCCGGGAGAAGCCTGCTGGTGCGGTACCTGATGTACGGCGTGGCATTCTGATCCAGGGTAAAATAGCAGAGAAATCCCGAGATATATGCGATGCAGGTCTCGCGCTCGTGCCCGGTAAGGGTCATGATGTGGTCAAGCATGCAGTTGAACAGGGCCGCATATTCCTGATTGTACATCTCGGTGCCGGCAGTCCTGTAGGAGAGCCCCCTTTTCGCGCGGATCCGGGGGTTGAATGACAGCACATCGTTCCCGTGCAGCCCTATGAGGAAAGCGTGGTTATTTCGCGAGATAGTCTCGTGGATATAATTATCCTCCAGCTTCTCGCCGGCTTCCTTGCCGTTAATGTATTTGGTCAGGAATCCTGCCATAAAAACCGCCTCCTTCCCCGCTTTTTATGCCGATCCCGGGGTGCTGAATAGTTACATAGGTATAATATCAGATAATGAAAAAATCCTCAACGGGCATCCGCGAAGGAAATGATAGGTGCTTGCCAGAGCTGTAAATATGCAGTATTATACACGTATGAAATTTTTGCGAAATACTATCTTAAGAGGAGGATCCCGATGAGGTGTCCTAATTGCGGGCAGAGACTAGTTGACGGTGCGCATAAATGCCCGATATGCGGTGCGGACATGTCAGTATATTCACAGGAAGAGCTGTATCCCGTGCAGGAAGCGGCTCCTTCGGCTGAGCGTGAGCAAAGCGCCGGGGGCGGGACATATGACCGCGCAGGGAACGGGTACACAGCCGGCGGACGGAATGAACGCGGCTTCAGTACGGAGAACGATCCTTACCCTGAGGACCGTGGAAAGAGGACTTCGATATTCGGTTTCTCCACCCTCTTCAAATATAAAGGCCGCGGGATGATATGGAATTTCATCCTTTCCAATATTGCCCTGGTCGTAAGCGCCGCGTCAAATATGCTGGTAGGCATTGAGTTCCTTAACGGGACAGCTTACGGGACAGCGGAATACACCCAGCAGGTATACGGCGCCTATCCGGGGCTTAAGTCGCTTGATATGGTTTACGGGATCATTTGTTTCCTTATAGGTATAGCGGCAGCCACGATCAGGCTCGAGCTTGTGTACCTGAAGAGGAAAGGCCCGAGGCACCTCATGATGCTGTACATTGTACCGGTCATTATCGGGGTCATCTATCTGCTGATAGCGATGGGGATCATAGGCGAGTTCATGATCTCATGGGAGACCGGCTACCAGGTGGTGTTCGCGGTCATCATGGTGCTCGTCAACAGAAAGTATTACGGAAACCGGCAAGACATATTCTGCAAGTAAAAAGGATAATTTATGGCAGTTACGGATATAGGGATCGACCTCGGTACCTCTGCGATCACCATTTACCTCAGGGGGACCGGGATAGTGGTCAGGGAGCCTTCAGTAGTGGCTTTCGATCAGGATACAAATGAAATAGTAGCCGTCGGGGAGGCCGCGAGAAGCATCAGCGGAAGGCCTTCGGGCAATATTGCGGCAGTGCATCCCCTGACCGGGGGCGTGATCGCGAACTACACGATCACGGAGCGCATGCTGAGATTTTTCATGCAGAAAGCCATCGGGAGGAGGACGCTTAGGCGTCCCAGGGTGTGCATGAGCGTGCCCTGCGGAGCTTCCGAGGTAGAGCGCGACGCGGTAAGGAGTGCAGCTCTTGAGGCCGGCGCAAGGGACGTCACGCTGATAGACGGGCCCGCTGCGGCAGCTCTCGGAGCCGGGATCGATATTTCGAGGGCCTGCGGGAATCTTGTAATAGATATGGGCGCGGGCACGACCGACATCGCGGTC
>JAIKVW010000003.1 GCA_024685315.1 Lachnospiraceae bacterium
ATGAGGGTGTTCGCGCTCTCATGGGTAAGGTCGGACACAAGCCCTATTGCGTCAGGGTTGATCCCGGATTCGCTAAGCGCTTCCTTAAGCACTGCCACTATAGCCGCGCTTGACCTGTAGCTTTCCTTGCCGCCTCTCAGCACGCACACATTGCCGCTCTTGAACGCAAGCGCAGCGGCGTCGCTGGTAACGTTCGGCCTGGACTCATAAATGATCGCGACCACTCCTAGCGGGACCCTAACCTTGCGGATAATAAGCCCGTCCTCCCGAGTGTATTCGCTTTCGATCGAGAACACCGGATCAGGCAGGAGCGCAACATTGCGGATGCCGTCGGCCATGTCGCGGATACGGCCTTCGGTAAGCCTGAGTCTGTCGATCATGACGTCGGATATCTTGCCCCTGGCGTTCTCAACGTCGATGGCATTCTCGATAAGGATCGAATCAAAATTCTTTTCAAGCCCCGCGGCCATGCGGCGCAGAGCCTCATTTTTCTGTTCGCTGGTAAGTTTCGCTACGTCGGCAACAGCCTTTCTTGCGCTTTCAAGCAATTTGATCGTGGTCTCTTCCATCAGCTTATGTCCTTTCTTCCGCAGAAAAGCGTTCCCCTGTAATCCCGGCCTTCGATAATATCGTAGAGCACCGAGACGTCCTTTCCGTTAGTTATTACCATATCTGTCCCGGCCTCGGTCACAGTCACAGCGGCTTCGACCTTTGTAGCCATTCCGCCGGTCCCCTGGGTCCCCGCGGTTCCTCCTGCAAGAGCCTCGATCTCCGGTGTGATCACCGCGACCTTTTTGATCAGCACGCTGTCCGGGTCCTTAGAAGGATCCGCGGTGTAGAGCCCGTCGGTGTCGGTCAGGATCACCATCAGATCTGCGCCCACCGATACCGCCACCATGGCTCCGAGGTTGTCATTGTCGCCTATCCTGATCTCGTTGGTGCCGAGAGTGTCATTCTCATTGATTATCGGAAGGACCTTCATCTCCAGCAGCCGGTTTATCGTGTTCCGGAAATTCTCGAACCTTCCGGGATCGCTGATATCGTCGGCTGTCAGAAGTATCTGCCCCACCGTGTGGTTATATTCGGAGAAAAGCTTATCGTAAATATACATGAGCTCGCACTGCCCGACCGCCGCAGCGGCCTGCTTCCCCGGAAGGTCCTCCGGCTTTCCGCGGAGCTGAAGCTTCCCGACGCCCATCGCGATAGCTCCCGAGGACACGAGGATTATTTCGTTCCCCGCGTTCTTAAGGTCCGAGAGCACCTTGCACAGCTGCTCGACCGCGCGTATATTCAGATGTCCGCTTTTGTACGTAAGGCTCGAAGTCCCGATCTTAACAACAATCTTCATCTCTGCATCTCCTACTCTGCCTTCTTGTAGCACCCAAGGATGCGGAAGTTATAGGTATCCCTTCCGATCCCGTTCAGGGCGTCCCTGATCCTAAGCTCGTCCAGATTCCCTTCAATGTCGATGAAGAAGCGGTATCTCCATTTCTCGCCTTTGATAGGTCTTGACTCTATTTTAGTCATATTGATCTGATTGTAAATAATAAATCCCAGCGCCCTGTACAGGCTTCCGGTCTCATGGCTCAGCTCGAAGGTGATGCTGATGGAATCCGCGGCCTCCTCGAACTCCGGCTTGCTGCGGATAATAATGAATTTTGTCGAATTATTGTCGGTATCGCTAATATTTTCCGCAAGCACGGAAAGCCCGTAATATGCCGCTGCCTGCGGGCTGGCGATCGCTGCCTGTGAAGGATCGCGGTCATCCAGGACCTTTTTTGCGCTCACGGCGGTGTTCGCAAGGGAAGCCTGGTTCCAGTCCGGATGCTTAGATAGGAAGGTAGGGCACTGCAGCAGTCCCTGTGGATGGGAATACACGGTGCGGATCCCGGAAAGGTCCGCCCCCGGAAGCGCCAGGAGCGCGTGCTCGACCTTGACTACATGTTCCCCGGCGATATAATTGCCGAACCTGCTGAGCTGGTCATATACGTCCGGTATTATGCCGGTCATGGTGTTCTCTACCGGAAGAACGCCGTAATCCGCCCGTCCGCTCTCGACCATCTCCATAACATCACGGAAGGTCCTGCAGCCAATGAATTCGGAGTCCTGAGAAAAGAATTCGCTTGCCGCCTGGTGCCCGTATGCTCCGGGGATCCCCTGGAAAGCTACCCTGCCGGTGCGGCCGCAGCTTTTCACCCTGGAGAAACCGAGCCCGTAGGACTCGCTCCCCGAGAGCTCTGAATACTGCCTCAGCCTGGAGACCGCCATTATCTGTCCGAACACGGCTTCCAGCCCCGCTGCGGAGAACGGGTCCCCCGCACAGTTCCTGATATTCTCAAGCTTCTGCGCTTCCCTCTCGGGATCGTAGATCGCTTTTCCGGACTCATTTTTGATCCTGGCTATATTGGTGCAAACCTCGAACCTCTCCTCGATCAGTTTTATGATCTGGGAATCGATCTCGTCTATCTTCACGCGGCAGCCCTCGAGCCCGCCTGAATACTTGTTTTCTTTATTATCCATGGTTCTCTCTGTTTCCTAGACCTGTTTCTGTTCTTTTCTGAGCCTGTCAAGAAGTTCCCGTACCGTCAGCTTTAATACCGGATGCACCATGTCCGGCGCGATCTCTACGAGCGGCTTCAGCACGAATTCCCTGTTCTTCATGTCCGCGTGGGGAACCGTGAGATCTTCTGTCTCAATGACCCTGTTGTCGAAGAAAATGATATCGAGGTCGATCGTCCTCGGCCCCCAGTGTATGTCGCGCTTCCGGCCGAGTATAGCTTCTATCGCGTGGATCCTGTCAAGGAGTTCCTCCGGGCTCAGAAGCGTGGACATCTTAATGCATCCGTTCATGAACGCGGGCTGATCGGTGTAGCCGTAGGGCGCGGTCTCGTAAAGCTGGGACTGCGCCAGGATCTCGCCCTCCTGGGCAAGAAGCTTGTAAGCCTCGCTGATATTGCTTTCACGCTCGCCGATGTTGCTGCCCGAAGCTATATAAACTATGTGGCGCTTCCTTGAGACCGTTACGCTGATGGTCTCAAAATGGTATTTCACCGGCGCCTGGGGTTTCTCGAGGGTCACGGTCACGCTCTCCGCAGCCGGATACCTGCTCAGTATCCCCCTGGCCACGCGGTCCGCAGCCTTCTCTATCAGAAGGCAGGGGTCGGTCTGCATTATCTGGGTAATGTCCCTGCAGACATGCCCGTAGTGCACGGTATCAAGGATGTTGTCGGTCTTTGCCGCCTTCTCGGTGTCCAGAAATATCCTCGCGGTAACGTAGAATTTCTGCCCCATCTTCTGTTCTTCCGGGTTGACCCCGTGATACGCAAATACCTCAAGCCTCTTTATAAGGATACTGTCCATATTCTCACCTCACTGCCTCTGCCATGAGTATCGCCTGCAGATTTTCCTTTACGTCATGCACCCGGACAAAAGAATATCCGGCCTGCACCGCAAGCACCGTAGTTACTATTGTTCCCGGAAGCCTGTCCGCGGTCTCCGCCCCTGTGGCCTTTCCGATCACGGATTTCCTGGATGCCCCGAGGAGCATCGGGAGCCCGAGATCCCTGAATCTTCCGAGATTTCCGAGCACCGCGAGATTCTGATCGGGGTCCTTCGCAAAGCCGATCCCGGGGTCAAGGATGATCCTGTCCTCTTTGATCCCCGCCCTGAGCGCGCGGTCCTTTATTTCTTCAAGCTCTTTATGGAGCGCAACAAGCATTTCCTCCGCAGGCATGTCCTGGGGGAAAGCTTCCTCCCGGTTATTCATCAGGCAGCAGCAGGCCCCGCTCCGGGCGATAACTTCCGCCATCCTGGGATCCCAGGAAAGGCCCCATATGTCATTTATCATATCACATCCTGCCCTGACAGCTTCTTCCGCGGTGCGCGCGTTGAATGTATCTGCAGAGACAGGCACGTCATATTCTTTTTTAATTGCTTCGATCACCGGGACTATCCTGGATATTTCCTCGTCCTCTGTGACAAATGTGAACCCGGGCCGCGTGGACTGTCCGCCGATATCAATAATATCAGCGCCTTCCCTGATCATCTCCCCGGCCCGCCTAAGGGCGGCTTCGGTGCCCATGTACTTTCCGCCGTCGGAAAAAGAATCCGGTGTCACATTTAGTATCCCCATCACATAGGTATGGCGCTCCGTATCAAATTTCCTGCAGCCTATTTTCATCGCTAAGCCCCATCCTCAAAATAAATTCTTCAAATTCCGGTATGGTAGACAGTGACCCGCACTGTACTATCACATCGTTCCTTCCGCAGATGTTCACGGCCTTTGAGACCGCGTCCCTGTGGCTCTTTGCCACTATTACCTGCGGGAAATAATCCCCGGCTTCAACTGCAAGCGAATAGGCGTCGAGCCCTCTTTTGTTTTCCGGGGTAAATGTGATCACTATCCCCGAGACCCCGGACATTATCCTCAGGACCTCCCTGTGATCCTTGTCCGCGAATATCCCCATGACCAGGATGATCCGCCTTCCTGGGAACAGCTTCGCGAGCGTTTCGGATAGATCCCGCGCGGCGGCCGGATTATGCGCTCCGTCACAGATCACGACCGGCTCCCTTGAAAGAATATCGAACCTCCCGTGAAGCAGCGCCGCGCTAAGTCCTCCCCTGATGGCCGTTTCATCGACCTCAGGGCAGCTCCGCCCGATCACCCGGAGGGCCTCAATGGCAAGCACCGCATTACGTACCTGCGCCGCCCCCAGCATTCTTATATGATAATCATTATGTCCGTTATAGTCAAAGAACTGTCCGCTCTCGGCGTCCGTCCTGATATTTGATACCAGGCCCATGTCCGCCGGGAAAGGCTCGGATCCTTTGCTTTCCGCGATTTCCATAAGGCCCCTGTATGCATCCCCGCTTTCCCTGAAGAATACGCAGGGGCAGTTCTCCTTGATGATCCCGCCCTTATTGGCGGCGATCTCCGCTAATGTATTTCCCAGGTATGCTGTGTGGTCCATGGCGACGTTTGTTATCACCGAGACCGCCGGAGCTTTTATGACATTTGTCGCGTCCAGAAGGCCCCCCATCCCGGTCTCGATCACCGCGAAGCTGCACCCCTTGCGGCAGAAATACAGGAAGGCCATGGCCGTCTCGATCTCAAACGAGCTCGGCTTATCTTCCATAGCCTCCGCGGCGCAGGATATCTCCGTGATAAGAGCGGCAGCTTCATCTCTCCGGATCCACTCGCCGCAGACCCGGACCTTCTCACACCAGGAAAAGACCGCGGGCGAGGTGTAGATACCGGTCTTGAACCCGGCTTCTTCCAGGCCCGCAGCGATATAGCTGCATACCGAGCCCTTGCCGTTCGTGCCCGCGACGTGGACCGTCCGCAGATGATCCTGCGGGTCTCCGAGCCTCGCCAGCAGCTCCCGGATCCTCTCCAGACCCGGCTTTATCCCGGCTTTATCGTCCACTTCCTTAAGGTAATTCAAGGCTTCCTGAAAATTCATCGTCATATCACCTGGAAAATGTAGAACTTAAGATAAAATGTCTCGTCCGATCCCCAGAGCACCGGATGGTCCGGAGCCTGCGTCCGGAGCTCCACCTGGCGCAGCCGCCTGTGTGCCGATGCCGCTGCCTGCGAAATGACCGCGGTAAATGCCTGAAGATCCATAAAATGCGAACAGGAGCAGGTCGCGAGGAACCCTCCCGGCCTTATCACCCTGAGGGCTTTCATATTGATCTCGCGGTAGCCCTTCATCGCTGCCTTAATTGAATTTCTGGATTTCGTAAAGGCAGGGGGATCCAGGATCACCATGTCGTACTGCGCGCCCTCGCGCGCAAGCTTCGGGAGAAGGTCGAGCACGTTATCCTGCATGAAGCTCACCGTCCCGGAAAGGCCGTTAAGCTCCGCATTCTTCCTTGCCATCGAGACCGCATCTGCGGATGCGTCGACCCCCAAAACGGACTTCGCCCCGCACCTCCCGCAGTTAAGCGCAAATGAGCCGGTATGCGTAAAGCAGTCCAGAACGGTGCTCCCCTCCGCCAGTTTCCCGACCGCGGCGCGGTTAAGCTTCTGGTCGAGGAAGAACCCGGTCTTCTGCCCCTTCTCTATATCTACATAATATTTTACGTTATTTTCAGTAATTATAACACTGGTATCGAATTTATCGCCCATAAATGCCGAGACCCGGGGAATTCCCTCCTGGTCGCGGTACTTTCCGTCGCTGCGCTCGTATATTCCTCTAATGGAGACCCCGTCCTCTCCGAGGACTTCTCTCACAAGGTCTGCCATCCTGGCCTTTATGCGGTCCATCCCAAGCGCGGAGACCTGCATTACAAGCACATCCTCGTACTTATCTACAACAAGTCCCGGAAGGCCGTCCGCCTCCCCGAACACAAGCCTGCAGCTTGATGTATCTATGACCTTTTTCCTGTAATCCCAGGCAGCCTTTATGCGGCTCCTGAAAAAGTCATCGTCCGGCACTTCCGAGGGGTCCCTTGAAAGCATCCTTATCCTTATGGCGGAATTGTCGTTTACAAATCCCGACCCCATAGGATACCCGTCAAAATCCAGCACGTCGACCACGCCGCCGTTCTCATATTCTCCGGAAATATGTTCTATTTCATTATCATAGACCCAGGAGCCCCCGGCCTTAAGGCTGCGGCCGGCGCCCTTACGCAGTACGAACTGTGCCCTCTCTGTCATCTTGATCATACCCCTCGGTTTTCTGTTTATTTGCGCTCTTATCAAGAAAGGCTGCCATCCTGTCTGCAAAAGCAGCAGTCCGGCAGCCTTTAAGACCGATATCTGAAAGCTACTCACTTACACCTAATTTATTAAGGCACTCGATGAAGTCCCCGACACTCTCGATCTTCTCCAGATCATCATCAGGGATCTTAACATCGTAACGGCTCTCAAATTCCATAACCATCTCAAGCTCGTCAAGTGAGTCAAGCCCAAGAGACTTAAACGTCATGTCTTCCGTCAGTTCAGGAAGGTCAAGAGCCAGCATTTCATTAAGAAAATCTCTGATCTTTTCAAGCATTAAAATTAACTCCTTTTTATGAACTGATTCCCGCATTTCGGGCAGGTGATGCGGATGCGGCCCTTTCCGCGCGGCACCCTGATCTTCTGTCCGCATGACTGGCATCTGTAGATATGATACTCCGAATTACCGCTGCTGTCACGACGGAATATTCCAACGACTCTGTCGCGGACTGCCTCAAACTTCTGCAGCTCCTGATAGCGCTTTGCGTGATTCCTGGAAAGCATCCTGTAATAAGCAAATATAAGCACTATAAGCGCAATAACATATAGGAACCCGCTGCGGGTGATAAGCTGGATCACGAGAAGTATAAGCGCTGCGACCAGCAGGAAATGGTTAAACGGGTCATTTCCATAGCGCCCCGACATGAAACGTTCAAGTTTTTCTCTCATCAGTTATCCTCTTACAGCTTGTAGCAGACTTTTCCGGGATTCAGGATCATCTTCGGGTCGAAGACTCTCTTGATATCTTCCATGAGCTTCATCTGAACAGGTCCTACGGACTCGCTGAGATATTTCAGCTTTCCGGAACCGATAGCATGCTCACCGGAAACAAGGCCGCCAAGTTTGAAGGCTTCAGGATAGATAGTGTCGAAGAACTGCTCAGCCTTAGCCTTGAAGTCTTCTACGCTGATCTCCTTGTCGCCTAGAATATAAATGTGAAGGTTGCCGTCGCCTGCGTGTCCGAAGCTCTCGATGTTCAGTCCGAGTTCCTCAGCAACCTTATAGGTATACTTAACGAAAGGAGCGATCTGGTTTACGGGGACTACGATATCGCACTCGTCAAGGAGCTCAAGTCCGTCCCTCCAGTTGGTCTCGGTCTTGATAGCCTCAAGGAATGCGCTCCTTGCGGACCATGCGTCCTTACGCTTTGCAGGGCTGTCAGCAAGCATAACGTCGATAGCGCCGTTCTCAAGCACCATCTCCGCTGCCTTCTCAACAAGGGCGTCGCACTCTTCCTCGCTCTCGCCGTCAAAGGTAACGAGAAGATAAGCGCCGGCCTCTACTCCGTCGATAGACTTCGGATATACGGCCTTGCCCATGTAGGTCTCGGAAACTTCCACGATCTTCTTCTCCATGAACTCCAGGGTCTGGGGATTCATGTGGTTAAGTTTGAACTTAGGAACTGTAGCTATGCAGTCTTCCAGGGTCTCAAACGGGATGACCATGGTGATGATGTTCGAAGGGATCGGGATCAGCTTAAGGGTAAGCTCTGTGATGATTCCGAGGGTACCTTCGGAGCCGATCATGAGGTTCAGCAGCGAGTAACCTGAAGAAGTCTTGGAAACCGTGCTTCCGAGCTTGATAACGGTACCGTCTGTCATAACAACAGTCATGGCCCTTACATACTCTCTGGTAACTCCGTACTTAACAGCCCTCATACCGCCGGCGTTGGTGGATGCATTTCCGCCGAGGGTAGCGAACTTTTCGCCCGGATCCGGCGGATACATAAGTCCGCGCTTTGCGCAGTCCTCATCGAGATCGTTCCAGAGAACGCCCGGCTGTACCTTGACTACAAGGTTGTCAAGGTCATACCCGAGGATCTGGTTCATCCTGGTCATGTCGATGAGAAGTCCTCCAAGAAGCGGAACTGCCGCACCAACAAGTCCTGTGCCGGCTCCCCTGGGGGTGGTAGGAATATTGTTGGCGTAAGCGATCTTCATGACTTCCGATACTTCCTCGGTAGAAAGAACGCTGACTACAACGTCAGGATACTTCTTGCCGTAGATAGACATCTCGTCATGAGAAAAATCGTCGTTGATGTTCTCTCCGGTGAACACGCGGTTCTCCGCGGTCACGGCCTTAAGCTGTTCGACGATTTCAGGTGTAACCTTTCCGTACTCTTCCATAAAATACCTCCTGAAAAAAATAGCCCGATTAACAAATCTATTATACCACGCAAAGGCTGGAAAATCTCCAGCCTTTGCACATTTTATAATGATTTTTTTATTTATTTTTACCAAAAGATCACGCGGGCTGCTCAGCAGCAGGCTCCGGGCTCTTCGGGACGACCGCTCCCTTTGAGATCGCTCCCTTAGGACATACCGCAGCGCACTCTCCGCAGTCAACGCACTTGCTGTAATCAATAGCAGCAAGGAAGTTGGTTACATGGATAGCATCGTGCTGGCAGGTCTTCTGGCACTTCATGCATCCGATGCAGGCGGTCTTGCAGACCTTCATAGCATCGGGACCCTTGTCCTTGTTGGAGCAGAGGACGTGAGTCTTCTGTCCGTAAGGAACGAGCTCAATGAGGTGCTTCGGGCAGGTCTTTACGCACATTCCGCAGGCAACGCACTTATCCTGGTCGATCATAGCCAGACCGTCATGGATAAGGATCGCATTGTAATCGCAGACTGCCATGCAGTCGCCTTTTCCAAGGCATCCGAATGCGCAGCCGCTGTCTCCTGCGAAAAGGAGGCTTGCTGCCTTACAGCTGTCATAGCCGTCATAGACCAGCTTGCTGGGTGCGTTTCCACAGACGCCGTTGCAGTGAACAAGGGCTGCTTTCTTTACCATCTCGACCGCCCCGCCTCCGAGGATCTCGGAGCACTCAGCAGCAACATCAGCGCCGCCGGGCGAGCAGAGGCCGATAGCAGCCTCGCCCTTTGCAAGGGCTGCAGCATAGCCGTCGCATCCTGAATATCCGCAGGCACCGCAGTTAGCGCCTGGAAGGACTTCACGGATCTTTACCTGCTTTTCGTCAACGGGAACAGCAAATATAACGGATGCAAATGAGAGCAGGATACCGCAGATTATCGCAATAACCGCTATTAATACAACACCAGACATATTCCATTCCCCCCTTTATCCGAAGATGCCGTCTACGAGTCCGCCGAATCCGAGGAATGAGCAGGCTACGATGGCTGCAGCAATAAGGGTTATGGGCAGGCCCTGGAGGGACTTGGGAATGTTTGCAGTCTCAAGCCTTCCGCGTACGCCTGCGAACAGGACCATGGCTACCAGATAGCCGACACCGGATCCCAGAGCGTTGACGATGGATTCGATGAAATTGTAGCCGCTGTCGATGTTAAGAGTGGTAACACCGAGAACTGCGCAGTTGGTGGTGATCAGAGGAAGGTAGATGCCGAGCGCGGTGTAGAGCGGAGGCATGTTCTTCTTCATGAAGGACTCGATGAACTGAACGAGTGCGGCAATGATCAGTATGAATACGATCGTCTGCAGATAGCCGATCCCAAGAGGGTCAAGCAGGAAATGCTGTATAGGCCAGGTTACAAGGGTAGCTATCGTCATAACTACGATGACCGCAAGGCTCATGCTCACTGCGGTGTCAAGCTTCTTGGAAACGCCGAGGAACGGGCAGATACCGAGGAACTTTGACAGGACATAGTTATTGGTAAGGATGGCTGCAAGGAAGATAGAAATCAATGATGTGATCGACATTATTTATCCCCTCCTTCTTCTGCAGGAACAGCCTGTGCTTCACGGCAGTAAGCTGCCTGAGGGCAGTTGCAGCACTCAAGCGTAGCCGGAGCCTCGCCTTTTCCCTCTGCCATCTTGTTGAACCATGCCATCAGGACTCCGAATACGAAGAATCCGCCAGGAGGAAGGATCATGATGAGCATAGGCTGGATAACGGAACCGTCGTTAATGACATATCCGAAGATGGAACCGTTTCCGAGGAGCTCACGGATAGAGCCGAAAAGTACAAGTGTAATGGTGAAACCGATACCCATTCCGATACCGTCGATGATCGAAGGGATAACGGGGTTCTTGCTTGCAAAGCTCTCGGCACGGCCGAGGATGATGCAGTTAACAACGATGAGCGGAAGGAATATTCCGAGAGAGTCGTTGAGGGAAGGCAGGAATGCCTTGACCAGCATCTGGACTATTGTAACGAAACCTGCAATGACAGTGATGAATGCGGGAATACGTACATTGTCGGGAATAACCTTACGCAGAAGCGAGATAACCGCGTTGGACCCTACCAGCACGAGAAGTGCCGCAGCGCCCATGCCGAGGCCGTTAACAGCCTGGGTCGTTACTGCCAGCGTAGGACAGGTACCAAGTACCAGACGGAGAACAGGATTCTCTTTGATCCAGCCGGCGAAGAAAATGTCTTTTAAGCTGCGCTGTTTCTTAGCCATTAATTCCCACCTCCGGTAACTGTTTTAAAAAGGCTGTAAGCCTGGGTCACACAGGAAGCTACCGCCCTTGAAGTGATGGTCGCGCCTGCGACCTGTACAACGGTGCCGCCGTCTTTCTCGACTGCGAATACTCCTGATTCGGGAGCTGTCATGCCCGCGAACTGGTCAGCGGCGTCCGTGGTAGCCCACTTTGCGCCGAGACCTGCGGTCTCGCTGTGCTCGGTGATCTTGACTCCGGTGATGGTCCCGTCGCTGCTGATACCGGTCATGACTACAACGTCTCCGCCGTAACCTTTTGCGGAAGTGCTGAATACGCAGCCGGCTCCGTTGCTTGCTTCGTAGTAGGTGATCTCAGTGCCGTCGACAGTTATGGTCTTCTCCTCGAAGCTGTCTGCCGCGGGAAGGACTTCCTGCCTGGACTGGATATCTGCCTCTATCTGGTTCTGAGCGATCTTGTCGGCAGTGATGCCGTTAGTCAGTGCGAGGAGGATCGTAGTGACCGTGGCGATGAGGAAAAGCCTGAGTGTCGGTCCTATGATCTGTTTAGGTTGAACATTTACACTCATTTTGACTCCTCCTTTGCCTTCTTGGGCTCCTTTACTGCTCCGAAGGGCAGCGGGACCGTCTTCCTCTCAATAAGAGGAACGATGATGTTAAGAAGCAGGATCGAGTAGGATACGCCCTCGGGAAGCGATGCGAATCTCCTGATGAGCGTAGTCATAACGCCCATGGCCAACGCATATATGATCTTGCCCTTTACGGTCAGCGGGCTTGTAACGTAGTCGGTAGCCATGAAGAACGCACCGATGAAAAGTCCGCCTGCAAGGATCTGCATTAAAGGATCAAGTCCGAGGATCGCTGACAGTACGAATACCGTCACAATGTATACAAGAGGAATGACAGGCTTGATGACCTTGCGGCAGATAAGGTAGATACCGCCGATAAGGATAGCCAGCGCGCTGGTCTCGCCGAGACATCCGGGAACATTTCCGAGGAAAGCGTCAAGATAGGTATATCCGACTTCTGCCCCTGCTTTAATATTTGCAAGGATGGATGCGGTGGCGGTGGTGTCTGCCCCGAAGTTTCCTGCTGCCCACCATGTGGTCATCAGGGTCGGGAAAGAGTTCATCAGCACGATACGCGCGAAGAGCGCGGGGTTAACGAAGTTCTGGCCGATTCCGCCGAACATCTGCTTTGCAACTACGATAGCCACTCCTCCGCCGATGATCGGAACGTAGATCGGAACGCTCGAAGGAAGGTTGAACGCAAGAAGAAGTCCGGTAACTACCGCCGAGAGATCGCCGATGGTGTTCTCCCTCTTCATGATCTTCCTGCAGATGTACTCGCATACAACGCAGGTAGCCACGGAAACCGCCTCGATAAGTATAGCCCTGGGTCCGAAGAAGATCACGGACGCGACAAGCGCAGGCATAAGCGCGATTATAACGTCCAGCATGAGGTTCCTGGTCTTGACAGGACTGGAAATATGAGGGGATGTTGAAACTATAAGTTTATTATTCATCTGCTCTCACCTCTCTACTGTCCGGCTTCCCGCACATACATCTTGCCAAGTTTCATGGCGTGTACGAGTTTCCTGTTTGCAGGACATACGAACGCGCAGCATCCGCATTCCATACAGTTCATTACGCCGTACTCCTTAAGGATCTCTACGTCCTTGAAAAGCACGCCGTCTTCGAGCTTGGTAGGCATGAGGTTCATCGGGCACGCATCTACGCAGCGTCCGCACCTGATGCACGAAGTGGGTTCAAATGATTTAGCGTCCTTCTCGTTGAATGCGAGGAAGGCGTTATTCTGCTTAAGTACCGGGAAGTCGTCGGTCATCAGTGCAATACCCATCATAGGGCCGCCGCTGATAAGCTTGGCCGGCGTCTCCTTGTAGCCGCCGCAGAAATCGATGATATCCTTGATCGGGGTACCGATAAGGACTCTGACGTTCTTGGGTGTCGTGATAGCTGATCCGTCGACAGTCACGCGCTTGGTAGTAAGCGGAATGCCGTCCTTCAGATATCCGCCCAGAAACCCGATAGAAGCTACGTTCATTACGACGGTGCCGACATCTGCGGGAAGCTTTCCGGGAGGTACCTGCCTGTCTGTCATCTGATCTATCAGGACTTTCTCAGCGCCCTGCGGATAACGTGCGGGAAGGGTAACTACCGAAATGTAATCATACTCTGCGGTCTTCTCCTTCATGAGGGCTATTGCCCCGGGCTTGTTCCCCTCGATACCGATCAGCACCTTCTCGACGCCGAGATACTTCCTGACCTGGGTAATACCGTAGATGACGTTCTCATAATTCTCAAGGAATTCATGCTCGTCGGCGGTAATATAGGGTTCGCACTCTGCGCCGTTGATGCAAAGGATATCGACAGGAGTTGCAGGATTAAGTTTGATGTGGGCAGGGAAACCTGCGCCTCCGAGACCTACAAGTCCTGATGCCTTTACCGCCTCGAGAAAATCTTCCTTTGAATTGATCTCGGGGGCCTTCAGCGAAGGGTCAAGCGTCTGCTGGCCGTCGGTATCGATAACTACGGCCTGTGTCTTCGATCCGTTCGGCATGAGGATGCTGTCGACCTTCTTCACTGTTCCTGACACGCTGGAATGGATAAGCGCCGACATAAATGCGGGGCTGGAACCGATGACCGTACCTACATCGACGTGGTCTTTGGGCTTGACGCACGGAGTACAGGGCGCACCGATATGCATGGACATGGCAATGGTGACTGTTGCAGGAACAGGCATCACCTCTGTCGCAGACGCGCTCGTATTCTTTCTGTGAGGCACAGGAGCACCGGGATCTCTAGCAAATCCCAGCGTGGCAAGGAAACCTGATTGCTTTGCCATGTGAATCCTCCTCTGTTATTTTTTAGACAATGTCTAAGTAACACTATCAACAGCCGTCATTCAGTTATCTGCCTGCCGGCTATACTCGCACAGCGTGTATCCGCTGCTCTCTCCTTTGAATTCAAGAGACGAGAACACGCTGTTTTTATTATACCAGACATTTTTGTCGGTATCAACAAAGATAGCCCCCACATTGTACTTATTTGCAAGCGAAATGCCCTCATCAAGGCCCAGAAGGAAGCATGCAGTGGAGAGCGCGTCTCCCAGCGCGCAGTCCTCGCAGATGATCGTCACCTGCATGAGCCCGCTGTCGGCCGGAAAGCCTGTTAAAGAATTTACAATGTGGTGGTACCTTACGCCGTCCTGGACAAAATATCTCTCATAATCCCCGGAGGTCGAAACGGTAGTATCCGTAAGCGAAAGCAGCGCGATGTAATCGGACACTTCGCCCCTGGGATCCCTTACCGCAATCTTCCAGAGCTCGCCGTCATCCTTGGTCCCGAAGCATGCTATGGTGCTTCCCGCCGAGATCAGGGCCGCATCCGCCCCCTGCTCTTTGAGGAGCCGGACGGTCTTTCCGATCGCATAGCCTTTTCCTGCCGCCCCGAATTCTATCCGGACGCCGTCCTCATCGCATGATAGCACACCGCTCTCCTCGTCAAAGTCCAGCTTTTCATAGCCGATTTTCGCGAGCGCTTCCTGAATATCCTCTTCGGCAGGGACAGTCATGGATTCGGAGTCAAAACCGTCCTCTTCCATCCTGTCGAACTGCCAGGTCTCTGTCAGGGGGAGCACGGTTATGTCAAAAGCTCCTCCGGTTTCTTCGCTCATGGAAAGCGACAGCTCTAAGAGATCCGCGATCTCCGACATGTCCGTTTCGTGACCGTTATTAAAGCTCTCCGCAAGCGACCCCTCGGTCCTGTAGGAGATCAGATCGTCGATTCGGGCGAGCTCCTGCTGCGCCGCGTATACCTTGTCCTGCGCGTTCTCCCCGATCACGCGGACCTGGATCAGCGTGCCCATGGCGTAGGTATAGGCCGACTTATCGTTTTCGTCTTCCGATGCCTTGCGACAACCCGACATTAAAAGCACGGCGGCACACATAGCCGCCGTAACAGTGCTTATAAGCTTTTTTGCCATAGCAATACCATTCTCCGGATATTTTATCCGGCATTACCTGATATCAGAGTTTCTTTAAGAGGTCGACCATCTCGATGGCGCTGACTGCTACGTCAGATCCCTTGTTGCCGGCCTTGGTGCCGGCGCGCTCAACAGCCTGTTCGATGGTATTTGTAGTAAGCACGCCGAAAAGCACGGGTACTTCGGTCTGGAGGGTGACCTGAGCGATGCCCTTGGAGACCTCTGCGCAGACATAGTCATAGTGCGAGGTTGCTCCTCGGATAACTGCGCCGAGCGCGAGGACTGCGTCGTATTTGCCGCTCTTTGCCATCTTCTGTGCGGTCACGGGGATCTCAAATGCTCCCGGTACCCAGCATACGTCTATATCTTCTTCAGCTACTCCGTGGCGGAGAAGCGCGTCAAGAGCGCCCCCGAGGAGCTTTGAGGTAATAAACTCGTTAAAACGGGCGCAGACGATCCCGATCTTCATTCCCTGGCCGTTAAGTTTTCCTTCGATTGTGTTCATTGTAACCTACTCCTTTTCTATTTTTCTTCGCGGTCAATGTATACTCGTTTAGGTTCAGGCTCTATCACAAGCTTCTGGACCGGCTTTTCCATGTAGTTCCTGTCAGCATCGATCTGTCCGGCTTCCTTTCCGTAGTCAAGGATATGGCCCATCTTCTTCGCCTTTGTGTAGAGGTAGAAAGCGTCCTGTTTGCGGAGCTCCATCTGTATGGGCACCCTCTCGACGATCTTGAGATCGTAGGTGCCGATGCCGTCGATCTTCTTGGGATTATTTGTCATGAGGCGGAGCTCGTGAACGCCGAGATCCTCAAGGATCTGTGCTCCGACCGTGTAGTCGCGCATGTCTGCGGGGAAGCCGAGCATCACGTTGGCTTCGACGGTGTCATAGCCCTTATCCTGCAGGTCGTAGGCCTTGATCTTATTAATGAGGCCGATCCCGCGGCCCTCCTGGCGAAGGTAAACAAGCACACCACGGCCTTCTTCCCCGATCATGCTGAGAGCCTTGTCAAGCTGCTCGCCGCAGTCGCAGCGGAGCGACCCGAACACGTCTCCGGTGAGGCACTCGGAGTGCACCCTGCAAAGTACCGGAGCGCCGTCGGACACATCACCCATCGCAAGCGCGACGTGGTGGTCGCCGTTGGTCTTGTTGATGTAGCCGTAGATCTCGAACTCGCCGTATTTGGTGGGCAGCACTGCCTGGGAAACCCTGTCAACGATCTTCTCGTGCTTCTGCCTGTATTCCTTAAGGAGCCTTATCGAGCTGATCTTCAGCCCGTGCTCATGCGCGAACACGAAGAGGTCGTCCTTCCTTGCCATGTGGCCGTCTTCCTTCATGATCTCGCAGCAGAGGCCCACTTTCTTGAGTCCGGCAAGCTCCATGAGGTCAACGGTAGCCTCGGTGTGGCCGCCTCTCTCGAATATTCCGCCCGGCCTTGCGATCAGCGGGAACATGTGGCCCGGGCGCCTGAAATCTCCGGGCTTCGCGTCATCCGCAACTGTCTTCATCGCGGTGATTGAGCGCTCGTATGCGGAAATTCCGGTCTCGGTGTCCCAGTAATCGATCGACTCGGTGAAAGCCGTGCCGTGGTTGTCGGTGTTTACCGCTACCATGAAGTCAAGGCCAAGCTTTTCCATGTAATCACGGTGCATCGGCATGCAGATAAGCCCGCGGCCGTATGCCGCCATGAAGTTGACGTTCTCAGGGGTCGCGAACTCGGCGGCACAGATCACGTCGCCTTCATTCTCTCTGTCCTCGTCATCCTGGATGATGACATTGCGGCCCGCGCGCAGCTCTTCAAGAATGTCTTTTATTGAATCATACTCGTACAATACAGTATCCTCCTTCAGCAGTGCTGATATTTTTTTATTTCACATAAAGCCGTTTTCCATAAGGAACGCGGCGCTTATACCGCCTTTTTCTGCTGTTGACGGGCTTTCCGTTCCCACGGGACCGCCTCCGAGCAGCTTTTCAACATATTTCCCGATCAGGTCGCACTCTATGTTGACCGGATCTCCCGGGTCCTTCGACAGAAGTATCGTCTCGGCCCCGGTGTGCGGGATTATCGAGACTTTGAGACATTTGTCGTCTACATACGCGATCGTGAGGCTCACGCCGTCAAGCGCGACCGAGCCCTTCTCGATCATGTAATGAAGCAGCTCCGGCCCGGCATTTATGGTGATCCAGACCGCGTTATCCTCCCGCATGAATCCGGATATCGTTCCGGTTCCGTCAATATGCCCGCTCACGATATGGCCTCCGAGCCTCGCGGAGAGCGTGAGCGCCCTCTCAAGGTTTACACGGCTTCCGTTCCTTAGCGTCCGGAAGCTGGTCCTCCGCACCGTCTCGGCCATGACGTCGCAGGAAAAGCTGTCCGATGTCATTTCGGTCACCGTAAGGCATATCCCGTTGACTGCGATGCTGTCGCCTATCTGAGTGCCTTCAAGGACTTTATCCGCTCCGATCGTCACACGGTAGGACTGCCCTCCCGGCGACATTTCGCGGATGGTCCCCATTTCTTCTATTATCCCGGTAAACACTTATTCACCTTCTTCTGATATAAAGGCGTCTTCCTGCCCGCCCTCATGCAGCACGCCCGCGGTCAGCACTATGTCCGTGCCGATCTTTTCAGTCTCAAAATCCGTAAGCTTTACGGCGTCTTGGAGAGCCGCGAACCCTGCGCCCTCAACAGGAGTCCTCGCCCCGGTCCCGCCGATGATCTTCGGCGCGATATAGAACCTGACCTTGTCTACTATTCCGCTTTTGAACGCGGCTTCTGCAAGACCGCCGCCGCCCTCAAGGAGCACGCTGTCTATTCCCATTTCCCCGAGCCGGCTCATGAGGGAACTTAGATCGACATGCTCATAATGGTCTTCATCCAGAATGATCTCTACACCCGCGTCCTCCAGGAGCTTCATCTTTTCGGGGTCGGCTTTATGCGTACATGCGGCGATAGTCCTCACTTCCCCGGCTGTGCGCACGAGGTATGAATCCTCCGGTATCCTGAGCGCGGAGTCCACAACTATCCTGATCGGATTCCTGCCGCCCGGAAGCCTGCAGGTCAGCCGCGGGTCGTCCTGCACCACGGTCTCCGAACCTGCCATGATCGCCATGCACCTGTTCCGCAATTTCTGCGAATCCAGCCTCGACTCTTCGCAGGAGATCCACTGCGATTCCCCGGCGCTGGTCGCGATCTTTCCGTCAAGCGACATCGCCGACTTATAGATCACGAAGGGCCTTTTTGTCACAATGTATTTCATGAAGATCTCATTTAATTTCCGGGACTCGTCCGCGAGGACTCCGGTCTTTACCTCGATCCCTGCATCCCTGATCTTCGCGATCCCCCGCCCGGCTACCTTCGGGTTCGGGTCAAGCGCCGCGACAACTACCCGGCCGATCTTCTTCTCAACTATCTTGTCCGCGCAGGGAGGAGTCTTGCCGTAATGCGAGCAGGGCTCGAGGGTTACGTACATAGTGGCCCCCGTGACGTCTTTCCCCTGCGCGTCCCTGAAGGCCTCTACCTCGGCATGGCCCTGACCGCATTTGTGGTGGTAGCCTCTTCCGAGTATCCTGCCGTCCTTCACTATCACCGCGCCGACCATAGGATTCGGGTTGGTGCCGCCCGCGCCGAGGGCCGCGAGGCTTAGCGCGTAGCGCATATATTCTTCATCAGGATCAGTTCTTTGCATCGTTTCTCCTTAAAGCTTATTAAAAAGACCCCGGAAATGATCCAGGGCCATAATTACATGCTCAGCATGCTCCGCGTTCTGCGCGCAACTTTTGCGCCGCGCAGCAAGTGTAAAAAATGCCCTGACAAAACTGCCAGGGCATCACAATACGCATTAACACATCGCATTAATACTATTTCATCTTCTTCCATCCAGACTATACTGTCGGCTCCGGAATCTGACCGGATCGGCCTTTCGGCTCGCGGGCTCTACCGCCGGTGGGGAATTTCGCCCCGCCCTGAAGATATATTCTGTTGTAGGTCTTACCGACATCCTTATAGTAACTCTGCCAATATGCTGTGTCAAGGTAATTTAAAGAATCAATATCCCAGATCTATCCACAAAGCGGGGCGGACGCCGCCTGTGACATAGCTTACCCAGTCGCCATAGTAATATACCGATCCATCGAGTTTGACAAACGCTGCGCAGTCACTGTTAATTCCGGGCGACCGCAGCCACCAAACGCACCCTGTGTCCGAGACAGTTGCCCTCTGCGCCTCCGCATAAGCCGTTGCTTCACACTGGCGAGCAGAATCAGAACAAAAGTACTTCTCTGCCTCCGCAATACTGAGCAGAAAGACCTGATCCTGAGTATCGTTTCCTGGGCTGGAGTCGACTTCCGGATTTTTATCAGCTGTTACCGTTACTGTCAGAATATGTGCCTGATCAGCTTTAGTAAATGCTGCAGTCATAAACGATCCATTCAACCATCTGCGAAGAGAGCATTCTTCCCAGGTCACATCTTTGAATTTAGTATTATATGCCTGACTATCGAGGGCATATTTGCTTATGACAAGGATTCTGTCTTTTTCTTTTGCCAGCACTATCCATTCGATATCTTCCTTACCATCAGATGTATCATTATCCTGCTCATAGGTGCCGAAATACACAGTATCCCCTACATCAGCATTGTACAAAGCTTCATCCAGGTGCGAAGAGGATTCCTCGTCAAAACTCTCTTTCCCAGAGAATGCGCAAGCGGATAATGAAACCATTATAGACAGTGCCAGCAACAAAGCTGCCATGAAAAAGAACTTCTTCATTGAAGATTTACACCTCGTCTACTAAATCTAAATCTATTATTAAACACTGGGAAGCCTTTATCCAAGATCCGTAAATTTGTTCATTAGGTGCATTTTTACTTGCTTGTATTCGCAAGTTCGATGCACTCACCGGTCTTATAGTCAATTTGTATGGTATATACTTCCGGAAAGGTTCCGTCATCCCGCTCTGCCCACTCAGGGAAATACGTCCACACCACTACTTTATCAAATTCCCAGAATCTCCTTCCATTCCACGTCCGGACTTTATGTGTGCAGGAATCAAACAGATCGTCCGACAGTTCTGCCTTATAACCGTAAACCTCCTGAATATCGTCAATTATTGCCTGCTTAGCATATTCGAATGCTGCCTCCGCAGTCAGACCTTTTTCTGACCCGTTCACTATTTCTGACAGAAGCTGCTGATCGGCCTCTATGAAAGATCCCAGTATCAGCTTCTTGTTCTTCGCGAAAGTAAGCGAAGCATGATTCCCGGTCTCGATACCATTGAAAATCTCGGAAATCGTGACGACATTTGCTGCGCCATTAAAAGGTTCTTTTGTGATTTCAAGACTGCTCCCCTCTGCAAGGAAACCTTCGAATACTTTATAGAACATATCCTCAGCTTCAGAGCTGCAATCCTCCTCGCCTTCCGCGTATCCGCCAAAATCCTTCATCCCGATAAGCTCTATCCATTCTATAAAGCCTGCCTCATCTTCATAGTAATTGTAGTTTCCGTCGGAATAAATATTATCGCCGAGAAGGAGTTCGTTATCAGATCCATCCTTGCCTTCATAAGACAGCGACTTTCCCTCAAACAGACTAACATGCCTGGCAGCGGCTGATTCCGCGTCAGGAGAATACTCTGTTGCTTCTGCAGTCCGGGCACAGGCGCTTAGAGAAACGGCAAGGAAAAGCAATGCTGTTATAGAAAATATCTTTTTCATTGAAATTTCCGCCTCCATTATATCAGGTATCTGACTTCATTATAGAGTGTTCCATGTGCCTACGATAACAACGTTATTACACCCATAATATTGTCCATAGGTACTAAAAACATAGCTTTCCGCATAGCTAACAGCAGATGCTAGCGTATAGCCTTGTGTCAAGTACTTGAAAACAAGATAATTGAAGTGATGTATACCATTAGTACTAGTTGTGGCTGATATTGTGCTGCTGAAGCTCACGCTCATATTTACTCCTAAAGAGCTTAGTTTTGTCGGAAAATATCCATTGCTTGTGCTTGATTTCCCAGAATAACAAGCGGATAGATACGCTAAATCCACCCCTGCAGAAGTGAGATCATTAGCTTTCAAGTTACCCCTGTAAGTAACTAAAACTCCTCCAGAGGAATTACCGTGAGTATGAAAAAAAACGATTGAACCGTTGTTTAAGCGGTTTATTAAAGTGCTTTTTGTAGGGTCTGAAGAATTATAATTACTATAACCATATGCTGTTAACAAACTGCCAATATCAGTAATTCTTCCTGGCGATAAATCTTGATTGTACATAAGATACGATTTTGACGATGCGGCAAATGATGTTGTTGACATACTAAATACCATAAACACTGTTAAAATAATACTTGCAAGTCTTCTTCTCATTATGATTTGTCGCTCCCCTTTAATTATTTTTTAACTAACGTTTCTTTACCACCCTGTACCCAAAATAAAGAGCTGGTATTCGCCGTTTACTGTATCTGCTATTAAGACTCGATGTGCTCCTATCCATGATCCACGAAAATCGCCACTAGGTATATACCAAATTGTTTGCTCGATATCTTCGGGTTTAACAAAGAAACTGACATCAGCCGCTATGCATTTTCGGTATAATCGAATTTACGGATACTTCAGTTACGTAGTACAAACCGCGCCTAAATTTAAGAAATGTTTTGTAAGATGGATGGCTTTTATAATGCATTAACCATATGCGACCGCCTCCTTTGATCTTGAGTCGCGTTTATCTATAATTATTATTCCACCCTCTAATAAAACATAAAGTATTCTCTACAAAAACCGCCCGCATCCTTCACTTATCAGAATGCGGGCGTGACTTTAAATAGCTGTCCGAATTTATTGTATCTGCCTTACGGCTCCTCTTCCTCTTCCTGGTGGCAGCAGCCGTCTTCCTGA
>JAIKVW010000027.1 GCA_024685315.1 Lachnospiraceae bacterium
AGACATATCCGGGTTGTTCTCAAGTGCTTCATAATATTTCTTTAGAGCAACCAGGTCAGTTTTCCTGCGGTGCTTATTTAAGATAGGCGGGTCAAGCTCAAGGTATGTTACCGTCAGCATATTATTGCTATTGCAATAGTAGGCCAACAGATAGCTTCCAAATTCATGAGGGCCATAAAACATCTCAGCCCCAAACCCATTAGAATGATCCTGAATGTAGTATGCCACGCTGTCTGGTGTATAGTCCGCATAGTCAACATGCTTTTTATACTTTTTAATTTTACCATTTTCATCGTATAAAAAGTGTGAAGTAGTTTTCTTTGATAATGAGATCCAATCATCACCAGAAAGGATAAGACAGTACACATAAGGTGTCTTCCTAAACCAGCCCATTACCTGCTCAAATGTAAAATCAACTTTGACCTTAGAGTTCACTTTTCGAACCCCTGTTAAACAGTACAGGTAAACGAACAGAAAGGGGATATCCGCAACAAACAGGAGGCTGTAGCATATATCAATCAGGGCCGTTACAAATCCATGATTTCTAAAGGGTCTTGGAAACACAAATACCGTAAGCAGCACCAATACGCACATAAAAACGCGAAGAAGGATAGATAAGTAAGAATGTTGATTAAAGCTGACAATTTTTAGCGCAACCGATTCAATCTTTTTTTTTCATTACTATTTCCAAATACAATCTTGCGGGTCACCTCTGCTGAAACATTGTTAATGTGTCCAGCAGAGGCGTTTATTATATACTATTACTTAAGAAAAGCTTGCTTTTTTCCGTAATATGCATCCAATGGCAGACTGTTGATAAAGTTTTTTATAAATTCACCTGGTTTCAAGGTTGAAAGAAGCTCTGATTTAGATAATATTGCATTTTTAATTGCGTTGAGTTTCGGTACCTTATATCCTGCTAGATCAAGTGGTTCTTTAACTGACGCATACACAGGTATTGAGCCAAAAGCAGCGCCTGCCACTGTATCAATTGCAGTGTCCAGAGCGATTTCTTTCCATGTCATATCTGTTTTCCCCGATACTTTATCTATAAAATCTGCCGCGAAGGTCGTGACCCCTCCTGTAATAGCCCCTGCGAGTGCAGGGTTTCCAGTAAGTGTAGTAGCGACAACTCCTGCAGCGCCTCCAATCCCTGCTCCTATGTATGTACCAAGACTGCTATGTTCATTTGTTCCATTGAGCAGGTTCTGCGTTATGTCGCTCACCACCTGGCCGGCGACTCCAACAACAAAGCCTACAGCCGCTGCTGCTAAAATAGTAATGAGTAGTCCGCATTTCCCATCCGAATCTTCTCTCACAACAGGATTATTATCGCAGTATGCGTATAAGTTCTTGTTCGTAAGGGTAGTCGGAGAGATCGTCAGTATCGCGGTATCGTCCGGTGCGATGAACCTGCACATCTCCGGGGCGTAGTATCGCCCATTCAGATAGTACAGCCCGGTCTCCACGTCGTAGTAGTATCCTCTGTACCTGATCGGGTTGACGTTGCCGATGGTCGAGCCCGATGCGCATGTAACCGTGCAGCATCCCCAGGCATCATACTCGTAGGTCGCAACTACCTTTCCTGTCGAGCAGTTAACTATAGCGATAACGTCGCCCTGGACATTGTACATGTAGTAGTACGCAGTTCCATTATACACCACACCCGCGGCCTTGCCTACATTATCGTAGACGAACCACATCTTATTCGAGCCTGTCACCTGGGCGAGGATCCTGCTCCCGGAGGTGTAGTAGCGGGTCTCGGTCCCGTTCACGGTTTTTGAGAGCCTTATGCCGCCGGCTCCATACGCTGCGCTCCAGTTGAGGCCGGTATCGCTGATACCGGTGAGGTTCCTCCCGTCCCAGGCGAAGGTTCTGGAGCCGATGGACGTGATGTTTCCGAGACCGTCATAAGTCACGGCACTTCCGTTAAAGTTTGTCACTCTGTCAGCAGCGGCGCCTGTCCCGTAGGTATAGGTGACAGTAGAGAGCGGAGTTCCCGGAGTGCCGGTGGTGTAAGCGTACTCCGTCTTCTGCAGGATATTCCCGCCGAGATCGTAGGAGAAGAGCCAGGTCCTGTCGTGGGTCTTTGAGTCATGGCGTATCAGCTGGTTCCTGCTGTCGTAGCTGTAGAGTTCTCTGATCTCACCGATGGTCTCTTCCGGGTCATCTGTCACGAGCACCTTCTCTGCGATTATATTGGCGTTCCCGTCATAGCCGTAGACGCGGTCAACAAGAGGGAGCCCGCCGCCGGATGCTGAGTACTTGAGTCTTCTGACATAGGATGTCGTCCTGTCCCCGGAAGGGTTTCTGTAAAGTTATGTCTGAAGACCGCTTCTTGTATTAATAATGCAAAACACCCCTGCAGAGAACTGTTAAAAACTCTGCAGAGGTGCCGTTCACTTACTTGATATCAAAAAGATCATTGTCGGTCTTACTGCTGTTCCATTTGTGATCAGTTTCACCGGAATGTTTTCTGAAATTAGGTTTATAGTATGCGTGTGTCTTCATGAGATCTTTTACAGATGCCCTGTCATAATTATAAACATACAGAGCTTTTCTGGTTCCGTATATATTTTCAAACTCTTTTTTAAATTCGTTATAATTCCAGAATGTCAGAATCTTTTTTTCGAGCAAGTACCATATGAAATAGCGAGGAAGTCCTTCAGGATTCTCAACCGGATCACTTTCGCAACTTTTTCCGACACCAATTAGTATCCCATCCATATCTATTCCAAACCCACAGTTATCAAGATTATTAAAATCATCATATATTTCTTCTAAAGAAAGAGAAATCCTTATGTTACTTCTGTTTTCAGCTGTTATACACAACTCATGCAGGCTTATTAATAGAGACCGATAAACCATTAGTAGTGGAATAACTAAGTAGAAAAAACCCAAAAGTCTACTTCTAGCCATGTGAACCGGAAATCCTAAATAGACATGACATCCATAGGCTGCGATGATACTTAATGCCGTAACAATCCTGATTATCGTATATGTATAGGATGTCCGGCCAATATTATAATCAAAAAAGAACTTATATATCCTACTTGACTTCACAAATGACATCCTTTCAGGGTTGCGTGCCAACTCCAGGTGGTTTTCAAAGACATCTGGAGTTGGCACCGATTTGTATTAATTAGTTAAAGGTATCGATGTTGTTACAGGATTATAATATTTTTTCATCATGCCTGGAAGAGCGGTATAAGCACCCCAAAATCCTATCTGCGGTGAGTTCTCTATTACTTTCCGGACAGCTTTTGCCGATGTTTTAGCCACTCCGTCAAAAACTTTATTTACAGTTTTTGAAGAAGTGGGACTAGGTTTCAATACATTTGCAAAAGACTTTTCTGTCCTGTTCAGAAACTCAGGAGAGATCTCTATGGATCCCAAAAGAGCTCCAATACCTGCGCTGAAAGCCGTAGCTTCAGCTATTTCTCCCCAGGTCATATCGGAATCCTTATTGGTAAGTTTCTCCAAGCTTAACCCTACGCCTGTAGCAACGGCAGCAGAGACTGCTGATCCAGCTGGCCCGCCCACAAACATGCTTACAACACCTCCGACTGCAGCACCAATATAAGTTTCGCATGAACTAAACTGCAGATCTTGGGTCATAAAAGAAGTAACCAGATCGCTGATGAACTGTCCTGCTATCCCGGCAACTGCTCCTGCCAGTAAAGTAGTAAGGATTGCGCATTCCCCGTCCGAATCTTCCTTCACGACAGGATTGTTATCGCAGTATGCGTATAAGTTCTTGTTCGTAAGGGTAGTCGGAGAGATCGTCAGTATCGCTGTGTCGTCCGGTGCGATGAACCTGCACATCTCCGGGGAATAGTACCTTCCGTTCAGGTAGTACAGCCCGGTTTCTGCATCGTAGTAGTATCCCCTGTACCTGATCGGGTTGACGTTGCCGATGGTCGATCCCGATGCGCATGTAACCGTGCAGCATCCCCAGGCATCGTACTCGTAGGTCGCGACTACCTTTCCGGTCACGCATTTAACTATAGCGATAACGTCGCCCTGGACATTGTACATGTAGTAGTACGCAGTTCCATTATACACCACACCCGCGGTCTTGCCTACGTTATCGTAAAGGAACAGCATCTTGTTTGTTCCTGTTACCTGCGCGAGGATCCTGCTCCCGGAAGCGTAGTAGCGGGTCACGGTGCCGTTCACGGTCTTCGAGAGCCTTATTCCGCCGGCTCCGTACGCTGCGCTCCAGTTGAGGCCGGTGTCGCTGATCCCGGTAAGGTTCCTTCCGTCCCAGGCGAAAGTTCTGGAGCCGATGGAGGTGATGTTCCCGAGTCCGTCATAGGTAACCGCGCTTCCATTAAAGTTCGTTACCCTGTCAGCGGAGGCTTCTGTCCCGTAAGTATAGGTGACTGTAGAGAGCGGAGTTCCCGGAGTACCGGTGGTGTAAGCGTACTCCGTCTTCTGCAGGATATTGCCGCCGAGATCGTAGGAGAAGAGCCAGGTCCTGTCATGGGTCTTTGAGTCATGGCGTATCAGCTGGTTCCTGCTGTCGTAGCTGTAGAGCTCTCGGATCTCGCCTATAGTCTCTTCCGGGTCGTCCGTAAGGAGCACCTTCTCCGCGATGATGTTGGCGTTCCCGTCATAGCCGTAGACGCGGTCAACAAGAGGGAGCCCGCCGCCGGATGCTGAGTACTTGAGCCTTCTGACATAGGATGTCGTCCTGTTATCTTCAAGGTCGCGGTACTTAATCTCGGTCTTGCAGGCAGTTCCCGATCCGTCTGTAAGAGCGCAGGTCCTGTCAGTCATCCTGTTAAGGCCGTCATAACCTATCACGATGCTGCCCTTGTAGAAGTCCACTCCTGTGGGGAGGTTGTCCTTATCTGAGTAGGTGAAGTTGTGGGTCAGGCGGGAGCCGTTCCCAAGGTCTGTCACGAGCTTTGTGATGAGGTCCATGTCATTATAAGCACGCTTTATCGAGGAGCCGTCGCTTATGTCAGTTTTCAGGAGTCTGCCTGAAAGGTCGTAGGTGTACTCGTATGTCAGATCGTTCGCGAGGTCCTCGTGCCTCCCGACTTCCCCGGCCTTATTGTAGGACCAGCCGAAGCGCTTCGTGCCGTTGTGGCTTTCGCCGGTCACCCTGTGGAGGGAGTCATAGCTGTAGGTAATGACCTTCCCGTTTCCGAAGGTGTCCTTTGTCCTCATCCCGCTGGATACATTGTATTTCCTGCTCCAGAGGACGGCAGGGGAGGAATTGCCTACAGACACTCCCGTCGGCCTCCTGAATGCATCGTAAGAGAGATTGTACCTTGCAGTCGGCGTTTCTATCGTGCTGACGTTGTCGCGGCTGTCGTAAGTATAGTTTACCTGAGGCGTGCCTCCGGTCTCTGCCTGCCCGGTTACCGATGTCAGCCTCTTCTTCGTGTCGTAGCTAAAGCTCTGGCTGTTCCCGCGCCTGTCGGTGAAGGAGGCGAGCGTGCCGTCAGAAGTGTTGTAGCTGTAAGAGGCGTACTCATCCCTCTCATTATAGGCTTTTGTCACGTAGCGCCCGTCGGAAGATATCGTGTTCTTTACAGAGATATATTTGCTTCCGCCTAGTGTCTGGACAGCCTTCTTCTTAGTCACATTCCCATAATCGTCATATTCATAAGTGTACTTGAGGCCTGAGGAAGCGGACTGTGCGTAATTGAGCCTGTGGCGGACGTCCCCGCTGTTCGTATAACTGTAGGTATAGCTCTTATCGTCAGGCGCGGTCTCAGATGTCAGGTCTCCGGAGCTGTTATAGCTGTATGTGTGATTCCTTCCGGCGTTATCCGCCGCGGATATGAGCTTGCCTTCGTCATTGTAAGTGAAGGCTGTCCCTGTCTCGTCAAGGACGAGCTGTACGGATCCGAAGTCGGCGTAGTTCGCGTTGTCCGCGTATATGCAGCTCACCGTAACCCGGCTTATGGTCTTAGTGGCATTGCCTCCGCTGTAGCCGAAGACTCCGCCTCCGTGCTGCCAGTAGTCCTTGTAGGCCTCGTTAAAGCGAATGATATCATCCTGGGTATTGTTATCGCTGAAGGTAGTTACTACCTTTACGCCAAAGATCCTGTTGTCTTCTGTCGCGGGCACTGCGTGGGCTTTTCCTATAGCACTGACCGCGAAGAAGGTCTCTCCGGCGGGTCTGGCGATCTCCACAGTCTGGGATAAGAGCTTCTCCTCTCCGGGGGATACTTCCATGTGATAGTAGCGTCCCGCGAAGGAGTCGGAGCTGTATGTTCCGCTCCCCGTCGCTGTCCATACGGAGCCGGTCGTCTTCTCGAATCCGCTGTTCTCAAGGAGGTTGTAGGCGTTAACGCAGTCACCTTCCTCAAGCTGCAGGCAGTCCGCCCAGGCGTTCCCTGTTCCGACCTCTACGCTGACTACAAGCCTCACCGTTCCCGCAGGTGCCTTTATGGTCACGTGGCGGCGCTCCCACCCGGTAGTTCCGGAGATGTATTCGGACTTGACTGTCTTTATGATCTCATTTGACGAGTTCTTGGCATAGACTGCGAGCCGGACGTTCTCTGAGGTGCTGCCCTGCCTCAGATAGGCCGAGAAGGTGTAGCAGGTATTCTCGCTGCAGTTCTGGCTCTGGCGGACGTACCCTCCCGAGTAGATCTTCGCAGCCATGGTTCCGAGGTAGGTGACGGCCCTGCTGATCTCGGCACCGGGATCATCTGTCGTCCCTGATACCAGCCAGCCGTTAAATCTGTCCTCGAAGCTGTGGTTATCCAGCATGTTGTCGGAGTGCGGAGGTGCCTGGGAAGAGCCGGTCACACGGTTCACCTTGTCCCCTGTGACATCGGGAGTGTAAGTGCGGACCCCGAAGCTCCCGTCAGTATAGGCGATGCCGGTGCGCCTGCCGAAGTTATCGAAGATATAGGTCTCCTTGTGCCCTTCCCTGTCGGTGAAGGTGGTCCTGTTCATCCCCGCATAGCTCATGGAGACGGTCCTGCCCTTATAGGCGTCATCGATCTCGATAGTGGAGTTATCGTACTCCGAGACCTTTATCACGCGGTTCTTGATCCACTTGTCACCGGATGTCGGGTACTCGTACATGACCCGCCTGCAGTCCCTTGCCTTGACCACTTTAAGCTGTCCATTAGAGTAGTAGGAGATGGCTGTCCAGGTATCGTCGCCGTAATCGATCTTGTTCACAAACCCTGAAGAGGTGTAATTGAGGGTCGTCACCCTGCCGGAGGGATCGGTAAAGGTGGTGTACTTCCCATTTAAGTTCCCGATAGTTATCTTCCTTCCCGCGCCGTCTTCCACTTCAGAGATCACGCTGGAATCGGAGGGACTATAGTTTATAGTGATCCTGTTTCCGTCGTTGTCATAGATGGACCGGAGGAACCCCTCAGGGGTAAAGGTCCTCTTCCGGTTCTCGGATGTAAGTACATACTTCTCCATGTCGGATACGGTACTGTTAACGGTTATGGTATACTTAAGGCCGTCCTCGTCTATGTACCGGGAGGAATTATCGGGGTCAGCGGTAAAGTAGTGCACTGTTCCGTCGGGGTCTTCATACCTGAACCGGAATCCGGCGTCATAGAGCTTTGTGCTGAGGGTATCGGCGCCGTTTACTATCCGGGAGAGCATCTCCTGGATGCTGAGGCGCCAGCCCTTTCCTGCCGCGCAGGAGCGGTCAACCTGCTTGCCATACTGATATCCGTTATAGATGAGCTTAACAGAGGCAGGGAAACAGTTCCCGGGAGTCTCGGCGAGCGGCGCCACGAATACAGGGTTCCCGCTGTAGTCATTCACGTATCCGCTCCCCGAAGTCCCCAGGTCCTGCTCATGGTAGGTCCAGTAAGGCTCAAGGCCTTTATTGTTCCTGTAGGTCACCGCGAGATAGGGGATGTAGTCGTTATAATCAGTGTTGTTCGCGGCGATAAAAGCGGCGAGGGCCCAGGCGGTCTCATCGACTGCCTTTATGCAGATGCCGTAATTAGGCACAGTTCCGTCATACCACTCCTTCACAGCCTCGGTCACATCGAAGAATGTGGCATGGCCACAGGTATCAGAACTTATTGTCTTAAAATCGAGGATCGTGTCCTCTGTCGCGGGGAGATGGTAGCTGGAAGAGGTGTGCAGAAGGGAGTCCTGCGTCCAGGATTCGTCGACCATGTGGGCTGAGATGAGGAGGTTCGGGGTCCCGGCAGCGTTGTAGCCGTGATATCCCGAATACTGGTAGAGGCTGAGAGTTCCGCCTGTCACGATGTCACCTGAGGAGAGTGCGGGGAGCGGGAACTTAACGAAGCTCATGCATTTGCCGTAGTTATATCCCATATCTGTACCGACCATGAGCGACCCATAGGGGTGTGTAGCGTTAAGGGCGGTATGGGTGCCGTCATAGTCAAAGCTTGTGACTTCCTGCCAGATGAAGGGATCGATATAGACCGGGAACTTCCTCTCGGGATCGCGGAGCCAGGAAGGATCAGCTGTGAGACGGATCCTCATGCCGCGGTCGTCAGCTTCAAGCACCTTAAGGGATACTCGGTCAGAAGCCGCCATGGCCGCATCTATCATCTGAGGTGCTGAAAGCGTGAGCACAGGCTCCCCGTCCGGGGAGACGAGCTCTACCATATGCTCAGAGACTTCGTTAACGCTAAGGCCTTCAAAAGAGAAGACCGCTTCAAAGGCTGAAGGGGCTTCTGCGCTCTTAAGCACCAGAAGCTCCTTGACCGTCTTTGAATCAAGGATGTAAAGGAGGTCGGTATCCCTGTCAGCATCAGTGTAGCTGAGGCGTCCCGATATCTTCTGGGGGATAAGGAAGGGATCTTCCTCGCCTGCTGGGAGCATATCCTGGGAAGGGAGGGTGATCTCAGACTTCCCAGGCTCTGAAAAGCTGTATTTCCAGGAGACTGTATGCTTTCCTGATGTGATGGAAGCACAGGGATCCGTGGGATCCGCGGAGAAGCGGATGTCTATCGGAGAATCCGCGGGGACAAAGCACCTGCGGACTTTTCCTCCGATCTCGGATTCCTTCTCTACGAGGGTGTTGTCGATCTCGCTCCAGGAAGAGGAGCCTTCCTTCAGAAAGTGTACAGGTTTAAAGTACTGCACCGCGGTGCCGGTGTGGTCGCGGTGGACGAAATGCTTGACGTGCTCGCTGCGGAGCTGGTCAAGTTCGGCGACTACTGAGCTTGAAAATGTGTTCTTAAATGTCTTAATACTCATGATTTGATACCTCCTAAAAACTTGATGATGGATAACAGTGCTGTCCGCGGGATGTTCCGGAATCTCCCGCAGACGTTTTTAAGAGATCTCTCAGCCTCAAGTATAGGAAGTTCAAATGTTAAGTACCATACCAATTTTGCAAATGACAGGGAGTTAGGTTTCTTTACGTGCTGCTAAGTTCCTTTCGGCGGCTTTAGTTTTTGCAAAGAACTTAACAATACGTTGATTTTGGGCTAACTGCATGCTAAACTGAATTTGCAGAATGTTAAATTAAGTTTGCAGCAAGTTAGGAATTCTTTGCACAGAGTAAATATTTACAATTTGTAAAGCGGAGGTTTACATGGAGGCAATTTCATTAGGGAAAAGATTAAAGGAGCTGCGGATCAAAAAAGGTCTGACGCAGGATCAGCTTGCGGAAATGACAGACCTTTCCGGGGCCCAGATTTCGACATTCGAGACCGGGAAAAGGAACGTTACCCTTCCTAATCTCATTTCCCTCGCAGAGGCGCTTGAGACATCGCTTGACTACCTGGTTTATGGGACAGGCGAGGAAAAATCCAGGCATACTGCACACAAGTATTCATCCGGTGAAAGAACGGCGGAGGATCTCGTGAATGCCCTGACATATCTTATGGACAACTACTATATCCATAAAGATAATGAGGGCTTTCTGCTGCTGATAGACGGATTAGACACTGTGGATCTGACAGACATCTGTGATACCTACGCCGCGATCTATGGGGGAACCGGGGAGTTCATACCGGAGGACACCCGGGCAAAGCTCCTGGAAGCCCTGACAGAAAAGATCAAGGTGGACGTGAGCTGCAGGAACATACTTATTGAATCACGGAAAAATGACGATGATTTTCCTCCGTCATACATGGATAAATAAGAGGGGGCCTTGAAATGAAAGTAGTGCTTCAGAACCTTACAAAAAAATTTCCAAGCAGGAATAAGAAAGACAAGACCGAAGTTATCGCGGTCGACAATTTTGATTTCGAGATACCGGACGGGAAGCTGATCGGTCTCCTGGGACCTTCGGGCTGCGGGAAGAGCACCACGCTGAACCTGATCAGCGGGCTTCTGTCGCCCTCGAGCGGGAAGATCTATTTCGGGGATACCGACGTTACCGACCTGCCTCCGGAGAACCGCGGGATAGGGCTGGTCTTTCAGAACTATGCGCTTTACCCGCACCTCACCGTAAGGCAGAATATAACCTTCCCTCTGGAGAACCTTAAAGGGGCGGAAAAGCTGACCAGGGAGGAGATGAACGAGAAAGCCCTGGAGGCTGCTAAACTGGTGCAGATCGACGAGCTGATGGACCGCCGTCCGAAGGAGCTTTCCGGAGGGCAGCAGCAGCGCGTCGCTATTGCCCGCGCATTGGTTAAGAGGCCGAGGGTGCTCCTTCTCGACGAGCCGCTTTCAAACCTTGACGCAAGGCTCCGCCTTCAGACCCGCGAGGAGATACGCAGGATCCAGAAGGAGACCGGAATTACGACAGTATTCGTGACACACGACCAGGAGGAGGCCATGAGCATATCCGATATGATCGTTGTAATGGAGAAGGGTGTGGTGAACCAGATCGGCAAGCCCCAGGAGGTTTACGACGACCCTGTCAACCTTTTTGTCGCCAAATTCCTCGGGACTCCCCAGATAAATGTCTTTAACGGATATGTAAAAGGCGAGAGGATCTTTATCGGAGGCGCGGACGTAGCTTCCGCTAAAGGCGTTCCGGATCAGGAGGTAACCGTAGCAATCAGGCCGGAGGGATTCTGGGTCGACGATAACGGGCCTCTACGCGTACATGTAAACCAGGTCGAGGTCATGGGGCGCGACGTCAGCATCGTCTCTACGCATCCCGAGTCGCAGAATGTCGAGATCCGTTCAATTATTAATTCGGACTACGGCCTTCCTCATGACGTCAAAGAGGTTAGCTTTGAGGTAAAGCCGCACAAGATATTTATTTTCAGCCTTGAGGACGGAAAGCGTATATATCCGGAGGATGACGGAACGGAAGAGGGCGCGCCCGCGCCGGAGAAAGCTCCGGCGGATGAGCCGCCGACCCCGGAAGGCTACGAGATCAAGGCAGTGGTAGCGGGGAAGTGAGGCAGCGTATATGGAAAATAAAAGCTTAAAGGGCTGGATATACCTTTTGCCCGCCATTGCGTTCCTGGGAGCCTTCCTCGTGTACCCTCTCATCGACGTATGCATTTATTCCGTGGAGGAAGGCTACAACTCCGCCTCCCAGCAGTATTACGGGGTAGGACTTTACAACTTTTCTTACATTCTTCACGACCCCTACTTCCTGCAGGCAGTCAAAAATACCTTCCTGCTGGTAATCATTACCGTACCGGTATCGACAGGGCTCGCGCTTCTGGTATCAGTGCTGCTGAGCTCCGTGACAAAGCTGCGCGAGCTGTTCCAGACGATTTATTTCCTGCCTTATGTTACCAATACGCTGGCTATCGGGCTGGTGTTCATGACGCTGTTTAAAAAGACGGAGTATTCGGACGGGATCATTAACCTGCTGATCACATTTTTCGGGGGGAGCGCGGTCGATTTTATCGACGGTCCCTACTGGGCCAAGATGACGGTACTGTGCATCTATACTGTCTGGATAGTAATGCCCTTCAAGATACTGATACTTACCAGCTCGCTTGCCTCGGTGAATAAGGACTACTACAACGCGGCGAAGGTCGACGGGACCAGCAGGGGACGCATTTTCCTGCGGATAACCCTTCCGATGATCTCTTCGTCGATATTCTACCTGATCATCACGGGGTTCATCGGTGCGTTCAAGGCCTACAGCGACGTCGTGGCGCTCTTCGGCACCAAGTTGAACGTTGCCGGCATGAATACCATAGTCGGATACGTTTATGACATGCTCTACGGCGACAGCGGCGGATACCCTTCGTTCGCGTCCGCGGCAGCGCTCATCCTCTTCGTGATCGTGCTTACGATAACCGTGATCAACATGATCTCGCGCAAGCGCTTCGTGTATATCTAGGGAGGTGCGGAAATGGATAATACTCTAACCAACCTTGACAGCATTGAGCGCGCGGCGCGCCGCAGGGAGAAGACCAGGAACACGGTCGTCTATATTGTGCTTGCGGTATGGGCGGTCATGGTGCTTTTCCCATTCTACTGGATGGTCCTGACTTCATTTAAGAGCTACAGCGAGTACAACGCCGAATATATACCGAAGTTCTTTACGGCTTCGCCTACCTTTGGAAACTACGCGGACGTGTTTACCGCAGTGCCGCTCGGGAAATACCTGCTGAACACGACCATATTTACCGTGATAACTACCGCGGTAATGCTGATAGTTACGGTGCTCGCGGCCTACGCCTTCGCGAGGATCAAATTCGCGGGGAGGGACGTGACCTTCCTTACGTTCCTGGCTCTCATGATGATACCGAATGAGCTCGTCATAATCACGAACTTCGTTACCATCACGAACCTGGGGCTGCGGAACTCATTTACCGGACTTATCCTGCCCTCGATCACTTCGGTATTCTACATATACCTGCTGAGGGAGAATTTTGCCCAGGTGCCGGATGAACTGTACTACGCCGCGAAGGTTGACGGGACCAGCGACCTCAAGTACCTTTTCAAGGTAATGATGCCGGTGTGCCGCCCGACCATAGTGACCATCACCATACTGAAGGTCATCGAGTGCTGGAACTCCTATGTATGGCCAAGGCTGATCACCGACGACCAGGCCTACTTCCTTGTATCTAACGGTATCCAGGAGATCAGGGAGAACGGTCTCGGGCGTGAGAACATCCCGGCGATGATGGCGGCGGTTGTTGTCATATCGATACCCCTTATAGTGCTGTTCCTGCTCTTCCACAAGAAGATCATGGCAGGTGTTTCACAGGGAGGGACAAAAGGATGATGAAGAAAAAGATCCTCGCATCTGTTCTTGCCATTTGCTGTGCGGCCGGGATGCTGACTGGATGCCACGGCTCGGACGGGACGGTCGCTTTTGAGATCCCGGAGGAGTTTGACGAGTCGCGGGACTACGAGATCACCTTCTGGGCGAAGAATGATACGAACCGTACCCAGGTCGCTATCTACGAGGAAGCGATCAGGAGCTTCGAAGAGCTTTACCCGAATATTACCGTAAATATAAGGCTCTACACCGATTACGGGAAGATCTATAATGACGTTATTACGAATATTTCGACGAACACCACGCCGAATGTTTGCATCACCTATCCCGACCACATCGCGACCTACCTTACCGGGGACAATGTAGTGGCGCCGCTCGATGCGCTGCTGACCGACGAAAAGTACGGCATGGGCGGGAGCGAGGTTAAGTTTGACTCTCCCGGTTACGATGAGATAATTCCGAAATTCCTCGAGGAATGCAGGGTGAATGGCCAGTACTACGCGCTGCCTTTCATGCGCTCGACCGAGGCCTGCTACATCAATAAGGACCTGGTGGAGAAGCTCGGCTACACCCTGCCCGAGACCCTGACCTGGGACTTCGTCTGGGAGGTCTCCGAGGCTGCGATGGAAAAGAATGCTGACGGCACATTCAAAGTGAACGGGCAGAACGTCATGATCCCCTTCATCTACAAGTCCACGGACAATATGATGATCCAGATGCTCGCGCAGAAGGGCGCGGACTATTCGGACGAGAACGGGAATATCGGCATATTTAACGACACCACGAAGGAGCTTCTCTACACGATAGGGGAGCATGCGCAGACCCGTGCTTTCTCGACATTTAAGATCTCAAGCTACCCGGGCAACTTCCTGAACGCGGGGCAGTGCATTTTCGCTATTGACTCGACCGCAGGAGCTACCTGGATGGGGACCGAGGCGAACCACCATGACATTGCCAAGGACAGCATTGTAGAGTTCGAGACTGTGGTAATGACGATCCCCCAGTTCGACACTGAGAATCCTAAAATGATCTCGCAGGGGCCTTCGGTATGCGTATTCAATAAGGATGACCCGCAGGAGGTCCTTGCCTCCTGGCTGTTTGCGCAGTACCTGCTGACGAATGACGTCCAGATCGCTTATTCCGAGACGGAAGGCTATGTCCCGGTCACCAGCAAGGCCCAGAATTCCGACGTTTATCAGGATTACCTTTCGCGCAAGGGCGAGGATACCGATACACACTATGAGGTCAAGATCGAGGCTGCCCAGTTACTTCTGGAGAACACCGGAAATACCTTTACGACCCCGGTATTCAACGGCTCGACTTCCCTCCGCGACGCTGCGGGACAGCTGATCGAGGAGGTCGTCAAGGCGAAGCGCCGCAAACAGACGGTGGACGATAAGTTTATCGCGGACCTGTATGACGATATTAATTCGCTTTACCACCTGGATTCCATCAGCATCTCTACTTCTGGGATCCAGGACCTCGGTCCGCTTCCGGGTACTTCGAAGGCGCTTCTCGGGATCCTGGCGGCGGTCTGGGTGCTTATCATTATTTACTTTATCAGCACCAGGGCCCGACGGCGAAGGGAGAAAAGCGGAAAAGGCTGATATGTAAAACCGGACCCGGAAAGGGGCCGCTGCCACAGCTCAAAAGCCCTGTTTTATTGACTTTTACCGTGTGTTGGTATATAGTTGTTGCGTAAGAAAACTGTTCATTTACGGCACAGTGCTTTTTATGGAGGACGATTGAAAATGAAAAAAGGTATTTCTTTACTTCTCATCGCGGCTATGAGTGCGATGACTCTTGCAGGATGCTCAAACAGCAGTTCTGCAGCACCTGAGACCAAGGCACCTGAGACCGAGGCACCGGAGACTGAAGCACCCGAGACCGAGGCACCGGAGACTGAAGCACCCGAGACTGATGCGGCTGAGATCCCCGTAATGACTCATGAGGAGTTCGCGGCAGCTGAGATCGAAGACCAGGTATGCGTTGAGACCTACGTACAGGCTAAGCAGGGCTGGTGGGAAGATAACGGCCAGGGACAGGCTTCCATCTACACCCAGGCAGAGGACGGAGCATACTTCCTTTACAACCTTCCCTGCACAGAGGAAGAGTACGCTCAGCTGACCGAAGGAACCAAGATCAAGGTCACCGGCTACAAGGCTGAATGGGCAGGCGAAGTCGAGATCATCGACGCCGTTTTCGAGATCGAGGAAGGCAATTATGTAGCTGAGGCAGTTGATGTGACCGAGCTTCTCGGAACCGACGAGCTTATTGCACATCAGAACGAGAAGGTTTCCTTCACCGGCCTTACCGTTGAGGATTTCGTTCTTAACGGCGAAGCTACAGGCGATGCTTTCAAGTACAGCTATGACGGAAGCGGCAGCCAGGAGCAGAACTCCGACCTTTACTTCCAGGTTTCCTACAACGGACAGACCTATCAGTTCACCGTTGAGTCTTATCTCTGCGGCAACACCACCGACGTTTACAAGGCAGTTGAAGCCCTTCAGGTAGGCGATGTCGTGGATATGGAAGGTTTCCTGTACTGGTACGAGGGAGCTAACCCGCACATCACTTCCGTAACCGTAAAATAAGTGTAACTATTAAGCACACCAGGCCCGGGATGCTTCGCATTCCTCGCTGCGGGTGCTGAACAATTACAAAAAAGATGAACACGCGGCCTGCGCGGGTGAACCCTGCGCAGGCTTTTGAGAATTGGGAAATGATCAGACAGATATCTATATTCGCGGAAAATAAAAAAGGAGCGATGCAGAACCTTACCGCTGCGCTTGCAGCTGCAGGTATCGACATCGAGACCATGGTAACTAACGACAGTGCCGAATTCGGTATTATCAGGATGATAGTTTCCGACCCCGAGCTGGCAAGGGATGCGCTCACAGAGGCCGGATACCTGGTGCACATTGACGACGTTATCTCAGTGGACCTTAACGATACCCCGGGCGGGCTCAATACGCTCCTTCTTGATATCAAGAAGAGCAATGTGAACCTCGACTACATCTATATTTCCTACGACAGGAAGACCGCGGTGCCCCAGGCGATAATCAAGTCTCAGGACATGGCGGATTTCGAGGAATGCCTTAAGGGCTACGGGCACAGGTTAAGGTAATATACCTGGCGCGCGGCAGAGGAGAGGCGGCCGTCTGCAGGCAGCCGCAAAACCATTTTACGAGGAGGGAACGACATGCTCGGCAATTTTATGTACTGTAATCCGACAAGGTTATATTTTGGCGAGAAGGCGATGAAGGGCCTCAGGAAGGAGCTGCCGAAGTACGGCGCCAACGTCCTGCTTGTGTACGGCTCCGGTTCCATCAAGAACAACGGGATCTACGATGAAGTGACGGCTGTTCTGGCCGAAGCAGGCAAGAATGTCTTTGAAGATCCCGGCGTAATGCCGAACCCTACCCTTCAGAAAATGAAAGAGGGCTGCGCCCTTGTCCGCGAGCATGAGATTGACCTGATACTTGCGGTGGGCGGCGGCTCCGTGTGCGACTATGCCAAGGGAATCTCCGCATCTGCCTACTGCAGCGGAGATCCCTGGGAGAGATATTATAAAAGGCACGACAAGGTCGACAATCTGATCGTGCCTGTCGGCTGCGTGCTCACGATGGCAGGCACCGGCTCCGAGATGAACGGGGGATCGGTAGTAACGAACCCTGACGAGAACGTCAAGATCGGGCGTGTTTTCGGGGACAACGTTTTCCCGAAATTCTCAATCCTCAATCCGAAATTCACCTACACTGTGCCCAAATACCAGATGGTGGCGGGAATATTTGACACGATGAGCCATATAATGGAGCAGTATTTTTCTGATGAAGACGATTCTGCTTCCGACTACATCATGGAAGGCATGATGAGAAGCCTCGTCCACAGCGGCCTGGTCGCGGTCGATAACCCTCATGACTATGAGGCGCGCAGCAATATCATGTGGCTTGCCGCCTGGGCGCTCAATACCTTCGTAGAGTGCGGGAAGACTACCGATTGGGAAGTGCATATGATCGGGCAGGCGATGGGGGCTTACACCGATGCAACTCACGGGATGACCCTCGCTGCAGTATCGCTCCCTTATTACCGCAGGATCATGCCGTACGGGATCGCTAAGTTCAGCCGTTTTGCGAAGAACGTCTGGAACGTAGATCCGGAGGGAAAGAGTGAAGAGGAGCTTGCGGCAATCGGGATCAACGCGATGGAAGACTGGATGGCGGAGCTCGGGCTCGTGATGAATTCCAGGGAGCTCGGTATGACCGAGGACATGATAGAAGGGATCGCGGACGCGACTTTCCTGCTGGGCGGAGGATACAAAAAGCTCACCAGGGACGAGGTCATCGATATCCTGAGGGAAAGCATGGAATATACAGGGGACAGGATCTCCTGATGTTAATAAACAAATGATTTTGCAGCTATATTTACATTTCATTCAAGGAGGAAAAAAGAATGGATATCCAGGAAGAGATCAAAAAAGTGCTTACGTCAATCGCTGACAACCAGGATCTTGCAGAGCAGGCAAAGACGGACCCCGCTAAGGTGGTAAGGAGCATCGTAGGCGACGAGGCTACCGAAGAACAGCTCGCGAACCTCACCAAGGGAACCAGCAAGCTTTTCGGTTCAAGCACTTCCGTAGCCGGCATCATGAGCCTTCTCGGCAACAAGGACAACATCTCCGGCCTTTCAACACTGTTCTCACAGGGCGGAGGCATTTCCCTCATTGGCAAGCTGTTCGGAAATGCAAGCGCAAGCTCCCAGAGCCAGGCAGATTCCACTTCAATGCTCACCCAGCTCCTTGGCAGCTCCGCAGGTCTTTCGACCCTTACCAGCCTTATTGGCAAGAAGTCTGACGAGCTTCCCGGACTTGACAGCATTCTCGGCGGAGTTCTCGGCGGCCAGACCGAAGAGAAGAAAGCAGAGAGCGCTATGAGCGGGATACTCGGATCCCTCACCGGACTTTTCAAGAAATAAAACAGTCATGAAAAAAGGACTCATAATGGAAGGCGGTGCAATGCGCGGGCTGTTCACCGCCGGAGTTATTGACGTCATGATGGAAAATGACATAGAGTTTGACGGGGCCGTCGGAGTATCTGCCGGCGCGGCTTTCGGATGCAATCTGAAATCCCGCCAGCCCGGCCGTGTGCTGCGCTACAATAAGAAATACTGCCGCAACTGGCATTTCTGCAGCATCAGGTCCCTGATCCTCACCGGCGCCATGTACGGGGAAGAATTCTGTTACAATGACATTCCCTACAAACTCGACCCTTTCGACCTTGAGACCTTCAGGTCCAATCCTCTCGAATTCTATGCCGTCTGTACTGACGTTGACACAGGAAAGGCATTTTACCACAAGTGCGTAAACGGCGACGGGGACGACATGAGGTATTTTAACGCTTCCGCGAGCATGCCCGTGGCTTCCAGGCCCATAGAGGTCAGAGGAAGAAGATACCTCGACGGAGGCTGTTCCGATTCTGTGCCACTTAAGTTCTTTGAGCACAAGGGCTATGACCGGAACGTGGTCATCCTCACGCAGCCCAGAGGCTACCGGAAGAAGGAAGAGCCGCTGCGCCCGCTGTTCAGGATCCTTCTTGCAAGGACTCCCGCTATCAGAAAAGACCTGCAGAGGCGTCCCTATGTCTACAACAGGCAGCTAGACTATGTAGACAGCAAAGCGGACTCCGGAGAGATATTCGCGATCTATCCGGACAGTGACCTGGGGATCGGAGCAAGGGAGACCCATCCCGACAATCTTGAAAGGGTCTATAAGCTTGGCAGGGAAAAGATGGAAAGGCTCCTTCCGGAGCTCCGGGAATTCCTTAAGGGATAACCTGGCTTAATGGCCAATTTTCCGCCTTTGGGGCCGGAGTGCTGAACAATTACACATAAATTATAAACAGGAGAGAGTTTTTATGGAACTTAGAGCCAGGAATAAGGCTGCGTTCGGCCTTGGAGCGTTCGGCAAAGACCTAGTGTACATGCTTGTGTCGAATTACCTTCTTTACTACTACAATGCAGTCCTTGGCATGGATTCTGTTTTTATCGGGGCGGTGCTCATGGGCGCCAGGATATTTGACGCGCTGAACGACCCTCTGATGGGCATCATAGTCGCAAAGACCCGGACCAAATGGGGACGCTACCGTCCTTGGGTATTTGCAGGTACCGTCCTCAACGCGCTTACGATCTACGCCCTTTTCGCGGCTCCGGCTTCGATGGCCGACAGTTCGCTCAGGGTGTGGCTAGGCGTTATATACATCCTCTGGGGCGTGACCTACACCATGATGGACATCCCCTTCTGGTCACTTATTCCCGCGATCACGGACCCCGGCAAGGAGCGTGAGCAGTTGTCTTCACTCGCGCGTTCATGTTCCGGTATCGGAGATGCCGTTCCCATGGTCGCTACCATGGTGATCGTCCCGATACTCAGCGGGAGCAATATCATTTCCGAGTACCGTCTTGGCTTCCGCTGGTGGGCGCTCATTATCGCGGTAATATTCGTGATAACGGAGATCATTTTCGTCCTCAATGTTCCAGAGAGGGAGATACAGGAAGTGGAGACCGTCGGCGTAGGGCACATGTTCAAGTCGCTCTTCAGGAACGACCAGGCCCTCACGGTAGTCGTTGCGGTCATATTTGTGTATACCGCGCTCAATATCGTCGGGAACCTGATACTTTACTTCTTTACCTTTGACGTCGGCGATGAAGGAGCCTATTCGATATTCGTGGCGGGCTGCTTCCTCGCGCAGGTAGTAACGATGCTCTTTGTGCCTGCGATCAGGAAAAAGGTGGAGAAGATGAAGCTCTTTACCTACGGCATTCTGCTGCAGGTGATCGGATTCATTGTCCTGCTGGTACTTGCTTATTCAAATATCTACAAGACAACTACATGGTACGTTCTCCTGATTCCCGGAATCCTCGTTTATGTGGGGTACGGGATACTTACGGTCATGCTCACGATCTTCCTCGCCGACTCCGTGGATTACGGCGAGCTGAAGAACGGGACACGCGAGGAGTCAGTCATCTTCTCGATGCAGACCTTTACGGTAAAGCTGGCTTCCGGTATCGCGATCTTCCTTGCAGGTATCGCCATCAGCCAGACCGGGCTTGACACCGAGGCCCTGGTGCAGACGCAGGAGACGCTGAACGGCCTGAGAGTATGGATGACTATCCCTTCGATGATCATCCTAGTGCTTGCGCTGTTTGTATTTATGAAATTCTATAAGCTCGGCGACCGCAGGATGGCCGAGATATCTGCCCGGCTTGGGAGAGATACGCAGGAATGATAACTGTTAATGATACTGAGTGCCTTGTGAAGAGCGCAGGCACGGACTATTCTTTCAAGGTGACCGGTTCCGGTCACCTTGAACATTTATATTACGGGGAGAGTTCGGAGAGGACGCACCGGGATTTTCCATGGAGGGATGCTTTCCCGGGGAACTGTATTTCGTATGACGATAAGTTCCCGGAGCTTTTTCTGGAGAATTTCCCGCTTGAGATGTCTTCCCGAGGAAAAGGCGACATCCGCGAGCCTTTTATAGAAGTAGTGCACGCGGACGGAAGCAGGACATCTGACTTCGTTTTCAGCAGGACAGAGCTGTCCTCTGAGAAGCCGGAGTACGAGACCTTGCCGGGCTCTTACCGTGAAGAGGGGCAGCAGGAGGACGGACCCTGGCACCTCACGGTCTTTCTTGAAGACCGTTCCTACCCGCTCACGCTGGAACTCCACTACTATACCTACGATGACTGCGGGACGATCTGCCGATCGTCAAGGCTCATCAATCGCGGAAGCGATAATGTCCGGGTGCTGAGGCTCCTTAGCACGCAGCTTGATTTGCCCGGGAACGAGTATGTATTTACTTCTTTCCACGGGGGATGGGCGAGAGAGATGGAGAGGCACGGGACCTGCGTAAATTGCGGGAAATTCAGCGTGTCTTCCGCTGCAGGCGCGTCTTCGAACCGCACGAATCCTTTCGTGATGCTCTCAAGGCCGGAAACGACGGAAAGCTCGGGTGACTGCTGGGGATTTAACCTGATCTACAGCGGCAATCATTATGAAGCGCTTGAGGTCAACTCATTCGGGAACTCCAGATTCGTATCCGGGATCAATCCGGACTCATTTGAATTCCTGCTCGGGCCGGGGGAGAGCCTGGAGGCTCCGGAAGCCGTGATGACCTTTTCCGGAGAAGGATTTTCCGGGGTCAGCAGGAACATGCACCGCTTTGTGCGGGAGCATATAGTCCGGGGAAAATGGAAGAAGAAAGAGCGCCCGGTGCTGCTTAACAGCTGGGAAGCCTTTTATTTTGATTTTGACGAGGAGAAGCTCCTTGGGCTTGCCGCGGCCGGAAAAGCTGCCGGCGCAGAACTATTTGTCATGGATGACGGCTGGTTCGACGGCCGGATCGATGACCGGCGGGCTCTTGGAGACTGGACTCCGGACAGCAGGAAACTTCCCGGGGGACTTGAAGAAATATGCCGCAGAGTGAAAGCTCTGGGGCTCGATTTCGGGATCTGGATAGAACCTGAGAGCGTGAACCGCGAGAGCAGGCTTTACCGCGAACATCCGGAGTGGAGCATTGAGATCCCCGGAAAACCGCATTCCGAGGGGAGGAACCAGAGGCTACTCGATTTCGCGAATCCCGAAGCGGCAGAATACATGACGCGGAGGATGGAGGAACTCCTTTCGTCCGCTGAGATTTCGTACGTTAAATATGACGTGAACCGCATATTATCAGATATATACTCGCAGTACCTGCCGCCTGAAAGGCAGGGAGAGACCGCGCACAGGTACATCCTGGGCGTTTACAGAATGCTCCGTTACCTCACCGGACGCTTCCCCGAAGTGCTTTTCGAGGGCTGTGCCGCGGGCGGGGGAAGGTTCGACCTTGGGATGCTGTGCTATTTCCCTCAGATCTGGGCGAGCGACAATACCGACCCTGTCTGCCGGAAGGAGATCCAGCGCGGATACAGTGCCGGGTACCCGATGTCTGCTGTGACCGCGCACGTTTCCGCGAGCCCGAACCACCAGACCGGGAGGGAGACCACGCTCGCCGAAAGGTACGAAGCGGCTTCCGAAGGGATACTCGGTTACGAACTTGACCTTTCTTCGCTTCCCCCGGAGGAGTTCGAGGAGATCAGGCTCCAGATAGCTGAATATAAAAAGATCCGAAAAAAGATCGTATGTCCGGAGGAGTAATAATATGTATGACATGAAAGATATTGTTGTAAATTTCTTTGAGGAGCGCTTCGGGACCTTCATGGAAGGCGCGGTATGCTTCGCCCCGGGAAGGGTGAACCTCATCGGGGAGCATATCGACTACAACGGGGGACATGTATTTCCCTGCGCGCTCTCAATGGGTACCTATGCCGCAGCCCGCAAACGAAATGACCGGAAGCTGATGTTCTGCTCGGCGAATTATCCGGAGCTGGGGATCGTTGAAGGGAGCCTTGACGAGCTTGGATACGACCCGGAAGAGGGCTGGACCGTCTATCCGAAGGGCGTGATGCATGAGCTGATCCGCCGCGGATACGAGATCCCCTGCGGCCTGGAAATGATGTTCTACGGGAATCTCCCCCAGGGAGCAGGCCTCTCGTCATCGGCCTCGATAGAAGTGCTGACCGGGACCTTCCTGAATGAGCTTTTCGGATTCGGGCTGAGTCCTGAAGAGATCGCCTCCATCGGGCAGGCCGCGGAGAATGATTACGTCGGCGTGAAGTGCGGGATAATGGACCAGTTCGCCTCCGCAATGGGCAGGAAGGATCACGCGATCCTGCTTAACACATCATCTATGGAGCATTCGTACGTACCGATAGCCATGGAAGGCTACAAGATCGTGATAATCGATTCTAATGTCCCGCATAAGCTTTCCGATTCTCAGTACAATGAGCGGAGAAGCGAGTGCGCGAGAGGGCTGGAGATGCTCCGGCAGGCCTCTGATATCAAGGCGATCTGCGATCTGGATTCCGTAGAATTTGAGAAATACAAGGGAGTGATAGATGACCCTGTGGTGCTCCGCAGGGTGCGCCACGCGGTATATGAAAATGAGCGTACACTTGATGCGGCAGCGCTTCTATCTGCGGGAGATATCACCGGCTTCGGAAGGCTGATGAATGAATCGCATATTTCCCTCAGGGACGATTATGAGGTGACCGGACCGGAGCTTGACGTGCTCGCGGAAGAAGCCTGGAAGATAAAGGGCTGCATCGGATCGCGCATGACAGGCGCTGGCTTCGGAGGGAGCACGGTCTCCATCGTAGCGGAAGACGCTCTTGACGATTTCGAGGATGAGGTAGGGGCGGCCTACAGGAGGCGCACCGGGCTTATGGCCGATTTCTATATGGCCGATATTGGGGACGGAGCAAGGGTACTGTAGATGAAACGCGCGATCCCGTCATCGTCATTAGAGGCGGTGACAAGGTCGGCAGCGGAGATAAGCTCCGGAGCAGAGTTCGCCATAGCGACGCCTGTGCCGGCGTAAATGATCATTTCGATATCATTTATCCCGTCGCCGAAAGTTGCGGTATGCTCCGCGGAAATGCCGAGGCGCGAGCAGAGATGCCTCAGCGCGTTCGCCTTGCTGACCTCGCCGTTTGCGGTCTCGATATAGTACGGCGCGGAGGACGTGGTATAGATCCCGGGAACAGCCCTGACGCGCTCCCTGATAAGCTCCCGAAGCGCGTGGTCCGCGGTAATGAAGGTCAGCCCCTCGATAGAATCGATATTCTGCTCGAGGAAATCCTGCATGCCGCTCACGGGACGCCGTGTCGCGGGCACATAGCTGTCCATCCTTTCAGGGAGATTGAAATCGGTGGGCTTCCGGTAATAATCCTCGGCGCAGTAGGCAAAGCCATCTATATAGACTTCGACAGTCGCTTTAAGGCCCCGGGCCGCTTCGAGGAGGGAGCGGACGGTATCGCCGGGCATCTTGCGCACGTAGATGCGTTCCCGGTCCGGCAGGGCAAATATGCTCGAGCCGTTGGAGGTTATCGCAAAATCGATCAGGCTTCCGTCAAGTATGAAATCCGGCAGGGCGGAAAGAGGCCTTCCGGTCGCCGCGGCAGTGACTATCCCGGCTTCCCGAGCCAGGCCGATGGCGCGCCGCGTTTCAGGTGTGACGGCGCTCCTTGAGTCAAGGAGAGTCCCGTCAAGATCCATCGCGATAAGCTTGATTTCCATAATGCTGTACCTCCGATAATTTTATTATACACTAATCCGGGATAATTGAAATCATGGCAGTCTGATAGTATAATGCATCGTGAAAATAAGAGGAGGTTTTTCTCATGGATCATATGGACAACTATAATTACTGGCTTTCAGATCCCTGTTTTGACGAGACAACTAAGGCGGAACTCCGCGCCATCAGCGGAGATGAGAATGAGATCAAAGAGCGCTTCTACCGCGATCTCGAGTTCGGCACGGCCGGGCTCCGCGGGATCATCGGCGCAGGCACGAACCGCATGAACGTATATACCGTGCGCAAGGCTACCCAGGGGCTTGCGAACTATATTTTAAAGCAGAACGGCGCGGACAGGGGGGTCGCGATCTCCTACGACTGCAGGAATTTTTCTCCCGAATTTGCCGACACAGCGGCCCTTTGCCTTAACGCGAACGGGATCAAGGCCTATGTCTTTGACGCACTGAGGCCCACGCCCGAGCTTTCATTTGCGGTAAGGCATCTCGGATGCATCGCGGGGATCAATATTACCGCGAGCCACAACCCGGCAGAGTACAACGGATACAAGGTCTACTGGGAGGACGGCGCGCAGATAACCCCGCCTCACGATACCGGGATCATGGCAGAGGTGAACGCCGTAACGGATTTTGCCGCGATGAAGACCATGGACAAGGAAGAGGCTGCCCAGAAGGGCCTCTACAATGTGATCGGGAAGGACGTCGACGATGCCTACATTTCCGAGCTTAAAAAGCAGATAAAGCGCCCCGACCTCATTGAAAAATATGCGGGAGAGATCAAGGTAGTGTACACGCCGCTCCACGGCACCGGGAACATGCCCGTGCAGAGGATACTGCGCGAGACCGGATTTACCAATGTCTACGTGGTGCCGGAGCAGGAGAAGCCCGACGGCAATTTCCCTACCGTGAGCTACCCGAACCCCGAAGCCGACGAAGCCTTTGAGCTTGGGCTCAGGCTTGCTGAGCAGGTCGGTGCCGATATCGTGCTCGCGACCGATCCTGATGCGGACAGGCTCGGAGTCCGTGTGAGGGACAGCGAAGGAAAATACCACACCCTCACCGGAAATATGTCGGGCTGCCTTCTCGGAGAATACACTCTCGCGAGGATCAAAGAAGGAAAGGGCCTTCCGGACGACGGCGCGCTGATAAAGACCATCGTGACTACCAATATGGCTGACGCGATCGCCGAGGCCTACGGGGTCAGGCTGATCGAGTGCCTCACCGGCTTTAAATACATCGGACAGCAGATACTTGGGTTCGAGAAGAGCGGAAAGGGGACCTATCTCTTCGGCTTCGAGGAGAGCTACGGATGCCTCATCGGCACCTACGCCCGCGACAAGGACGCTGTGATCGCTGTCACCGAACTCTGCGAGGCTGCATGCTATTACCGTTCCCGCGGCATGAATATGTGGGACGCGATGGTCGAGATGTACGAAAAGTACGGATACTACCGCGACGAGGTCGAATCCTTCACCATGAGCGGGATAGAAGGACTTGAGAGGATCAGCAATATCATGCAGGATCTCCGGAACAGCCATCTGGGCGAGATCGGCGGGTACAAAGTGCTGTCCTCAAGGGATTACCAGGAAGGCACTATCACGGACACAGCTTCCGGAGAGATCCGGCCTTCAGGGCTGCCTAAATCCAACGTCCTTTACTATGACCTGGAAGACCGCGCCTGGGTCTGCGTAAGGCCCTCAGGGACCGAGCCGAAGATCAAGTTTTACTACGGAGTCAAGGCCGAAAGCCCCGAAATGGCTGAAACCAGGCTGAAAGAACTTGGAAAAGCAATGCGGAAGATCGCCGGAATTGTATAGTATTCACAAATTTTCTGGACATATTTTACAAGGGACGGAAGTGAATTCAATACAAGTACGTTCATTAATCACAAAGTTCAATTAATTCATCTGTGCACTTTTGACTGTCACTCTTTAAAGTGTTATAATACTAAACACAGAGAGATAAGGGCTCACGATTGAAAGGGTGATTAAAGTGCAGCAGAAGGATATAGCAAGTGTCAAGAGAGCAGTAGACGCTAATCTCGGAAGGAGAGTCCGGGTAAAGGCCAACCGCGGGAGGCATAAGTACTCCATAACCGACGGAGTTATTTTTGGCAGTTATCCGAGTATCTTCACAGTTAAGGTCAAGGCTGATGAAGGGATCCCCGACAGGCTTGTTTCTTTCAGTTATATCGATATCCTGACCCACGACGTGCAGCTCGTTCTGTGCAAACAGTGATCTGCAGGCTCGAAAACCGAATTATCTATCGCATTAAACTCTTCCGGTGCTCAGTGTATGATGCCGGAGGGGTTTATTTTTATGCCCTGAGCCGTATTTTAACAATTTTTTATAAAAACCGTATTGAAAATCACTATAATGTATTTTAAAATCTAAATTGTATACATAGGAGAACAATCGGGCAAATGGATAAGATTATAATAAGCGCACCGGCGAAGCTCAATCTGATGCTTGATATCGTCGGGAAAAGAGATGACGGCTATCATGAGCTCTGCACCGTTATGCAGATGACAGCGCTGAATGACAGCCTCATTCTGGAGAAGCGGCGTCAGCCGGGGATCAGGCTAAGCACCAGTCTTCCGGATCTCCCTGACGACAGCGGCAATATTGCCTACCGCGCTGCCGAGTTTATGATCGGGGCTTTTGGGTTAAAGGAAGGCGTTTCGATAGAGATCACAAAGCGCATTCCTATCGCAGCCGGGATGGCGGGAGGAAGTACGGACGCCGCAGCAGTGCTCCTCGGGATGAACCGCCTCTTTGATCTGTCCCTCGGAACAGATCAGCTCATGGAGCTGGGCGGAAAGCTTGGAGCCGACGTGCCGTTCTGCGTCCTTAAAAAGACTTCGCTCCTTTCGGGCCGGGGAGACAGGGCAGAGCTCATACCCTCCCTTCCGGTCTGCAGCATCGTGGTCGCAAAACCTGCGGTCCAGGTATCCACCGCATATGTATACGCTGAATATGACAGGCTTAAGGATGTAAAGCATCCAGATACTGACGGGTTCGTTCGTGCAATGCGCGCGGGGGATCTGGCCGGCATTGCGGACAAGCTGGGTAATGTACTCGAGTATGTTACCGCAGCGCAGTTTCCGGTAATCAATAAACTTAAAGCAGATATGAAGGAGCTGGGGGCAGCCGGCACGCTTATGACAGGCAGCGGGCCGACAGTGTTCGGGCTCTTTGAAGATAAGAGAACGGCTGCAAGAGCCGCCCGGAAGATCCGGGAAGAAGGCGCGGCCGGAGACGTTTTCCTAACGGAACCGTATCAGCAGTAAATCCGAATAGTAATTCATAGGGTAGGTGAGAGAGTAGATGAAAGATCTTGAAGTATCGTTTGATGAGTATCTTCCGCTTAAGGACGTAGTGCTTAATACGCTGAGGACCGCCATACTGACCGGTGAGCTTGCGCCGGGCGAGAGGCTTATGGAAGTGACCATAGCAAACAAACTGGGAGTCAGCAGGACCCCGGTGCGCGAGGCGATAAGGCGTCTTGAGACCGAGGGCCTTGTAACGATGCTTCCCAGACGAGGGGCTATGGTTTCCCAGATCACCGAGAAGGATCTCCGCGATGTGCTTGAGGTGAGGCTTGCTCTTGAGCGCCTGGCCATCATTCTCGCCTGTGAGAGGATCACTGATGAGGAAGTGGTCAAGCTCCGCGAAGCAAGCTCCGCTTTTGAGAGAGTCATCAAATCCAAGAGGAGCGATATCAGCGAGATCGTTGAGAAGGATGAGATGTTCCACGATATTTTATATTTTGCTACACGTAATGACCGCCTCACCCAGGTGCTCAGCAACCTGCGCGAGCAGATGTACCGCTACAGGCTTGAATATCTGAAGGACGCCGACTATCACGACAGACTGATAGAAGAGCACAAGAAGATCCAGGAGTGCGTCAAGAAGCGTGATACCGCGGGTGCGCTGGAGATCATGCAGGAACATATCCTTGCCCAGGAGAATGTGATGATAGAGGCCGTTCACAAGAAGGCGGAGGACCTCGAGAAGGCAAAGATAAAGAGAAACAGGACCAGGAAGAAGTGAGCCAGGAAAATAAGTTCCTAATTAATATCCCCCAAGGGGCGGAGAAAATACTGGAACGGCTGAACGCGGCCGGTCATGAAGCCTACATCGTAGGCGGATGCGTCCGGGACAGCCTGCTGGGGATCACGCCCAAAGACTGGGATATAACCACATCCGCAGATCCGGGTGAAGTCAAAAAACTGTTCCGCAGGACGGTCGACACCGGGATCCGCCACGGCACGGTCACCGTGCTCATGGGAAAAGAGTCCTATGAGGTCACGACCTACCGGGTGGACGGCAATTATTCCGACGGGCGCCATCCGGACAGAGTGAGCTTTACCGGAGATCTGACGGAGGACCTGAAGCGGCGTGACTTCACCATTAACGCAATGTCATATCACCCCGACCAGGGAATAATCGATGAATTTGACGGCGCGGGAGACATTTCGCGCCGTCTTGTGAAATGCGTCGGAGACCCGCTGGAAAGGTTCACGGAGGACGCTCTCAGGATGATGAGGGCGGTCCGCTTCGCGGCCCAGCTTGGTTTCGATATTGACGGTGCGACCGCAGAAGCGGCGAGGCAGCTCGCAGACCGCATAGAATACGTCAGCGCGGAGAGGATCCGGGAGGAGCTCGTGAAGACCTTGGTCTCGCCAGATCCCGCAAGGATAATGACCGCGATGGATCTTGGGCTCACCGCAAGGATCCTGCCTGAATTTGACCGGAGCTATGAAAGGGCCATGGAAAAAGGCGAGGCTTTCCTGCCTCCGCTCGAGCTTGGCTTTGCACCGGCGAATGCTGTGCTGCGGCTTGCGGTCCTGATGAGGAATTTCGGGGAAAGTCCAGCTGAAAGCGCATCTGCCGCGGACGACATCCTTAAAAGGCTTAAGTCCGACAATCATACCAGGGAGCATGTAGTAAGGCTTATCCGGCTTCAAGGGCATGAAATTGAAGAGAGCGAAGCCGGGGTCAGAAGGGCCGCATATATCGCGGGTACGGACATCCTTGACGAGCTCATATCCCTGCAGAAGAGTGCCGCCGCTGCCGCCGGAAATGAGACGGAAACGCTCAGATTGGACAGTATAGGTGAGATATACCGGAAAGTGACCGAAGAAGGGCAGTGCGTGAACCTGAAAGGCCTCGCGCTTAACGGGAACGATCTGATCTCTTCCGGGATAGGGCCGGGACCCGTGACAGGAGAGATACTTAAAGAGCTCCTGGAAGAGATCATCGAAGACCCCTCACTTAACAGAAAGGAGCTCCTTCTCGAAAAAGCATTAAAAAACGCTGAAAGCAAAAGAATAATAGGCAAGTGAGTTATCACTTGCCTATTATTCTGTCCTTTATTCTCTCCCAGCGGGATGTCTTCGGAGGCGCTACCAGCGCCGGTCCCCTGATGGCCTTGACATCTACTATATAGAGTCCGCTTATCATAGCCTTGATGGACTGGTTGAGAGGGGTCTTTTCAAAAATCTCCTTCTCGCACATGAAGGGGCTGATCTTCGGTCCGACCTTCGCCTTGATGATGAAGGCCTTTGATCTAAGAGTACGCTCCGGGATATTTTCCATTACGAACTTGGAAAATCCCGCGTCCCTGATCCTCATGCGCTTCTTATCGATAACGAGGATGGTTGCAGGCTGTGCCGCAGCATCGATCCTTTCCTTCATCTCGTCATATTCACGCATTTTGCGCCGTCCCTGTCTATATATAATGATCAGAGCAGCGATAAGAGCGGCTAAAATGATCAGCATTACGATCGTAGGGGTATTCAAGCTAACTCCTCCTTCTCCCTGCGATTTTCCACAAAGGGTTTCGCAGACTTATTAATTCTATCATCTTTTAACATAAAAGGGAATAGGAAATTTTACTCCGCGAGATCGTGGTTCTTTGCAAGCATTCCGGCGACTATTTTCTGGAAATATTCACCGCTTGTCTTGCGGGTCTCGAGAGGAAGGTCTTTCAGGAAGACCGGCTGTCCGAACTCGATCACGACCTTCTGCGATTTGATCCAGGGCTTGTGGGTCTCAAAGACATTATCGGTATTGGAGATCGCTACAGGGACGACCGGGCAGCCTGACCTCTCCGCGATCTTGAAGCTTCCCTGCTTGAATTCCAGCAGGCTGTCGCCGTCCGTCCTGGTCCCTTCGGGGAAGATGATGACCGACCTTCCGTCCTTGACCATCTCAATGGTCTCGAGGATGGTCTTCATTCCCTCGCGCAGATTATCGCGGTCAAGGAACTTGCAGCCGATATTTTTCATAAGGGTGCTTAGGTAGGGGATATTGGTCATCTCTGACTTCGCGATGAAGGCGGTAACCGGATAGGTAAGCGGCAGCAGCGATACCGCGTCAAAGAAGCTGCGGTGATTGGAGACGTACATTACAGCTTCGTCAGTGGGAATGTTCTCCCGGCCGATGACAGTGAGGCGGATTCCGACGACTTTCTGCATCAGGACGAGACCCTTAGTGGCAAAGGCGTAGGTGTGCCTCGCCCGCTTTTCCGGGTCCTTCTTTCCTATGAAATATTCAACTATCAGGAACGGGGTCGCGACAATCCCCGCAAATATTATAAAAAGTACAAGACATATAAGCCTGAGCATATCTGATTCTCCGTCCTGCAGATGCAGGTGATAATTCCAAGGAATAATGATAAAATATTATATAACATATTCCGTCAAAATACGAGAGGGAGTTGTGAGCGCCGGGAGGCTTTCAGAAAGAGAACCGCCGTCTAAGGAAAGAGCTGTTGAATGAACAGGAGAAAGTCGAAATACTAAAAAAATCCCTGCACATCTTTATGCAAGCACAAGAATGAAGTATGAAGCGATATATGCCATACAGACCGGCAGCCAGGA
>JAIKVW010000037.1 GCA_024685315.1 Lachnospiraceae bacterium
TCGATACCGACTATGCGGGGACTTTCCGCATGTTCTGCATGGTCCTGAAGGAAAACGGCCTTCAGATAAAGGATATCAGCTATGTGCTTGCGACTCATTACCACCCTGACCATATCGGACTTGTCAGCGAGCTTGCAGAAAGCGGCGTCAGGCTCCTTCTGGCCGATGTCCAAAGGGACTATATCCACTTCTCAGACCGGATATTCGCGCGTGACGGGATACCCTGCAGACCGATAGACGAGACCAGTTCAAGAATCATTTCCTGCGCAGACAGCAGGGCCTTCCTGGCCGGTCTCGGGATCTCAGGCGAGATCATCCACACTCCGAGCCACAGCCCTGACAGTGTTTCCCTGATCCTTGACGCCGGAGACTGTTTTGTCGGTGATCTGGAGCAGCTTGAATACCTGGAGGCGTATGAAAACAACGCCCCTCTCGAGAAGGACTGGAAGCAGCTGCTCTCCTTCCGCCCGAAAAGGATATTCTATGCACATGCGCCGGAAAAGCTGCTTGGATAAATGATCAAGGCCGGAGTTATTTAAATGAGATTTAAACATACCAACCGTCCCGGCTTCTGGCTGGGCTTCATAGATTTCTTTACAGCCGGGCTTTTCTTCCTCTTCTACATGCCTTTCGGAGGCCTGCAGGACGAATTGGAAGAGGTACTGGGCCATCAGGTGATGCCTTACTGGAAGGCTTACCTGCTCGGCATCCCTACCGCATTCATCTACACGCTTGTATGGATGGCAGGGATCGCTGAGGAACTTAAATCCAAAGCCGTTGAGATGGGAATTGAAGGCCCTCATACCTCCTGGCGCCACATGTTCTGGTGGAATCTGCTGGGCTGCTTTTGCTGCGGGCCGATGATAGCCACCTGGCGGTTCTTCCGGACGCTGAACCGGATCGAGGACAGATTAAACAGAGAGGTACTTTCATGAACAGAAGGAATTCTTTCTCCGGCTCCATGGGCTTCGTCCTGGCAGCCGCGGGGAGCGCGGTAGGTCTCGGAAACATCTGGAGATTCCCTTATCTTGCCGCCAGGGACGGCGGCGGCCTTTTCCTTCTGATATACCTGGTCCTCACATTGACCTTCGGTTTTTCAATGCTTGTGTCAGAGATAGCTATCGGGAGAAAGACCCGGCAGAGTCCTCTGACCGCTTACGGGATCATCCACCCGAAATTCCGCTGGGTCGGAATATTTGCCAGCATTGTACCGTTCATTATCATGCCCTACTACTGCGCGATCGGGGGCTGGGTCCTGAAATATGCCCTGGTCTTCATCACCGGAAACGGCACGGCTGCAGCGGAGGACGGCTTTTTCACAGGATTTATCACCAGCCAGTATGAGCCCATCATTCTGGCAGCCATCTTTACGCTCCTGACAGGCGTCGTGATCTACCAGGGCGTAAACAAGGGCATTGAAAGGATCTCGAAGATCCTTATGCCGATACTGTTCGTCATGATCGCGGGAATTGCCATTTTCTCATTGACGCTGCGCCAGGGAGACGTCACGGGCCTCAGCGGGCTCAAGATGCTTTTCATCCCGGATATCAGCGGAATGACGCTTAAGGATATCCTGATGGTCGCGATGGACGCGATGGGCCAGCTGTTCTACAGCATCAGCGTCGCAATGGGCATAATGGTCGCCTACGGTTCCTACCTTAAGGATGACACTAACCTGCTGAAATCCGTAAACCAGATTGAGATCTTCGATACGATGGTCGCTTTCCTCGCGGCAATAATGATCATTCCCGCGGTCATCGTGTTCATGGGCCCCGAAGGCATGACTTCCGGTCCCGGCCTTATGTTTATCGCGCTTCCAAAGGTATTTGCCCAGATGGGAAATGTGGGCATGATAGTAGGCGCGGCGTTCTTCCTCATGGTATTCATGGCAGCTCTCACGAGCTCGATCTCCATCGAGGAAGCCGTCGTATCCAGCATAATGGACCACTTCGGCATGAGCCGCAAGAAGGCTACCATTACGGAGACCTTCATTGCCGTTGTGATCGCGGTGATCGTATGCCTCGGATATAATCTGCTCTATTTCAATGTGAAGCTTCCTAACGGCAACGACGCGCAGATCCTGGACATCATGGATTACGCGAGCAACAATATCCTCATGCCGGTCGTTGCTATTGGGACCTGCCTCCTGATCGGATGGGCTGCGGGCCACGGTATCGTGGAGGATGAAGCTACAAAGAACGGTGAGCGCTTCGGACGCCGGAGCCTATACATTATCATGATCCGCTTTGTATCACCCGTCATTCTGGCGATCCTCCTGGGAAATGCGCTTGGGCTCTTCGGATCATGATCTTGGTGAAACAGGAGAAAACTGCAGATGGGAACACGTTTTACAGACGAAGAAACAGAGACCGCTATTGACATTATCAGCAGCGTGATCGCGGACGCGAAATCGGATGCTCCGCTGCCTTCTCCCGAAGAGGAGGCAGAATGGGAAAGCCTTGCGGAGAGCGGCGACAAAGAAGCTTTCAAGAAGGTAATGACCGCCAAACTGAGGCTGGTCTATCCCACTATCCCGGAGCCCCCTTACCATTCAAGCTGGGGAATGCTCTGGGAAAGCATCATCTCCGGCCGTTACGAAGGCATCCTGGCAGTAAAAAGCCTGAATTACCAGAAAGCCTATCAGGAATACAGCGTGCCTCTTAAGCTTGGCAGTTATCCGGAACGGTGGATCTCCTATGCGCTGAAAAATGAACTTGGCAGGGCCTTCGCGGATGGCTGGAAACCAGGCAGGATCTAAATGGTCCGGATTTTCAAAAGGTTTTTAGATATGCATATGCACCTGCGCGTGCTATAATTTTTGTGTTAATATACCGGTCTCTGCGGATTTCTGCGGAGATAATATGTGTCATAAACACCGACATCTTAAATATATGGAGGGAGTATGAAAAAGCATATGAAAAACGGATTATTTAAAATGACGCTCGCAGCTTTTGCTGCAAGTGCCGTCCTGATCAGCGGCTGCAGTCAGAGCAGCAGTTCATCACAGGCACAGCCCGAAACCGAGTCTGAAAGCGCAGCCACGGAAACCGCTGCAGAAACAGAAATGTCTGCTGCCGAGAAGGCAGAAATATCCGAACGCGCGATCAACAATTTCCTCAGTAAGCTGGAGGAAGGCAACTACGTAATGAGCGTGGACGGTTATATGAAGACAGTCGTATCATCCGGGGACCTGGTGTACTTCGACTATGAAGACGACGAGACCTACTCTGATTTTGCGGTAATGAGCGTTAACGGCGAGGTTTTCCAGGGCCTTCTCGAAGGCGATGCGGTCAGTGACGTTTCCTACCTGACCGAAGGCAGAGCCCTCGATGCAGCAGAGAGCCGGCTGCCAAATTACTGGATGGCCGAGGAAGTCTCCCAGGGCAATATTTTCAACCTCTTCTACAATGACATGGAGAATCCGCTTAAGTTCATCTCCAATGACGAGAACGTCAAGAACCAGGTAAGGACTTTCGCGGGCTACGGCGAATTATCGCTGAATTACATGCATGAGGTATATCTGATCCTGGACCAGGAAGATCCTACCGTGGCTCATATCCAGGCAGAGTTTGATGACGATGAAGTAGCCCGCTACTATTTCGACGATCTCGATGCGGTGATCACCTTTGGTGATGCCGGGACTGACGAGCGCGCCGTGAGCTGGATGCAGGCTCCTGAATACCCCGAGGCTCTCACAGAATGGGGCGATGAGGATCTGTTCGTATTTGATTCCGTATTCCTTCCCGGGTACGGTGAGGATGCGATCCCCTTCCCTTCGTTCGCAAGCTACGCCTTAAGCGTCGATTATGAGAACTTCGTATATGATGACAAGGTCTATATACGCGACGCGCACGCGACCGAAGAGGATCTGCAGGCTTACGCAGAGGTTTTAAAGCAGAACGGCTACGAAGAGGCTGTCATCGATGATTCGACCGTCTACTTAAAGCTTATCCGCCCGGAAACCGACTGCTATGCAATGATCGAGCTAGAAAATAACTCAGGAATGGATCTGACGGCATCCAAGCATTATGATTACCCGACTTATACAGGAGCAGACGAGATCAATACATTTATAAGCTCTAAGGGATATCCTGAGCTTCCCGCAGGCGAAGCCCTGACAGATCTCGATGCTGTGGACACAAAGAACGAGAATAGCGAATCCTGGCTGTATTTCTATGATTATGAGACGGTGCTCTATGTCTACGCAAATTACAGCGATTACGATAAGGCCGTCGAATATCTGGATTCCTATGCCGAAGAGCTGACAAGCCAGGGATTCGAGTATAATGAGGCTGATGACTATTATTACCAGTCCGGGAATGAAGGCGTGACATTCAGGTATCATCTCCAGGATGACGAGACCGTGATACTGCTCTACAAGGCCGAAAAGCTCCTTAGCGAAGCTGAGGCTGAAGCGCAGATTTCCGGAGTCGGCTTCCCCGAGATGGATCTTTCCGCTTATACCGGCGGCAGAGACCACAGGAAATTCCTGAAGACCATGTACGGAAAGAACTACGCTTCCGCTATCACTGTGAGCTTGACATTTGATACTTCCGAAGAGGCTGATGCATTCCTGGATGAATACGCTGAACGCCTCGATGAAGACGATTTCATGCGTGTACCTGCGTCGGCTATGTCGTCAAATAAGAACAACTGCTATACCAACGAGGAAAAGGGTCTGGGAGTTGCTTTTGACTTCCTGCCTGCAAATGACGGAGGCGAGACATACATCAACTTCGAATTCAGGAGCGGTATCGATTTCAGTGAAGATACCGATGAAGATGAGGAAGGCACGACCCCGATCCTCGGATCGCAGAACGCTCTGGACCTCGCATCCGATAATTTCGTGCCTGAAAACTAAGGCCAGGGATTAACAGAAAGCACGAGAATGCTCCCCCGGGAGATGGTGTGCTACCCGTCAAGGGGACAGTGAAAAATAATAAGTGATTGAATACCGTCAGTTGAGGAATGAATCAGCTGGCGGTGTTCTTTATGCTGCTACTGCAAATGCTGCATGATATTCCATCGGGGTCATCCGATGAAG
>JAIKVW010000043.1 GCA_024685315.1 Lachnospiraceae bacterium
TTTCTGCAAGCTCGCTGACAAGTCCGATATGGTCAGGGTGGTAATGAGTCGCAAGCACATAGCTGATATCCTTTATCTGAAGGCCGTTTTCCTTCAGGACCATGCAGAACATGCGGAAAGTCCCCGCATAGTCGGTATCGACCAGCAGAGAGCCGATACTGCCCTGTATCAGGAAGGTATTCGTGTTTCCGTATTTAAGCCGGATCATATTCAATCAGTCCTGCGTCTGCAGGGTCTATCGATATCCTGCCGTCCTCAAATACAAAAGCAGGGACGCCTACGTCGCCGATCTCCTTGCAGTGATCGAAAACCGGGCTTTTATCGCGGAGCCTGGTAAACGCGCTCATGTTGCGGATGTTCTCGCCGATATTGATGTATTTAAATTCGTTTTCGCGCCCCTTGATCTGCTCAAAAATAAAATCGCAGTAAGGGCAGGTGGGCATTCCGTATATTTTGATCATTTTTTTGTCCTCATCTAATCGAGTTTGTAGATCCGAAGTCCGTCGAACTTCTTGATAAGTTTCAGCATACTGTTGAAAGGCTCGAAATCCTTTGTCTTCTCCTCGTACGGGAGAGCAGCGTAGTGTGAGAATATTTCAGCTTCCGAAGGGTTCCCGTCCATCGCGAGCTTGTGCATGCGGAGCTGTTCGCGAAGAGCCTTCCTTGCGGCCTTTTCGTTTCCGTAACGGCTGAGCATTTCTTCCGGAAGAGGCGCGGCCTCATAAAGATCGCTGCTTGTCCAGCCCATGCTGATATGCTCCCGGATCCAGCGCTCATGCTCCAGAGGAGCAAAGACCTTTACCTGATCCTCCGTGAAAGCGGTGATCATTTCCAGATCCACCGGCTTGTCAGTGTAGAGACAGCCAAGCGCGTCCAGGTATTTTGAGAAGCTCTTTGCCTGATTGATGTTGGAGAGCTGGTATTCCAGCGAAAGAGCCTCGAATTCCTTTTCCAGCTCCCGGGATGCGGCTTCCTTTTCGCTGCCCTGGTAGGAGTATCGGGCATTCAGCGCGACCGCAAAATCATACAAATGCAGGAAATTGCTGGCGGAAAGGTAGGTGTGCTTGCTCTTCCTGTCGGCTGCTTTCGTGTTCGGGACGACGGTCAGCGGGACAGCAGAGGTATCCACGATTTTCCTGATATCGGATACGAAACTCTGCTCTTTTTCCGCCATATCGCTGTAAGCTTTGAGGCGCGGCGCATCTCCCCGCTCTCCGTTGTCTTCCCAGCGGCGGTACTCCGCTTTAAAAGCGTCGATCTTTTCCTGCTCTTCCTTATCGTAATAATAAACGGCATGGACCGCGTTATTAGAAAAATCAAATTCCGCAGCCATAGGGTGCAGCTCTTTCCGGGAGTTCCGTCCGTAGGCCGTGCGGTCCCAGCACTGCAGCTCGTCGCAGAGCATCAGCATGTAGGCCAGGGGGTGAATTTCCATCCGGAGCGGCTCCTTATGGCGCTCCTTGTCCTTGTAGAATGAAATATCGAATTTAAAGAGATTATTGTGCAGCTGGATAGCGGACAGAGCATCCACGTGCATCCGGTTCAGATTCTCTGCGCCAAGGGAATTCTCAAGTTCCCGGTAGAGCCTTGCCGCGCTGAACCAGGCATGATCCATGAAATAGCCGAAAGAATCCGGCGCGAGCGGCTTATCATAGAGTTTTTTTCTCATGTACTCCTCGGTAAAACCGTAAGTTTCGCCGAGCTTTTGTGTAATATCATAGGCCAGGAGCTCGTATGTCGTATCGAAGCTTCGGCCGTAGAGCTCTTCGAACTTTGCCTTCGCCTCATCGCCCAGCCTGGTGAACGCGTCGATATCGTGGTAGGCGATGAAGAGGCTGCCTTTACCGCGCTTCCGGCCTTCGACCTCGAAGTAGGAGAGTACCTGCTCAAAAGGCAGTTCAAAGGGATACCCGATATCGTGGAAGAGAGAGCTAAGGCCCCAGTATTCCAGGAAACAGCGGGCAGCAGCAGAATCGGCCTCCTGATCCGCTTCGTCTGTGCCAAAACCGTAGAACTTTTTGAAGACCGCGCGGTATTCGGCATTGGATTCATAGATGGCAAGTCCCAGGGCAAATACATAGACAGAATGGGAGTAGTGGTCGCGGTGCTTCATGAGAAGCGAGCTCCCGTTGGATTCAAATTCCGAGAGCAGTTCCACCATCTTTTTGGATTTTCCGTAATGCCCGAAGAACATTTCGAGATAACAATAATAGATAGTGTATGCATCTTCAGCCACGCCGGAATCAATGAACTTTTCAAGTTCCCGCTCAAGGCAGAGGCGGTTGATATCCATCTGCATATTGAAGGGGATCTGGCCGGGCAGAAGGCTGGTGCCTTTATATTCGCCGCTTTCCTTTTCTGCGGCTTCCGTTTCCGCGTCAAAACCGAGCCCTTCGCATCTGCTGTGCAGAAAGCGAAGAGCCATCGCTTTAAGACCCTGATCATTGGTATCGTAATGCGCTTCAGGCTGTGCCGGGCCGGCATCCTCCCCAAACAGTGTCCGGTTTACGATGCGCATCTTGTTTATTGCAGTATAAGCCATTTCTGCAGCTCCTGTTTTTATTTATCAAGATCTATATACTTTTCCAGCCAGTTCCTTAGATCCTCGTCGTTTTTGAGCGAATACGCGTCCGGATCAAGTCCGGCATAGATCTGTCCGTCTTTCATGATCACGACTGACGACGCAACAGCTTTGTTATAGTCTATATGCGAATTGTAAAGAGACCTGTCATACTCCGAAACGATGTCGTTCGTATAAAAATACGGTATCCCGGCCTCTTCAAGGATCTTGACTGCGCCTTCCGCAGCCTGGTATTCCCGGATTTCACAGTTATTGGTATAGATCAGAAGGATGAACGATTTTCCCCCGTCTGCAAGGCTGTTCAGGATCTCCGTCCTGGCAGCTGCGGCTTCCTCCGCGCGCTGAAGATCCTTTTCGTATGCTTCTCTCCAGAGATCGGTAACCATATATCCTACGCCGTCAGTTTCGTAGTAACCTTCCCTGACAGCCCTTTCCGGATCTTCATCAATCCAGTCAAGTTCATGCATAATGGCGTTGGGATCGGATGCTTTGAAGGCTTCGGCCTCTTCCGAGACGTCGTCAAGCTTCAGATGTTCCGTTGATTCCTTCGCGGCAACTGTCACTTCGCAGGAAGCGGTGAACCCGCCGTCATCCGTCTTCACGCTTATGGTGGCAGTCCCAGGGCCCATTCCCCTAAGGAGGCCCGAGTCGTCAATGTATGCTATTGCAGGATCGCTGCTTGTCCATTCAGTCATTTTATTTGACGCCTCGTTCGGCAGAACGATGGCACTCAGCTGGAAGGACATGTCTTCCTCAAGCTCTGTCCTATTAGTATTCAGCCAGATCCCGGTGACACTGACTTCCTCAACATCTTCGCTTTCAGGAATGGGCGTAAGTTTGCTGAAATCTATATCGTGATAGTGAACGTTTTCGAAGTCATAGCTCACCTGGCCGTTCTCTTCCTTCTTTATTTCAACATTGTGATCTCCGTCGTAGAACCAGTAGCCGCCAACGTTATAGACCATGTCCGGATCCCATCCCATGGAGATCAGGAAGGTCTTCATCATGCCCGCGTATCCGCCGCCTCCGCACATCAGGAAGATAACCTTGTCCTTAGGGAACAGTTCCTCTATGATAGACATTGACTCTTCAAAATTCGGCGTAAACATCCACCCGCTGTTCCCGCTGAACAGCGTGTCCCCGGTGTACGTTTCACCAACCGCTCCCGGCAGATTGTATACCGGGATGATATACGGCAAAGGAACGACCTCGAAACCGTCAACATATCCGGAAAGATACCTGTCGCCTCCGATGTTTTCATACTCGGCAGGGTCCTCCAGCATACGCATGTCTCTGTAAACGGCGTCCCCTCTTCCCAGATACTCGTCGATAGTCGCTTCATTTATGTTCTTATCAATGCCGAATTCGCCCCTGGCCCCGCCTGTGATCTCCGGTTTTGGCAGCTCTTTTTCGGTCTGTTCGCCTGGCGTGGAGCTTGAGCTTGAGCTGCTTCGCGAGCAGCCTCCGAATACCCCGCAAGCAAGGACAGTGATGATGGCAAGGCAGATGGCCTTACGTAAAGAACGCATGTCAGATATTCTCCTTTTAGATTTCATGGCCTGGCAGCAGTTATTCGATGCCCGGTGAATAATCTCGATATTATGCTTCCTTAACAAGTTTTCCGGTAATGTGTTCGGGCACGAGGGCGAACATAAGCGTTCCTGGGCCGGAGCGTTCGATCTCGTGCCGGATATATTCATCGTCGTCCGTGAATTTACGGCTTAGTTCCCCGGAGATCCGGTATACCTTTTCCTGGTCATCAATGAATTCGATGCGCCCGAAAACTATCACGGATCTAATGTTCAGCGCCCATTCTCCCTCCCTGCGGAAGCCTTCGTCATAGACGCAGAAGGAGGCCTTGTTGTCGAGCTTAATTGCATCGATCTTATGGCCCTTTTTCCCGCCGTGGAAATAGAGCTTCCCGTCTTCTTCGCAGTAGTAGTGGTTGATGGGCATGCCGTAGGGGTAGCCGTCGTCGCCTATAACTGAGAGGACGCCGCGCAGCTGGGTCTTCAGGATCCCGATGCACTCTTCATCAGGCAACTGCTGTTTCTTCCGAAGCATTTCTCTAAACATAATTTTTTATAACTCCTTATTAATTCTGCAGCTGCACCGCTCACAGCATGCCGATATTATTCCGCGCTGCATCCGGTCACTTACCTTTGACAGTGTTGAACAGCATGCGGCGGTTTCCTCCGCGCTCATCAGTTGCTCCGCTGCGGGCTATGGCCACCAATATCATAAACAGCAGGTCAAGATTCTTTTCATCGGTAAAGACACGGAAGAACATGGGGTTCGGGATCTTGCTCGCGACTTTATGCTGTTCGGCATCTTCTTCGTGGACGAAGTGACTGGTATTCTCCGCATAGGCCAGATGTTCGCCGTCTTTCCTGATATCGTAGCTGGGCATAATCCCTTCCGCTTTGCCAAAGCGCGAGTCGATGGTGACTCCTATGGACCGCAAATGTTTCCACACATCCATTCCGTCCAGCGTAAATGTGCTATGATTGTCGATCAGGATGGAGTTCCAGTCCGTCTCCTCGGTGTGACCGATCAGGTGATGTGTTGTCCGGCTTTTCTCATGATCAATAAAGTCAAACTCGTATGCTGAAAGGAGAGTGAACTTTGTCATCCTGGCTTCATAAAGCACCCTGCGGTATTTGTCCTCTATGCGATGGCCAAATTTAGGCGTTCCGAGATCGGTGATAAAGTACAGCTCCCGTTCTTTGCCCCTCTCAGAGGGAAGATAATGGATTTCTCCCTGGCTTTCCAAAAGTTTACTGACGGACTTTTTCTGCCTGGCTGTCAGGAAGATGATCGCCAGCAGGATCACTGCGCCGACCACCATAGCGTAGATGCCGATACCGTATCCGGATGTGATTCTGTTCGGATCAGCGGGATCATAGCGGACTACAACCGTCCCGCCTTCTTTATATGAAGGACTGTAGGAATCCAGTACATTCGTATATTCTTTGCCGTCAGCCGTGTACCTGGCTGTGACGATATAAGAATCATCATTGGAACCGGATTCAGGATCCTTTTCAATGGATATGATAGTTGCTGTTGTCTTCACATAACCCGCCGACTGTATAAACGTCGAATAGATCCCGAATGCCAGCGCAATAACAGCTATCACCGCAGCAAAGATTTTAATTCCAGGTCCTTTCAATGAAATCATGACTATGATCCTTTCTAACGCTTAACTTATATTTTTAGCGATTTTATCGATTGCTTCCGGCAGCGGTTCCGTATAGAGCGCTTGCTTTTTTGCCTTTCGTACAAACCTGATCAGGAGGAACACCAGCACGATGTCAAGCACTGCTAAAAGGAGGGCGACGAACGCAAGATCATCATTGATTGCAAGAAACTCCTCGCTCAGCGAAAAATCGTAGAGGCCATGGATCAGCCATGAGAGCAGAAAGCCCAGCCGCTTTATGAGCGGCTTATCGGATTTACTGCCTTTTCCGTAGAAATAACCAGTCAGGAAACCATATCCTGCGTGGGGGACACAGATACCCCGGACCAGCACGACCGGCACGCTGGCACCAATCGCGTAGATTACGCTCTCCAGCATACCGAAGCCAAGGCCTGTAATCGTCATCAATACCGCCGTATCCAGCCATGAACAGGCATAATCCGTCTTTTTCAGTACGCTCCGGAAAGCCCGGTACTTTGCGGCTTCTTCCATCAGAGCCACAACGATAAAAGTATACAGCACCTGGTACAAGAGCGGATTTCCATTCTGTAGCCCTGTCAGCCGGAGAATGATATAGCTGCCTCCGGAAAGCAGAAGGACCGGCAGCACACATGAAAAGCCCCGGCACAGCGTTTGTCCGCAGAGCCTTCTATACGCATCTTCCTTTTTCTGGCGGTTCCGAAGCCACAGGAATAGGGAAACCGAAGGAACAAAGCTTGCAGCACAGGCCAATAAAAACAGAATCATGAGCAGCACATCTTTCATTCCGGCACACTGGAAGTTATCTCTAATCTGTTTTCAATATCCGAACCATGATCCCGTATATCATCTAAATGAGCATCGATATACGCATCCGTCATCGCAAGGCAAATGAATCTGATCTCAGACAATACAGCAATATGATCGCTCAATAATTCGGTATTTGCTGCTTTAATTATACCGCAATCATCTTTTCCATGCCAGCGGCGCATATCTGCAGAATCAGAAAGAGCTCCGAAAATAAATCGGAGCTCTTGGTAAAAAGTGTGATTTTGTTTTCTTGCAGCGGCTTACAGCCGCTTTGGCGCATTATCAGTACAGCTTCGCGCCTGCCGGAATGCTCGGATCCACCATCAGAAGATGAAGTTTTTCTTCTTCGCCCTCGTTATGAACGGCGCTGATCAGCATGCCGCAGGAATCAATTCCCATCATCTTCCTCGGAGGAAGGTTTGTGATCGCGATGCAGGTCTTTCCGATCAGCTCTTCAGGCTCATAATAAGCGTGAATGCCGGAGAGGATGGTGCGGTCTGTGCCGCTTCCGTCATCCAGTGTGAACTGGAGAAGCTTCTTGCTCTTCGGGACCGCGATGCAGTCCTTGACCTTAACTGCGCGGAAATCGCTCTTGCTGAAGGTCTCGAAATCGACGAAATCAGCAAAAAGCGGCTCAATAGTGAGGGCAGCAGGATCGGGCTTTGCGGAATCGAAGATAGGCATCGAAGGGTCGTTCACGTTTACAGCCGGAGCTGTTTCGGAATCGGTCTCCTCTGAGGAAGCCTGTTCACTGCCGGTCTTGAGGCTCTTCATGGTCGGGAAGAGTATCACGTCCCTGATCGCTGGCGAGCCGGTCAGCAGCATCGTAAGTCTGTCGATACCGTAGCCGATACCTCCGGTAGGAGGCATTCCAAGTTCCATAGCGTTAAGGAAATCCTCGTCGGTATGGTTCGCTTCCTCGTCGCCTGCAGCGGCAGCAGCGTCCTGGGCCTTGAAGCGTTCCCTCTGGTCGATCGGGTCGTTAAGCTCGGAGTAGGCGTTGCACATTTCCCAGCCGTTGATGTAGAGCTCAAAACGCTCGACCAGCCTGGGATCGCCGGGCTTCTTTTTGGTGAGCGGAGATACGTCGACCGGGTGGTCTATGATAAATGTGGGCTGGATCATCTTTTCTTCGCAGTACTCGTCGAAGAACATATTTACGATGTCGCCCCATTTATGGCGGTCTTCAAATTCAAGTCCGCGCTCTTTGGCGACAGCCTTGGCTTCCTCTTCGGAAGTGACCTTGTCGAAATCTACGCCGGAGAATTCCTTGATGGCCTCGATCATTGTCTTCCTTGCGAAAGGCTTTCCGAGGTCTATCTCATTGTCTCCGTACTTGATGAGGGTAGTGCCGCAGACCTTCTCAGCAAGATGCTTGAAGAGGGATTCGGTGAGCTCCATCATGCCGTTGTAGTCGGTGTAGGCCTGGTAGAGCTCCATGAGCGTGAATTCGGGGTTGTGCCTGGTGTCTACGCCTTCATTTCTGAAGACGCGGCCGATCTCGTAAACTCTCTCGAATCCGCCTACGATAAGGCGCTTTAAGTAGAGCTCGAGGGAGATCCTGAGCTTGATATCCTCGTCAAGGGCGTTGTAGTGGGTCTCGAAAGGCCTTGCCGCGGCGCCGCCGGCGTTAGGAACGAGCATGGGGGTCTCGACCTCCATGAAATCGCGCTCGTCAAGGAAACGGCGGATCTCGCGGATGATCGCGGAGCGCTTCTCAAATGTATCCCTGACGTCGGTATTCATTATGAGATCCAGATATCTCTGACGGTATCTGAGGTCGGTGTTCGTCATTCCGTGGAACTTTTCAGGGAAGGGGCGCAGGCTCTTGGAGAGCAGGGTGAGCTCCTTCACATGGACGGAGATCTCTCCGGTCTTGGTCCTGAAAACGAAGCCCTTGACCCCGATGATATCTCCGATATCCATTTTCTTGAATTCCTGATAGGATTCGGTCCCGATCTCGTCCCTTGCGACGTAGCACTGGATATCCCCGCGGCGGTCAAGAACGTTGCAGAAGGAGGCCTTGCCCATGACTCGCTTGCTCATCATACGTCCGGCGATGGAGACGTCCTTGCCCTCGAGGGCTTCGAAATCCGCCTTGATGTCCGTGCTGTGATGGGTTACGTCATATTTTGTGATGACAAAGGGATCCTTTCCTTCCGACTGAAGCGCAAGGAGCTTGTCCTTCCTTATGAGGCTCTGTTCGTTTTCGTTAGTTATGGCAGCCAATTTATTTACTCCTTGATTATCTGATTATCTTGCGCTGGTGATGTCAAGCACCTTGTACTCTTCGGGACCGTCCATGGTCTCAACGACCACGATCTCGCCGATCCTGGAACCGAGGAGAGCGGATCCCAGAGGGGATTCGTTAGAGATCCTGCCGTACAGGGAATTAGCTTCCTCAGAGCCAACGATAGAGTAGGTGACTTCTTCGTCAAAGCTTACGTCAAGAAGCTTGACAGCCTTGCCTATGGTGACGGTATCCTTGACGGAGCCGCTGTCATCGATTACTTCAACATTCTTTAGGAGGTTCTCGAGTTCCTCAATACGAGCCTCGATATCTCTTTGCCAGTCCTTGGCAGCGTCATACTCGGCATTCTCGGAAAGGTCGCCCTGAGCACGTGCTTCCTTGAGCTTCTGAGCAACTTCCTTACGCTTGTTGATCTTAAGATCCGCAAGCTCTTCCTCACGTGCCTTGAGGCCTTCGTATGTAATAATGTTCTTTTTTTCTTCAGCCATGAGAGAATCCCCCTGTGTGAAATTTGGTCATAGTACAAAGAGAACGCCGCGCGGCGTTCCAGAAATTTACTTTTCCTATCATATCCTTGAGGGACTTTTTTGTCAATATAAATAAGGAAAGGGTTTAAACTAAATAAGTCCGTTAATATAGCCCCCCGCGGCGCTCAATATGTGATAGAATAGATAAAAGCAATAACATTCAGCGAGGTCTTGATATGAGTATTAATGAAAAACGGCAGGAGGCGATGCTTGCCTCCCTGCAGAGACTGGTACAGTATAATTCCGAGAGAGGCGAGGCTGAGGAGGGATTCCCCTTTGGCAGGATCCCTGCGCAGGCTCTTGCGGAAGCGCTGGAAATGGCCGGGGAGATGGGCTTCAGGACCCATAACCTCGATAATTACTGCGGCTGGGCAGAGATGGGAGAGGGCGAAGATATCATCGGCCTGGTCTGCCATCTCGATATTGTTCCTGCAGGAAACGGCTGGGACACGGATCCTTTCACTGTAACAAGGAAGGGCGACCGGGTATACGGCCGCGGAGTCAGCGATGACAAGGGCGCCGCTGTGGCATCTCTTTATGCAATGAAGGAACTTATGGATGAGGGGTATCCGATGAATAAGAGGGTGCGCCTGCTCCTTGGGACCAATGAGGAGACAGGCTCTGCCTGCATGCAGTACTATGCAAAGCACGGAGAGCCACTGAGCTGCGGATTCACGCCGGACGGTTATTTTCCCGGGATATACGGCGAGAAAGGCATGTGCGCCATGACCGTATACAGCAAGAACACCAGGATCATTTCCATGGAAGGCGGATTCGTGACAAATGCAGTCTGCGACCG
>JAIKVW010000004.1 GCA_024685315.1 Lachnospiraceae bacterium
AACAGCAAAAAAACTAAAAATACAAAAAGGAAGGATAAGAAAGTGTTTAAAGTCGTAACAAAAAGATTCCTGAACGACTCGAAAACGATCTGCCTTTTCGAAATTGAGGCCCCCCTTGTGGCAAAGCATGCACAGGCGGGCCAGTTTGTCATTTTCAGGCTCGATGAGCAGGGCGAGAGAGTACCTGTTTCGGTGGCCGGATATGACCGCGAAAAGGGGACTGTTACAGTCATGGTCCAGGCGGCGGGACGCACAACAAAGATGCTTCATACACTGAATGAAGGTGACTGCGTCGCGGACTTTGTGGGGCCGCTCGGAAAAGCCACGGAGATGGACGGCCTTAAGAAGGTCTGCGTTGTCGGCGGCGGCGTAGGCTGCGCGATAGCGTATCCCATTGCCAGGGAGATGCACGAAAGAGGCATTGAAGTGACCTTTATAGCGGGCTTCAGAAGCGCTGATATCGTAATTCTGAAGGAAGAGCTCGCTGCCGCTTCGGATAAGCTTATCATGTGCACTGATGACGGGTCTTACGGAGAAAAAGGCTTTACCACAGTATTCCTTAAGCAGGAAATAGAGGCAAATATTGCCGCAGGCAAACCCCAGTTCGACAGAGTGGTCGCCATCGGGCCTGATATCATGATGAAATTCCTCGCCGATGTCACAAGGCCATACGGGATCAAGACCATTATTTCTCTCGATCCGATCATGGTTGACGGGACCGGAATGTGCGGCGGCTGCAGGGTCATAGTAGGAGGAGAGACGAAGTTCGCATGTGTCGACGGGCCGGACTTTGACGCGCACGAGGTCGATTTCGATTCGCTTATAAAGAGAAGCGCGTTTTACAAGGATGAGCAGGATGAAGCGGCCAAACACATCTGCAATCTGACGGGAGGTGTACGCAATGGCTGATATGAGTTTAAAGAAAAATCCGATGCCTGAACAGGATCCGGTCGTCAGAGCAGGCAACTTCGAGGAGGTCGCTCTCGGCTATACCGAGGAGCTTGCGAGAGCAGAGGCAAAGAGATGCCTCAATTGCCGCGAGCCGCGCTGCCGGCAGGGCTGCCCCGTGCAGGTCAGGATCCCCGAGTTTATAGCTAAAGTAAATGAAGGCGATTTCTATGCCGCTTACGAGATATTAAAGAGCACGAATTCGCTCCCCGCCGTCTGCGGAAGAGTCTGCCCGCAGGAGAAACAGTGCGAGAGCAAATGCGTAAGAGGCATCAAGGGTGAGAGCGTAGGAATAGGAAGACTCGAGCGCTTTGTAGCCGACTGGTATATGAGCAGGGGGGAAAAGGAAGAGATCAGGGTTCCCGAATCCAACGGCCATAAGGTCGCGGTCATAGGCTCCGGACCCGCCGGACTCACCTGCGCAGGAGATCTGCGCAAGCTCGGCTATGACGTGACCGTATACGAAAGCCTCCACAAGGCAGGCGGCGTTCTGGTATACGGAATCCCGCAGTTCCGTCTTCCTAAGGAAATAGTCGCGGCTGAGATAGACAACCTCAAGGAGATGGGTGTCAAGATAGTCACTGACGCCATAATAGGCAAATCCATAACTGTGGATGAACTCTTCGACAGCGAAGGATACGAGGCGGTATTCATAGGATCCGGGGCAGGGCTTCCTCAGTTCCTGCACATCCCCGGAGAGAACCTTCTCGGCGTTTACAGCGCAAACGAGATACTGACCCGCACAAATCTCATGAAGGCATACAGAGAAGACTATGACACGCCCATAAAGAAATTCAACCGCGTGGCCGTCGTCGGCGCCGGCAATGTCGCGATGGACGCCGCGAGAGTCGCAAAGAGGCTCGGTGCAGAACATGTGTACATCACTTACCGCCGCGGCAGAGACGAACTGCCTGCCCGTAAGGAGGAGGTCGAGCACGCTGAAGCTGAGGGCATAGAGTTCAATCTTCTCAACAATCCCTGCGCTATCCTCGGAGACGAAAACGGACATGTGACCGGTATAGAGCTTATACGCCAGGAGCTCGGCGAGCCCGACGAGAAGGGGCGCAGGAAACCTGTGGCTGTCGAGGGCAGCAACTGGGTCCTTGACGTCGACACCGTAATAATCGCGATCGGCACCTCTCCGAATCCTCTCATAAGGAATACAACGGAAGGGCTTACCTTTACGCGCAAGGGCGGCATCGAAGCGGATGATAACGGAAAGACAGCGCGCGAGGGTGTCTTTGCCGGAGGAGACGCCGTAACCGGATCAGCTACTGTCATAATGGCTATGGGCGCGGGCAAGACCGGCGCGAAGGCTATTGACGAGTATATAAGATCGAAGAAGTGACTCTATGCTTTACAGGGCACAGGCCCGACAAGCTGAGCGCCCCGGAACAGGAGGTCAGGGAAAGACTGAGGAAGGCAATCGAGATTTCGCTTTCTGAAGGCTATACCCGCTTCATAACGGGGATGGCAAGAGGGGTCGATCTCTGGGCGGGTGAGGCGGTTCTGGATATTAAAGCCTCCGGCAGAAGCGATCTTGAGCTTGTAGCTGCAGTTCCTTACAGGAACGTAGCGGACAGGTGGCCCTCCGCATGGCGCAGTATTTACCTGAGGATCATTTCCGAGGCGGATGAGGTCCATTATACCTCGGAGAAGTATTACCGGTTCGTATATATATCCAGGGATCAGTGGATGGTCAACAACTCATCACGCGTTCTTGCTTTCTACGAAGGCATCCCGGGAGGAACCGAATATACGATAAACTATGCCGTATCGCTCGGAAAAGAAGTTGTCTATATCTGAGATAAACAAAGATTTTTATAAAAAACCGTTCCCTTTTGTTCCTGTGGATTAGGGAGCATTTGATCCGCAAAAAAGAATACGGCATAGCTTACGATTATGTAGGCTATGCCGTTTTTCTATTCTCTGCCTGTTCATCGGGAATATCCACTGCGCCGATGAAGTTCCACCAGATGACCAGAGTCTGCTTTTTCCTCCGTGTACCGGGTACCTTTTCCGGTTTCTGTACTTCGATCTTCTCCACAAAGGAACGGATGATCTCCGCAGATGGTTCGGTATTGTCCGTATATCGGCGCACCATGCCCAGGAAAGAATCCACATTCAAACGCTGTTCCCTCGCCGCAGCAATGGCTGACTCCAATTCTGCTAGCCTGGCTTCCAACTGTTTCTGCTCAGTTTCATAGGTAGCAGACATTCTTGCAAAACGCTCATCCGAGATCTTGCCGTCGATATTGTCTTCACAGAGATGCTGCATAATGCCGTCCAGCTTGCCGATGCGCTCTTTCGCTTGGGCCAGTTCCCGGTTGCTGTCACGCATCAGTCGGGATAGTTCTTTTTCGTTCTGCTTGGTGACAAGCTCCACAAACTCGTCCTCATGAGAACGGGTGTATGCCGTGATACGCTTCAATTCACGGAGCAAAATCTCTTCTACTTGGACGTTGTGAATCTGATGCGGAGAACACATTCCTTTTTGCTTCTTATACCTGGAGCAAACAAAGATCCCCACTGGGAAACCGAAGGGGAAAAGCCCTGAATTTGCTCGTCTTGGAAACTGTCGGTAATTGTGTTTTTCCAGGGCTTGCGACATATTTACTATGTATTGTTATGCGCTCGAATGATCACATGTGAGAGGAGGGGTACTGCATGATTCTGAGTAAGAAGCAGATGTCCGAAGAAGATATTAAGCTGCAGTATATTACCCCGGCCATTACCTCCAATTGGAACAT
>JAIKVW010000009.1 GCA_024685315.1 Lachnospiraceae bacterium
CGTGACCGACGAGCCCACCGCGCTCGCTGCCTGTGTAGCTTATCCCGATTTCGTTCTTCTGAACTTCGCGGGAAGCGGTGACGATTTCGCTGTCGACGAGGGCGATATAAACATCGGCATTTCGATCATGAAGGGCAATTCTGAGCTTGTCTCACTCTGCAATGAAGTTCTCGCCACGATGGACGCCTCCGCATACACGGAGATCATGAACTCGGCAATTGAGATCCAGCCTCTGGGCGAGTAAGATGACATCTTCTCTTCCCACCGATTATTGGGGCAGGATAGCCTATCTAGCCTCGCATTACGCCGGATCCTTCCTAAACGGCGCCTGGAAGACTGTCGCCATAGCTGTTGTCGGTACTGCCGCGGGCTGCCTTATCGGTTTTCTCGTCGGCATAATCCAGACCATTCCGGTCTCGCCGAAGGATCCGTGGTATAAAAGGGTTCTGCTGAAGATCATAAGACTTGTACTGAATGTCTACGTCGAGGTCTTCAGGGGCACGCCTATGATGGTTCAGGCAATGTTCATATATTTTGGCGCCCTGCAGTATACAAGTCTTAAGCTCTCCATGTGGAGCGCCGCCTTCCTCATAGTCTCCATCAACACCGGAGCCTATATGGCGGAGACTGTCAGAGGAGGCATCCTCTCCATAGACATAGGTCAGACGGAGGGAGCCAAGGCGATCGGTATGTCTCATTTCCAGACCATGCTGTATGTAATATTCCCGCAGGCGCTCAGGAACATCATCCCGCAGATAGGCAACAACCTGATCATCAACCTTAAGGACAGCTCGGTCCTCTCGGTTATCGGGACAATTGAGCTCTTTTACGTCGCGAAACAGAATGCCGGTACCTACTACTGGTATTTCGAGGCTATGACGATCGCGATGATACTCTATCTGGTCATGACGCTTACAGCCTCAAGACTGCTCAGATGGTGGGAGAAGAAACTTGACGGTCCCGCAAACTACGATCTGGCGACAACGGATACGCTCGCGTTTACAAGCGGCCTTGTGGAATACCCGGCCGATGCGGACGATCATTTTGCCGAGCGCAACAGGGAAGGCGGGGAAGAGCGATGAGTGAAGCGATCCTTGAGATAAGACACCTCTCGAAGACATTCGGAAGCAATGTCGTTTTGAGGGACATCGATTTCGAGATCAAAAAGGGCGATGTGATAAGCATAATCGGAGCTTCGGGCTCCGGAAAATCAACGCTTTTAAGGTGTACGAATTTTCTGGAGACTCCGACTTCGGGGCAGATAATTTATCACGGCAAAGATCTGACCGCTTCAAGGATCAACGAGGCGGCGTACAGGGCCAAGGTCGGAATGGTTTTCCAGTCCTTCAACCTTTTCAACAACATGACGGTTCTTCAGAACTGTATGACGGGCCAGATAAGGGTTCTGAAAAAGAAGAGGGAAGAGGCTGAGGCCGAGGCCAGAAAGTACCTCGAGCATGTCGGAATGCTCCCTTACATAAACGCCAAGCCGCGTCAGCTCTCCGGCGGGCAGAAGCAGAGAGTGGCGATCGCAAGGGCTCTTGCGATGGATCCGGAGATCCTGCTCTTCGATGAACCGACATCGGCCCTGGATCCCGAGATGGTCGGAGAAGTGCTCTCCGTCATGAAGGATCTGGCTGCCTCAGGAATGACCATGATGGTGGTCACGCACGAGATGGCTTTTGCGCGGGACATTTCTTCCCAGGTCGTCTTTATGAAGGACGGGGTCATCTGCGAACAGGGAAGCCCCGACCGGATCTTCAAAAACCCGCAGAGAAGCGAGACAAAGGACTTCCTATCAAGGTTTATGAATTCGTAAATAAAGTGCGGAATGCCATTTTCGGGCATTCCGCATTTTTGTGTTGATTTTTGAATTTCTTTGTGCTAATATAATCAGGCTCTTGGGGGCAATAACCGGGTGTAGCGCAGATGGTAGCGCGCTTGAATGGGGTTCAAGAGGCCGCTGGTTCAAATCCAGTCACTCGGACCATAAAACAGGAAGCAGCTTTTCTCTGCTTCTTGTTTTATTACCTCGAATGATCAGAACCGGCGGCCTCTTGCCATCCAATACCCGCCGCTACGGCCTGAACGGCGCTTGCGCCGGACAGGCCGCTGGTTCAAATCCAGTCACTCCGACCACAAAGGGACTCTGATTATGATACAATCAGGGTCCCTTTACTCCTTCC